>NZ_DAIRVN010000043.1:0-38509 GCF_036802785.1 Pararhodobacter sp.
ACGACGGAGGCGGCATCGCTTGGGGCCGCATCGCATCGCTGATCGAGACCTGCAAAATCAACGGCATCGAGCCCTTCGCCTACCTCAAGGCAACCCTGACCGCGATTGCCAACGGCCATCCGCAAAGCCGCATCGACGACCTGCTGCCGTGGAACTTCACGCCGTCAAGATAGCAGTCCGTGGTCCCCCGCGAACGCTTACAGAATTCCGCTTCGCTGGCGATTTCAACCTGGGTCCTTCAGTGAGGCAGGTCGCTGGCGCAGAGCACGGCGTCGGCCATCAGAAAGACGGTAATCTTCGCCTGGGCGTCGTTCTTGGCAAGCGCATGAGTCATGCGCAGACCGTTGAAACTGCGCTCGGTGCCGCAAGGTGGGTCGTTCAGAATGAGCAGATGGTTCATGCAGGATTTCCTTCAGCTGCGGGATTCAGGCGCGGATGGGTTTCCTCACTCCAGAAGAACAGGAGCGCGCCGGAGGCAAACATCGACAACGCCACGAACCAGAAGGCGGCTCCAATCGCGCCGGTGAGGTGCGCCACCAGCCCGAGGCCGAGCGCGCCGACCCCGTAGCCAAGATCGCGCCAGAAGCGGTAGATGCCGATGGCCGAGCCGCGCCATGCGGGCGGGGTGATGTCGGCAACGGCGGCCCCGAGGTTCGGATAAAGCAGTGCCATGCCGAAGCCCGCGATCGCCGCCGACAGGGACCACCACGCAGCCCCGTCGCCGAGAGGGACCATCAGAACCCCCGCGCCGCAGATCCACATGCCCAGCACGTTTGGCCAGAACCGCCCGACATGGTCCGACAGGCGGCCGGTGAACAGCTGCGATCCGCCCCAGACGAAACCGTAGGCGCCGACGATCCAGCCCATCTCGGTCAGGCTGGCGCCCCTGGACACCAGAAAAACCGGGAAGATCACCCAAACCAGCGCATCGACGAACTTCTCGACCAGTCCCGCCTGCGACAGCGCGGCAAGTCGCTTGTCACGCCAGCTCATCAGGGCGAAGACCTCGGCCGTCGTGGGATGCTCCGACACGCCTTGCGGATAGCGCGGCGGGTATTTCGGCGCGCTGAGCTTGTGCGCCGCCGTCTCGGCCTTGGCCCAAGGCAGCGTGTCCTTGACCCAGACCACGGTCAGGGCCAGCGCGGTGACGGCAACGGTCATCCCGAACAGCAGAAGTCCGAGCCGCGCTCCCAAGGCTGCGGCCGCATAGGCCGTGACCACTCCTGCCAGTGCGACGCCCACATAGCCCGAAAACTCGTTAAGCCCCATCGTCAGCCCACGCTGATCGACGCGCGTAATGTCAAGCTTGGCGGTCTGCGTCATCGACCAGCACAGGCCCTGGTTGATACCCAGAAGCACGGTCGCCGCGACGATCCAGCCCCAATTTGGCGCAGCCCAGATCATCACCGGGATCGGCAGCGCGATGATCCAGCCCCAGAGCAGGACCTGCTTGCGCCCGATCCGCTCAGACAGCCGTCCGGCGACGAAGTTCATCACCGCCTTGACCACGCCGAACGCCACGACAAAGGCCGTCAGCAGCAGGAACGAGCCGCGCGCCACGCCGAACTCGGTCTCGGCCAGCGCCGGGATCACGGTGCGCATCATGCCGATGGCAAAGCCGACCAACAGCACCTGGATCAGCTGATGCGAGAACTGTGTCAGGTTCTCGCGGATACCGAGGGGAAGTGCGGTCATTTCGTGTCCTCCGGGCTTGTGTCCAGCGCCCCGCCGCTTGCCGGGCCGCGCAAAGGCTGGATCAGCATCCGGTCAAGCCACAGATCACGGGGCGTGCGGAACTGCTCGATGCCGATGGTCATGCCTTCGTGGCCCGCCTTCGGCTGCGCCCGGTAGGTGCCCAGAAGCCGATCCCACCACGGCAGCCCGATGTCAATCAGTCCCAAGGCCGCACTTCTGGAGGAATACGCGCTCGTCGCCCGCGCGCTTTCCGCACCCGCTCGGCTGATGCTGCTGGAGCAGATCGCACAGGGCGAGCGCAGAGAGGAGGCTCTCGCCGACAAGACCGGCCTCACAATTGCCAACGCCTCGCGGCATCTTCAGAGCCTGCGCCGTGCCGGGTTGGTCGCCAGCCGCCGCGACGGCAAAGCGGTGATCTACCGGCTGACCGATGCGAAAACGCTTCAACTGATGGACCTGCTCCGCATCGTCGCCGAGCGGAACCTTGCGGAGGTTGAGCGCATCCTGCGTGGCCTGTCAGACGGTCAGGACGCGCCCGAACCGGTCAGCCGGGATGAACTGGCCGCGCGGCTCGCCGAGGGGTCCGTGACCGTCCTCGACGTCAGACCGTCAGACGAATATGCCTCGGGACACATCCCGGGGGCGCTTAACGTGACGGTTTCGGAGCTTGAGCTGATCCTTCCGACGCTCGATCCAGGCGCGGTGATCGTAGCTTACTGCCGGGGGCCCTATTGCATCTATGCTCACCAGGCCGTCGCGGCTCTGCGCAAACATGGGCTCAACGCGCGGCGCCTCGATGGCGGTCTGCCGGAATGGCGCGAGGATGGACGCCCGGTGCGCGCCAGATCGCCAGATGTCGACATTTCAAACGAGGGAAAATGACCTTACAGTCATCTCACGAACGATAGGGTCGCTCAGCAGCGTGTGAGCAATCCTCCACCAGAACCCTCGCAGAACCGCAAAATCCACCGCTACAAGTAAGTCAGAACGTCACTCAACGCAGAACGCCAACAACCTGACGATGATCAAGGGCGGTGCCTCAAAGCTGTCCCTCGACCGTGTTCCGGACCTCGCGCGTGCTCTCGAGTGCGGCCCGGCCTTCCTGCTGCGTCTGGCGATGGAACAGGCCTTCGGCGAAACGGCGGCGAAAGCGGTGAGCGAGATCTGGGGCACGCGCGCCGCCTTGCCGAAGAGAATGCCGCTGCCAACCGGGGCTGTCTGATCAATCTGAAAGATAATGCGCTCCCTGCACAGGCGGACGGGAACGAAACCCTTGTCAGAAGCGTTGTTCCACAGTCCAGAAAAGGAGACCATGATATGACCCTACTGCCCAAGATGCTGCCTCTGCTTGTCGTTGTGATCCTCGCCGCATGCAACACCGTGGAGGGTGCCGGTCAGGATATCACCCGCGCTGGCGTTGCGATCCAGCAAGAAGCCCGCGCCGCCGAGTAACCGGCTTCCGGTTTTGCCGGACGGTGCGCAGGACCCGCGCGAGTGATCGCGCGGGGTCATGAACAGTTGAA
The DNA here is from genome assembly GCF_036802785.1 of Pararhodobacter sp. Taxonomy (GTDB): domain Bacteria; phylum Pseudomonadota; class Alphaproteobacteria; order Rhodobacterales; family Rhodobacteraceae; genus Pararhodobacter. The sequence goes on from NZ_DAIRVN010000043.1 coordinate 3,219, forward strand.
AAGCGCTGAATCTCAGCGCAGGGTATGGTTCTCAGGCACTTGGTCCGGAGGCAGGCATGGCGGGCGGATGGGCGCGCGACGGCGCGGTGAACGAACAGATCGAGGCTTCGATCGCCGATGAACTGCAGCGCATGAAACTGCAAAGCAGGCCAGCATCGCCGAGCCTGCGCAATTGTGCGGAATGCGGCGAAGCGATCCCGGAAGCGCGCCGGAACGCCGTCCCCGGGGTGAGGCTTTGCGTGGAATGTCAGGCGGAACGGGACGGCGCGTCGATCCCCCGGGGCGGTATCAATCGCCGGGGATCAAAAGACAGCCAGTTGAAATAAAAATGCGCGCGGCCATCGGGGCAGGCGTCTGATTGCATGAGCGGCAGCCCAGGGCCCGGCATTGTGAGACCCGCATATCACGCGCAGCCGGCACCGAACCTGCGCTGCTCAGCCAACAGTTTGCGCAGCATAAAAGCGGATGTCGGCGAGGGCGACATCGGCCTGAAACGCACGTCCGATGGCGATGATGCCCAGCCTGCGCAGCCGGTCCGTGCGCAACGGGTATTCGGTGCGGTGGGGGGTGAAGCCGGTGAAAGGCAAATGCAGCCGCTGCCATTCACGTGTCGCCACGAAACTCTGGCGGTAGGATTCCCATGGTCGGTTCAGGTCAGTCGTGCGCAGGTGCAGGTTATAGGTCTCGTCGTTGCCCCGCACATCCAGCCGGATACCCGCCCATGCTGAGGCGTCCACCGGCGCGCCGCCTGTGCCCAGATCCAGCGCAAGTTGCAGGAAACCACCATTGTTCTCAAGGCTGACGCCCCCGCGCAGCCGTACCGCCGGGCGCCCGGCGAGCGTTTCCCGGCGCATGCTGCCGGAAGAAACCCCGCCCATGACCTGATCCGAAATCACGGCCCATTCGGTGCCGGTCGCCGCCATCGGCGGTGCGAGGCTCAGGTCATCAATCACTTCGGGTGCGCTTTTCATGGCCACTCCTACCCCCTTCAGCCTGCCTTGCTCAGGGCGGGCCGGGGTGCCTCATCCTCATAAGACGTAGGAATCCCGCGCTCGATGCAATCCTTCAGCAACCCGCGCAGGTTCAGGGCCAGATCGTTGACCACGAACAGCATCAGGCGGTTGTCATCCAGAAAATCGGTGCCGAAATCGCGAGTCAGAAAGACGACAGCATGGGACCGGTTGTCAAAGGATTCGACCGCGAAATACCAGTCCTGCCTGTAGCCGCTGACCCCGGTCAACCGGCTGAGGCCCCAGTCAAGCTGCTGCCTGCGCTCTTCCATCGCGGCCTCGGTGGCGGCGGGCAGATACAGGGTAAAGACCACCTCACCCATGTTGACCTGCGCGCGCAAAACCAGCGTGCGGCCCTGCGCCTTGACGAAATACAGGCATTCGACGCCGCAAGACGTATAGCGCAGCCGGATGCTGACATTCGATTCCGGGTAAGAGCTGCGCCATGCCTTTTTCCGCCAGCCCCTGCCCGGCTGCCAGCTGGCTTCCTGCGGCGGGGCGCAATCCAGAATCAGCAGGCCACGCGGCAGGGAATGCAGCAGGAATTCACGGATGCGGGCGCGCAGCACGGTCAGATTGGCGTCGCGTTGCGAGAAGAACACGATCAGCGCGATCACCAGCCCCGAAGCGGCGATCTGCGCCAGCGAGATGGCCACCAGCACCCAGCTGTCGCGCCCGCCACGGTCCATGTAATAGATGACGACGGCCAGCGCCGTGACCAGCGCAAGGCTCAGCACCATCAGGGCGGTCAGCTTCACCCATCGGGGTGCGTAGAGAAAATTTCCGGTCTGCATGCGGGTCTGCCCTGTTTGTGCGCAGGGCCAAGAGATGCTGACGGGCGCCGGGTGTCAACCTTTCCCGGAGCGGCCCTTTCCCCGCGCGGACCGTGTTGCCGCGCGCCGCACTTTTGTTCCCCGTCGCGCGGGAGTATCATCCACGGCCAGCAGGAGGCCTGACATGCGCTTTTTTGATTTCAGTTCATGGCAGGGCGTGTTCACCACCGTGCTTGGGCTTGCGGTTTTCGCAATGATCGGGGTGGGCATCCGGGTTCTGGTGATGCTGACGCTTCAGCAGCGCCAGCAAAGGATGAACCGCCAGATCAACGAGCGCCTCAAGACCCTGATGGCGGCCTACAGAACGCTCGGCGGCTCATTTACCGGCGAGCTGACGGCCAACCCCCGCCATCTGCGTGACATGCGCCTCCCTGCCGATGAAGGCGAGGACGGATCGGCGCAGACACCCGGCACCACACCCCCGGAGCGCCCGCGACGGATCCGAGACGCGGTAGAGGCGGCTTTGTCGGACATTCTGCTGCTCGGCACCGAAGAGCATGTGCGCCTTGCCGGACAGGCGGCAAGCGACATGGCGGCGGGGCGGCCCATTCATACGGCAGAGCTGGTGATTTCACTGCGCGCCTATATCCGCCTGGCGCTTGATCTGGAGCCGATCCCTGCATCCGTGACGATCCCCCTTCAGGGCCCGACCAGACCGCAGGGCGGCGGCGCGCGGGGCAAGGGTGATTCCGGAAGGGAAAGGGGCGGTGGTGGTGGAGGCGGTGCCGGTGGTGGTGGCGGGACGGGAATGGGCATCGGCGCCGGGCGCCTTGGTGACACGCCGGGCAGTGGCGGCTGAACAGGCGCCACCGCGCCTCCCTGCCCCAACAAGCCCTGCCCTAGTAAAGCGCCAGCAACCTGTCGCCCAGCGCGACAACCTCGATCGGCGTTTCATAGACCGCGCTCAGAAGCGGACCGGTCATGATCTCGGCAGGGGTGCCGTGGGCGTGGATCTTACCTTCCTTCATCACCACGATGCGGTCGCAGCAGGCGGCGGCCATGTTGATATCGTGCATCACCACCGCGATGGTCTTGCCCAGCTCACCCGCCGCCCGGCGGATCAGCGCCATGATGGCAACCGCATGGCGGATATCGAGGTTGTTGAGCGGCTCATCGAGCAGGATGTAATCGGTATCCTGCGCAAGGATCATGGCGATATGCGCGCGCTGGCGCTGGCCGCCTGAAAGCTGGTCCAGAAAGCGGTCGGCCAGATCGCGCAGGCCCAGATAGTCCAGCGCGCGGTCGATCTGCGCGACATCCTCAGCCGTCAGCCGCCCGCGCGAATGCGGATAGCGGCCAAAGCCCACCAGATCGCGCACCGTCAGCCGGGCGGTGGTGTGGTTGTCCTGCCGCAGGATCGCCAGTCGCCGCGCCACCATCGGCCCCGGCATCTGCGCCAGATCCGTCCCGTCCAGCGTGACCCGCCCCCCCTCGGCGCGCAACAGCCGCCCGATGACCGACAGAAGCGTCGATTTCCCGGCACCATTGGGCCCGATGATGGCGCTTACCCCGCCCTTGGGCAGGCTCAGCGTGACATCGCGCAGCACGCGCACCCCGTCATAGGACAATGAGACGCTCTCAACCCCGATCATCGGGCACCTCCACGGACAACCAGCAGGATAAAGGCGATACCGCCGATGAATTCGATCACCACCGAAAGCGCGGTATCGTAGGACAGAACCTGCTCAAGTATGGTCTGCCCACCCACCAGCGCGATCAGGCCGATCAGCGTGGCGGCGGGCAACAGCACCGCATGGCGCGCGGTGGGAAACAGCAGATAGGCCAGATTGGCCACCAGGAGGCCGAAAAAGCTGATCGGCCCCACCAGCGCCGTCGATACCGCCACAAGCACCGTCACCAGCACAAGCGCCAGCGCCACCATCCGCGCATGCGCCACGCCCAGCCCGATCGCCGCCTCGCGCCCCAGCGCCAGCACGTCAAACACCCGGTGCAGCCGCCAGAAGCCAAGGCACACCGCACCCACGATCAGCGCGGCAATCACCAGCAGCTCCTGATTGACGGTATTGAAACTGGCAAACATCCGGTCCTGCAGCACCAGAAATTCGCCGGGGTCCATGATCCGCTGCAACAGGCCCGAGATGGCGCGGAAGAACACGCCAAAGACGATCCCCACCAGCAAAAGCAGATGCAGGCTGCGCGCTGTCGCCCCGAACAGCCAGTAATAGAGCAGGCCGCCGAAGATCAGCAGAAGCGCGGTTTCGGCCAGAAACATCGCCCGCGCATCCAGCATCGAGGTTTGCATCGCGCCAAGGCTGAACACCAGCGCCGTTTGCAGCAGGATATAGAGCGCGTCGAACCCCATGATGGACGGCGTCAGGATGCGGTTGTTGGTGATGGTCTGAAACACCACGGTTGCGGTGCCAATGGCCACCGCCACCAGCACCAGCCCGGCCAGCTTGGTGCCACGAAACGGCAGGATGAAGCTCCAGCTGCCGCGCGCGCCCAGCAGCATGAACCCGGCCACCGCCAGCGCCGCCAAGAGGCCCAGAAGCGCGAAGCGGGTGGCAATGGTGCGGGCGCGGGCCTCAGGCGACACGGTTGCGGCCCCTTAGCAGAAGGAACAGGAACACCGCGCTGCCGATCACGCCCATCGTGGTGCCGATAGGAATTTCATAGGGGCGGATCACCACGCGCCCGACGATATCGCAGGCCAGCACCATCCCCGCCCCGCCCATCACTACCAGCGGCAGCGACCGGCGGGTGTTGTCGCCCACCATCAGGCTGACGATATTGGGCACCACCAGCCCCAGAAACGGAATATTGCCCACCGTCGCCACCACGGCGGCCGAGATCAGCGCCACCAGCCCCAGCCCCAGCCAGACCACGGCGCGGTGGTTAAGGCCCAGACTGGTCGCAAGCTCCTTGCCCAGCCCGGCCACGGTAAAGCGGTCGGCGGCGAAATAGAGCGCGACCAGCATCGCCAGCGCCAGCCACAGCATTTCATAGCGGCCGCGCAGAATGATCGAGAAATCGCCCTGCATCCACGCGGTCAGGCTTTGCAGGAAATCGTAGCGATAGGCGATGAAGGTTGAAACCGCGCCGATGACCCCGGACAGCAGAATGCCGATCAGCGGCACCATCAGCGTGGAGCGCAGCGGCACCGCGCGCAGCACCGCCAGAAACAGCGCCGTGCCCGCCAGCCCGAACACCGCCGCCACCAGCATCCGCGCGAAAACCGGCAGGTCGGGGACAAACAGCATCACCAGCAGAATGCCCAGCCCCGCCGCCTCGGTCGTGCCAACGGTCGAGGGTTCGACAAAGCGGTTGCGCACCAGTATCTGCATGACCAGCCCGGCCATCGCCATTCCGGCCCCCGCCAGCATCAGCGCCAGCGTGCGCGGCAGGCGCGCGGCGAACAGGATCTGGGCTGAGCGCCCCGACATTCCCTCAGCCCAGAGCGCGGCAGGGCTGAGGCTGCTGACCCCGACAAACAGGCTCAGCGCGGCCAGCACCGCAATCAGTGGCAGACCGGCCCAGAGAAAGGCGCGCGCGGCGGTGTTGCTGTGGGCTGGTGGCACGTCAGGCTCCCATGAAGGAACCGGCCCACGGGTGGGGCCGGTCCGGGCTGTGTTTACGATGGGTCAGTTGTCGTTCAGCGCCTGGCTGAGCTGGTCAATACCGACGCGCAGGGCCTGAACACCGCCGCCGATCAGATACCATGCCAGCGGGTCCAGATAGACAACCTGCCCGCGCTCCCATGCGGTGGTGTTGCGCACCAGCTCATTGTCGAGGAACTGCTGCGCGGCCTGCCCGTCACGGCCGATGGCGGCATCGCGGTCAACGACGAACAGCCAGTCGGGGTTGGTCTCCAGAATGAACTCATGCGAGATCGACTGACCATGCGTGCCGGTATCGGTGCCGGTCACCGCCGGGGTAAAGCCGAACTCCTCGAACAGCACCCCGAAGCGCGAGCCGGGGCCATGCGTGCTCATTCGCCCACCAGTGGTCAGCACCACAAGCACCCGCCCGGCATCAGCGGCCTGCGCGCTGAGCGCCGCGATATCGGCATCCAGCGCGGCGATCTGCTCAGCGGCGGCTTCCTCACGCTCAAACACCCGGCCCAGCAGGGTCAGATTGTCGCGCAGCGCGGCGATAAACCCTTCGCGCGGCAGGGTCAGGTCGATAGTCGGCGCGATGCGGGACAGATCGGCGTGTTTGGGCCCGGAACGCCCGCCCACGATGATCAGGTCAGGGGCCATGGCGGCGACGGCCTCCATATCCGGCTCGAACACCGTGCCGATATCTGCTGCATACTGGCGCAGATACTCCGGCATCGTCACACCCCCCGGCGCACCGGCGACCGGCACGCCAAGCGCATCGAGATTGTCGAGCGAGGCCAGATCGAACACCAGCACCTGCTGCGGCACGCCGGTGATTTCGGTCTCGCCCTGGGCATGGCGGATGGTTTCGGCCCAGAGGGCGGTCGTGCTGGTCAGGGCCATCAACCCGGCAAGGGCAAGGGTGCGAAGGGTCATTGTCATCTCCAAATTCAGGTCAGACCGGCGCGGGGAAAGGCCCGCGCCGGAAGCATTCAGAACCGCGAGGTCACGCCCAGCCAGAAGCGGCGGCCCTCGATCACGGTGTTAACCTCATCCACGGCGGGGGACCGGTCGAGCACGTTGTAAACCGCTGCTGCCACCGACACCCGGTCATTCATCGCGTAGGAGGTGCCGATATCCACCGTGGTATAGGGGTCATAGCGGCGGCCGATCTGGCCATTGATCTCAATTGGCGTGCCCTGCGTGCCCAGGCGCGCGCCCGCGTTGATCTCGGCGCCGTGGTAGTTGACCGCGCCCCAGAAATCGAGGCCATAGACCGGCGACTGCCAGTCGGCGCGCAGCGTGGCGCGGTGGCGCGGGGTGCGTTGCAGCGGGAAGCCCGCGAACTGGCCCGAGCGCTGCTCGCTGTCGGTCAGCGCATAGGTGGCGCGCAGGCTCAGCGTGTCGGTAGCGCGCCAGTCGCCCGAAAGTTCAACCCCGCGGATCACCGCATTGTCGATATTGAAATTCTGCCACAGGCAGTAATAGCCCGGATAAGGCCCCAGCGCTGCCGCGTTACAACCGGCGCCGCCGAGCGGATCAATGATATCGCCGGTTTCGGGGTTGATCAGCATGCCGGTTGCGGCATTCGATATCTTGTCGTTGAACCGCGTGTAGAAGGCCGTGGCGCTGGCTGAAAAGCGGTCCCCCTCATACACGGCGCCCAGCTCGATATTGGTGCTGTTTTCAGGCCGCAGATCAGGATTCGGAGCGATCAGCCCCGCGCTCTGCTGGGTGGGAAGGTAATAGCCGGGCGCGACCTGGCGCACATCCGGCGCCCGGAACCCGGTGGAAACGCCGCCCTTGACCGTCAGCGCATCGGAATAATGCCAGACACCGTACAGGCGCGGGCTAATATGGCCGCCATAGACCGAATGGTTGTCATAGCGCAGCCCGCCGGTCAGCGAAAAGGCATTGCCTATCTGCCATTCGTTCTCGGCATAAAGCGCCCATTGTTGGACGCCGATGTCCTGCGGATCGGTCCCGTGACCGATGTCGTTTACCGCCACATCGGTGAACTGGAAGCCGCTCACCAGTGTGTGCTGGCCCGCGAAGGTCCAGGGCATGGTGACGCGGCCATCCAGCACGGTGTTGACCACGCGCGGCACACGGACATTGGGCACCGCCGGATCGCCGGTATAGACAGTGCGCGACCCCTCTTCGCGCTGCAGGCTCAGGTCGGTCGTGGCGTTGCCCCAGGTGCCGGAATAGCCAAGCGCGACATAGTCGCGGTCATGGTCGCGCCGGGTGGTGGCCCCGCCCCACAGTGCCGAGGTGTTGTGCAGCGAGATCGCGCGCAGCCGTTGCGAGCCGCCTTCAAGGCGGAACTCGTGTCCGGCAACCGGCGTATAGGTCAGGCGCGCGCCGATTTCACGGTTTTCCGCGCCGTTCAGCCCGTCCACAACTGTCCCGGCGGCATCGGTCATCGTATCTTCGTCGCGGTGATAGGCCCTGCCCCAGATCTGCAGGCCCAGCCGGTCGGCAATCACCGGCCCACCGACCGAGAAGGAAAGTTGCCGCGAATTGCCACGGTCGCTGTCCTGCTGCGCCGTCCCCTCGACCGAGACCGAACCTGACCAGCGGTCAGCCACCGGGCGGGTTATGACGTTGATCACCCCGCCCATCGCATCCGAGCCATAGAGCGACGACATCGGCCCGCGCACCACTTCGATCCGCTCAATCTGTTCGAGCGGCGGCAGGAAGCTTTGCTCATAGCCCGAACTGCCGTTGGTGCGCGACTCACGGGTGGACTGACGGCGCCCGTCCACCATGATCAGCGTATAGGCACCGGGCAGACCACGGATCTGGATGTCGCGCTCGTTGCCGGTGCCGGTGACAGAGACGCCCTGCACTTCGCGCAGCGCATCGGCAAGGTTGGTGTAGCTTGCGTTTTCCAGATCCTCGCGGGTGATCACGGTGATCGAGGCCGGGGCATCGGCCACCGCCTGCTCAAAACCGGCGGCGGTGACAACCATTTGTCCAAGGTTTTCAACGCCGCGCAGCAAAGCGTTCTGCGCCCAGGCGCTGGCGGGCATCCCGGCGGCAAGGGCAAGGGCGGCGGTGCCCCCCAGCCAGTTCAGGCCTGTCTGATGCGCGGTTTTCCCTGCGTTCGAACGAAATTTTTCCATCGGCTGTCCCCGGCCTTTCTAATCCTGATAAAAATAGTGTATTATTAGCCCTCGCTGCGGGAACAACCCGTAGTTTCTAGAACCATTCCAAATGAACCTCAGTGGAAATACCGGCCTGACCATGCCCGATACAGACATCCACGCGCCCGGCCACCCGCCCGGCCCTGCCCCCGCTTCCGGGCGCCTTCGCCTGCTGGAGGCGCTTGATGCGCTGCTGGTCTGCGGCGGGGTGAGCGATGCGGCACGGGTGCTCGCCATCTCGCCCCCGGCCATGAGCCGTCTGCTGGCGCAGTTGCGCCTGCATTACAATGACCCGCTTCTGGTGCGCGCGGGCGGGCGGCGTATGGTGCCCACGCCCTTCGCGCTGCGCCTGCGCGAACGGGTCCACGCCTTCAAGCAATCGGCCGAACAACTGCTTGCGCAGCGGCCGGATGATCTTGCCGCTGCGGCACTGCCGGTCGGACTGCCCGATACGCCTCCTGAAGAAGCACCGCTGCCCGGTGCCGCGCTGAATCCTTTCGGTGCCGTGCAACACAGCCGGTATTACCCTCGTCTGATTACCGAAGACAGCGACGCGCCCGATCTGTCCGAAGGCGCACCCACGCCCGAATACATCGTTCAGCGCCGCGAAAGCTGGATCCGCAACCCCGATCCGCAGACCCGGCTGGCCGGGCTGATCAGCGCGCTTGCCGGTGGGCAGGCGATCAGCCGCCCCTTGCACGCGGACGAGGCCGCCGAGGCGCTGGCGATCATCCTGCGCGGCGAGGCCCAATCAGTGCAGATTGGTGCGTTTCTGGCGGCGCTGCAGCTTCGTGGCCCCACGGGCGAGGAGCTTGCGGGCATGGTCCGCGCCGCGCGCGACACTCTGCCTGCGCAGCGCAACGCCGATGTAGCGCTTGACTGGCCCGCCTATTCTTCGCCGCGCAACCAGCGCATTCCGTGGTTTCTGCTGGCCGTCAAGGCGCTGGCCGAGGCGGGCTACCGCGTGGCGCTGCACGGGCCGGGCCACCCCGGCGATATCCGGTTGCATGTCGCGCAAAGCCTTGGCATCCCGCTTGCCCCCTCGATGGACGAGGCCGCGCGCCGGCTTGATGACCAGCGCTGCGTCTATGTGCCGCTCAGGGTGCTCAGCCCGCAGCTTCAGGCGCTCAACGGGCTGTATACCGCGCTTGGGATGCGCAACGCCTCGCATCTGGCTGTGCAGCTTCTCAACCCGTTCGGCGGACGGGCGACGGTGCTGGGCGTGCCCTCACAGCACGGGCAAAGTGTGCACCGCGATGCGATGATCGTGCTGGGGAAAGGGCGGTTGCTGAGCGTGAGCACCCATCGGGACATCGCGCAGGGCACGCCACACCGGCTGCTGCGCTATGCGCTGATCGACGACGGCAGCAGCGAGGAACACGCCTTTCCCGCTGTCAACCACCGCCGCCCGCCGGGCATGGTGCCCGGCCAGCGCACCGCCGAGCAATGCCTTGCCGCATGGAGCGGGCAGTTGCGCGATACGGCGGTCAGCGATGTGATCGTGGATACGATCGCCTTTGGCCTGATCGCAGCCGGTGCGATTGAAAGCACCAGCGCCACGGCAGCCCGCGCCATGGCGCAAGACCTGTGGGCCGCGCGGCTGAGCGCCCTGCCCTGCCCGGTTGCGCGGCGGCACAGGCTTGCTCCCTGAGGCCGTGAGCCGCGCACCCCGGAAGCGGCTATGGCGTTTCAGCCATCCGTTCCGCGCCGCAACGGCAGGAAGGAGCGCGCCTGCGCGCGTGTCCGATGGCGGAGGTCTGCCGCCACACCCAGCATCGGGTGCAACTGCCCCGCGACCACGAACATCGCCAGCAACCCCACACCTGCGGCCACGAAAAGGCCCTGCACCGGCGCGACCAGCAGGATCAGCGCCCCCATCCCGGGCGTGAGAATGCCCGACACATCGCGGAAGCTGGAATAGACCGCGGCCATCTCGGTCCGCTCCGAGGGTTTCACCGCCATCAGAAACGGCAGCCCGCCCGCGACATCCAGCAGGATAAGGCAGCACGAGGACAGCACCAGCGAGGCCACGACCGCGCCGGGCACCGGCAGCACACCGGCCAGCAGGAAACCCGCCCCGGCCACCAGAAACCCGGTCCGCACCGCGCGCCGGACCGAGGTGCGCTGCACCCAGCGCAGGATCAGCGGCGTGGCGAACAGAAGCGCGTTGGTTGTGGAGACAACGCTGCCGCCAAGGCTTTCCGGCAATCCCGCCTCGATCGCATAGATCGGCAGATACACGATATAGACCCACCAGCCGCAGGAGCGCAGCACCGCGAACATCCAGCCCGCGATCAGGCGTGGCTGCGCGGCGAAGCGGCCCAGAAAGGCCAGCGGATTGGGCGCCGGGGCACGGGCGCGGGCGATAAGCTTGCCGTTGCCCAGCCGCAGCCACCAGAAAACCGCGATCAGCAGCAGCGCAAAGACCCCGCCCAGCAGGAACGGCGCGGGCGCCCAGAGCTGCCAGAGCACCACACCGCTTACCGGCCCCGCCGTCCAGGCAAAGGCCGAGTAGAACATGCGCAGCGTCTCGGTCCGGCCCAGTTCGACCTTGGCGATGTAATCCAGCACATACGCGTTGAGGCAGACAAAGCAGGTGACCGTGGCCAGCGTGCAGAACAAAAGCGCGGGCAGCATGAAAGGCCCACCCAGTGTGCCAAACCCGCAGCCCAGCACATAGAGCGTGGCGCCCAGGGTATAGAGCCAGCGGCGCGGCACAAGGCGGTTGATCCACGGCACCAGCAGCCCGAAGGTGAGCGAGGTAATTCCCACCGCCAGATAGATGGCCGAGACCATCCCCGCATCACCGAGCTGCGCATAGAGCGCAAGCGGCATCACCGACAGAAGCATACCCCGGATCAGCGCTTCGACACCCGAAAGCGCCGCGAAAGCGCGCGCCGTCGGCGTCCGCCCCACCCCTTCGGGCGGGTGGCGCAACCACTCTGGAATGGCGCGTTCAAGCATCCGTCTCCTCCTGCCAGCGAGGACATCACGCGCACCCGCCCCTGTCGCGCCGTAAAGCGACAGGAGAAGGGTCGAATTTAACAAGTTCACAGAAGCTTCAGCGCCCCGCCTGCGTTCCTTTGTCCTGAGGCAGTGCAAGCGGCAGGATGCGCCCTGCGCCGAAATCGAGGGTATCCGCAGCTTGGGGCCCGAAACGACGTTCAGCAGGTACAGATCACAGTCTTTCCAACCTCGGCAGCTTTGCAAGGCCCGGCCTGATTTTCCCTGTTGACGGGGGTGCGGCCCTGTTGCTGCACGGAACAGCCAACAAGGGATGATTTCCGCGCCGGGGCCATTCCGGCGCCGCAGGAACCCTGCGTTTCTGAGCGCTGGCCGAAAAAGGTTGTCAGCCTGCGCCCATCTGTGCAAGCCTGAAGAGGTTGTTAAGCGACATTCATAGGTCGCGATTAAACAGGGATAGGCCATTGCACAGACCAGATTTCTGGTCCGGGATCAGCGTTGCCGCGTTCGGGCTTCTTGCGCTGGTCTGGATCATTCCGAACTTCGCCGGGTCCAACCCCTTCGCGCAGATGCCGCCGGGCCTTGTACCCAGCATTGCTGCCTGGGTCATGGTCGTATGCGGCGCGGTTGTCGCAACCGGCGGGCTGGTCGGCATCATCCGGTCACGAATTTCAGCGGTGAGCACCGATATCGACTGGCGGGCACTGGCCTGGTCGGCATGGCCGTTTTTGTATGTCGCGGTTGCCATCTGGGTCATGAGCTCCATCAAGATTACCTGGTTCGGGGCGTTTCTGATCGGAGGGATGCTGATCCTTCTGGGTGAGCGGCGCTGGTACATGGTGCTGGGCTGCTCGGTGGTACCGGTGGCGCTGCTTTACGTGTTGTCCGTGTATCTGATGCGCGTCGGGGTGGTCTGAACATGGATTTTTCTGCTGTAGGCGCAGCCATCGGCGAGGCACTGACCGTCGCCTCGATTATCGGCATCGGCGGCGGGGTGCTGCTGGGCTACATCGTCGGCGTGATACCGGGTCTGTCGCGGTCGGTGGCGATTTCCATCGCGATTCCGATGACATTCTACATGACGCCCTATATCGCGATTTCCTTCCTGATCGGCCTGTCCAAGGGCACAGCGGCAGGAAGCGCGGTGTCCGCCATCCTGCTCAACGCCCCGGGGGAGGCATCATCGGCCGCCACCTCGCTTGACGGCTATCCGATGGCCAAACAGGGCAAGCCCCGCACGGCGCTTCAGATCGGCCTGATCGCCTCGGTCCTCGGGGATATTCTGGCGACCATCATCCTGATCTTCGTGGCCATCCCCTTTGCCCGCGTGGCCCTGCTGTTCGGCCCTTACGAGATGGCCGCCATTCTGGCCTTTGCGCTGGTGTTCATCGCCGGACTGTCGGGCGGATCCCTGTTCAAGGGGCTGGCTGCCGGGGGGCTGGGCATCTTTCTGGGCACCATCGGGCTGGACAACCAGACCGGCCTGCCGCGCATGACCTTCGGCTATGCCGAACTGATGGACGGCATGCCATTGATCGCCGTGGCGATCGGCACACTGGCGCTGTCGGAAATGTTCATTCAGTCCGAGAAGCTGCGGCTGGAGCGCGCCAGCATGGCGGTGGACATGAAGAACGCCGCTGATGACCACATCACCTGGCCGATTTTCAAACGCATCATGCCGACCATTCTGCGCGGCACCGGGGTGGGCACCTTTGTCGGCGCGCTGCCGGGGCTGGGGCCATCGGTGGGCTCGTTCATGTCCTATGGCATGGCGCAGCGCGCCGCCAGGAACCCCGAAGCCTTCGGCAAAGGCGAGCCCAAGGGCATCGCCGCGTCTGAATCGGCCGACAATGCGGTGATTCCGGCTGCGCTGATTCCGCTTTTCGGGCTAGGGATACCGGGTAATGTCTCGGCCGCGCTGCTGATCGGGGCCTTCGCGATCCATGGCATCACCGTGGGCCCCCTGCTGCTGCGTGACAGCCCGGAGCTTCTGTATTCCATTTTCGCCGGGATGATCCTTGCCAGTATCATCATGCTGGCGCTTGGCTGGTTCGGGCTGATGGTTTTCGCCCAGATCACCCGTGTGCCGCCGCATGTCGTCATTCCCATCGTCATCTTCTTCTGCCTCGCCGGGATGGTGCTGCAGGGCTATGGCACCTTCGGGCTGATCATCCTGATGGCCTTTGCCCTGCTGGGCTATCTGATGAAGAAGTTCGATTATTCCTTCGTCACCTTTCTCGTCGCCTTCATCATCACCCCGATGCTGGAGCTGAACCTGCGCCAGAGCATCATTCTCTCGCGCGGTAACTGGTCGATCCTTCTCGACCGCCCCATCGCCGTGTTCTTCATCGCCTGCACGCTGATCGCACTGATCATGCTGGCATGGCGGACCCTGAAGATCGGCAAACCGGCAGCCGGAGCCCCGGCAACGGATTAAAAACCAAGAACAGGGATACTGCTCATGAAACGAAGAACCCTTCTCGCCACCGCTGCGGCGCTCACTGCCACCTTCGCCGCGCCTATGGTGCTGGCCGATACCTGGCCCACCCGCCCGCTGACCATGGTGATCGGCTTTGCGCCCGGCGGCTCGACCGATATTCAGGGCCGCGTTCTGGCGCAGGTCATGGAAGAATTCCTTGGCCAGCCGGTCAATGTGGTCAACCAGCCCGGCGCCGGCAGCGCGGTTGCCTTTACCCGGCTGAAAAGCAACACCGACGGCGGCTATACCTTCCTCTTCGGCGGCACCACGGCGCTGACTTTCACGCCGATCATTACGCCCGTGGAATACGAGATCGACGATTTCGAGTATCTCGCCGCCGTGGCCCTTGGGCAGAACGCCATCGTCACGTCAGCCGATCAGCCCTTCAGCACCTTTGACGAGATCATCGAGCACGGCCGGAACAACCCCATGACCTTTGCCCAGCAGACCCCGCTGGACGAGGCGATCATCCGCTCCATCGCTGAACAGGAAGGGCTGGATCTGGCGATCATCCCCACCGGCGGCGGCGGCGGTATGGCGCCGCTGGTGCTGGGGCGTGAGGTTGATTTTGCCTATTCGGGCGGAACGCATGCCCAATACACCCCGACGGGCGAAATGGTTGTCGCCGCCTTCATGTCAGCCGAGCGCAGCCCGTTCTACCCCGATGTGCCGACCCTGATCGAGCTGGGCTATGACTATGCCATCGAGGATTACCGGAGCATCATCGTGCCCACCGGCATCCCGGATGAAGCCCGCGAGCGCCTGATCGCCGCCGCCGAATACGCCAGCGAAAGCGAGCGGTTCAAGGAGATCACCGAGGGGAATACTTTCTTCCCGGTTGTGTTCATCGGTCAGGAAGAGATGGAAGCCAGCGTGCGCCGGATCCGCGCCGCAACCGAAGTGGTCATGGGTGATTGAGGCAAACACCCGTGTCGGCGGCACTGCTGTCGCCGACACACCCCGCGACGGTTTCCCACCTCCGCAGGACTGCCCGCGACCAGACCTGCGTGGTCGTTGAGATTTTCAGCAGCCTGCCGTTCACGGAGAATAACCTTTGACGGGCTTCACCTATCGGGCCCGTTCAGGCCCGGAGGGCCGTGCAGGTTGAGCGCAGGAATCCGGCCGCTTCAGCGCTGTGCGGTATACTGGGCAGGGGTCGGATGCCCTCGAACCAGCGTTGCCATGGCCAGCAATCCGAGGGCTGCGAAAGGCAGGCAGGCAAGGAAGATCCATCGGGCGACCTCCGCCGCCTCCGAGGGCGTCTCCATCACCGTGAAGCCAGACGCATTCGCCACGATCCCGATATAGGCCGCGCCAAGCGCAAATCCGAGCCGTTGAACCGTCGGTATCGCCCCGGAAATCCGCTGCACCTCACCCGGATCGGCCAGCGCCGTCGTCCGCCTCAGAATGAACGTCCAGGCCATGCCGAACCCGCCGCCTTCCATCGCCGCGAAGACCGCGATCAGCCAGACAGGGCCGTTCGGAACGGCGTAAACGAAGCCAGCGATACTGGCGGCAACAAGTGCCATACCCAGTGCAATCATCAACCGGTCCAGCCGTTCCGGTGAGCCGCTTACCAGCACCGCCATGACGGTCCAGCCGATGGATGAGCATGCAACGATGTATCCGGCGGTCAATGCCGACGCGTTGTGAATCGCGGTGACAAGAAGCGGCCCGAACGCCGTGACGGCGATTGTGGCCAGCGAGAGCGACAGGATCATCAGCAGGGCAGATCCCGTCGGTTTTCTGAAATCGAACGGGCTTACCGGAAGCAGCCGGTCATGCCCCGCCTGACTGTCCAGCCAGAGAAAAAGGGCAAGACAACCGATCCCGAGCGCAACGCAGACCGTGGTCTGAACCATCCCGATCCCGACGCCGCCATAGGACACCATGAGAACGGCGAGGCATAGAAGCGCCAGTCTCTTCAGCGGGAGGCCGTTGCGCACAGCCGTTTGTGGCGCGGCTTGGTCTGGCCGCAGTGCAATCCATACCGACAGGCCGAACGCCTGCAGGGCGAAAAAAGCAAAGCCCCAGCGCCATGTCGCATATTCAACGAAGAAACCGCCGATCAGCGGCCCGAGGAAGGCCGATACACCCCAGAATGTCGAGACGGTGGCCATAGCCCGGGCGGTGTAGCGTCTGGGGAAGATCACGCCGATTGCCACGAAGGACATGGCCACAAGTCCGCCCCCGCCCAGACCCTGAAATACCCGCCCGCTCAGAACGACCGGCATGCTGGGGGCGACGCTGCTCAACAGACAGCCGAGGCCGAAAACCAGCGCTGCGAGGCTCATCGGCCGTCTGAGCCCGTATCGCAATCGTCAGCAGAGCGCTCGCGGCACCGGCAACCACCGAGGCGATCTCATAAAGCGAGACCGACCACCCGACGAGGCCCGCACCCCCGACCTCGGCCACAATCGACGGCAGCATCGTTGCGACGATGAGCGAATCGGCGGCATGCAGCCAGACCGCGAGGCAGACGAGGGCCAGAGCAGGGGCATAGGCGCTGCCAAGGAACTCTCTCCATGACACGAATCTTGCGGTTTGCGGTTCCGATGCAGGGGGTGTCTCAGCCATCATGGTCTCCTTGACAACCGCATCGCTACGACCTCAACTATGGTTGAGGTCAAGGAGTTTCTTTATGGCTCAGCGTTATTTATCGGTCGGCGAAGTTGCTGACCGCACGGGATTGCCGGTCTCGACCCTGCATTTCTACGAACGAAAGGGGCTGATCGCCTCTATGCGGAACAGCGCAAACCATCGCGTCTACAGGCGGGAAGTCCTGCGGCGTGTGAGCGTCATCAAGGTGGCGCAAAGCGTCGGTGTGCCACTGGCAGAGATAGCGGAGGCGCTATCCGGCCTTCCGGCCCATTCCGTGCCTGACACCGATGACTGGGCGCGTATCTCTGAAGTGTGGCACGACGATCTCACCCGCCGCATAAAGTTGTTGACCGCGCTACGGGACAAAATGGCGATGTGCATTGGCTGTGGGTGCCTCAGTGTGAAGCGGTGCCCGCTCGTCAATGCCGATGACCATCTGGCGTCGGAAGGACCGGGCGCCCGGCTGCTCTAGCATTCACCGAAGCGGACATATGCCGCAGGGCGGCAAGCCGACCGGGCAGTGCCGGTGATGCGAACCTTTTCTGCCATTCATGGTTTGGGTTCGCATGGCCGGTTCCGTCGGATCCTGGCTTTGACGCTCAGCCTTTCCCCGATACGTCCGTCAATCGTCAGCAGGCCAATGCTGATAAGGCCCATTCCGATGTAGTGCCGCGCGGCCAGCTCTTCGCCAAGGATCAGGGTGCCCAACACAATCGCGCTGACCGGCACAAGCAGGGTGACCAACGCGACGTTTACCGCCCCGGCAGAGGCGAGGATGCGAAAGAAGATCACATAGGCCAGGGCCGTCGATACGATGGCGAGCGCCAGAACCGCCGCGATTGCCGGAAGGCCGGGTGGCGGCAGCGTCCAGGGTCTGTCGACCACGGAAATGATCGGCAACATCATGATCGTGGTTGCGACGAGCTGGCCGAATGCAACCTGTGTTGCTGTCAGATCCATGGCCTTGAACCGACGCCCAAAGACACCGGCAAAACCGTATGCCAATGCCGCACCCAGACATGCCAGCATACCCAGCGAGGCGATGCTGGCGCCGCCCAGAACCTCGCCGCCAAGCAGGATGGCCACGCCGAGAAACCCGAAGAGGATGCCTATGGCCTTGTTCGGTGCCATGCGCTCGTCTGTCAGAAGGAAGTGCGCGACGACAATCGAGAAGAGCGGCGTTGTCGCGTTCAGGATCGAGGCAAGGCCACTGGGGATCATGGTCTGCGCCCAGAACAGCAGGCTGAAGGGCAGCAGATTGTTCAGCAATCCCATGATGAAGAACGCGGCGACAGCCCCTTTCGCAAAGGGCCATGCCTCCTTCCGCAGCCGCAGGACCACGAGCAGGACGAGGGCCGCGATTCCGGTACGAAGGGCCACGACCGTCAGCGGGGGCAACGCCTCGACAGCCACAGCGACAAAGAAGAAGGATCCGCCCCAGAGGACCGAGAGCAGCAAGAGCAAAGCCCAGTCCTGTAGTGTCATACGCATGGCAGGTATTCCGTGAATCGTTGAGCTGCGAGAGACCTACAGGCCTGAGCGTGGCGGCACTGGCCATTTTCGGACATCATCATCCACGCCACCTCGCGTCGGCGTGGTTTTGCGTCCATATTCTTCCCATGCTTGATTTTGACACATGCAACGAAGCACGATTGAGGCGTGATTCCGCCTTTGACGGAAAGTTCTTCACGGCTGTCCGCACGACCGGAATCTATTGCCGGCCCGTGTGTCCGGTGAAGCATCCGCTCACAAAAAACGTCAGCTATTACCCCACCGCCGCGGCGGCCGAGCGGGCGGGCTATCGCCCCTGTCTGCGGTGCAGACCGGAGACAGCCCCTTTCTGTGCGGCATGGAACGGAACCCGGACAACTGTGGAACGGGCGTTGAGGTTGATCGAGGACGGGGCGCTGGATACCGGCACCGTAGAGGCCTTGGCTGATCGCCTCGGTGTCGGAGCGCGGCATCTTTCACGTCTTTTCGCCGACCATATTGGTGCGTCGCCGCTTCAGACCGCGCAGACGCTGCGTATCGGGCGGGCAAAACGCCTTCTGGATGAAACGACGCTGCCGATCACGGATATCGTCTTCAAAGCGGGCTTCGGGAGTGTCAGGCGCTTCAACGCGGCGTTTCAAAAGCTCTATGGACGCCCGCCGTCTTCCATCCGAAGGCCAAAGTGATGACGGTGTTGTGGTACACCCATATCGCAAGCCCTGTCGGCAAGCTTCTGGTTGCGGGCACCGATGAGGCCCTTCATTTTCTGAGCTTTCCGACTGGTCACAAAGCGTTCGCTCCGCGCCCGGAATGGCGACAGGCTGACGCGCCTTTTCGAGAGGTGAGGCAACAGCTCAGCGCCTATTTCGCCGGCGACCTGCGCCGGTTCGACCTGCCGCTTTCCCTGAGCGGCACATCTTTCCAGAACAGCGTCTGGCAGTTATTGGCCAGCATCCCTTATGGCGAAACGCTGACCTATGGCCAGCTTGCGACCCGGCTTGACCGGCCAAAGGCCAGCCGTGCGGTTGGCGCTGCGAACGGCAGCAACCCGTTGCCGATCATTCTGCCCTGCCATCGGGTGATCGGGGCGAGCGGCGCGCTTACAGGGTTCGGCGGGGGCCTTGAGGTGAAGGAATATCTGCTACGGCACGAAGGCGTGCTCGAATAGGCGCTGGCCCAGAAGCGGCGATTCATCCCTGCCGCAGCAATATGGAGTTCGGGCACTTCGCCTGGGCCGTCAGGTGCAGCATCCTTCCGGCGCAGCTCTGCCAACTCCGCCTCCCATGAGATGACCGGCCTGCTGTCTGCGCCTTGCTGTCGCTCGGCCATGCAGCATGGCCTGCCCGCAGACCCGCTCCTGCCCTTTCAGGCGCCCCGCCAAGCAAAACGACGCGGGATACCCTCTTTTGCGCCGGTTTTTGTCCGGGGGCCTTGCCTTATCTGCTTTCACAAGGTCACCGGACGCACTAGGCATCTCTATCGTCGCAATTCCAGGACAAATCATGGCGCAGAAAGCCACCATCTATAAAGTTGAACTTTCCGTTTCAGATATGGATCGTCACTATTATGAGACCCATAAACTGACCGTTGCCAGACATCCGTCAGAGACGGATGAACGGCTGATGGTGCGTATTCTCGCGTTTGCCCTGAATGCCCATGAGCAACTGGAACTGACCAAGGGCCTTTCAACGGACAGCGAGCCAGACATCTGGCAGAAAAGCCTGAGCGACGAGATGGAGTTGTGGGTGGCGCTAGGGCTTCCGAGCGAGAAACTCATGCGTCAGTCCTGTGGCAAAGCAAACAAGGTGATTGTCTACAGTTACGGCGGCAGGACGGCTGAGGTGTGGTGGAGCAAGATCAAGAGCAGCACCACCCGTTTTGGCAATCTTCAGGTCATCAATTTCTCAGAGAAGGACACCAGTGAACTGGGGAAACTGGCGAGCCGCTCGATGAAGCTGCAGGTGAATATCCAGGACGGTGAGGCAATGGTCAGTGTCAATGACAGCATGGTTTACCTGACCCCGGTCGCATGGAAAGATGCTGATCACTGACCGCCGGTCAGCTCAAGACGCGCAGATGTGTCCGAAATGGAGCATGATGCGGCAAGTCTGAGTGGCCGGTCCGGCCACGGCGGCATGCAGCAGAGGTTGACCGGCGGCCCCGGACCGGGCGCGATGTGCCCTTAGGGCCGGACGATCTGGTACTCTCGCCGCGCTGCGGCCTTTACGCCCAAAGCCCCCTTCCCTTCCAGCTTCAAATCGTTGATCTCTTGCGGCAGCAGTCGGTTAGCGGGAAGAGCGGGCATGGCGTTCTATGCATTCTATGTTGCGCTCTATGCGCAGATCGCTGTCGGGATCACCTTCATGCCCCTCTGGCTGAAGGCCCAGGGGCTCAGCGAGGCGACCATCGGCATGCTCATGGCCGCAGCGGCGATCATTGCCGTTGTCGTCAACCCGCTGGTCGGCACGTTCGCTGACCGCACACGCCTGAACAAGGCAATCCTTGTCGCGCTTATCATCGGCGCGACAGGTGCGACGCTTGCGTTGGGTGCAATCAGCGGCGCGCTTCTGGTCGCCATGGTATTCCTTATGTACCGGGCGCTCATTTCGCCGCTTGTGCCGCTGGCGGAATCGATTCTGATTGCAAACCTGACGGCCTACCGGCTGGATTTCGGTCAGGTGCGCGCCTGGGGTTCGGCCTCGGTTGTCGCCACGACCCTGCTGTGCGGATTCCTTATCGACTGGTTCGATACGCGGATGATCCTCTGGCTGCTCCTTGTGATCCTGCTGGCGCAGGTTGTCACGTCGAACGGCCTCCCGGCCCGGGCGCGCGGCACCCAGCCTGCGATCACCACCGCCGCAATCCTGCGCGCCCTGCGCAATCAAAGCTTCCTCCTGCTGCTTGGAAGTGCGGCGATTTCACAGGCATGCCATGCCGTCTTCTACGCCTTCAGCACGTTCCGCTGGCTGGAGGCCGGGCATTCAACCTCGGCCATCGGTATGTTCTGGAGTCTGGGCGTCGGCGTGGAGATCGTGGCCTTCGTGCTCGGCAAACGCATCACGGCGCGCCTGACACCCGGAAAGATCATCCTCATCGCCTGCATCGCCGGTATCCTGCGCTGGGGCATTTTCGGCCTGTCGGCAGAGCTTGCACCGACGCTTGTTGTTCAGCTCCTGCAAGGCGCCACGCTTGGCCTCGCGCAGGTCGGCGTCGCATCTTATATGCGGCAGAACATCGCGCCTGAGTTTCTCTCAAGCGCGACGGGAGTCTATTATGCCTCAGCGGGACTGATCGCCGCGCTGGCCATTCTGGTGGGCGCGCAGCTCTATCCGATCAGCAGCAGCTATGTTTTCCTCTTCACCGCTGCGCTTTGCGCCTTTGGGGCCATTGTGGCCAGCCTGATGGTGGAAAAGAGCGAATAAACACCTCTGGCCCAGCCACAGGGTAAACACCCATTGCTACCCCGTTCGCAGGCTCGGCCGATCGGAGCAAGCCTAAAACGAGGCAGCATCAACGTGATAGAGAAAGGTTAATGGCGGAGAGACAGGGATTCGAACCCTGGGTGGGCTCTCACCCACAACGGTTTTCGAGACCGCCGCATTCGACCACTCTGCCACCTCTCCGCGCGGGGTCGTCGGCGGTGATTTATTCAGTCTTCGCGCCGGGCGCAAGGGTGAATTTCGGTTCTCTCCCCTCCATTTCCCGCTGAACGGGCTGGGCACTGGCCCGGGGGGTCTTCAGGTCATGATCTCGTCGAGAACGGCTTTGAACACCCGCACTCCCGGGGCGATCAGGCTGTCGGGGAAGTCATAATCGGGGTTGTGCAGCATGGCTTGGTCTTCGCCTGCACCGAGAAACACCATTGCGGTCTTCGAGACGGCTGCGAAGAGGCCGAAATCCTCGGACGCGCGGACCGGCAGCGGGCCGGGCGTATGGGTGATGCCGCTGGTCTCCAGCGCGCGGGCCAGTATGGCGGTGGCTTGCGGGTCGTTGCGGCAGGCGGCGAAATGGTCTTCGACATGGATCTCGGGGGTCAGCCCGGCGCTTTCCGCCTCGGCCCCGGCCAGCGCGCGGGCCGATTCGAGCATCAGGTTCAGACCCTCATCATCATTCGCCCGCAGCGTGACCAGCAGTTCGGCCCAGCCCGGCGCGATCCCCAGCGCGCGCTCACCCAGCCGGGCGTGGGTGACGGTGGCCAGCCTGTAGCCCGGCCCCGGCACGCCGCCCGTGCCAAGCGCGCTCAGCGCCGGAATCAGCCGGGCCAGCGCCGGGGCGGGTGAGATGCCGGCCTCGGGCACGGAGGCATGCGAGGTCTTGCCGTGGAGTTCCAGCACCAGCCCCAGCGAGGCGCAGTTGACCGGGCCGGGCGCCAGCCATGCCGCGCCCTGCGCGATGCCGGGCATGTTGTGGATGGCAAAGGCCCAGTCGCAGGCCAGCGCCGCAAAGCGCGGATCGGCGATGACGGCGCGCGCCCCTGCCCCGGTTTCCTCGGCGGGCTGATACAGCAGCACCACACGCCCGCGCACCGGGCGGGCGCGCGCCAGAACCCGTGCAAGGCCGGTGAGGATGGCCATATGCCCGTCATGGCCGCACAGATGCCCCCGCCCCGGCACCAGAGAGCGCCATGGCGGGGTGCCGGTCTCGATGATCGGCAGCGCGTCAAGCTCGGCGCGGAACATCACCGAGGGCCCGGGCCGGCCGGAATCGAAGACCGCCGCCACCCCTGCCCCGCCCAGCCCGATCACCACCTCGGCCCCCAGCCCCGCCAGCGCATCATTGATACGGTCGGCGGTGGCGTGCTCCTCGCCCGAGACCTCGGGGTGGCGGTGCAGTGCGTGGCGCAGGGCCACGAGGCTTTCGATGTCATGCGCCGTCAGGGCCATGATGCTCCTTTCCTGCCGGTTGCGCGGCTTTCACCGCTGGGGGCCTGTCAGCCGCGCTTACGCTGGCATCCGCTGTTCAACGATCTCGGCCCACCAGCTGCATCCCGCCGGAATGACATTGTCGTCGAAATCATATTTCGGATGGTGAACCATCGCCGTATCACCATTGCCCACCAGAATATATGCACCGGGGCGCTCTTCCAGCATGAAGGCGAAATCTTCACCCCCCATGACCAGCGGCGCTTCCTGACAGCCGCCCGACACCTTCTCGGCCATGCGGGCGGCAAAGGCGGTCTGCTCGGCGTGGTTGATCATGACCGGATAGCCACGGTTGAAGATCACCTCCGCCTTGGCACCGAAAGCGCCCGCCAGCGCCGGGGCCATCTCGCGGATGCGCTTTTCGGCCATCGCGCGGGTTTCGGCATCCATCGAGCGCACGGTGCCTTTCAGCGCAACACGCTCGGGGATCACGTTGAATGCCTCGCTTTCGGTGCGGAACGAGGTTACCGAGACCACCAGATTTTTCACCGGGTCATGGTTGCGGCTGGCGATGGTCTGCAGGGCGGTGACCAGTTGCGCGGCGACAACGGTGGTATCGACGGTTTCATGCGGCTTGGCGGCATGGCCACCCAGCCCTTCGACATGAATGGTGAACTGGTCGGTCGCGGCAAAGAACGCCCCTTCGCGGATGGCAAACTGGCCTGCGGGCAGGCCGGGCATGTTGTGCATGCCATAGACCTCGTTGATGCCCCAGCGGTCCATCATCCCGTCGGCGCACATCTCGCGCCCACCGGCGCCGCCCTCTTCGGCGGGCTGGAAGATCACCACCACCGTGCCGTCAAAATTGCGCGTCTCGGCCAGATATTGCGCCGCACCCAGCAGCATGGCGGTGTGGCCGTCATGGCCGCAGGCATGCATCGCGCCGGGGGTCTTGGAGGCATGCGCAACGCCCGTCGCCTCGATGATCGGCAGAGCATCCATATCGGCGCGCAGGCCGATCACCTTGCCTGAGCCGGACTTGCGCCCCTTGATCACGCCCACCACGCCGGTGCGCCCGATCCCTTCCACCACCTCGTCACAGCCAAAGGCGCGCAGCTTTTCAGCCACGATCCCGGCGGTGCGGTGCACCTCATACAGGATTTCCGGATGCTCGTGAAAATCGCGCCGCCAGGCGGTGATTTCGGGCAGCAGTTGGGCAAAGCGGTTCTTGACGGGCATATCGGGGCGGTCCTTCTGGTTGGTCAGGCGGTAAGCGGCATGCGGCGCTCTGCGAGGGTGGCAAACCAGCTGCATCCGGCCGGTATCGCCTCGTCGTTGAAATCATAGGCCGGGTGGTGGCACATGGCACTGTCGCCATTGCCGATGAAGATAAAGGCACCCGGGCGCGCTTCGAGCATATAGGAGAAATCCTCGGCGGGCATCAGCGGCTTGATGTCCCGGATCACCGCGCCGCTTACCTCTTCGGCGATATCGGCGGCGAATTCGGTGTTGTCGGGCGTATTCATCGTCACCGGATAGCCGCGTTTGTAGTCAATCGCGGCCTCGGCGCCATAGGCGGCAGCGGTGTGGGTGACCAGCGCGCGCAGCCGCTCTTCGGCGAGATCGCGCAGCGCGGGGTCAAGGCAGCGCACCGTTCCGCCCAGCTTCACCTGATGGGCGATGACATTGGAGGCCACGCTGTCGGTGTGAAAGCTGCCGACCGTCACCACCATGCTGCCCAGCGGATCGACATTGCGCGCGACGATCGATTGCAGCGCCACCACCACATGGCTGGCCGCCAGCGTGGTGTCGATGGCGGCATGAGGCATGCCGGCATGGCCGCCTTTGCCCGTCACGGTGATGTCAAATTCATCGGCCGAGGCCAGCAGCGCGCCGGGCCGGATGGCGAACTGGCCTGCGGGCAGGCCGGGCATGTTGTGCATGCCATACACTTCCTGAATGCCGAAGCGGTCCATCAGCCCGTCATCGACCATCGCCTTGCCGCCTGCCCCGCCCTCTTCAGCGGGCTGGAAGATCAGCACCACCGTGCCGTCAAAATGGCGGGTCTCGGCCAGGTATTGCGCGGCCCCCAGCAGCATCGCGGTATGGCCGTCATGGCCGCAGGCATGCATCTTGCCCGCAACGGTTGAGGCATATTCAGCCCCGGTCGCCTCAAGAATAGGCAGCGCATCCATATCCGCGCGCAGGCCGATCACCTTGCCAGAGCCCGTCGCACGGCCCTTGATCACGCCCACCACGCCCGAGCGCCCCACCCCTTCGACCACCGCATCGCAGCCCATTTCCCGCAGCGTCCCGGCCACAAAGCCCGAGGTGCGCGGCAGATCATAGAGCAGTTCCGGATGGGCATGCAGATCACGCCGCCAGGCGGCAATCTGCGGGAAAAGCTCGGCGAAGCGGTTTTTCAGTGGCATGGTGGCAGACCCCGTGACTGGCTCGCAGATGCGCGTTGCTGGGAAACTGGCGCGAAAGCGGGCGCAGGGCAAGAAGATACTGGTAGCGCCCGCGACACAGGTGCAACAGGTTTCACATTCTTGAACATGTAAATTTACAGACGCACCGGATTATGGCATTCTGTGAAAAGCGGCGGGAAAAAGCCGTGTCTATAACGACTTGAGGAAAGAGCATATGCAACACACAATGACCGGGCGCAGCCTGCGCCCTACCCTGCGTAATCGCAGCTTTGCCAAGGCCGCGCTGATGGCTGGTCTCATGACCGGTGTGGCGCTGCCCGCATTCGCAGGCACACTGACCTCGATGCCCAGCGATCCCTATGTGCCCGCGCCCCGCTACAGCGCCGCACCGGCCGCAGCCTATTGGCAGGGCGCCTATGTGGGTTTCACCATGGGCTATAACTTCCGCGGCGATGACGAGGTGCAGCTTGCACCCGCCCCTCCCGGCGTCATTGGCACGATGCGCCCGCGCGGCGTTCTGCTGGGCGCACAGGTTGGCCATAACTGGCAATCGGGCGCGATGGTCTATGGTGTCGAGGGCGGGCTGAACCTGACGCGCACCGGCGATTCCATCTCCTCGGGCCCGGCCAGCGCCAGCGTGCGTATCAACCCCTTCGCCGATCTGCGCGGGCGTGTGGGTTACTCGCTGAATGACGGGCTGATCTATGCGGTCGGCGGCCTCAGCGCCGGGCGCATCCGCTATGCGGCCTCGGATGGTGTGACCTCGGACATCAGCGAAAGCTACAACGCCGTCGGTTATTCGGTGGGTCTGGGTTATGAGCAGCAGATCGGCAACAACTGGTCGATGCGCGGCGAATACAGCTACACCCAGTATCGCGGGCGCGACCTGACGGATGGCATCCACACCACCCGCGCGACGCCCGATTTCCACTCCCTGCGCTTCGCCCTGAACCGCCGGTTCTGACGCACGAAGAAAGGCCCCCGGAGATGATCCGGGGGCCTTTCCACCAATGCCTTGCAACAGACAGACGCCCGCGCAGAACCCTGCGCGGGCGTTTTCGTTTCGGGTTCCGGTTGGGCGGACCAAAGCCGGCGTTGCCACCAGCCCAAGCGAGAGATAGACATGCGACCGTTTGTTTGGTTGGATGGTGCAGGATGGACTTTCGAACTATTCGCGGCCTCTTCTATCGCATCGTCCCGAAGGCGAGGGTCGCCCTTGTTCTTGATCCCGCGATCAGCCCGGAAGGACGGTTTCATCACGACAACCAGCCAACCCTTTATGTTTCACCGCGCCCTGACTGGGCAGAACATGCCATCAAGCGCTATGTTCGCAACGATGATCCCCCTCGGGTAATCTGCGAACTTGAGATCGGCGAGGCAAAGGTCTTGGACCTCCGGGACCGGGAACAGTGCGCGGCGTGGGGTGCCGATGCTTCGCTGGCTGCAATTCCATGGATGCCGGAAAGGGCAAAGGGCCTTGCCGCATCAACGTGGAGGATCGCCGATCTCGCCAGAGGCAACGGCGCGGACGGGATGATTTACACGGCAAGAAGCGACCCGGGCCGCTGGCATCTGGTTCTGTTCAAATGGCGCAACGCAAATGCTACAGGAAGAACACTGCGCTATCCGCAAAGCCTGTTGGACTGACGACCTGGGGCTCAAAGCCTTCATTCCCGCGCCGCTGACGAGGCCTTCAGGCGGCGGCGGTCCACACCAGCCAGGCCCCCGTATCATCCCCGGAGGCCTTTCCACCATCCCCGTCCCCTGCCCCTCTCAACCGGTGCACAACTCGTCAATCACCCGGTCCACAAAGGCCTCGCCCGCCGCGAATTGTTCCAGCGTGATGAACTCGTCAGGCTGGTGTGCCTGCGCGATATCGCCCGGTCCGCAGACCACCGCCGAATAGCCGCGCACCTGAAACTGCCCGCCCTCGGTGCCATAGCTGACCACGTTCAGCGCGTTGTCGCCGGTCATGCGGCGGGCCAGTGCTTCGGCGGGGCCGTCGATTTCGGGCTTGAGCGCGGGCACGTCGAAGACCGCTGTCAGCGCGATCCCGGCCTCGGGGCGGATGGCCTTCATCCCGGCCTCGACCTCGGCGACCTGCGCACGAAAGCGCCCGTCCCATTCCATGTCACCGGGCACCTGCCGGAACGACAGGACGAAATTGCATTTGCGCGCGGTGATGTTATGCGCCGTGCCGCCGGTGATCATGCCGACATGCACGGTGGTGAACGGCGGATCAAAGGGCGCGGCCAGTTCTGACGGGGTGGCGGCGGCATTCTCGGCGTTGCGCTCGTTGGCCCACTGGATCAGCCGCGCGCCCTCCATGATCGCGCTGACACCGTAGGGCTGGAGCGAGGAATGCACCTCAAACCCCGTCACCTCGATGGCGAAACCCAGCCCCCCCTTGTGGCCGGTCACCACCTTCATCATCGACGGCTCACCCACGATCACCGATTGCGCCTGCGGCAGCCCTTCGACCATCGCCTCCACCAGTGAGGCGACGGCCATGCAGCCCACCTCCTCATCATAGGACAGCGCCAGTTGCAGCGGGCGTTTCAGATCGCGTGCCTTGGCCTTGACCATCCCGGCAATCGCCAGCGCCACAAACCCCTTCATGTCGCATGATCCGCGGCCATAAAGCTTGCCGTCACGCTCGGTCAGCATCCAGGGGTCGGTGGACCAGTCCTGCCCGTCAACCGGCACCACGTCGCTATGCCCGGAAAGCGCCACACCGCCCGCAACCTGAGGCCCGACATGGGCATAAAGATGCGCCTTGGTCCCGCAGTCGGACGGCACGCGCGTGCTGGCGATCCCGTGCCCGGCCAGATAGGCCTCAACCCATTCGATGAGCGGCAGGTTGGTGTCACGGCTGACGGTCGGAAAAGCGACCAGCTTTTCCAGAATGGCGCGGGGAGGAAGGATGTCGGGGCTGGGCATGCAAAACCTGTTGAGTGTTTTCAAGGCCCTTCAACCTGATCAGCGCGCAAACGCCGCGTCAAGCCGCAACCGCCGCGTGAGGCGTCCATCAAAGCGGCATCCCGCGCGAGCGATAACATTTCGTGCAGGGGCGGGTCGGAATATTACTTGCCGGAGCGGGCGTTTGTTGCAATGGTCACCCATCAACGCCCAGTCGGCAGAAGATCGGTCTGGTAAAAAGAAAACATTTCCCTGGGGAGGGATATATGCCCGATGGGGCCTTGCCCGTTCTTGATGTCAAGAACCTGAAGACGGTTTTCCGCACCCGCGCGGGCGACGTTCACGCGGTCAATTCCGTCAGCTTTGACCTGAAACCCGGCGAGTTGCTGGGCGTGGTGGGGGAAAGCGGTTCGGGCAAGTCGGTGACGATGATGTCGCTGCTGGGCCTGCTGCCCATGCCCCCCGCCGAAATCCGCGACGGGCAGGTGCTGCTGGAAGGGCGCGATCTGCTCAAGAGCGGCCCGGAAGAGCTGCGCGCGGTGCGTGGGCGTGAGATAGGCTTTGTGTTTCAGGACCCGATGACCAGCCTCAACCCGGTGTTTACCGTGGGTTTCCAGATCATGGAGCCGCTGCGCAAACATATGAACATGCGCCGCGCGCAGGCCAGGGCCCGCGCGGTGGAGCTGCTGAAACTGGTCGGTATTCCGGATGCCGAGCGGCGGCTGAAAGACTATCCGCACCAGTTTTCCGGCGGCATGCGCCAGCGGGTGATGATCGCCATCGCGCTGGCCTGTGAGCCCAAGCTGCTGATCGCCGATGAACCCACCACGGCGCTGGATGTAACGATTCAGGCGCAGATTCTGGAGCTGGTGAAAGAGCTGCGCCAGAAAATGGGCATGGCGATCATCTGGATCACCCATGATCTGGGGGTGATCGCCGGGATCGCCGACCGGGTGATGGTGATGTATGGCGGACAGATCGCCGAACAGGGGCCGGTGAACGAGATTTTCCACAATCCGGCGCATCCCTATACCCGGGCGCTGTTGCAGACCGTGCCCAAGCTGCATGGCGCGCGCGACACCAAGCTGCGCGTGATCGAAGGGCAGCCGCCCATGCTTTCGGCCCATCCCGCCGCCTGCCCGTTCCGCGCCCGTTGCGCCCATGCCTTCGCGCGCTGCGATCAGGAAAACCCGGCGCGGCGCCCCATCGGCAATGGCCATGACGTGGCCTGCCACTGGAACCATACCGAGGCCGCGCCATGAGTGTTCCGCAAGCCAGCCCCGCACCACAAACATCCCCCCGCCGCCGCAAGCTGGTCGAGGTGATCAACCTCAAGCTCTATTTCCCCATTTTCGGCGGGCTGCTGCGGCGGCACGTGGGTGATGTGAAGGCCGTCGATGATGTCTCGTTCGATATCTATGAGGGCGAGACGCTGGGGATTGTGGGGGAATCCGGTTGCGGAAAATCCACCTGCGGGCGGGCCGTTCTCAGGCTGTATGAGCTGACGGCGGGGTCGGTGGTGATTGACGGTGAGGATATCGCCACGCTCTCGCCCGAAAAACTGCGGCGCAAACGCCCCTCGATGCAGATGGTGTTTCAGGACCCGCAGGCAAGCCTCAACCCGCGCATGACCGTCGCTTCGATCATCGGTGAGCCGCTGGATGAACATACCAACTGGTCGAGCGCCCGCAAACTTGAGCGCATCTATGAGCTGATGGATGCCGTGGGCCTGAACCGGGATTTTGCCAACCGCTATCCACATGCCTTTTCCGGCGGGCAGCGCCAGCGGATCGGCATTGCCCGGGCACTGGCGCTGAACCCCAAATTCATCGTCTGCGACGAGCCGATCGCGGCGCTCGACGTGTCCATTCAGGCGCAGGTCGTCAACCTGCTGGAGGAATTGCAGGAGCAGTTCGGCCTGACCTATATGTTTATCAGCCACGATCTGAGCATGGTGCGCCACATCGCCGACCGTGTGGCGGTGATGTATCTGGGCAAGATTGTCGAGCTGGCGCCGGTCTCCGCGCTCTATGCCAACCCGCTGCACCCCTATACCGAGGCGCTGCTGTCGGCGGTGCCCGAGCCTGACCCGGCCGCCGAGATCCGCAAGGACCGGGTGGTGCTGAAAGGCGATGTCCCCTCGCCGTCAAACCCGCCGCAGGGCTGCAACTTCTGCACGCGCTGCCCGAAGGTGATGGATCTCTGCCGCACGGTCGAACCCCCTTTCCGCGAGCATGCGCCGGGCCAGTTTGCGGCCTGCCATCTGCTTGAAGAACCCACAAACGCCGGACTGAACGGCGATACGAGGCCTGAGCACAACCAAACCGGTATCCAGCAAGGAGAGGATGCATGAAACTTAAATTCGCCCTCATGGGGGCAGCTGCCTCGGTGGCCCTGATCCCGTTTTCGGCCATGGCCGAACGCGGCGCCAGCGGCCATCTGAACATCATCTACTGGCAGGCGCCCTCGATCCTGAACCCCTATCTTTCGGGCGGCACCAAGGATGTGGATGCCTCCAGCCTGATCCTTGAACCGCTTGCGCGCTTCAACGAAGAAGGCGTGATGGTGCCATGGCTGGCCGAAAGCATCCCCACCGTCGAAAACGGCGGTGTGGCCGAAGACCTTCTGAGCATCACCTGGGTGCTGCGCGAAGGGCTTTTGTGGTCAGACGGCACGCCGCTGACCGCTGCTGATGCCGTGTTCAGTGCCGAATACTGCATGCATCCCGAAGGGGGCTGCGCCCAGCGGCGCTATTTCAACGATGTCACTTCGGTCGAGGCGATTGATGACCGCACCATCCGCGTCAGCTTTGAAGTGCCGATGCCGGTGCCCTATGGCCCGTTCGTCACCGGCTATTCGCCGATCATTCAGGCCGCCCAATTCGCCGAATGCCTTGGCCCGCGCGCGCCCGAATGCACGCAGGCCAATTTCTACCCCATCGGCACCGGCCCCTTTGTGGTGGATGATTTCCGCCCCAATGACGTGATCTCGCTCTCGGCCAACCCCAACTACCGCGAGCCTGACCGCCCCCATTTCGCCACCGTCACCTTCAAGGGCGGCGGCGATGCAGCTTCAGCCGGGCGCGCGGTGATGGAAACCGGCGAGATGGATTACGCCTGGAACCTGCAGCTTGCGCCCGACGTGATCGCCACCATGGCGCGCGGTGGCCGGGGTGAGCCGGTTGCGGCCTTCGGCACGCTGGTTGAGCGGATCGAGGTCAACCTGACCGACCCCTCGCCCGATCTGCCCGCCGATATCCGCTCCACCCGCGAGGCGCCGCATCCGATCCTGACCGATATCCGCGTGCGTGAGGCGCTCAGCCGCGCCATCGACCGCGACCTGCTGGTCGAGATCGGCT
Source organism: Pararhodobacter sp. (assembly GCF_036802785.1). Classification (GTDB taxonomy): domain Bacteria; phylum Pseudomonadota; class Alphaproteobacteria; order Rhodobacterales; family Rhodobacteraceae; genus Pararhodobacter. Next base: position 34,877 of record NZ_DAIRVN010000043.1, read on the forward strand.
TCGGCCAGATGGGCCTGCCCACCTGCAACCTCGTCCCTGCCCCGGCGATGTTCGCCTCGGACGCCAATGATGACTGCCTTGTGCAGGATCAGGACCGCGCCCGCGAACTGCTCGATGAAGCCGGCTGGGTGCCCGGTGCCGACGGCATCCGCGCCAAGGATGGCGTGCGGCTGGTGCTGGATTACCAGACCTCCACCAACGCCGTGCGCCAGGATTTCCAGGCGCTGATCCAGCAGTGGTGGCGTGAAATCGGCGTCGAGGCCAATCTGCGCAACATCAACGCTTCGGTATTCTTTGGCGGTGACCCGGCCTCGCCGGACACGTTCCAGCGCTTCAGCGCCGATGTCGAGATGTATGCCAACAACTTCCCGGGCGCCGACCCCGAGCAGTATCTGGGCGCCTATCTCTGTGGCCGCGAACCGCGCCCCTCAACCCAGTGGCAGGGCGAGAACATCCCCCGCTTCTGCGACGCAGAGTATGATGCCCTGCACCAGCAGCTGTCGCAGACCGCCAGCATCGACGAGCGGGCCACCATCGCGCGCGAGCTGAACGATATCCTGATGCAGAACTACGTCCTGATCCCGCTGGTGCACCGTGGCCGGGTTTCGGCCGTATCCGCCACGCTGGGCGGCACGCTCCTGAACACATGGGATGTGGAGCTGTGGAACATCGCCGACTGGCACCGGACCGAATGATCTGACAGGCCACTGCGCCGCCCCGGACATTTCCGGGGCGGTGCCCTTCCGCTCATTCTTCCATCGAGCACGCTGACCCAAGGCGCCCCGATCCATGTTCAACTACACCCTGCGACGGTTGCTTCTGGCGATCCCCACGCTTCTGTTCATCTCGCTGGTGATCTTCCTGCTGCTTGAGCTGTCGCCGGGCGACCCGCTCGCCGATATGCCGCTGTCGATCCCGCCCGAGGTGCGCCAGGAAATGCGCATCGCGCTGGGTCTGGGCGAGGTCTGGTATATCCGCTTCTACAAATGGCTTTATCTGTTCACCATCGTCGAACCCAGCCATGTGATCGCCGGTTTCACGGGCCTCGATATCGCCGTTGAGGGCCAGCGCATCCTGTCATGGCAGACCCGCTCGCCGGTCTCCGACATCATCATCCAGCGCATGCCGCAGACGCTGTGGGTGGTGGGGCTGGCCTATCTGTTCGGCATCCTGCTGGCGGTGCCCATCGGGGTCTATTCCGCCTATCGCCAGTACAGCTGGTTCGACCAGACCGGCAGTTTCATCTCGATGATCGGCTTCTCGCTGCCGACCTTCTTTACCGGGCCGCTCCTGATCCTGATCTTCGCGGTCTGGCTGGGCTGGTTTCCCATCATCTATGACACCACACTGAACGTGAACAGCTGGGAAACCTTCCTGCGGCAGGTGCGGCAGATGGCGATGCCGGTCTTCGTGCTGACGCTTTACAACGCCGCCCAGATCAGCCGCTTCATGCGCGCCTCGATGCTCGACAACATGACCCAGGATTATGTGCGCACCGCGCGCGCCAAGGGCATGACCGAGCGGATCGTGGTGCTGGTGCATGTGCTGCGCAACTCGCTCATTCCGGTGGTGACGGTGATCGCGCTGGGTATTCCGACGGTCTTCACCGGGGCCATCATCACCGAGCAGATCTTCCGGGTGAACGGGCTGGGGCAGCTGCTGATCACCGCGATCTATGCCTCCGACATCCCGATGGTGCTGACGCTTTCGGTGGTCTTCGCCATCCTGATCGTGCTGTTCAACCTGATCGCCGATCTGCTTTACGCCCTCCTCGATCCGAGAATCCGCTATGACTGACCGCGCCACCGTCGCCCCTGAAGCGGCCGCCGCCGCCTTCCGCCCGCCGCGCAACCACTGGTGGGATGTCTGGGACCAGTTCAAGACCCATAAGGGCGCGCTCAGCGGGATGATCGTCTTCGTGGCGATCGTGCTGTTCTGCTTTCTGGGGCCATGGCTGTGGATCCATGACGCGACCTATATCAACATCCGGGCGCGCAATCAGGGCTTCAGCTGGATGCATCCGCTGGGCACCGACCAGCTGGGCCGTGACATGCTGGCGCGGATGATGAAGGGCGGGCAGGTATCGCTGGCGGTGGGCATCGCGGCGATGGTGCTGTCGGTGCTGCTGGGAACGCTGATCGGCGTGGTGGCAGGCTATTTCCGCCGCATCGACGGGCTGCTGATGCGGATGACCGACCTCTTTCTGGCGCTGCCGCTGCTGCCGCTCCTGCTGGTGATGTCGATGCTTTTCCGTCAGCGGCTGTCGTCGCTGTTCGGTGTCGAGACAGGGATGTTCATCCTGATCGTCACCGCCATCGGCGTGACCAGCTGGATGCAGACCGCGCGGATCGTGCGCGGCGATGTGCTGGCGCTGAAGGAACGCGAATATGTGCTGGCTGCGCGTTCGATCGGCACACCCCCGCGGCGGGTGATCCTGCGCCATGTGCTGCCCAATGTGCTGTCGCCGGTAATGGTCTCGGCGACGCTGATGATTGCCACCGCCATCATCACCGAAAGCGCGCTCAGCTTTCTGGGGCTCGGCTTCCCGCCCGACTTTCCGACATGGGGGCGGCTGGTCAGCGACGGGATCGACTATCTGCAACAATACCCGTCGCGCGCGATCCTGCCGGGCCTGTTCATCTCGCTGACGGTGCTGTCGGTGAACTATGTCGGCGACGGCCTGCGCGACGCGCTCGACCCCCGCATCCGGGGCCGCTGAACGGGAAGGAAGGGCGCGCACGCGCCCTTGAGGGGGCTTTGCCCCCTCTCCTTTCAAATAAAAGATCAGGGGGCTTCGCCCCCTCTGAGCCTGCGGCCCATTCACCCCCGCGTATTTACGGCAAGATGAAAGGGGGCGCCGAGCCCCTGCTTCACCTGTTCATAAATATCCCGGGGGAGTCCGGCCATCACAGATGGACGGACGGGGGCAGCGCCCCCTTCCTGAACAAAAAGGCTTCTGCGCCAGCAGGCAATCAGGTCTCAGGCCCGTTCATGAAAAAGGGCGGCCCCTGAGGCCGCCCTTCCGATACGATGACAGCATGGTGTCGCTGCCGGGCGCGGACTTACTCGGCGGCCAGCCGATCGATCAGGTCACGGAACTGGGCGGTCTGGTAGCCGTATTGCGCGCCTGCGTCGATCAGCGCATCGGTGGGCTGGCGCCCGGCATTGGCCAGCGCCCAGACAATCGACGAGCGGTTGCCCGAGGCGCAATAGGCAAACACCCGCTCCCCCGCCTCACCGGCGGCGTCGATCGCGGCGCGTTGCAGCGCGACATTCTCCATCGTCAGCCCGCCCGGCACCACCGGGTTGTTCACAAAGCGCAGCCCGGCTGCCTCGGCCGCGGTTTTCAGTGCCGGGGCGCGCAACGGATCGGCCACCTCGCCGTCGGGGCGGTTGCAGATGACCACCGAGAACCCCGCCCCGGCGATGGCAGGAATATCCTCGGCGGTGATCTGCGGGCTGACAGCGTAGCTGTCGCTGAGGGGACGAATCTCCATGGTCATATACCTTATGCTCCAAATTCCGATTTAGCGCCGTTCAGTGCGGCGGCGGCGCTGTCCAGCCGCCTGCGCAGCGCCGGTGCCACAAGCATACCGCCAATCATCGCCAGCAGGAAGACCACCCCGCCCAGCC
>NZ_DAIRVN010000044.1:0-37572 GCF_036802785.1 Pararhodobacter sp.
CTGCCAGGTGCGCAGCCATCGCCCCCGGCATGCCTCGCCCCCCTCCTGCACACGCCGCAACGTCATGAGCCGCCGCAATGCACATGGCTAGGCAAGCCTCCTCCTGCGCCCTAATCTGGTGCGGGAAACCCAAAGGAGGAAACGGGATGAACGAACAGGCACTTGCCGGGCGCCATGCGCTGATCACGGGCGGCGGCACGGGTATCGGACTGGCAATCGCGCAGGCTCTCGCCGGGGCGGGCGCGCAGGTTACCATTACCGGGCGGCGCGCCTCGGTTCTGGAGGAGGCAGCCGCCGTAACCCCCGGCCTGTACGCCCTTGAAATGGATGTAGCCGACGAGCAAAGCGTGGTCACCGGCTGCGCCGCCGCCATTGATGCGCGCGGCCCCGTCACCATCTGCGTGCCCAACGCAGGCATCGCCGAGGGCAAGGCCATCCACAAGATGGACACGGCCTTCTGGCGGCGGATGATGGCGATCAATCTGGATGGTGCCTATCTCACCGTGCGCGAATGTCTGGGCGGCATGCATGCCGAGGGCTGGGGCCGCGTGGTGTTCATGTCGTCGATCGCCGGTCTGAAGGGGCTGAAGGGCGCGCCGGCCTACACCGCCTCGAAGCACGGAATGATCGGGCTGATGCGCGGCCTGTCGGAGGATTTTCTGGGCTCGGGCCTGACCTTCAACGCGCTCTGCCCCGGCTATGTCGATACCGAGATCGTCTCTCGCAACACCGACAGCATCGCCCAGCGCGCCGGGATCAGCGCCGATGATGCGCGCAACATGATGGTCAAGACCAACCGCCACCGCCGCCTGATCCGCCCGGAAGAGGTTGCCACCGCCGCGATGTGGCTGTGCCTGCCGGGTTCTGAAAGCATCAACGGCCAGTGCATCGAAATCGCGGGCGGTCAGATGTAATGCATCACGCCCCTTGAGCCTGCCCGCCCGGCGTGGTTGAACCCGAAGGTGCCCGGCGACAGCAAGGTGACGAGGGACCGGTGACAGACCGTCAAAAACTGACCAACGGGATCGCCCCGCGCGTGATTCTGGCCACCTATGTTCTGGGCGGGGTGGGCGGCGTGGTTTTCACGCTGCTGGGCATGCCGCTGGGTATGCTGCTGGGCTCGCTTCTGGCAGTGGCCGGGGCGGCATCGGGCGGGGTGCGGCTGTTCGGGGCGCTGCCCGCGGTGCCTCAGGCCTGGCGCTATGTGCTGATGCCGGTCATCGGGGTGGCCATCGGCGGCAGCTTTCCGGCCGATTTTCTGGAACAGGCGGCGCGCTGGTGGTTCACGCTGGCAGCACTGGTGGTGTTTGTGCCGGTCGCCCATGCGCTGGCCTACGGGCTTTATCGCCGGGTGGGCGGGATTGATGCGCGCACCGCCTTTTTCTCGGCCATGCCCGGCGGCTTTCTGGAAGCGCTGGAAATGGGGGAAAAGGCCGGGGCGGATGTGCCCATGCTGCTGATGCTGCAGTTTCTGCGGCTGATCCTGTGCATCGTTTTCGTGCCGATCGCCTTTGCACTGCTGACCGGCAAGGTGGTGGGCAGCGGCGCGGGGCTGGAATGGCCGGGTGCCGAGGTGCCGCTGATGGCCCGCGACATCGCGGTGCTGGTGGGGGCGGGCGTGTTGGGCTGGTGGGGGGCGCATCGCCTGCGCTTTCCGGCGGCGGTGCTGTCCGGACCGCTTTTGCTGAGCGCCTTGGCCCATGTCACCGGGCTGACCAGCGCCACGCCCCCGGGTTGGCTGATTCTCATCACGCAATGGGTGGTCGGTACGGCATTGGGCAGCCGTTTCGGCGCCTTTGAGGGCCGGCGGATGTGGCTGGCGCTGAGGTTGTCGGCGCTCAACGTCGCACTGGTGCTGATGGTGGCGGGTGTCATCGCGCTGATCCTTGCCGGGCCGGTGGGAGAGCCGGTTCCGGCGGTGATCCTCGCCTTCGCGCCCGGCGGAATTACCGAGATGTCGCTGGTGGCGCTGTCGCTGCAGATGAGCGCGGTTTATGTGACAATGCATCACCTGTTGCGCATCGTTCTGGCGGTGATCTTCGCGCGGCTGGGCATGGCCCTGTTGCCAAAGGGCGATGACTGAGGGGCTGCAGGCGCCCCGCCCTGCCCCCCCTCTAACCCTGCGGCGTCATAGCCTTGCGCTGGCGCGCGCGCTCGATGCCCAGCTGGTGCTCACGCCAGATGATCATGATCCCCGCACACACCACCAGCACCGCGCCCCCCAGCATGGTGAGGGTCGGCACTTCGCTGAACACCCAGTAGCCGATGCCCAGCGCGAACAGGATGGACACATACTCGAACGGCGCGATGACCGAGGCATCTGCGTGGCGGTAACTGGAGGTCAGCAGGATCTGCCCCACCCCGCCCAGAAGCCCCGCAAGGATCAGAAGCGCCGCCTCGGTCAGCGACGGCATCGCCCAGCCGAAAGGCAATGTGACCAGTGACAGAAGCGTCGCCGTCAGTGAAAAGTAGAACACGATGGCCGAGGTGGATTCGGTCGCCACCAGCTTGCGCACGAAGATCTGCGCCAGCGCCGCGAAAACCGCGCCCCCCAGCACCAGCATGACGCCCAATGCCTCAGCATGGCTGATATCGGCCCCGACCGACAGGCGCGGCGAGAGCACGATCAGCACCCCCACCATCCCCACCACGACCGCCGAAATTCGGAACAGCCGGACCTCTTCGCCCAGAAACATCGCCGCGAAAATCACCACCAGAAGCGGGGCGGCATAGCCGATCGCCGTCACCTCGGGCAGCGGCAGGAAGGCCAGCCCGCCAAAGCCCAGCCCCATGGCCAGCGTCCCGACAATCCCGCGCCAGACATGGCCCATCGGCTGGGCGGTCTTTAGCCCTGCGTGCAACTCATGGCGCCACGCAAGCCAGGCAAGAATCACCGGCATCGCAAAGAGCGAGCGGAAAAACACAGCCTCGCCCGGCGGAATCGTATCCGAGGTGTATTTGATCAGGCTGGCCATGACGATGAAGACCAGAACCGAAGATATCTTGAGCAGGATACCGCGCACGGGCTGCATGGGGCCCTCCCTTTGCTACACACATTCAGTATCGGATTCCCCCCGCCCCGGCAACCTTTTGCAGCCCCGGCGCGGGGTTGGAACGAACCGGTTTGCAAACACAAAATCCCTCTGGACACGCCGCGCGCCCTAACCTAAGAAGCCCACACCCGAAAGCGTCAGCGCTTTCACCCGTGCCCGGGTAGCTCAGGGGTAGAGCAGTGGATTGAAAATCCTCGTGTCGGTGGTTCGATTCCGCCCCCGGGCACCATTTTACAAGCGTTTCCCGAGATGTGGCGTTTCCCCTTGAATGGGAAGTGAGTTCTTCGTTTCAGAAGCCCGCATTGCGACTGAATGGCGGGGGCAGGCGATAACCAACCTCATCGGCGACAAGTGCCCTGTGCAGCCTGATCAGCATCTGGGCATTATTCCGGGATATTTAGGTCATACCCGTTTGTGCCGCAGCATCTGCGTTCACGGCAGCTCCGGGCGGGCGCGTTTGCTTGCGGCGCCCGCCATCGAAGTTCACCCTCCCCGGGGCAGGACGGTCTGTTGGCCATGAACGCGGGGGCTTGTCCGGTCACCCTTGTGAGCGGGGCGCCTGATGCGCTCCGGCAACACAGAGCTCTGGCTCGGAGCTCGTTTCACTCGGGAAAATCCCTGCGCGGCCTTTGGCAGACGTGCGCCTCACGCAGCGTCGTCATCTCCCGGCCAGACCAGCGAGCGGTGGAGCTGCGTGCCGGTCATCGCGCCGTCCCCCACGGCAAGGGACACCGAATGCGGCATCATCGCCACATCGCCACAGGCATAGATGCCGGGCACGCTGGTCTGTTTCTCGGCATTCACGCCGATCATCTCACCCATAGGGCCCTCGACAATCCTGCAACCGGCCTGGGCGGGAAGCGCGCTGGCGGGGGTCACGTGGCTTGCGATGAAAAGCCCGGCAAAGGACAGGACGCGACCGTCCGTCAGCCGCACATCCGCCGCGCCACTGACCTCTGCGATCGGCGCGCCCTCGATGGTGACTCCCCGGCGCTCCAACGCCTGCCGGGTGGTGGGGTCAAGCGTCAGGGCGTCGTTGGTCAGAAGGGTGATCGTGCCCCATTCCGTCAGAATTTCCGCCTGATGCGCCGAACTCGGGCCGGTTCCGATCACGCCGATATGGCCCTGATCCAGCTCATAGCCATGGCAGTAGGGGCAATGGAAGATTGACCGCCCCCAACGGTCAGCCAGCCCCGGTATCTCCGGCAAGCCATCTGCCACGCCGGTGGCGAACAGGATGCGGCGCCCCTGATGCTTCTGACCGTTGAGCGTTGCCACCACAAAGCGGTCGCGCGCGCCGGTCAGCGAGACCGCCTCGCTGTCGATCCAGGTGAGTGTCGGATACACCTCAAGCTGCTGGCGGGCCTGCAGGGCAATCGCCGCCGCATCGGTGCCGTCCTGCCCCAGAAACCCGTGCGACGCCCCGGCAAAGCGGTTGCGCCGCTGTCCTGCGTCGATCACCAGCACCGATCTGCGCGCCCGCAGAAGTTGGAGGGATGCGGCCATTCCCGCGTAGCTTCCCCCGATAACGATAACATCATAGATCATTCAGTGTGCTTTCCGGCAAGGTGTTTCAGGGTTGACCAACGCGGCATAGCGTCGGGCAAAGTCCGCCACGAGGTCAGCGAGCGTGATTTCAGCGAAACGCGCCAGCAGAAGGGCCTCGGCCCGGGCGAAGCTTTCATCCATGGCGGCATTGACCGTCTGCTCAACCAGACAGCCGGGCATTTCGTTGCGGTTGCCGATCGCGAAAATCGCAGGCTCACCGAGCGCATCATGAAGCTGGCGCAGCGAGATGGCGGAAAGATCGGCGGTAATGCGCCAGCCCCCGGCATGCCCGCGGTCCGAAGCCACGATCCCGGCTTCACGCAGAAAACCCATCGAGCGCCTGACCACCACCGGGTTCGTGCCAAGGCATTTCGCCAGATCGTCGGATGTCATGGGGCCATCACGCTCTGCCATGTGCACAAGGGCGTGCAGAACGGAGGAGAGGCGGCTGTCGCGTTTCATGTAATAACAATAGTTACGAACTACAGGAAAGGTCAAGACCGAACATCCCGGCCGGGACAGCCCCTGCATTTCCGGAACAAGGTGCCTGCCGGGCCTGAAGGTGCCCGGCAGGCCTGCTGACCCCTGCTCAGCGCGGCAGCAACACGGTGTCAACGACGTGGATGACACCGTTGGACTGGTTGACATCGCCGATGGTGACCCGCCCAGCATTGCCTGACTGGTCATAGATCCAGAGGCCACCGCCCCGCACCTGCGCGCTCAGCGGCGCGCCTGAAAGCGTCTGCATATGGAAGAAGCCATCGCTACTGGCACGCGCGCGGCGCATGATTTCGGCCCCGCTCAGATTACCCGCAACGACATGCGAGGTGAGGATGCGCTGAAGCATCGGCCGGTTCTCCGGCTGAAGCAGGGTCTCGACCGTGCCGGCCGGCAGCGCCTCGAACGCGGCGTTGACGGGGGCAAAGACCGTCATCGGGCCTTCGCCTTGCAGCGCATCGACAAGGCCTGCGGCCTGAACGGCGGCGACAAGCGTGGTGTGATCAGCCGAATTCAGCGCGTTCTCGACGATGTTGCGCTCAACGAGCATCGGCGCGCCGCCGACCATCGGGTTTGCCGTGGCCAGCGCGGGCGCAAGGCCCAGCGCGAAAACAAGTGCGGTGGTGCGGATCTTGGTGAACATGGCAGTCTCCTTGTCATGCCGGAACCTCACGGCCCGGCTGGGTGAGGGGAGACGGTCTGGCGGCAGTTCTGCCCCTTTCCGTCCATCGGTTGACGGGCACAAGCCGGCGCCCGTAACCTGAGGGACGGGAAGGATCTGACGAAAGTTTCAGATGCTGCGACGGGCGCGCATAAAAGCGTGAAGGCGCAGCAGGCTCAGCCCTCGGCCAGCGCGGCGGCAGCAAGGACCGGCCCGGTCGGCGCATCGCCGGGCGAGCCGCCCTCGGGCTCCAGACTGACCGCAAGCGTCAGGCCCGGTGCCAGCACCGATGAAACCTGCGTCACAGGTTCGCGCAGCAGACCCAGAGAGCGGGGAACGCCGGTATCATCAATCACCCAGAGCTCATAATCCTGCCCCTCGGGCGCGGCAGTCCCTGCCGAACGGGTCAATTCAAGAACCCCTGCTGAGGCATCCCAGCGGGCGTTGAAACGCAGTTCGACATCCTCGGCGGTCAGTTCGGCCTGCAAGACCACCGGCGCGGGGCCGGGCGGCCACAGCGTCACGGCAAGGAACACAGCCAGCGCGGCAACGACGGTTGCCAACGCGCCGCCGCGCCAGCCTAGGGCAAACCAGCCGCGCCGCGAGGCGGGCCTGGTGCTGCCGAATATCCGCGCCTCGATCTGTGGCAACAGGTCCGGGGCGGATGCCTCGTCAAAACCTGCATTCAGCGGGGCAAGCCGCACTTCCCATGCGCGGACGCGCGCTGCAAACGCGCCGTCAAGCTCAGCCCGGTCACGCGCGGCGCGCCAGTCATCGGCGGGCAATGTGCCCAGAACATATTCCGCCGCCAGAAGCTCATCGCGCTCCTCGGGGCCAAAATCGTCAGGGCCGGGTTCTTCAGGAAGGGTCGGACCGCTCATCGCTCCAGACACTCCTTCAGGCGCAGCAGGCTGCGGCGCAACCATGTCCGCATGGTGTTGAGCGGCACCGCATGGCGCGCGGCCAGATCATGATACGACAGGCCCTGCAGATAGGCGCCGCGCACGGCTGCCGCGCGGTCCGGTTCCAGTTCGCCGAAACAATCCACCACGCGACGGGCCTCGCCCTGGGCCATCAGTTGCCCCTCCGCATCCGGCCCTTGCGCGGGAAGGCGGGCGACCGGGTCATCATCGGGCGCACCGCCCGCAGCGGTGACATGCGTGAAGCCCCGCGCGCCGGGCCGCGCGCGCAGCCGGTCAAGCGCGACGTTGCGGGCGATGGCCACCAGCCAGCCCATGCCTTCGCCCCGCGCGCCATCGAATTGCGCAGCGCGTTGCCAGACACGGATATATACGTCCTGCAGGGCATCTTCGACCTCGGTTCTGTCCCTGAGCATACGGGTCAGCACACCGACAAGTTTCGCGGCACTTTGCCCATACACCTCACGAAACGCCGCGCGGTCCTGGCGGGCAATCCTTGGAAGAAGAAGGTTCAACGAATTTTCAGACAAACGCCGCAGCCTGTATGAGTGACTTTGCAACCTGTCCGGCAAGACGACACCGTGTCAACCGGGAAACGGATTGCGGCGCTTCATCGCAGGGCCCGGGTCCGCGCTGTTCAGGGGGCCCTTTTCCCAACCCAGACCGGTCTCGCGCCCGGAAATCCGTTTCCTGCAAAAAATTCCGCCCATGACTGAAACTTCTGCGGTCCGCGTGCCGTCTCAACTGGGTCGGCCCCGAAACGGCCGTTTTTGATTGGAGAGAAAGATGACCAAATTCACACTTCCCGCCGCCCTCGCGACCCTGCTTGCCGCACCTGTCGCCGCTGATACGGCGATCGGACTGGCCGGTGATCGCACGCTGGTGATGATTGACCTTGCGGCAGGCCAGGTCACCGGCATGACCGAGATCGATTACAGCGGGCGCATTCACGGCATTGATTACCGCCCCTCCAACAGCAGCCTGATCGCGGTGACCGACACTTTCGAGGTTGTCGAGATTGATCCGCAAACCGGAAGCTGGAGCGCGGTTGTCACGATGGACACCCCACTGGAGGTTGCGGAAAGTGCTGCGGTGATCGTCGATATCAACCCGGCTGCGGATGCGCTGCGGTTCATGTCAGGCACCACCAACCACCGGGTCAACCTTTCCAGTGGTGCCGTCATGGTCGATGGCAGCCTGACCTTCACGGATGGCACCGAGGGCACGCCCATGGTCGGGGCCACGGCCTACAGCAACTCCTACGGCATGCCGGAATCGACGGCGATGTATAACATCGACACCGATCGCGGCGCCCTGCTGCGCCAGACCGCGCCGAATGACGGCGACAATGCCATGATCGGTGCGTCGGGCGTCATGTTCGAGGGGCCGGTAGCCTTTGACATCGTGACCGATGCCGAGGGTACCAATACCGCATGGCTGTCTGCCAACGGCGCGCTGCACACGCTGTCGCTGGATGACGGCTCGGTCACCGGCTCATGGGAGATCGAGGGGCTGGACGTGGACTTGCGCGACATCACGGTCATGACCGCCGCCGACTGATCGCTGAGCCGCAAACGCCTGTAGCGGATACCCGCGCCGGACAAAACCGGCGCGGGTTTTGCGACGGGCGGCTGCCTCGCCTTGTCACGCGCTGTTGTCGCGCCGCCAATCCGACGGGGTTTGACCAAAAAGCGCCTTGAACAGACGCGAGAACTGCGCCTGATCGGAAAAAACGTGACGATAGGCAACCTCGGCCATGGGCACGGCGCGCGCAGTGGCGATCAGATCCCGCGCCGCGATCAGCCGCGCTTCGCGGATGAATTGCGAAACCGTCTTGTTGGTATCGCTGAACAACTCATGCAGATAGCGCTTGGATATGCCGCAGGCCTCGGCCACGAATTCGGGCGATAACGCCGGGTCCGACAGGCTCTGGCGGATCACCTGTTCCGCCCTGCGCAAATGCCCTGCGCGCACCGCCGTGCGGGCGCTTTCGTCCTGATCCAGATGCTCATCAAGGGCCAGTGCCAGCACCTCGACAATCTGGCGGCCAAACACGCTGGCAGCATGCGCCCGCGAAACCGGCAGGGAAAGAAGCTGGTTCATCATCGAGGTGAACAGCGCGGGAATGCCGTTACCCGCATCAATGATCCGCGCGCAGAAGCGGTCAGGGTCGCGCAGCTTTTCGGCAAGGGCGCGCCGGGAAATCTTGAGCACACTCAGATCATTCGCCGCGCGATAGGCAAAGCGGTAAGGCTCATCGCCGCGCTCCAGAATGAACCCGCCCGGATCGCAGCGCACCTCCCGGCCAAGCTGACGGAACTCCACGGGGCTGCGGCGCGGCACGGTGATCAGGTATTCTTCCTGATGGGTGTGGGAAATGTGGTTCGGGCGGCGCTCATACTGCAGCGGTTCGGTACGCAGGCGCGAGATTGAAACATCGCCCATATCGCGCTGCTCAAGCCTGCCGGTGAAGGTTCCCGGGTTGTGGAAGGTCAGGTGCAGCGGAAAGTAGGTCTCAGTAATCACACGTTCCCAATGCGCGGCCCTGCGCATCGGTGCGGCCTGATCGGTGCTGCGTGTGGTCACTTCCATGCGCTCTCCCCTGAAAGAGCTACGCAAGAATCGGTATCGGCCGGGCGCGATTCAGGCAACAAAATTTAGTGCATTGCCGCCCGCCCCTGCGCGCATTGCCAAAGTTTTCCGCACGGATCGACAAAAGCGCTCCGGCCACTGCGCCGATCCGCAAAACATTGCGCCTTCATCTGCAAGATTGCCGCGCCAAATCCCGCCACATTGAGCGTCATGTCGAGAGGCCGGAAAACGGCCCGGGAACAGGGAGAGCTATTGCAGCCAGGTGCTGCCTTCCGTTGCCCGTGGCCGGTTTCCCTGCAAAAGGAACCCTGGGATGACGAAACGCACTGTGGACCCGATCACGCTCTCTGTCGTGCGCGGCGTTCTGGAAACGACGCAGCGCGAGATGACGCTGGCGCTGGAGCAGACCGCGCGCTCATCGGTGTTCAATCTGGCGCATGACTATTCCACCGCGCTGTTCAACCACACGCCAGAGATGATCCTGCAGGGTCAGGATATCCCCATCCATCTGGGCTCGCTGATTCCGGCGATGAAATCGGTGGCGCATTTCTTCGAGGGCGATATCCACGAGGGAGATCTGATCCTGCACAATGACCCGGCCTATGGCGGCTCGCATATCATCGACACCTGCATGTATATGCCGGTGTTCTATGAGGGCGAGCTGGTGTTCTGGACCGTCTGCAAGGGCCATCTGACCGATATCGGCGGCCCCGTGCCCGCAGGCTATAACCCCAATGCCACCGAGATTTTCGCCGAGGGGCTGCGCATTCCGCCGGTCAAGCTGTGGGACAGGGGCAAGCCGCGCCATGATGTGCTGAACCTGTTGCTGACCAACATGCGCGCGCGGCGCGATCAGGAGGGCGATTTCAACGCTCTGATCGGGGCCTGTCAGGTGGGTGCGCGCAACCTGAAACGGCTGATGGACAAATACGGCAAGCCGCTGGTGCAGGAATGCATCGCCGAGCTGCTGGACATGGCTGAATCGCATATGCGCAAGCTGATCGCCGATGTACCCGACGGCACTTATTCCGGCACCGCAATTCTGGAGGATGCAGGCCACGGATTCGGCGATTTCGAGATTACCGCGACGGTGACAATCAAGGGTGACGGCTGCCATATCGCGGTCAGCTCGCCCCCGCAGATCCCCTATTTCATCAACAGCTATGAGGGGAATTCGCATTCCGGCGTCTATCTGGGGCTGATGATGTTCGCCCAGCTGCCGCCGCCCTATAACGAGGGGCTTTATCGTTGCGTCAGCACCGACATGGGTCCCAAGGGCACCCTGTGCAACGCCCAGTCCCCTGCCCCGCATATGAACTGCACCACCACGCCGATGGAAACCCTGACCGATGCGGTGCGCCTCGCGTTCGAGCAGGCGGCGCCGGACAAGGTCTCGGCCAGCTGGGGCCATGCGAATGGCTGCAACATCGCGGGCTGGGACAAGCGCCATGATGAGGAATATGTGACCATGGTTCTGGCCTCGATCATCTCGGGCGCGGGGGCCACGGCCAGCCAGGATGGCTGGCACGCCTGCGGGCCGGAATGCTGCTTTGGCGCGCTGACCTCGGGCGATATCGAGATGCTGGAGCACAGCTATCCGATCATCATTCACCGCTATTCGCTGATGGAGGATTCGGGCGGCGCGGGCCGGAACCGCGGCGGCTCCGGCACCTGTTGGGAGGTGGAGCCGCTGGACGGTCCGATGACCCTGATCACCTTCGGCGAGGGGCGCCGCATCCCCGCGATGGGGGCGGCGGGCGCGCAATCAGCGATGGTGCAGTCCAAGGTCGGGCGGCTGGAGATCACCCGCAACGGCGAGACCGAGATCATCACCGACAACGTGATTGAAACCATCCAGCCGGGCGAACGTGCGGCCAACAAGAACCCTGGCGGTGGTGGCTTTGGCCCCGCGTTCGAGCGCGATATCAGCAAGGTGGTTGAGGATGTGCGCAACGGGCTGGTCAGCCTTGAAGGCGCCCGGCTCGATTATGGCGTGGTGATCACCGACCGCGACAGCCTTGCCGTTGACGCCGCCGCAACCGCGAAACTGCGCGCGGCCTGATTTTCATCTGTTCAAAAATATCCTCGGGGGGAGGCCGCAGGCCGTGGGGGGCAGACAGCCCCCCGCCCGCCCCGGATTACGCGAAAGGGACCCTTCCATGCAGAACCAGTATCGCCTTGGCATCGACGCCGGTGGCACCTTCACCGACTTCATTCTGGCCGACCGCAAAGGCGGGGTGCGCCTGTTCAAGGCACTTTCCACCCCGAACGATCCGACTGCCGCAATCCGCAACGGGTTGAAGCTGATCGAGGAAGAAACCGGCCTGTCGCCTGAAACCATCGTCTCGAATGCCGATCTGTGCATCAACGGCACCACCGTGGGCCTGAACGCGCTGATCACCCATAACGGTGCAAAGACCGGGCTGATCGCCACGAAGGGCCATGAGGACAGTATCGAAATCCGGCTTGGCCACAAGGAAGACGGCTATCGCTACGATTCCGAGTATCCGCCCGCCACGATGCTGGCGCCGCGCTATCTGCGCCGGGGCGTGTCGGAGCGGGTGATTTCGACCGGGGCGGTCTATACCCCGCTCAACGAGGATGAGGTCCGCGCGGCCTGCCGCCATTTCCTCAGCGAGGGGGTGGAATCGGTCGCCATCTCATTCGTCTGGTCGGTGCTGCACCCCGCGCATGAGCTGCGCGCCGCCGAGATCGTGCGCGAGATGATGCCTGATGTGCGCCTGACCGTCGGCAGCCAGCTTTACCCGCAGGTGCGCGAATACACCCGCACCTCCACCGCCATCGTCAATGCCTATCTCGCGCCGATCCTGCAACGCTATGTCGCGGCTGTGGACGGCTATTTCCAGTCGCTGGGCGCGCGCCATCCGGTTCGCTACTTCCAGTCGAACGGCGGGCTGGCGCTGGGGCGTGTGGTCTCGGACCAGTCGGTCTACGCCATCAATTCCGGCCCCGCCTCGGCCCCGCAGGCGGCGCTGTATCTGGGTGAGCCGTGGGGGATGAAGGACATCATCACCGTCGATATGGGCGGCACCTCGTTCGACATCACGCTGACGCGCAACGGCCGGGCGAATGTGTCCAAGAACATCGACTTCCTGCGCTACCGGATCGGCATTCCAATGATTCAGGTGGAGACACTGGGCGCAGGCGGCGGGTCCATCGGCTGGATCGATTCCATGGGCCTGATGCAGATGGGCCCGCAATCAGCCGGGTCCGAGCCGGGGCCCGCCTGCTACGATCAGGGCGGCGAGCGGCCCACCACGACCGACGCCAATCTGGTGCTGGGGTATCTTAACCCCGACGGTCTGGTCGGCGGGCGGCTGCCGCTCAACACCGCCAAAGCCCGTCAGGCGATCAAGACCCATCTTGCCGACCCCCTGGGCATCAGCGTTGAAAAAGCCGCCCATGGCATGTTCACCATCGTCAACAACAACATGGTCAACGCGATCCGGCGTGTCTCGGTTGAGCGTGGCTACGACCCGCGCGATTTCGTGCTCAACTGCGCGGGCGGGGCGACGGCGGCGCATATCACGGCGCTCGCGCGTGAAATGGGCATCCGCAAGGTGCTGATCTCAAAACTGGCGTCGGGCCTGTGCGCCTTCGGCCAGATCATCTCGGACGTGAAATACAACCACATGGCCCCTGCCCCCATCCGTCTGGAAGGCGCCGAGGCGGCGGCAAAGCTGGAGGCGCTTTTCAACGCGCTTGAGGCGCGGGGTCACGACGATCTGGCGGGTGACGGCTTTGCTGAGGAAAAGATCAGCATCCTGCGCAGCCTCGACATGCGCTATGTCGGGCAGGTGCATGAATGCACCGTCGATATCGAACCTTTCGAGGTGACCGAGGCCGCGCTGGAGCGCCTGAAGGCCGCGTTCCATGCCCGCCATGAAGAACTTTACACCTATTGCGAGCCCAACAGCGCCGTCGAGGTGGTCAATGTCGAAAGCGCGATCACCGGCACTGTCGACAAGCCCGCCCGCATGAAGCTGGAACCCGGCACCGGCGCGCATCAGGCGCTCAGGGGCACGCGCGAGATGATCTTCAACGCCTCGGGCCTTGCGCATGAAACGCCGGTTTTTGACGGCGCGCTTTTGGGGGCGGGCGATCTGGTCACCGGCCCGGCGGTCATTCAGGAGGTTACCACCACCATTGTGATCGAACCGGGCTGGCTGGCGGAGCTGGACGCGAGCGGCGTCTATGTGCTGACCCATGCCGAAGACGCCACCGGCCAGAGCGCCGCGCGCGCCCGGATCGCCGAAGGTGTCTGACATGGCACTGGCGCTGAAACAGGTGGGCGTGGCCTTTGGCGGATTTCAGGCGCTCAGCGATGTGTCGCTGGCCGTCAGCCCCGGTCAGGTCATGGGGCTGATCGGCCCCAACGGCGCGGGGAAAACCACCTGCGTCAACACGCTGACCGGGTTTCAGCGCCCGGGCACTGGGGCAGTAATGCTGGAAGGGCGCGATGTCTCGCGCCTTTCGGCCCATGCCTTGCGCCGGGCCGGGGTGGCGCGAACATTTCAGGCCGGGCGGCTGTTTACCGGGCTGGATGTGCTGGACAATCTGGCCTGTGCCGGTGTCGGGCTGGGCCAGCGCCGGGCAGTGGCCGAACAGGCGGCCAGCGATCTGCTGGGCTGGATGGGCATTTCCGGGCTGGAAAGCCGCCCCGCAGCCGGACTGCCCTATACCGACGAGCGCCGGGTCGCCATTGCCCGCGCGCTCATGGGCCAGCCCCGCTACCTGCTGCTGGACGAACCCGCCGCCGGCATGTCCGAGATCGAGGCCGCCGATCTGGCCGCGCTGATCAGGCGGATCGCGCAGGAGCTGGGCACCGGCGTGATGCTGATCGAGCATAATGTGGGGCTGGTACTGGATGTCTGCGCGCAGGTCGTGGTGCTGGATGGCGGGCGGGTGATCAAGAGCGGCGACCGCGCCGCGATCCTGTCCAGCCCCGCCGTGCGCGAGGCCTATCTGGGCAGCCATGAGCCGGAGGCCGTGTGATGGCAAAGCTGGCGGCATACGATCTGTCGGTGCGCTACGGCAAGCTGACCGCGCTGCGCGATGTCTCGCTGAGCGTGACCGAGGGCGAGCGGGTGTTCATCTCTGGCCCGAACGGGGCGGGCAAATCCTCGCTTCTGGGGGCGGTGGCCGGGCTGGTGCCCGCCGCCCATGGCCGGATCGAGATGGACGGCGACATCCTGTCGGGCCTGTCACCCGAGGCGGTCGCCCGGCGTGGCCTGTCGATGGTCCCCGAGGGGCGGCGCATCTTTTCCGCGCTGTCGGTCGAAGAGAACCTGATGGTCGGCACCGGCCTGCGCCGCGACCGCATCGCCGTGAGCGATGATCTGGAGATCGTCTTCAACGCCTTCCCCATCCTGCGAGAGCGCCGCGCGGCGGGTGCCGGTGCGCTTTCGGGCGGGCAGCAGCAGATGCTGGCAATTGGCAGGGCACTGATGACCAACCCCAAACTGATGCTGGTAGACGAACCCTCGCTGGGGCTGGCGCCGAAGGTAGTGGGCGAGGTCTATGAGCGCCTTTGTGCCCTGCAGGAACAGCGCGGCCTGACGCTGATCATCGTCGAGCAAAGTGCTGCACGCGCGGCGCGGGTCGGCGGGCGGATGCTGCTGATGCGCGGTGGGCAGATCATGGCCGAGGGGCAGGCGGCCGATTTCGCGGGCAATGACCTGCTCAGGGACACCTATTTCGGGGGGAAGACGGCATGAACCTGCAACTGGTGTTCGATGCGCTGGCACTGGGGTCGATCTATGCCATCGCCGCCCTGGGCATCGCGCTGATCTTTGGCGTGATGAAGCTGGTGAACTTTGCCCATGGCACGTTCATCGCCTTTTGCGTCTTTGCGCTGATCATTCCTTCCGCCGATGCGGTGGCGGTGATGGGGCTGGGCGCGGCCCCTACGGCAATCCTGATCCCGGCGATGTTGGTGGTGGGCGCGGTGCTCGCGGTCACCGCCGAATATCTGGTGTTCCGCCCGCTGCGCGGCGCCTCGCCGGTGGTGCTGATGGTGGCCAGTTTCACGCTGGGGGTGATGATCCAGAACCTGCTGCTGGTGGTGCATGGCGGGCGGCCAAAAGCGGTCAGCCTCTGGGGCCTGAGCTTGGAAACCCGGTGACGGTGGCCGGGGCCTCGGTCCCGCTGTTGCAGGTGATCGTCATTGTTGTGGTTGCACTGATCCTCTGTGCGCTGGCGTTGATGCTGAAATACTCGCGCCTTGGGCTGGAGATGCGCGCGGCGGCCGAAGATTTCGGCATGCCCCGGTTGCTGGGGGTGCGCGCGGATGTGGTGATCATGGGCGCCTTCGCGCTGTCGGGCGCGCTGGCGGCGGTGGTGGCGCTGGTGCTGGTGGCGCAGACCGGCGTCGCGGATGTGCGCATGGGCGGGCAGATCATGCTGGTGGCCTTTATCGCCACGGTGGTGGGCGGCATGGGCAGCCTGTCAGGCGCGGTGCTGGCCGGGTTTGGCATCGGGGCGGCGGTGGTCGTGCTGCAGGTTGCCCTTCCCGCTGAGGTCCGCCCCTTCCGTGAGGCCTTTGTCTACGGGCTTGTCATCGCTGTTCTGCTGCTGCGGCCGCAGGGGCTTTTTGCCCCGGCCTCGGCCAAACCGAGGGTCTGAACCATGCGCGACACCATCGAGGGCGCCGACCACCGCACCCGCCGCCACGAGGCACTGACCACCCCTTTCCTGCTGATTGCCCTGCTTGCCGTGTTTCTGGCGCTGGTCCTGACGCTGGGGGACCGCGCGCTTGCCCGCTGGGCCACCGAAGTGCTGGTCCGGGTGACGCTGGTGGTGGGGTTCTGGATCTTCGTGGGCAATTCGGGCGTGATCTCGTTTGGCCATGCGGCCTTTGCCTGTGTGGGCGCCTATGTCTCAGCCTGGCTGACCTTGCGGCCCGCAATGAAGGCCATGTTGCTGCCCGGATTGCCGGAATGGCTGGCGCAGGCCGAATGGTCACCGCTGCTGGCAGGGCTGGCCGGGGCCGGAGTGGCCGCGCTTTTCGCGCTGATCACCGGGGCGGCCATTCTGCGGCTGTCGGGCATTGCAGCTGCGATCGCCACCTTCGCCTTTCTGGCGATGGTCAATGTCATCTGGTCGAACTGGTCCTCAGTCACCGGCGGCACTTCGTCGGTGGTGGGGCTGGTGCGCTACGTCACGCCCTGGGTGGCGCTTGGCTGGGCGGCACTGACGATTGTCATCGCGGCGGCCTATGCGCGCTCGTCCTCGGGGCTGGCGCTGCGGGCCACGCGCGAGGATGAGGTGGCCGCCGCGTCATCTGGCATCGACAAATACCGCCACCGGCTGGCCGCCTATACGCTTTCGGCGTTTTTCTGCGGGGCCGCCGGGGCGCTGGCCGGGCATGTGATCGGCGTGATCAACCCCGATGCCTTCTACCTGACGCTGACCTTCATGATGCTGGCCATGCTGGTGGTCGGCGGCAGTGGCAGCCTGACCGGGGCGGTGACCGGGGTGCTGGTGGTGTCCGTGGCGCTGGAGGGGCTGGCACGGATGGAACGCGGGATGATGCTGGGCGAGATCAGCGTGGCGCTGCCGATCGGCTCGCAACAGATCCTGATCGCGGCGGCCATGATCCTCATCCTGATTATCCGTCCGCAAGGCCTGACCGGCGGGCGCGAAGTAATGCTGCCGCTGCGCAGGGTCCCGCGGCTGCGGCGCAAGCAACCATGACCCGAACCAACAGAGGAGCGATAACATGAAACCTGCACTGAAGCGGCTTGCCGCAACCACCCTGCTGAGCGCGCTGGCCCTGCCCGCCGTGGCCGAGGATATCACCCTGGGCTTTGCCATCGCCCAGTCCGGCTGGATGGAGGCCTATGACAGCCCCGCCGCTGCCGCCGCCCAGATCCGCATCAACGAGATCAATGCCGCCGGCGGGCTGCTGGGCCGTCAGATCCGGGTGCTGACCGCCGACACCCGCACCGACCGCTCTGAAGCCGCGCGCGCCGCAATGGGACTGATTGACGAGGGCGCCGACATGCTGGTGGTATCGTGCGATTACGATTTCGGCGCGCCCTCGGCGCTGATGGCGGAAGGCGAAGGGATGCTGTCGTTCTTCCTCTGTGCCGAGGATGTGAAGGCCGGTATTCAGGGTGTCGGGCCGCTCAGCTTCTCGTCCTCGGTGCTGGCGCCGGTGCAGGGTGCGACGATGGCCGAATGGGCCCATGCCAACCGTGACGCGCGCACCGCCTATGTGCTGGAAGACACGTTCATCGAATACAACAAGGGCATCTGCACCGGGTTTGAATGGATGTTCCCGCAGCTTGAAGGTGCGACCATTCTGGGGCGTGACAGTTTCGTCAATGATGACCCCTCGATCGCCAGCCAGATCAGCCGCATCCGCGCGCTGCCCGAAGCGCCCGATGTGATCATGCTGTGCTCGGTCATGCCCGGCGCGGCGGCGGCGGTGCGCCAGATCCGCGCCGCCGGGATCGACGCGCCCATCCTCAACGGCTCGGCGGTCGATGGGTCTTACTGGCTGGGTGCGGTGCCCGGCCTGTCGGACTTCCTTCTGCCGGTGCAGGGGTCCATCCATGGCGACGATCCGCGCCCCGGGGTTGAGGCCTTCAACGAGGCCTTCGCGGCTTTGACAGGCGCACGCCCGGCCAGCCAGTATGCCTATCCCGGCTATATCCTGATCGACCTGTGGGCGCGGGCTGTCGAACAGGCGGGAACGCTGGACGGGGCCGCTGTCACGGCGGCGCTGGAGACGATGCGCGATGCGCCCACCATCTTTGGCCCGCGCAGCTTCTCGGACGTGCTGCACCACCAGAATACCGCACTGATGCAGATCATCGAGATCACCGATGGCGTTCCGGCGCGGGTAGATGAATGGACCATCTCGCAGCCGGTGCCGCTGGATGTGCTGCTGGGGCGCTGAACGCGCAGGCCTGCCCCTGGCCGAACGTCTGCGCGCGCCGGGCCCGTTCCGGCGCGCGTTCTTTGCACAGCACCGGCGCAAGAGCATGACGGTGCCGATCTGCCCGATTGTTCAGCACACCGCCCGCCGCGACCGGCCTTCCCATGGAAAGCATGACGGAAAACACCGCTCAATTCTGTCCAATCTCTGGACCAACCGACATGGCGTCTTGCAATCTTCTGTCTGATTGGAAATGACCGCTCTCAGGGAATCCGGCCGGGTGCGCTTCCCGCACGAAAAACCGGGCTGGTGCGCGCTGTTCACAGGAGAGCGAAATGACCAAATTCTGCCTGACCGTCACCTGCAGATCACGGCGCGGCATCGTCGCGGCTATTGCGACCTATCTTGCGGACAACGGCTGCAACATCACCGACTCGTCGCAATTCGATGACACCGAGACCGGCAATTTCTTCATGCGCGTTTCCTTCGTATCCGAAGAGGGCGCCAGCCTGTCAGCGCTGGAGACCGGCTTTGGCGCTATTGCGGAGGCTTTGGGCCTGACCCATGCTTTCCACGATGAAAGCCACAAGCTGAAGGTCGTGGTCATGGTCAGCCGCTTTGGCCATTGTCTGAATGACCTGCTGTACCGCTGGCGCATCGGCGCCTTGCCCATCGACATCGTGGCGGTCATCTCGAACCATATGGATTACCAGAAGGTCGTGGTGAACCACGATATCCCCTATTACTGCGTCAAGGTGACGAAAGCGACCAAAGCCAGCGCCGAGGCCGAGCAGATGCGCATCGTCGAAGAGACCGGCGCCGAGCTGATCGTTCTGGCGCGCTATATGCAGGTGCTGTCGGATACGATGTGCCAGAAGATGTCCGGGCGGATCATCAACATCCACCACTCTTTCCTGCCCTCCTTCAAAGGCGCGAACCCCTACAAACAGGCGTTCGAGCGTGGGGTGAAGCTGATTGGCGCAACCTCGCATTATGTGACGGCCGATCTGGATGAGGGGCCGATCATCGAGCAGGACATTATCCGCGTCACGCATGCGCAATCGCCTGAAGATTATGTTTCGCTGGGCCGCGATGTGGAGAGCCAGGTGCTGGCGCGCGCCATTCATGCCCATGCCCATCACCGCGTGTTCCCGAACGGGAACAAGACAGTGGTGTTTCCCGCCTCGCCCGGCTCGTATTCCAGCGAGCGCATGGGGTAAGAGCGCGGCGCGGTTTTCAGGCTTGCGCTCTGGCGCGCGCCGGCATATCGGTTAACGACGATATACGATATGCCTGCAACGGAGCGCCCGATGACTGACACCGATCAGGATGAAGCCGATGTGAAAATGGCGGCGACGGCCAAGGCACTGGGCCATCCGGCACGGCTGCGGATACTGCGGCTGCTGGCGCGCACACCGGGCTGCATCGGCGGCGATATCGTCGATGCGGTCGGTCTTGCGCAATCAACGGTGTCCGAGCATCTGCGCATCCTGAAGGAGGCTGGCGTGATCGAAGGGCAGATCACCCCGCCAAGGGTCTGCTATTCACTGGCGCCTGAGGCCCTTGCCCCGCTGGCGGCGCTGATCAGAGACCTTGAAATCGCGGAACGGGAGGCAGGCTGCTGCGTCACCCAACCGCTGGCGGAAAGATGAATCATGTCGCTCTTTGAACGCTACCTCTCGCTCTGGGTTTTGCTGTGCATCATCGCCGGGATCACGCTGGCAAACGTGATGCCGGGCGTCTTCGGGCTGCTGGCAAGCCTTGAATATGCTTCCGTCAATCTGGTCGTGGCCGTACTGATCTGGGCGATGGTCTATCCGATGATGGTGGCGGTGGATCTGGGAGCGCTGAAGGGGGTTGGAAAGCGGCCCAAGGGGCTGGTGATCACCGTGGTCGTGAACTGGTTCATCAAGCCCTTCACCATGGCGGCGCTTGGGGTGCTGTTCTTCAACCACGTCTTTGCCGGGATGATCAACCCGGACGACGCGGGCCAGTATATCGCCGGGCTTATCCTGCTGGGTGCGGCGCCCTGCACGGCCATGGTGTTCGTCTGGTCACAGATGACCAAAGGGGATCCGAACTACACGCTGGTCCAGGTCTCGCTGAACGATGTGATCATGGTCTTCGCCTTCGCGCCGATCGTGGCGCTGCTGCTGGGCGTGACCAATATCGCGGTGCCATGGGAAACGCTGGTGCTGTCGGTGGTGCTGTATGTGGTGCTGCCGCTGGTCGCGGGGGCGATCACCCGGGCGCGGCTGATAGCGCAGGGCGGCGTGGTGGCGGTGGCGGCGTTCACGGCGCGGATCAAACCCGCCTCGGTCATGGGACTGCTGCTGACGGTGGTGCTGCTTTTCGGGTTTCAGGGGAATGTCATCCTCGACAATCCGTTCCTGATCGTTCTGCTGGCCACGCCGATCCTGATCCAGTCCTATGCGATGTTCGCTATTGCCTATGTCTGGGCGTGGAAATGGAAGGTGCCGCACAATGTGGCCGCCCCCTGCGCGTTGATCGGCACATCGAATTTCTTTGAACTGGCGGTGGCCGTGGCGATCGGCCTGTTCGGCCTGAACTCCGGCGCGGCACTGGTCACGGTAGTAGGTGTGCTGGTCGAGGTGCCGGTGATGCTGTCGCTGGTCTGGTTCGCCAACCGCACGCGCGAAAGCTTCCCGGCATGAGCACTGTCATCTACCATAACCCCGGCTGCGGCACCTCACGCAATGTGCTGGCGATCCTGCGCGCGGCGGGTGCGGACCCCATCGTGGTCGATTACCTGCGCGAGGGCTGGACGATTCCCCAGCTGCTTGGCCTGTTTGCCGCCGCCGGCCTGACCCTGCGCGAGGCGCTGCGCGTAGCCCGAAGCCCGGCGGAAGAGATGGGGCTGACGGCGCCCGGGGTAAGCGATGCCACCCTGCTGGACGCGATGGTCGCGCATCCGATCCTCGTCAACCGGCCCATTGTCAGCACGCCGAAAGGGGTGCGCCTTTGCCGCCCGTCAGAGCGCGTGCTGGAGCTGCTTCCCGCGCTTCCGCCCGGCCCGTTGTTCAAGGAGGACGGCACGTTGATCATTGATGCAGAAGGGAAACCCGTTGTCTGAACCCGTCACCGACCTGACCACCCCGCAGCTAGATGAAGCGTGCTTTGCCAGTATCGACCGCGAAAAGCTGCTCGCGCCGCCGGTCAGTGCCCACCCGCCCCGCATCCTGATCCTCTACGGCTCGCTGCGGGAGCGTTCCTTCAGCCGCCTCTCCGCCGAAGAGGCGGGGCGCATTCTGCAAAAGCTTGGCGCCGAGGTCCGGTTTTTCGATCCGTCGGGCCTGCCGCTGGTCGATGACGGGGCCGATGCGACACATCCAAAAGTCCGCGAATTGCGGGATCTGGTGGCGTGGTGCGAGGGCATGGTCTGGTCCAGCCCGGAACGGCATGGCGCCATGACCGGACTGATGAAAACGCAGGTGGACTGGATACCGCTGTCCGAAGGGGCGGTGCGCCCGACACAGGGAAAAACACTGGCGGTGATGCAGGTCTCAGGCGGATCGCAGAGCTTCAACGCGGTGAACCAGATGCGCGTTCTGGGCCGCTGGATGCGGATGCTGACCATCCCGAACCAGTCTTCCGTTCCGAAAGCTTTTCAGGAATTCGACGCGGAAGGGCGGATGCGCCCCTCCCCGCTTTATGACCGGATTGTCGATGTAATGGAAGAACTGGTCAAGTTCACCCTGCTGACACGGGACCGGACGGACTATCTGGTTGACCGCTATTCAGAGCGCAAGGAAACCGCCGCCGCCCTGATGAAACGCGTCAATCTTTCGCGCGCGACCTGAGCGGGGCGGTCGCCTCAGGTCGCGGTTCTGACCGGGGCGTGACCTGCGGAAGCCTCTCGCGCTAGGCCTGACTGTGCTGCAGAAAGAACCGCAGCATCTCGCGCGAGGCATCCGGGCCCTTGGGGTCGGTGTAGCTGCCTGCGGCCTGCCCGCCTGACCAAGCGTGCCCGACGCCGTCTATTTCCCAATGTTCAGCCATGCTCAGGCCGCGGGCATCTTCATGGCGGGTCTGCCGGTAGGTGCGCCCGCCGCCTGAAGTGCCCGAAACGCGGACCTGACTGAGACCGGCGCGCACGCGCAGCGCCTGCGTGAGCACTGCCTCGCCATTGGCAGGATGAACCGTGGTGTCGGCAAGCCCGTGGAACACGATGGCCGGAACCCCAGAAACCCGCGCCGTGCCCGTCGATCCGCTGCGCATGGCGGCGAAGGCCGACGGCACATCCCGCGCCCCGCCGACTGGCAGGCCTGAATGCACACCGATAGCGGCGAACAGCTCAGGGTAGGATGCGCCCATGATCGCCGCAGCCGCCCCGCCCGCCGACAAGCCCGCAATATAGACCCGCGCGGCATCGGCCGGGTGCGCGCGCAGGATGTCGTGGACAATTCCGGCGATCAGCGCGGGTTCGCCCCGGCCCTTCGCCTGATCTTCCGGCCGGAACCAGTTCCAGCACTTCTGCACATTCGCCCCCTGCGGCTGGGCGGGCCAGGCGATCAGCGCGCCATACTCCTCCGCCAGCGCATTCATCCCGGTGCCTGTGGCGAAATCCTCGGGTGACTGGGTGCAGCCGTGCAGCATCACGATCAGGGGCATCGGCCCCTCTGGCATCGTGGCGGGCACGTACAGCCGGTAGTCGCGGCTGCCCTGTGTGCCCTGATGCGTCAGGGCAAGGAATTGCGCGCCTGAAGGCAGATCAGGCGCT
Source organism: Pararhodobacter sp. (assembly GCF_036802785.1). Lineage (GTDB taxonomy): Bacteria > Pseudomonadota > Alphaproteobacteria > Rhodobacterales > Rhodobacteraceae > Pararhodobacter. The sequence goes on from NZ_DAIRVN010000044.1 coordinate 22,919, forward strand.
GCGGGGGTCAGCGGGCCGCGCTGTGGCATCCCGCCCGCCGCGATGGAGCGCAGCGTTTCGCTCAGCCCTTTTCGCGCTGTCCGCGCCGTTCGCGGGGGTGGGGCCCCCTCACCTTGCCGGGTGAAGCTTCCCTCGATCACGCCTGCGTCGTCCGGCTGTTCATCGGTGGCGGGGTTGGGGTGCAGAAGCGACTGGATCAGCGCGGTGGCCTCTGCCAGATCGCCGGAGCGTGTCAGTGCGGTGGCCCGGGTCATGCCGCGGGCGAAGAGCGTTTTCATGCGGTTCTTTCGATGATTGGGGATCAGGTGATGCGGTCGGCCAGCGCGGCCCTGACCGCGTCAGAGGCCTGCAGCGAACCCAGAACAGACAGGGCGGAAATGGTGTTCCGGGCAAGCTCGGCGGTGATATCGGGGGCGAGAACGACCAGGCCAAGGACGCGGATATCCAGCATCTGCCCCGCTGCCTGCGCCGCCGTCAGCTCATCGCGGGTAATGCGCCGCAAGCCCAGATCGACGCTTTTGCGCACAACGATCTGCCGCACCGTCTCCGCGTGACGTTCGATCTGGTTGCGGATGGCGGTGCGGATGAAGTCACTGCGGTTGGAATAGAACCCTTCCTGCACCAGCAGTTCGATCTGTCCCAGATCGACAAAGCCGAGATTGATGGTGATCTTCTCGGACTCGGGCGCCTTGGAAACCGCCGCGTTATTTGGTGCTTTCGCCAATTTTAACCCCCATACGCCATCCGTATGGATGGTATATGGAGCCTATTCCGCCAAATGCAAGAGCGCCGCGACGGAATGATGGGGCCGGGAAGTCTGCGGTAGGTGTACCGTGCATCGCGCAACCTCATGCTCGTCTCGCAGCAAGAGATGCCGGATCTTCCGCACTCCACAGAGCCTGCGGTTCTCTTCCCAAGCGGAATTGATCCTGATCTTCAAGGCAGCGCCCGACTTTGCCCGGGCCGAAGCCCGATCAGGGTCGCGCCCGATAACGCGCCGTTCATGAGGTTGACGGGGTAATATGCAATATTTTGCCCATCGCTCGCCCCCGAACTCACCCGCTGCTTCTTTCAATAAAAGCAATCACTTGCGATACGGGCGGTCGAGCACCGCCTGGACGAAGTACGCTGACGCTTTCGTCAGAATCTCATTCGCCTGCCGAAGTCCGCGCACTTCGCGTTCCAACTCCTTGACCCGCGCCTTCCCGGCGCTGGTCTGGCCTGGCAGGTCGCCAGTAATTCTCCGAGAGTTTTGCCCTCCGGTGAAAAGGGGCGGTTCAGGATGAGCACCTTTGCGCGATTTCCCGGCTTTGCGGATTCGATCAGAGGAACCTCCCTTGAGGACGGTGCAGCAGAGGTGTAGCTTTTTCGGATGCCGAGATCGAACCTTCTTGTGACTTCAAGACGAACCCGGAAGTGAACGCCTTGCCTTGCTGCTCTACATCCGGTTCCCGCTCTCGCCCATCAATCCTGTGCCGCGCCAGGCATAGGCCCTGCATCCTGGGGGTCCGCCCCGTCCTGACAACGGAAAAAGCACCCGCATGAGCAGCAACGACGGTCTGCCGGTCCCCAGACGCTACTGGGCCGTCCTCGCGATAACCATTGGCATTTTCATGGCGGTGATTGACGGTGTCGGTATCAACGTCGCACTGCCTGCAATTGCCGGTGATTTCGGGGTGGACGAATCTTCGGCGATCTGGGTGGTGACTTCCTACCAGCTTGCCGTCACCATATCACTTTTTCCACTGGCCGCGCTGGGCGACAAGCTTGGTTATCGCAAGGTTTATTGCGGGGGCCTCGTCGTCTTCGTTGCCGCTTCGGTGGTTTGCGCATTTGCCGAGCGCCTTGATCTGATGATCGCTGCACGAGCCGTTCAGGGTCTGGGCGGCTCTGCGGTGATGACCGTAAACCTTGCCCTCCTGCGCTTCATTTTCCCCAAGGCCAAGCTGGGGCGCGGCATCGCCTACAACACGCTCGTCGTGGCGGTGTCAGCCGCTGCCGGACCGGTGATCGCAGGTGCGATCCTGTCGATCGCCGACTGGCATTGGCTGTTTCTCGTCAACCTGCCGCTCGGGCTCTTGATCCTGCCCGTCTCGATTCTCGCCCTGCCTTTGGTCCCGCCCACCGGCCGTCAGTTCGACTTTGTCGGTGCGGCTCTGATCGCGTTGGCCATCGGCATAGCCGTCCTGACGATCGACGGGCTTGGACGCGGCTATCCTCTCGGTCTGCTCACCCTTGGCGTGTTGGCAGGCGGAGGGCTGGGCTGGGCCATGGTCCGGCATCAGAACCGGAGCCCAACGCCGATGCTGGCAGTTGATCTCCTGCGCATCCCCGTCATTCGGCTTTCGGCTCTGACAGCAGTTTGCGCCTATGTGGTACAGGGGCTGAGCTACGTCTCCTTGCCTTTCCACCTGCATGACACAATGGGCCTGCCTGCAGCGGTGGTGGGCCTTTCGATGGCGCCGTGGCCTGTCGGTATCATGCTCGCCTCGGTGCTCGTGGGCCGGCTGATGGGTCGTCATTCGGCTGGGCTTCTCGGCACGCTGGGACTCGCGCTGCTGGTCGGGGGCGCGGGCTGCATCCTGTGGTCGATCCCGCTGCGCTCGCTCCCGGCGCTCGTGGCGGGCATGTTCGCCTGCGGCTTTGGCTTCGGATTGTTTCAGAGCCCTAACACCATGGCGATTATTTCAGGATCACCGCCCGCGCGCAGCGCTGCAGCCAGCGCGCTTCAGTCATCCTCACGACTAGTGGGTCAGACAGTCGGAGCGGCAGGTGCAGCGGCGATCTTCGGGTTGGCGGCGGCGGGATCCAGCACCATGATCGCGATCACCGTGGCGGTTGTATTTGCTTTTGCCGGAATGGTTTTCAGTTCGATGCGCCTGCTGCGATCCTGAACTGAGGGGGAGCGCGTTGGATGACGGGGATGGCGAGAGGGTGCCGTTCTGGCGCATCGCCGACAACAACTGACCGAGCTGGGCGGCCGGGACAACGCGCTGCTGCAGGCACTGCCGGACGAGGGTTTGGCCCTGGGGCTGATCGGGCTGACCTGCCGGTGCCAGTTTCAACCTTGCCGCCAGCGGCGCATGATGAACCTTGGCCTCTCATGCAAAATCGGCACGCTCATGAGATAACGCCGGGCGAGAGCACCCTCAGATATCCAAAATCAACGCGTGAACCTCGTCAGGAACGTCGATCCAGCCGCGGGCGCGTACCTTGGCCCGGTCTTGCCGGGAACGGTCAAACGGCATCCGTACGGGCGGGCCATCTGCGACGGGCCGCGTTTCGCGGATTGCTTTGCTGTACGCCTCTATCTCGGCGTCGAATTCAGTGGGATCGCGAAGCAAGTCAGGCTTTGCTGCAACAATTACCATACCAAAGCCGCTCAGGTCGTCCGGTAAATGAGCAGATCCGGCCATCATACCCATCAGCTGCACCATCATCGCAAGGCCACTACCCTTGTGCCCCCCCCACACGGAAAACGCGCCGTCAAATGCTGCATCAGGATCAACTGTGGGGACGCCATCTTTGTCATATGCGGTCCCTTCCGGCAGAATATGACCCAGCCGCTTCGCCAGCAGAACCTGCGCATGGATGATTTCTGACGTGCCGATATCCCAGATCACCGGCATATCGCGGAAAGGAAAGCCGAAACAGACGGGGTTCGTGCCAAACCGCCCCTCGGTGCCGCCATGCGGTGCCACCCAAGGGGCCGTGTTGGAAAAGATCATCGCCACAAGCCCTCTGGCGCATATCTGTTCCGCGTAGAATGACAACATCCCCGTATACCAGGTGTCTTTTCCGCCAATTAATGCCAGCCCTGATTTTTGAGCTTTCTCGACGGCCAGGTCGGTCATTTTCTGGCCGACGATATATCCGATCTGATCGTGTCCGGCGACAAGGGCAGATACCGGCGTTTCCCGCTCCACCGACAATCCCTGCGAGGGCGCACCGTATTTGCGATGTCGTTCGGCAATTGAAACAAGCCGCGCCAGACCGGCGAAATTCAGCCCCCGCAGCTCGCAATCGATTAGATGAGCAACAGGTGATGCAAGCGTGTCTGGATGATACCCCATTTTAACGAAAGCTTCGTGAGCCAGGGTGCGCGCATCGTCCAATGTCAGTTTCATTGCATCTATCCGTGATTGAGGGTTTCACGCCCTGATCAAGTCAGGCGCCGGGGCGGCCACGAGGCCATAACCTCACATTTTACTTGGCAGCCAGAGAACCAGTTCAGGGAACGTCAGCAACAGACCAAGCATCGCAACCGCTGCAAAGAAAAATGGAATCAGCCCGACAAAGATCTGTTCAAGTTTTACCAGGTTCCCCGCCGCCCCTTTGACGACGAAACAATTCAACCCGATGGGGGGTGTGACAGCTCCGATCTCCGCCAGCACAATAACGTAGACCCCGAACCAGACCGGGTGATAGCCGAGGCTCATCATCACCGGATAAGTGATCGGCAGCGAAATCGCGAGCAGCGAGGGCGCATCCATAAGCATGCCCAGCAAAAGATACACCAGCGTCACAATCGCAACGATTGCCCAAGGGTCCAAACCGCCATTAACCAGCAGGTTCTGGGTAAAGGTCGAGACCCCGCTCAGCGCCAGAAACCGTGCAAAGATCAGCCCGCCAATAATAATGGCAAAGATCATTGCCGTCAGCTTGACGGTTTCAATCAGGGAATATCCAAGCCGGACGCCAAATGGCCCCTGCCGGACCAATGCCATGATGAAAGTGGCGAAAGCGCCAACTGCGCCCGACTCTGTCGGCGTGAATACCCCGGCATACAGACCGCCAAGCATGATGAAGATCACCAGCGCGAGCGGACCTACCATGCGCAGCGAATATATCCGCTCGCGCAGTGAATAAGTTTCCTTACTTGGCGGCGCCTTGTGGGGTTGGAGCCAGGCGACGGTAACAATCGTGAGCGCGAGAAGGCAGGCAAAGATCACGCCGGGGACGATGCCGGCAATCAGCAGCCGTCCGATCGGCGCATTCGTCAGGATGCCGTAAACCACGATCAGGGCGCTGGGGGGTATCAGCACTGCCAGTGTACCCGCAATGGCGATCGAAGCCGCTGAAAAGCCCCTGTCATACCCACGGCGCACCATTTCAGGCAGCGCCAGTTTGGTGAACAGCGTGGCCGTTCCAACCGACGAGCCGGACGCCGCCCCGAATGCCGCTGTTGCCCCGGTGCTGGCAAGCGCCAGACCACCGGGCAGCCGCCCGAACCATTTGGTGCAGGCATCAAAAAGGTCATCGCCGATACCGGCCCTGATGGCGAAAAAGCCCATCAGAAGAAACATCGGGATGGCACTGAAGTGGAACGAGCTGACCACCGGGTAAATCACCGTTCCCATCAATGAAATGGAGGGGATGAACCCGTTCATCAGCAGAATACCACCAAAGGCTACACCCGTAAGTGCCAGCATGATCGGTGCGCCCAACAGAATCAGGGCGAGCAACACGCCACAGCCTGCAAAGCCAATAGCCAGATCAGTCATTTCTGTGCACCGCGTTAAATTCCGCTTCCTGATCCAGCATGTCGTTGTCCACCGGTGCAAACCCGGGGACAAGCAATGTTCCGATCGCTTCAAGTGCGAATTGAACGGTGAGCATTCCAAGCCCGATGCTGACGGCGATTTTTGATGGCCAGAGTGGAAACTGAATCGCGGCGCCCCATACCATTTCATTCATGTTGTACGACCGGATGCCATAACGCCATGTTCCGTATGTCGCCGCTGCAAATATGATAACACCGGACATCATCCACAGGGCATGAATGAACCGTTGCAGACGTTCCGGAAAACGACGGGCCAGAACCACGGTTCGTACATGCTCTTTCTTCATCAGCGTGTAAGCGAATGGAAAGGTGATGCACAGCACCAGAAGCGCCTGGCTGATTTCCACAGAAGCCGGGATCGGCGCGTTGAAAAGCGTTCTCAGAAATGCGCTGAGTGCGATCAGACACATGATGAGAAACGTCGCAGTCCCGGCGATGAGGGCGGCAATAAAGACGAGCACGCCATAGAACCAGTACACGCCTTTGAAAGTGCGCTGCATTGAGACTCTCCTGGAACGACAGAAGGGTGAGGCGGTGTTTTACTCCGCCTCACCCCCTGATGATCCGGTTACTGATTGATGTCGTCGATGACGCGCTGTGCGTCTTCCTCGGGCATGCCGCTGGCCATGACGCGCTGTATCCAGCTGTCGCGGGCGGCTTGCACACCCGCACTGGCAAAAGCGGTTTCCAGAAAGACGTCATCGGGGAAATCAACGATCTCAACCAGGCCCTCGGCCTCCCAGCGCGCCTTGATCCGTTCCTCCTCCGCCTCGAAGAGCGCCAGCAGCTCTTCCAGATGCTCGTATTTCAGCTCTTCAAGAACAGCTTGATGTTCTTCCGAAAGCGCGTTGTAGGTATCCAGATTCATGCCGATGATCTGCCCCCAGTTTGCGCCCAGCGGAACATCAATGAAATAGGAAGCGACATCATACAGCTGGAACGCTTCGACAAATCCGATATCCGTTGCCGTGCAATCAAGGATGTTGTTGCTCAGCGCTTCGTACATTTCGACATCGACGAAGCTGGTCGGAATGCCGCCAAGCGCTTCAACCAATGCGGGCAGCGCAACGCCATAGGTGCGGATCCGCTTGCCGCGGAAGTCTTCCAGCGTGTTGATCGGCGTCGTGCAAAGGAAGCCGTAGTTTGGCAGTGGCCGAACCGTGATCATCCGCGTGTTGTACCGGGCCAGCTCTTCGGCAAAGGCCGGAATTTCCTCATGCCACCTCAGCCAAAGCTCTCCGACTTCGCGCTGGTCACGGGTATTGGGCGTGAAGAACGGCAGCGCGTTGTTGACGGGCAGCTGCTCGGGGAAATAGGGCACAACGATATTGCCCATGTCCATCAGGCCGGTTTCGATTGCGGTCGGGATTTCAGTCACCGACGCCAGAACGCCACCGAACTGGATGTTGATCTGAAGATCGCCCTCCGTGCGGGTGTTCACTTCTTCGGCCAGCCATTCGGACGCGAGGGTGAACATGTTGCAGCACTGTGGAAAGTGATCACCCCAGCGCAAAGTCTGGGCATTGGCGGAATGCCCCAGCGCAGCTGTCGCAACAGCGGCACTGAGTATGGATGCGGAAATGTGTCTCATGGTTCCTCCCTTGAGCGTCTGTCTGGATTGGCGGTGAAGCTTTGCCAGGAACTTGTAACTGCCCGTTCGTGCGGCTCCCCGGACCGCGCCCTCCTTTTTCCATCCGAACTGGCGGCAGTTGACAGGTCCGAGCAGGCGTCACCCGCACTGTAATCCGTTCTGTCCGACAATATGTCAATTCTTTTTTTGCGACCGAAATCCGGGACCCAGCGCCTCGGAAGCACAGATTCAAATCTAATTCCTTTGATATAATAGATAAAATATCGAATGACTGGAAAATGACATCTGGCTCCACAAGGAGGAATGCTTTGCCATATTGACGAACTGTCCGACAATCTTTAGGAAGGCAGATGCGAGGAGAGCCTTGCTGAGGACGGGGCCGGAGGAGCGACGACAGTGCAGGACCATTTTGAGATTTATGCCATCAAATATGCCCAGCATGAGCGTCGGGCGCGGGAGAATTTCATCGGGGGCGACATCCATGATGGCCCGATGGCCATGGACTATTTCATCTGGGTTATCAGGAACGCGACGCGCACAATCATTGTAGATACGGGTTTCGATCAGGCAATGGCCGACAAGCGCAAGCGGCGAATCGTACATTCTGTCGAGGCTGGCCTGTCACGGCTTGGCATCGACTCTGATCAGGTTGCCGATGTTGTGCTGACCCATCTGCACTATGATCATGCGGGAAATCATCATCTGTTCCCGAACGCCCGCTTCCATGTTCAGGAGCGCGAGATGGCGTTCTGCACCGGACGGTGCATGTGCCATCCGGAAATCAACCACCCCTATGCGGTTGACGATGTGAAGGTGATGATTGACCGGCTGTTTGCGGGGCGTCTGACTTTCCGTGACCCCGAGGATGAGTTGACGCCGGGCATCACCTTGCACCGGGTTGGCGGGCATTCCGACGGGTTGCAGATCGTCCGGGTGCGCACGAAACGCGGCTGGGTGGTTCTTGCGTCAGATGCTGCGCATTACTTCGACAATCTGGCGCTGCGGTTGGCCTACCCGGTCGTCTACAATGTTGGCGACATGCTAGATGGCTATGCGCGCGTCCTGAAGCTGGCGGACAGCGAAGATCACATAATTCCGGGCCATGATCCCAAGGTTCTGACCCGGTATCCTCCCGTCGCCGACGACACCCTGGGCTGGATTTGCAGGCTTGATCTGCCGCCAGTGCCCGACCGCGAGCAGTAAGGAAATATCAATGATTGTGGAAATGCGGGTCTATTATTGCGAACCGACACGGCTTCCGGCGCTGCTGGAGCGCTTCAGAGGAATCACTCTGGCATTTTTCGAAAAATACGGGATTGAGCAGGTCGGGTTCTGGACCACCCTTATCGGCCCCGACAACCATAGCCTGATCTACCTGCTGAAGTGGCGGGACATGGCGCATCGCGAACAGGCCTGGAATGCCTTTCAGGCCGATCCCGACTGGATCGCGCGCCGCAACGCAACCGAGGCAGAGCGGCCGATCGTGACCAGAGTGGAATGCTCTTTTCTGGCGCCGACCGACTTTTCGGCATTACGCTGACGCCGCTCCCGGCCTCATGCCGCGCAAAATATGAAAGATACATGAATGGCTGAATACAGGATTGGCTTCATCGGGCTTGGCAACATGGGCGCCCCGATGGCGCGCCGCCTTGCGCAGGGCGGGCACGCTCTCTCCTTACTGGACACGAATGCCGACATCACGGCAGCCTTGTGTGCTGAACTTGGCGCACAGCGCCTGACGGCTGACAATGCGTCCTCGCTTGACGTTCTGATCACCATGTTGCCGAATTCCGACATCGTGGAAGCGGTCCTGATGACCGATGCCTGGGCAGAGCGTCTGCCCGCCGGCGCCACGATCATCGACATGAGCTCATCCAGCCCGACGCGCTCGCGGGCGCTGGCGGCGACGCTTGCGCGGATGGATCTGGGCTATCTGGATGCACCGGTATCTGGTGGCGTGCCAAAGGCCGTTGCCGGAACGCTGGCCATCCTTGTGGGTGGCGAGGCGGCTTTGCTGGAACGCTGGCGACCCGTACTCACCTCGATGGGCGGATCAATCCTTCACGTCGGCCATGCGGGGGCAGGACATGCCGCCAAGGCGCTGAACAACTACGTTTCCGCAGCGGGCCTCATGGCCACGGTCGAGGCGCTGCACATCGCCGAATCCTTCGAGATCGCACCCGAAGTGATGACCAGCGTTCTGAACGCGTCGAGCGGGCAAACCAACACTTCGGTGAACAAGGTCGCGCAGTACATGCTGTCCGGCACCTTCGGGTCCGGGTTCAGCATCGGGCTGATGGCCAAGGATCTGGGCATCGCACAAGACCTTGCAAGCTCACTCTCGTATCCGATGGCGTTTGGCCGTCACGGTATCGACCTGTGGCGCAGCATCGCGAGCCAGGCAGAACCGACGACCGATCACACGGCAATGTATCAATTGCTGAACCGCGGAACCTGACATGCGACTTCCTGACCTCTCTCGTTTCTATATTGACGGTTCATGGGTTGAACCTGTCTCGCCACAAGGGTTCGATCTGGTCGATCCCTCGACAGAAGAAACCTACGCCACGCTTGCGATGGGTGGGGCCCGGGATGTTGACCGCGCGGTGGCAGCGGCGCGCAGGGCCCTGCCCGCATATCGGGCAACATCGCAACAGGAGCGGACCGCCCTGCTGCGCCGGATACTTCATCTCTACGAAGACCGCCTTGAAGATTTCGCTGAGGCCATGCGCCTTGAAATGGGCGCGCCCATTACATTCTCAAGAAAAGGGCAAGCGCCGCGCGGACCATTGCACCTGAATGCCTTGATCGAAGTGATGGATGGGTTCGCCTTTGAGGAGGATCGCGGCACCACCCGCCTCAGATACGAGCCGGTGGGCGCGTGCGGCCTGATCACGCCGTGGAACTGGCCGATCAATCAGGTGATTGTGAAGGTTGCACCGGCCCTTGCTGCCGGTTGCACCATGGTTCTGAAACCAAGTGAGTTTTCGGCAATCAGCGCATTGCTTCTGGTTCAGGTCCTGCATGACGCCGGGGTGCCGCCGGGCGTGGTCAATCTGGTCAACGGTTCCGGCCCGGTCGTTGGCGCCGCTATCGCGGGCCACCCGGACATTGATATGGTGTCCTTCACCGGCTCAACGCGCGCAGGGATCGAGGTTGCGAAGACTGCGGCGGAGACTGTGAAGCGCGTGGCGCAGGAATTGGGTGGCAAATCTGCCAATATCCTGCTGGAAGATGCCGACTTTGACGTGGCCGTGCCGAAGGGTGTTGCAGCGTGCCTGACAAATTCCGGTCAATCCTGTTCGATTCCGACGCGCATGATCGTGCCGCGCGCCCGGCTTGACGAGGTGAAGAAACTCGCGGTCGCAACCGCCGAAAGCTACATCCTCGGACCCACGGACGATGCGGAAACGCAACTTGGCCCCTTGGTGAACAAGGCCCAGTTCGACCGCGTTCGCAAACTTATACAAAGCGGCATTGTTGAGGGCGCCACCCTGCTGACCGGCGGCACCACACGCCCGGCCGATCTGAGCCGCGGCTTCTATGTTCAGCCTACCATCTTCACCGATGTGACGCCGGACATGACCATCGCAAGGGAAGAAATCTTTGGCCCGGTGCTTTCAATTCTGGCCTATGACGACGAGGAAGAGGGCATCGCGATTGCCAACAGCTCCAGTTTTGGGCTGGCCGCTTATGTGCAAAGCCGAAATCCGGAACGCGCGCGCGATGTCGCGCGACGGCTGATCGGCGGGCAGGTGCATATCAATTACCCGGCAGCGGATTTTCACGCACCGTTCGGCGGCTTTCGTCAATCCGGGAACGGTCGCGAATGGGGTGAAGCCGGTCTGCGGGAGTATCTGGAACTCAAGGCGATGATCGGCTTCACCTCGCAGACCGAACCTTCTGCCGAGTGACACTCACAAGAATAATGACGATATTTAACCTGGAGACTGCGGCGATGAATGATGAAAGCGAGATGTTCAAGAAGGGCTTCGCAAACCGCAAGGCGGTACTGGGCGAAGGCCATGTTGAAAATTCCTGGAACGCCGCCGACGATTTCAACCGGCCCGCGCAACGGCTGGTGACGGAATACTGCTGGGGCGAAGTCTGGGGCGATGACTGCCTGCCTTTCAAGACGCGCAGCATGATCAACATCGCGATGCTGACAGCGATGAACCAGCATCATGAACTTGCGGTGCATGTGAAAGGCGCGCTGACGAATGGCGTCAGCCGTCAGGAAATTCAGAGCGTCCTGAAGCAAACCCTTGTCTATTGTGGCGCGCCTGCAGCTTTGGCGGCATTCCGGACAGCCAGCAAGGCGATAGAGGAATGGGACGCCGCGCAGGACAAGAACGACGCCAGGGCCGGGGTATGAGCGGCCATCAGGTGAATTTGGGGATATCGGACCATGGATAGCACGACCATCGGCTTTATCGGCTTGGGGAACATGGGCTCCAGGATCGCGCGGTGCCTGCGCGCCGGGGGGTTCCGCGTTGTGGGCTATGACAGCAACCCCGAGGCTGCTGCGAAGGTGGGCATCGAGGTTGGCGCATCCGTCGCAGAGGTGGTGCGCTCGGCACAGATCATTCTGATGTCGCTGCCGGACAGCAAGGTGGTGGAAGCGGTGGTTGAGGGCGATGGCGGCGTTTTGTCGTCGGTTGAGAAGGGGCAGGTGGTCGTCGATCTCAGCACAGCCTCGGCAAGCTCGACGATCCGGCTTGCGCGCCTGTTTGACGATCGCGGCGCGTTCTATGTGGATGCCGGTATTTCCGGCGGCGCCGCAGCCGCTGAAAAGGGCACGCTCACCTTGATGGTCGGCGGCGCAGAGGAGGCTATTGAAAGGCTGACCCCGGTATTCAAACCTATCGCCAGCAAGGTGGTTGTGATGGGTGGCGCCGGGGCGGGGCATACAACCAAGCTGCTGAACAACTTCCTGAATGCTGTCAGTCTGGCCGCTACCGCCGAAGTGATGGTGGCCGGCAAAAAGGCTGGTCTGGATCTGCACCAGTTGCTGGACGTGCTGAATGCCTCCAGCGGGGTGAATTTTGCAACGCTGAACCGCTTCCCGAAGATCGTTGACGGCGATTATCTGGAAGGGGGGCTGACCTCCAGACTGATGACCAAGGATGTTGTCCTCTATGCTGACCTGCTGCACGAACTGGGTGTTTCATCGCTGAACACCGCCGGGCCGCTGGCTTCCTTTGGTCTGGCAACAGCACTGGGATATGGTGATGCCATATCGAACCGGGTTGTCGATGCCATTGGCGACATCTCTGGCGGCATTCGACTGAACAAAGCGTAAAGGACAGACCGATGCAGATATTTCCAGGCCGCAACACAAGCGACGCATCCCAATCGCGCGGGCCGACCTTCACGGGTCAGGTCTGGGCAGACCCGATCATGCCTGCGACTGACGGGGTGATGATCAACAACGTGTTTTTTCCGCCGGATGCACGTACCCATTGGCACACCCATGGACAGGGACAAATTCTTCAGGTGCTGGCCGGTCAAGGCTGGATCTGTGTGAAAGGCCAGAAGGCACAGGTAATCCGGCCGGGCGACACAATCTGGATCCCGGCTGATGAGGTTCACTGGCATGGCGCCGCAGCGGACAGCTACCTGCTGCATACCGCAACGTCGCTTGGCGGCACGAACTGGTTGGATGAAGTCAGTTCAGACCAGTTTCAGGATGCAACGTCATGACATCGGACAGTGCAGCGCGGCTGAAGCAGACCGTCAAGGACCAGCTTGGCTACTGGGATGATGAGCATGACGCCATCGCAGAACTTGATCCCGGGTTTCTGGACGTATGGCAGCGCATGGCGCAGGTGCCGGTAAAAAAGAATTACCTGGGTTCGAAAAACCGCGCCCTTGTTGCGCTTGCCGCCTCTGCCGCCGCAACCCATCTGTACGCCCCCGGTGTGCGCCGTCAGGTGCGCAACGCCCTCGCCGCAGGGGCAACCCCGCAGGAGGTGATGGAGGTTCTGCAACTGACGGCAACACTGGGCATTCACGCGTGCAACATCGGCGTGCCTTTGCTGCTGGAGGTTCTGGAGGAAGAAGGCTATCGCAGTGGCCCTGCCCCTCTGACAGAGCATCAGGAAAAGCTGAAAGCGGATTTCACAAAAGACAGGGGATACTGGCACAGCTTCTGGGACGGTATACTTGAGCTCGACCCGGAGCTGTTCGAGGCCTATCTAGATTTTTCCGCCTATCCCTGGCGAAACGGGATATTGGAGCCGAAGATGAAGGAATTCATCTATTGCGCTTTCGATGCCGCCGCCACACATCTGTATGTGCCCGGACTGAAAATGCACATGCGAAATGCGCTGGGCTACGGGGCGACCAAGGAAGAAATCATGGAGGTGCTCGAGGTTGTGAACCTGATCGGCATGCACGCCGTGGAATTGGCGGCGCCAATTCTGAGGCAGGAGCTGAAGAAGCAGACATGACCACGATGACTTGTTTGTTTCCGGGCCATTCCTTAGGGATGAAATAGAAATTCTCTTGGAAAGAAGTGCGGAAATCATGGCTAAAATTGGCATCATTCAACCGGATACACTGCGACAGAAGGTCGAAGATGCCGTTCGCCACGCCATAACAACCGGCCTGTATCTGCCCGGCGAACGTCTGGTTGAGCGCGTGCTTTGTGAGGAGCTTGGCGTGAGCCGTGCCTCGGTACGCGAAGCTTTGCGGAAGCTGGAAGCCGAGAAACTTGTGGAGATCATCCCCCATAAAGGCCCCGTCGTTGCGACCATCTCGCTGGATGAAGCGCGCCAGCTTTACGCGTTGCGCGCAATCCTGGAAGGATTTGCGGCGCGGGAGTTCGCGCTGAAAGCCAGCGAGAATGACATCGCGGATTTTGCCAAGGCTGCGAAAGGCCTGCGTCAGGCTGTACGTGGAAAATCCCGCGAGGATGTTTTAAAAGCGAAGACAAATCTTTATGATATCATGCTCGCCAATTGCGGAAACGCGCTGGTACACGAGATCCTGCGCGGAATGCATTCGCGCATCAACATCCTGCGCGCCACCTCACTGGTTGATGCGGACCGCCTGCCGAAAAGCCTCGCCGAGATCAATGCCCTGAACACGGCATTTCAGAAACGTGACGCAGACGCGGCACAGGAAATCGCCAGCGAACATGTCAGAAATGCCTCGGTCGTGGCGCTTCGGTATCTGGAGGAGCAGGGGCATTCCTAGGGTGCAGGCTTCGGCAACCTGTCCGTCCCCCAGAGAAGCGCGCGCGCTGAGTCCCGCGACTGCCTGAGTGCCTGAGCCGACTGCCGCTCAGTGACCTCCTCTGAAAACATATCAAAGAATTGGGCTGCGAGCTTTCTTGCCGTTCCTGTCACCAACCTGCTGCCAAGCTGGGCGAGTTGCCCTCGGCCATGTCCAGTTTGACCTTGGCGGTCACGGCGCTTCGGCTGTTGCTGGCAGAGATGAACCGTAAGCGTTTCCTGCCTCCCACCTTTCGGCTCTCATCCTGATCGGTTCTGTGGA
>NZ_DAIRVN010000045.1:0-37083 GCF_036802785.1 Pararhodobacter sp.
GCCTCAGACACGCCACCCCCGCCCGCCACCGGTGATGACGATCTCCCGGCCTCCGCCTACCGCTCCAGCCTGCCCGGCCCGCTGGGCTGGCTTGACAATGGCATCGCGCGGATCGAGGCGATCCTGCTCGCCGCCGGGGTGCTGCTCATGGCCGCGAATACCGTCGCCAATGTCGTGGGCCGTTTCGTTTTCAGCAGTTCCATCCAGTCCACCGAAGAGGTGAACCGGGTTCTGATCATCATGATCACCTTCGCCGGCATCAGCTATGCCGCGCGCCACGGCCGCCACATCCGCATGACCGCGTTTTTTGACCTGATGCCCGCCCGCGCGCGCAAGCTTCTGATGATCTTCATCGCGATTACCACCGCCTTCGCCATGTTCGCCCTCGCCTGGTATTCCTGGGGCTATCTTCAGACCACGCTGGGGCGCGGGCGGCTGCTGCCCTCGCTGCAGATCCCGGTCTGGTGGACGCTGGTCTGGGTGCCCGTCGGCTTCTTCATGACCGGGCTGCAATACCTGCTGACCGCCATCAAGAACATCATCGAGAAGGACATCTACCTCTCGACCAATGTGCTTGAGGGATACGCCGATGAGAGCGAACAGGAAGTCTGAGGAGAGCGCGATATGGCACTGACAATCCTGGGCGTGATGGTGGTTCTGCTCTGTCTGGGCTTCCCCATGATGATCCCGCTGATCGCGGCCGCGGCGCTGGGTTTTTACCTCAGCTTCGGCGGGTTCGGGCAGATGGAGACGATGGTTTCGCAGATGCTGGCGGGCATTCGCCCCGCCTCGCTCATCGCGGTGCCGATGTTCATTTTTGCCGCCGATATCATGACCCGCGGCCATTCCGCCGGGCGGCTGATTGATCTGGTGATGGCCTTTGTGCGCCACAAGCGCGGGGGTCTGGCGATTTCCACCGCTGCGGCCTGCACCATGTTCGGCGCCGTCTCGGGCTCCACTCAGGCAACCGTGGTCGCCATCGGCACGCCCCTGCGCCCGCGCATGCTCAAGGCGGGCTACAAGGACAGCTTCACGCTGGCGCTGATCGTCAATTCATCCGACATCGCCTTTCTGATCCCGCCCTCGATCGGCATGATCATTTATGGCGTCATCTCCAACACCTCGATTGCCGAGCTGTTCATCGCCGGTATCGGGCCGGGCCTGCTGATTTTGCTGCTGTTTTCAATCTATTGCTGGATCTATGCGGTGCGCAACAATGTCGCCCCGGAAGACCCGCTGCCATGGTCCGAACGTGCGCTGGCGGTGCAAAAGGCGCTTTGGCCGCTGGGCTTTCCGGCGATCATCATCGGCGGCATCTATGGCGGCATCTTCTCACCGACCGAGGCAGCGGCGGCCTGTGTGCTTTACGCGCTGATCCTTGAAATGGTCGTCTTCCGCACACTCAATGTCAGCGGCCTGATCGCCACCGCGCGCTCCACCGGCCTGATCACCGCCGTGGTATTCATTCTGGTCGGTGCAGGCGCCGGGTTCTCCTGGATCATCTCGTTCGCACAGGTGCCGCAGGCGGTGCTGGGCGCCATCGGGGTTGACCAGATGGGGCCGATTGGCGTGCTGTTCGTCATCTCCATCGCCTTTTTCATCGGCTGCATGTTCGTCGATCCGATCGTGGTGATTCTGGTTCTGGTGCCGATTTTCGCGCCGGTGGTGAATGCCGTGGGGCTGGACCCGGTGCATGTGGGGGCGATTGTCGTCTTGCAGGTGGCTATCGGCTCTGCCACGCCACCATTCGGATGTGACATCTTCACCGCCATTGCCGTTTTCAAACGACCGTATTTTGAGGTGATCCGCGGCACGCCGCCGTTCATCGTGATGCTGCTGACGGTCTCGGTGCTGTTGATCTTCTTCCCGCAGATTGCCCTCTTCCTGCGCGATCTTGCCTTTGCCCGATAGGAGGGGACAGATGTTTTCCAAGATTCTTGTGCCCTTTGACGGCTCCAACAGCGCCGAAGGGGCCATTCGCAAGGCGGTTGAACTGGCCGCACTGACGGGCGGCGAGATTGTGCTGCTGACGGTCTACCGCCACCATTCGATGCTGGAGGCCTCCTTTTCCATGGTCCGCCCCAGTGACCCCGGCAATATGGACGAGATCCTGCGCCGACACGCGCAGGAGGTGGCAGAGCATGGCAAATCCATCGCGCGCGAGGCCGGGGCGGAAAAGGTGCGCGCCTTCATCAAATCCGGCCCGCCCGCGCGCACCATCGTCGCCTGGGCCAAGGACAAGGAAGTTGACCTGATCGTGCTGGGCAGCCGGGGGCTGGGTTCGGTCGAAGGGTATCTTCTGGGGTCGGTTTCGCACAAGGTGACGGGGCTGGCGAAATGCCCCGTTCTGGTAGTCTGAGGTCCGCATGCCCATAACCCCGGTTTCCCCCTCCCTTCCCGGCACCGATACGCCGTCCGCGCCCGTCCGTCTGGGCCTGATCGCCCTCGCCACCGACCTGACGCTGGAGCATGATCTGGCGCAGCTTCTGCCGGATACGACACGCCTGCATGTCACGCGGCTGGCCTTCGCCAACCCGACAACGCCTGAGAACCTGCGCGCCATGGCGCCCGGTATCGCGGCAGCGGCAGATCTGCTGGTGCCGGGGATTGATCTGGCGGCTATCGGCTTTGGCTGCACCTCGGGCGCGGTGGTGATCGGCGATGCGGCGATTGACGCGGCCATCGCCCTGGTGCGGCCCGGCGTGCCGGTCTGCACCCCGGCGCGCGCGGCGGTGCAGGGGTTCCGTCATCTGGGCATCACCCGGATCGCGCTGCTGACGCCCTATGTGGCGCAGACCACGGCGCCCGTCGCCGAGTATTTCGCGCAGGCCGGGCTGGAGGTGGTGAATACCCACGGGCTGAACATGGAAGATGACCGCGATATCGCGCGGCTGACCCCGGCCGCGCTGCGCCCCGCCGCGCGCCACGCCGATCACCCGCGCGCTGAGGCACTGTTCGTTGCCTGCACTTCAACGCCCGTGATGGCGCTTATCCCGGCGCTGGAGGCGGCGCTGGGCAAACCCGTGCTCAGCTCCAATCAGGCACTGGGCTGGGCGATGCTGGCGGCGGCGGGCATCGAGGGGCGCGGGCCGGGGCAATTGTTCGCCCCTGTCGCCGGTGCCGCATGACGCCCGGTCTGGCAGAGTTTCACGCCGCGCAGACCCGCCTGCAGGGCCACCTGCGCCACACCGCCTGCCTCCGCTCGGACGCGCTTGCCGATCTCACGGGCGTTCCGGTCTGGCTGAAGCAGGAACATCTTCAGATCACCGGCGCGTTCAAGCTGCGCGGGGCCACCAATGCCATTCTGCAACTGCCCGCAGGGGTTGCGGGTGTCACCACAGCCTCGACCGGCAACCATGGCCGCGCGCTGGCGCATGCCGCGCGGGCGCTGGGGCTGCGCGCGGTGATCTGCATGTCGCGGCTGGTGCCTGAGAACAAGCGCGCCGCCGTGGCAGCGCTGGGGGCTGAGGCGCGCATCATCGGCGCCAGTCAGGACGAAGCCCTGCTGGAAGCCATGCGGCTGGTGGCGGAGGAAGGCTTTGCGCTGATCCCTCCTTTCGATCATCCGCATGTCATTGCCGGACAAGCCACGCTGGGGCTGGAAATGGCCGCCGCCGTGCCGGATGCCGCCGAGGTGCTGGTGCCCCTGTCAGGCGGCGGTCTGCTGGCCGGGGTGGCGGCGGCGATGAAGGCGGTGAACCCGTCGATCAAGGTGATCGGCGTGTCGATGGAGCGGGGCGCGGCCATGGCCGCCAGCCTCGCCGCCGGGCACCCCGTCGATACCCCTGAGCGCGCCACACTGGCCGATTCACTGGGCGGCGGGATCGGCCTGCAAAACCGGCTGACCTATGCCATGGTGCGCGACCTGATGGATGATCTGATCCTGCTGACTGAGGATGAGATCGCCGAGGGTATCCGCCATCTGCATCGGATCGAGGGGCAGGTGGTTGAGGGCGCGGGTGCGGTTGGTGTTGCAGCGCTTCTGGCCGGAAAACACCGCCCCAAGGGCCCCGTGGTGCTGCCCCTGACCGGCGCCAATATCGACCCGGCCCTGCATGCCCGCATCATCGCGGGCGAAACCCCTGATCCGGAGGCCGCCTGATGCCGCGCATCCGCATTCTGACCGAAGCTGACCTGCGCGCCGTCATCGACCTGTCGCCGGAGGTTATTGATTGCGTTGCCGATGCCTTCCGCGCGCTTGCGGCGGGAAAGGTGGTCATGCCGCCGATCCTGTCGATGGCGCTTGCCGAGCATAATGGCGAG
Organism: Pararhodobacter sp.; assembly: GCF_036802785.1. Lineage (GTDB taxonomy): Bacteria > Pseudomonadota > Alphaproteobacteria > Rhodobacterales > Rhodobacteraceae > Pararhodobacter. Next base: position 4,264 of record NZ_DAIRVN010000045.1, read on the forward strand.
GTAGATGTGAAAACCGCCTATGTGCCGGGGCTTGCGGGCTTTGCGATCAAGGTCAGCCCCGGGTTTTTTGACAACCCGAAGCTTGGCCTGCCCTCCACCTCCGGTTTGATGATGGTGTTTTCCACCCGCACCGGGCAGGTGCAGGCGCTGCTGCTGGACAATGGCTATCTGACCGACCTGCGCACCGCCGCTGCGGGCGCGGTAGCCGCAAGGGCGCTGGCGCGGGAGGATGCGACAAGCGCCTGCATTCTGGGCGCAGGGCTTCAGGCGCGGATGCAGTTGCGCGCGCTGACCCTTGTGCGCCCCGTCACCCGCGCTTCGGTCTGGGCGCGCGACGGGGCAAAGGCGCAGGCCATGGCGGCGGAGATGAGCGCACAACTGGGCCTGCCCGTCACTGCCAGCGCCGACCCGGCAAGCGCCGTGAGCGCGGCCGATATCATTGTCACCACCACGCCCGCCACCGCGCCCGTGGTGCGCGCGGACTGGCTGCGCCCGGGGCAGCACGTCACCGCCATGGGCTCAGACCAGCACGGCAAGAACGAGATTGACCCGGCGGCCTTCGCCCGTATCCGCTATGTGCCTGACCGCCTGTCACAAACCCGCGCTCTGGGCGAACTGCGTGTCGCGCTTGCAGTGGGTATCGTCGCAGACGGAACAGAATTTGCCGAGCTGGGCGCGGTATTGGCGGGGGACGCCCCCGGCAGACGATCCGCTGACGAGATCACGCTGGCCGATCTGACCGGAACCGGCGTTCAGGATACCGCCATCGCCACGCTTGCCCTGCAAAGGGCAGCGGGCGCAGGCGTCGAAATCGACAGTTGAGAAGCGCAGCATCATGCCCAACCCTGCCCCTCGTTTCAGCCGCACCGAATATGCCGCGCGGCTGAGCAAGACCCGCGCGGCCATGCAGGCACGCGGGATCGACACGCTGATCGTCACCGACCCGTCGAACATGGCATGGCTGACGGGCTATGACGGCTGGTCGTTCTATGTGCATCAATGCGTGATCATCGGCCCGCAGGGTGACCCTGTCTGGTTCGGGCGCGGGCAGGATGTGGCGGGGGCGCAGCGCACCTGCTGGATGCCGGATGCGGCGCTGATCGGCTATCCTGACCATTATGTCCAATCGACCGAGCGCCACCCGATGGATTATCTGTCAGCCCGCCTGACCGATCTGGGTTGGCACAGGGGCCCGGTCGGCGTGGAGATGGACAATTACTGGTTCACCGCCGCCGCCTGTCGCGCGCTGAGCCATCTGCCCGCCACGCTGGTGGATGCCACCGCGCTGGTGAACTGGCAGCGGCTGGTCAAATCACCCGCTGAGCTGGATTGCATGCGCCGCGCCGCGCGGATCGTGGAAAAGATGCATGCGCGCATACTGGACAAGGTGGAGCCGGGCCTGCGCAAGTCTGATCTGGTGGCGGAAATCTACGATGCCGCGCTGCGCTATGACCCCGATCTGGGCTATGGCGGCGATTATCCGGCCATCGTGCCCCTGCTGCCTTCCGGCAGCGATGCCGCCGCACCGCATCTGACCTGGGATGACCAGCCGATGAAGGCGGGCGAAGGCACGTTCTTTGAGATCGCCGGGTGTTACCAGCGCTATCACTGCCCGCTGTCGCGCACCGTATTTCTGGGCAAGCCCAGCCAGACCTTTCTGGATGCCGAAGCGGCCACGCTGGAAGGGATGGAGGCCGGGCTGGAGGCCGCGCGCGCGGGCAATACCTGCGAGGATATCGCCAACGCTTTCTTTGCCGTGCTGAAAAACCACTGCATCACCAAGGACAACCGCACCGGCTATCCCATCGGCCTCAGCTATCCGCCGGACTGGGGGGAGCGCACCTGCTCGCTGCGCCCCGGTGACCGCACCGTTCTGCAACCCGGCATGACCTTCCATTTCATGACCGGCCTGTGGATGGAGGACTGGGGCTTTGAGCTCACCGAAAGCATCGTCATTACCGAGGGTGCGCCGGAATGTCTGGCCTCGGTGCCGCGTCAACTTTTCATCAAGGCGTGAGCGATGAACCCCAACCCGATTTCCCCCACCATCCCCTTTGACGTGGACGGCAAGCACCACGGCTTTCTGCGCCTGCCCCATTCGCGCAACGAAAGCGCATGGGGCGCCATCATGATCCCCATCACCGTGATCCGTAACGGCGAGGGGCCGACGGCGCTGTTCACCGGCGCCAATCATGGCGACGAATATGAGGGGCCGATAGCCCTTCAGGCGCTGGCGCATGAGCTGGAGCCGGAGCGCATCACGGGCCGGGTGATTATCGTGCCCTATATGAATTACCCCGCCTTCCGCGCCGGAACCCGCGTATCGCCCATCGACACCGTCAACCTCAACCGCGCCTTTCCCGGCGCGCCTGACGGCACCGCCACGCATAAGATCGCCAATTACTTCAACGATACGCTGGTGCCGATGGCCGATATCGTGCTGGATTACCATTCAGGCGGCAAGACGCTGGATTTCCTGCCTTTCGCCTGCGCGCATTATCTGGATTCGGTCACCCAGCAGGAGGCCTGCGTGGCCGCCGTGCAGGCCTTCAACGCGCCCTATACGCTGATGCTGCGCGAGATCGACAATGTCGGCATGTACGACACGGCGGTCGAAGGGCAGGGCAAGGTCTTTGTCACGACCGAGCTGGGCGGCGGCGGGTCTGCCACTGCGCGCTCATCGCGGATTGCGCGGCGCGGGGCGCTGAATGTGCTGATCCATGCCGGTATTCTGGAAGGTGAGATCAAGGCAGAGCGCTCTGTCATGCTCGATATGCCGGATGAGGATTGCTATCATTTCGCCACCTCCGAAGGGCTGATCGAACCGCTGGTCGATCTGGGCGAGAAGGTTGAAAAGGGCGCGCCCATCGCGCAGGTCTGGCCCGCCGACCGCACCGGCCTGCAACCGCTGTGCTACTTTGCGCAACGCTCAGGCGTGCTGGTCGCGCGGCATTTTCCCGGGATGATCCAGACCGGGGATTGTCTGGCAGTGCTGGCCACCGCGATGGAGGATTGAGCGGGATCAGAGCTGCGGCGCGATAAAGCTGCGGCGGAAATAATCATAGACAAGCTGCACCTCGGGCGAGAATTCTGAGTTGCGTTGCCATGCCAGCCCCACATCCATCGAGGGCACCGGGGAATCGGTCTGCACAAGCTGGATGCGTTTACCCTCAAGCGACCATGGCCGGTACACCATGTCGGACAGAATGGTCACGCCCTGATGATCCGCCACCATCGAGCGCACCGCCTCGATGGATGAGGTGCGCAGCTTGATGCGCGGCTGCGATTTGTGCAGCGCCCAGTATTTCATGGTGCTGTGCGCGGCCTCATCGACGGTCAGCATGATGTAATCTTCTTCGGCGATCTCATCCATCGTGACCTTGCGGCGGCTGGCAAAGCGGTGGCTGTTGCCCACCCACAGCCGCCGGGGTGAGCGGAACAGGGTTTCGGTGTCCAGCTCTGGAGTGGTGATGTTCGAGGTCAGCAGCACCGCCAGGTCAAAGCGGTTCGACATCAGCCCCTCTTCAATCGCTTCGCGATTCAGCTCATGCAGGTTGATCGTCAGTTCAGGGTGCAACCGGCGCAGGCGGCCCAGATGATAGGGCAGGAAATAGCCGATCACCGTATAGGTCGCGGCCACCGTCAGCTTGCCCGACATGCCCGAGGCGCGGTATCGCAGGTTGCGCGCCTCTTCGATCTTGGCGAGCACCTCATAGGCGACCGCCAGCAGCTCCCGCCCGGCCTGTGTCAGCTCCATCCCCTGTGAGCTGCGCTCGAACAGGCGCAGGCCGATATCGGCCTCCAGCTCCCGGATGGCGGTGGTGATCGAGGATTGCGAGACCGAAAGCGACACCGCAGCCCGGCTGACCTGACCGGACTCTGCCGTGGCGACAAAGTATTTGAGCTGCCGGATATGCACGTCAGGCCCCCTTCATTATCGGAAAATACGAAAATACCGCTGTTGAAAAACTGATATTGCAGCCCATTGCAAATTGCAATGCCCCTGCAAATCCCGCTTTTCTAAAGGCTTCGCGGCGCTGCGGCGCGATTCATCCTTCGGATATTCCGAATTTATAGCAACAAGAATCAAAATTTTACTGTTGAAGGAAGTTGCGCGTACAGTTGTTGAAACGAGGGTGGAGCGCAATGAAACGCATCATTGATCTGAACTGCGACATGGGCGAGGGCTTTGGCCACTGGAGTTATGGCGACGCGCCGGACGAGGCGCTGATGGCCATCATCAGCTCGGCCAATGTCGCCACGGGTTTTCATGCGGGCGATCCTGCGCTGATGAACCGGGTTGTGGCGCTGGCCAAGGAACATGGCGTCAATATCGGCGCGCATCCCGGCTACCGTGACCTGCAGGGCTTCGGGCGGCGCTACATCAAATGCTCGGACGAAGAGCTGGTCAACGACATCGTCTATCAGATCGGTGCGCTGCGTGAATTCTGCCGCCGCCATGGCGTACGCCTTCAGCATGTCAAACCGCATGGCGCGCTTTACATGGAGGCCGCGAAGAACGAGAGTCTGTCAAACCACCTGATCGAGGTTCTGCGCGCCTGCGCCCCTGATCTGATGCTGTTCTGCATGGATATCTCGATCACCTACAAGGTGGCGCGCGCCTCCGGTCAGCCCGTGATCCGTGAGTTTTACGCCGACCGCGAATATGACAACTCAGGCTCGATCGTGTTTGCGCGCAAAGTCGCGCAGTTCGACCCTGAGCAGATCGCGCGGAAATGCCTGCGCGCCTGCCGCGAAGGGCGGGTGGAGACGGTCGAGGGGGGCGATATCCCCATCGCGTTTGAATCGATCTGCTTCCATTCCGACACCCCCGGCGCGCTGGAAATCGGGCGCGCCGTGCGTGCCGCCCTGACTGAAAACGGCATCTCCATCGCTTCTGCGGCGACGGTGCTGGAAAACGCTGCCTGACAGGAGAGACTGACCATGCCTGATATCCTTTCCCCCCTTCCCGGCACTTTCTATCACGCCCCGGACCCCAGCGCCGCGCCCTTCAAGAAGCCCGGCGACGCGGTTGCCGCCGATGATACGATCGGCCTGATCGAGGTGATGAAGACCTTCATCGAGGTCAAGGCCGAGGTTGACGGTACCTTCGACAGTTTTGTCGCCGAGAATGCCGGGCCCGTTCAGGCCGGCGAAACGCTGGCAAAGGTGCGCTGAGCCATGGCGATCCGCAAACTTCTTGTTGCCAACCGGGGCGAGATTGCGGTTCGCATCATCCGCGCCGCGCAATCGCTGGGTATCGCCACGGTTCAGGTTCATTCCGAAGCGGATGCCGATATGCTGGCGGTGAAGATGGCCGATGAGGCCATCTGCATCGGCCCGGCCGCGGCCGCAAAGTCTTACCTGTCGATCCCGGCAATTCTGAAAGCCGCGCAGGACACGGGCGCCGATGCGGTGCATCCGGGCTACGGCTTTCTGTCCGAGAACCCCGCCTTTGCCCGCGCCGTGGCCGATGCCGGGCTGACCTTCGTTGGCCCCGACGCCGCCACCATAGAGCGGATGGGCGACAAGGTCGCCGCCCGCATCGCCGCTGAAGAGGCAGGCGTTCCGGTGGTGCCCGGCTCAAAAGGCCGGGTCGAAAGTGAAGCCGCCGCGATGGAGGCCGCGCTTGCCGTCGGCTTCCCGGTCCTGATCAAGGCCGCTGCCGGTGGTGGCGGCAAGGGCATCCGCATCGCCCATGACGCAGACGAGCTGGCGCGCCTTGCCCCGCAGGCCCGCGCCGAGGCCGAGGCGGCCTTTGGCGATGGCGGTCTGTATATCGAAAAGGTCATCGTCAACCCGCGCCATATCGAGGTGCAGGTTCTGGGCGATGGCAAGAACGCCGTGCATTGCTTTGAGCGCGAATGCTCGCTGCAACGCCGCCGCCAGAAGGTCTGGGAAGAAGCGGGCGCCTTTGGCCTGACCGCTGAGACCCGCGCGGCGCTGTGTGACAGCGCGGTCGCGCTGGCCAGGGCCGTGGGCTACAGCGGCGCGGGCACCATCGAATACCTTTATGACGATGCCAGCGGGGATTTCTATTTCATCGAGATGAACACCCGCATTCAGGTTGAACACCCGGTCACTGAAATGGTCACCGGCATCGACCTTGTGGCCGAGATGCTGAAGATCGCAGGCGGCGCGCCTCTGTCGCTTCGGCAGGATCAGATCGCGGTCACCGGCCATGCGATCGAGGTGCGTATCAATGCCGAAGACCCGTTGCGCCAGTTCATGCCCTTTCCGGGCAAGCTGACCTCGATGGGGGTGCCCGAAGGCGATGGCATCCGCTTCGATCATTTTCTCTATGAAGGCTACCAGATCCCGCCATTCTACGATTCGCTGCTGGGCAAGCTGATCGTGCATGCGCCCACGCGCGTGGCGGCGATCGACAAGATGGCCGAGGCCCTGAGCACGCTCGAACTGGGCGGGCTCAAGACAACGATCCCCTTGCACCGGGCGCTGGCCGCATCCCCGGATCTGCGCGAGGGGCGTGTTCATACGCAGTGGCTGGAGCCCTGGCTGGCTGCCGGCAATCTGACTGCACCAGCATAGGAGGGACGACGTGAAAACCCGCTACACCTTTGGCGGTGACGAGCACATCTTCGTCGAAATGGACGACGAAATGTCGCTGGAAGCCTTCTTCAAGGCCATCGCCATGGCCCGTGCCGTCGAGGCCGCCAAGATCGACGGCGTGACCGAGATCCTGCCCGCAAATGCCTCGTTCGAGGTCCGTTTCAACCCTGACATCATCCACCCCGACACGATGATGGCCCGGCTGAAAGATCTGGAGAGCGCGGCCAACAATGCCGAGCGCCGGATGCAGACGCGGATCATCGAGATCCCGGTGTATTATCAGGACCCCTGGACGCATGAGACCGTCATGCGCTTCCGCGAGCGCCATCAGGACCCCAACGCCACCGATCTGGAATATGCCGCACGCATCAACGGCTATGACAGTGTTGAGGCGTTCATCGAGGCGCATCATTCCAGCCCGTGGTTTGTGTCGATGGTCGGTTTCGTGGCGGGGCTGCCGTTCCTCTATCAGCTTGTCGAGCGTGAAAAGCAGATAGAGGTGCCGAAATACCTGCGCCCGCGCACCGACACGCCCAAGCTGACCGTGGGTTACGGGGGCTGCTTCTCGTGCATCTATTCGGTCCGCGGGGCGGGCGGCTACCAGATGTTCGGCATCACCCCGATGCCCATCTATGACCCTGAGCAGAAGGTGTCCTACCTCAAGGACTTCATGGTCTTCTTCCGCCCCGGCGATATCGTGAAATGGAAGCCGATCGACCGCGCAACCCATGACCGTATCGCAGCCGAGGTCGAAGCCGGAACCTACCGGCCCCGCATCGCCGAGGTGACCTTTGATCTCGATGCGTTCAACGCCGACATGGCCGGGACCAACGCAAAGCTGATGGAGGCTCTCAATGGCAATTAAGGTCAGAAAAGCCGGGCTTTCCACCACCATTCAGGACATGGGCCGCCCCGGATACTTCCACCTTGGCATCCCCGAGGGCGGCGCGATGGACCGTTTCTCGATGCGGGTTGCCAACATGCTGGTCGGCAATGATGAGGGTGCGGCGGGGCTTGAGGCCGTGTTCATGGGGCCGGAGCTGGAATTCACCGCCGACACATGGGTCGCCGTAACCGGCGCCACTATGCCGATCTTTCTGGACGGCGACGCGCGCGAGGGCTGGACGGCGTTTCCGGTCAAGGCCGGTCAGGTGCTCAGCTTCAAGTTCCTGCAGGAAGGCGCGCGCATCTATATCGCCGTCGCGGGTGGGATTGACACGCCGAAACAGCTTGGCTCACGCGCAACCTATCCCATCGGGGCGCTGGGTGGCGTGAACGGTCGCGCCATCGCGGTGGGTGATGCGCTGCCCGTGGGCAAACCCGGCCAAGTGGCCGCCCGCGCGGTCGACGCCGCGCTTCTGCGCCCCAAGCAGTCGCCCGTGGCGCTGCGGGTGCTGCCGGGGCTTTACTGGGACCGCATCACCGAGGCCTCGCAAGACCGCTTCTTTGCCGAAGAATGGACCGTCGCGCCTGAGGCCGACCGCATGGGCTATCGCTTCCGTGGTGGTTCCCCCATGGAATTCGTGCCGCGCGATCAGCCTTTTGGCGCCGGGTCGGACCCGTCAAACATTGTGGATGGCTGCTATTCCTACGGCTCCATTCAGGTGCCGGGCGGGACAGAACCCATCGTGCTGCACCGCGATGCGGTGTCTGGCGGCGGGTATTTCACCATCGGCGCGGTGATCTCGGCCGATATGGACCTGATTGGCCAGCTGCAGCCGAATACGAAGGTGAACTTCGTCAAGGTTGACATGGAAGCGGCCCTTGTTGCGCGCAAAGAGCGGCAAAAGCGGCTTCAGACGATCCGTGAGGCCCTGAAGGCGGGCTGAACCCGCCCCGTGCCTGACACGAACGAAAACCGTGGCCCAAACCACGGCCGATGACCTGCAACAGAGGAGTTCTGAACGATGACCCATGCCCTGAGAAAAATGCTGCTTCTGGGTGCGACGGCACTGGTGCCGTTTGCGGCCAGCGCAGATGACGCCTGGTACCCCTACCCGGCGCAAGCGATCGAACCGGCGTTTTCCACTGACGGCACCGCTGTCGATGTGGAATATGTCCCGCTCGAAGCCGCGTCGCAGCCGTGGAATATCTGCGTGTCATTCCCGCATATGAAAGATGCCTACTGGCTGGGCGTCAACTATGGCGTGATCGACGAAGGCCGCCGTCTGGGTGTGCGGATGACCGTGGTTGAGGCCGATGGCTATACCGAACTGCCCCGCCAGATCAGCCAGATCGAAGACTGCGTTTCGGCCGGTGCCGACGCGGTGATCATCGGCGCCATCTCGTATGACGGCCTCAACAGCCTGATCCGCGAAGTGGCGGGCAACGGGATTCCGGTGATCGACGTGATCAACGGTGTCTCCTCGACCGATATCACCGCCAAATCGCTCGTGTCATTCTACACCATGGGTCAGGAAACCGGCCGCTATCTGGCCGAGGCCCATCCGGCGGGCAGCGATGAGGTCACCGTGGGCTGGTTCCCCGGGCCCGCAGGCGCGGGCTGGGTGGAAGCGGCGCATCGCGGCTTCATGGAAGCGATCGAGGGTTCCGCCGTGCGCGTGCTGGAGCCGCGCTATGGTGACACCGGCCGCGAGGTGCAGCAGCGCCTTGTCGAAGACGTGCTGACCGCCAACCCGGATGTGCGCTACATCGCCGGCACCGCCGTCACCGCCGAAGCAGCGCAGGGTGTGGTGCGTGAGCGTGGGCTGAGCGGGCAGGTGGATATCCTCGCCTTCTACATGACCCCGGGTGTCTATACCGGCATCGAGCGCGGGATGATCCTGGGTGCGCCCGCCGATTCCATGGTCATTCAGGGCCGGATCGCCGTTGATCAGGCCGTGCGTGCCCTTCAGGGTGAAGAGCTGATCCAGCATGTCGGCCCGCAGATCTTCGTGGTCGATCAGGATAATATCGCCGATGTGAACCGCGATTCTATCCTGCCGCCTGAGAACTTCTCGCCGGTGTTCAGCATCAACTGAGCTGAGATGCGCAGGCCGGGGCTTTCCCGGCCTGCGCCCACCCATCCATCCAACCATCCGCCCGCACACCGGGCCGGGAAGGCAGGCGATGACCCAACCTCCACTGATCAGCACGCATGGCCTGTCCAAGGCCTATCCGGGCGTCAAGGCGCTGGACAACGTGGATTTCGACCTGCGCGCGGGCGAGGTGCATGTTCTTTTTGGCGAGAACGGCGCGGGCAAGTCGACGCTGATTTCGCTTCTGGCCGGGGCGAACACCCCCAGCGGTGGCGAGATCCGCATGAAGGGCCAGCCCGTGACGCTTGCCTCCGTCGCCGGGGCGCAGGAACGCGGCATCTATACCGTTTTTCAGGAATTCTCGCTTATCCCCACGATGAGCGTTGCCGAGAACATCTTTCTGGGCCGTGAGCCAAAGGCGGGCCCCTTCATCAACCACCGCCAGATGCGCCGCGAGGCCGGGCGCATGCTGGCCGAGCGCGGCTTTGATATTGATCCTGCGGCGATGGTGGCGCAACTGCCGCGCGCCCAGCAGCAGATGGTGGAAATTGCCAAGGCGTTTCATGGCGATCTGTCGGTGCTGATTCTGGATGAACCCACCGCCTCGCTCAGCAACCGCGAGGTGGATAACCTGTTTGAATTCGTCCTGCGGATGAAGGCGGCGGGGCTGGGCATCATCTATATCTCGCACCGCATCAACGAATTCGCCCGCATCGCAGACCGGGTGACCGTGCTGCGCGACGGCGCCCGGATCGATACGGTGGCGATGGCCGATACCAATGATCAGGCGCTCATCGCCATGATGGCGGGCCGTGAGATCACCGATATCTACCCCACCATCGCCCATAACCCGGGCGAGGTGGTGCTTGAGGTGGAGAACCTGCACGCCTGGGGCGTGGACGGCGTGAACCTCAAGGTGCGCCGGGGCGAGGTGCTGGGGCTGGCCGGGCTGGTCGGCTCAGGAAAATCGCGCATGTTCCGCGCCATCGCCGGGGTCAACCCCACCCGCGAAGGGCGCGTGACCTTTCAGGGCAAGGACATCACCGGAAAATCCACGCGCAAGGTGATCGAGGCCGGGCTTTACTACCTGACCTCGGACCGCAAGCATGAGGGGCTCAACCTCATGACGCGGGCGACCGACAACCTGACCACCGATCTGATGATGGGCAGTTGCGCCAACGGCCCCTTCCTGCGTCACCGCGCCATCCGGCAGGAGATGGGGCGCATCTTTGACCATGTGGAACTGCACGCCCATTACCGCTCCCGCACCATTGCCCAGCTTTCGGGCGGCAATCAGCAAAAGATCCTCTTCGCCAAAAGCTTCTGTCACGGCAGCGAGCTTTACATCTTTGACGAACCGACCGTCGGCGTGGACATGGGCACACGCGCGGCCCTCTACCGGCTGATCGCCGAACTGGCGGAATCGGGCAAGGCCGTGGTCGTCATCTCGTCCGATCTGCCTGAGGTGATGAACCTTGCCAACCGCGTGGTCGTCATGGCCAGCGGGCAGGTCAGCGCGGAACTGAGCGGCGATCAGATCAATGAAACCGACATCCTGAAACATTTCTTCCAAGAGACCGGAGCAAACGCATGAGCACGGCCACCAAGACCCGTTTCTCGCCGCTGGAGATCGCCAGAGCGGTCTTCATCCGCGTCGGCGTGCTGCCTTTCCTGCTGGCCACGGCGCTGATTGTCTTTTCGCTGATGTCACAGGCCTTTCTGACCAGTCAGAACCTGCTCAATGTGGGCCGGCAGTCGGTCTATCTGATTCTGGTGTCGATGGGGCAGATGCTGGTGCTGATCTCCGGCGGGTTCGACCTGTCGGTGGGCATGGTGATCGCGCTCAGCTCGGTCGTATCGGCGATGACGATGGTTGCGCTGATGCCGATGTTTCCTGAAGCCGTCTGGCTCGTGATCGCCCTGGGTGCACTGGCCGGTTTCGTGGTCGCAGGCATCATCGGTGCGATCAATGGCGTGGGTGTGGCGGTCTTTGGCGTTTCACCCTTCATCATGACGCTGGGTGTGGCCTCGGTCGGGGCGGGGCTGGCGCTGTTTCTGACCGGGGGTGTGCCGGTCTCCAACCTGCCCTTTACCTTTGGCGACACTTTCGGCTTTGGCCGGGTGTGGAACATCCCCGTCCCGGTGCTGATTGCGATTCTGTTCATCGTTCTGATGTGGGGCTACATGGCGCATATGCGCCACGGCGCGCAGATCTATGCCGTGGGCGGCAATATCAAGGCCGCGAACCTGTCCGGCATCGACACGCGGCGCACGCTGATCCGGGTCTATGTGATGTGCGCCCTGATGGCGGGGCTGACCGGGCTTTTGCTGACCGCACGGGTGGAAACGGGCGATGCCAACATGGGCAGCAGCATGGCGCTTGAATCCATCGCCGCCTGCGTGATTGCCGGTGTTTCGCTGCGCGGCGGCATCGGCCGGGTGGAGAATGTGGTGCTGGGCGGGTTCTTCATCATTCTGGTGCAGAACGGCATGAACCTGGCGCAGATCAGCTCCTACATGCAGATGGTGGTGCTGGGGCTTTTGCTGATCCTTGCCGTCGTCTTTGACCAGATCCGCTATCGCATGATCATGGGTCAGCGCTGAAGCATATTGCAGAAAAGTGGGAACCCGGCTTTCTGCTTCTCTAACCTGCGGTACCCAAGAACAGGCAGGGACGGTTTTCCCGGCGGGATGACCTCGGCTAAGACATCCCGGACCACCTTTGGCCGCCGGCGATTCTGCCCGGCGCCGATGGCTGGCTCGGCAGATCGGCATGGGCGTCGGACCCATTCCCCGCAGTGTGATTGTAAAGCATACCGAGGGATGGTACCCTGACGAGGCCGAAATCTTCTGCCGCTGCGTCCGGGCAATGAACCGGGTCTATCTCCGGCATGCGTCAGGCGAGCCTGACGTTCCCCAAAGCGACAATCCAGCGCGCGATGCTTTCCGCGCCGGGATGAAGCGAGGGTGATGGGCAGGAATACTCAAGCTGCCATAGTGGAGTTTCGTGAACTCGCCTGCTGGTTGGCGGCGATCACCTAGGCGGCTCAGGTTCCGCCATCCCATTTCTGGGAAAAGGGCAGTGTCGCGACAGCTCTGCAAGAGCAGCATCCTTCCCCTCCGAAGAAAACTCGAAATCCAAGGGTATGGTCTGCGCCCCATACCAATCAAACGACACATGCAGCGCGCCACTTTGGGTCAAGAACGAAAGCGTCTCTCGGACGGACGAATTGTATTGCTCCATCTCTTCCTCTTCCCCGGATTGAGGCCGTGCAATGATCAGCGGGCTATAGCTGCTTTCCCCGATGACGAAAGCAATCTGCCCGAAGCTTTGGCCTGGGCTGCTCGGGTCTGTCCATCCGCCCCCCAGAATGTTTCGAGTTAGTCTTTGCGCGAGGAAAGCATATCCTTTTTCCCAGAAGTAAATCTCAATACCCGGTTCGGACGTCAAATCGCGCCTGAGCTGGCAAGAAACCCGGATTACCGCACTGTCAAGCGTGTCGCTCACGAGGTTCGCACGGGCGATAGCATGAACCTGATCACTGCCACGGCTTACATGGAACTCCCAGGCGCCACCAAGGCCCTCACGAAGGGCAAATGCCTGCTCCGCGTCATAGCTTCGGTTCGCGAATGCAGGGCCGGTGACAGCAATCAAGCAACACACGCCCAAAGCGAACAAGCTGGCATCATTCCGCATCTAATCACTCCTGCAAAGCCCCGAGCCTGACGCTACGGAGCCTGCCGCCGTCTGGCAAGGATTTCCCCCAATGACCGAACTTGCCGTCCTTGGAATGAAGGCTGAATCCTCCGGTGTCGTAAAAACGACGACCGACCTGCGGGCACTGGCCGAGCAGGCCGGTTCGACTGAGCGCGCCGCAGATGGTCTGGCGCGCGGGACGGGTCGGGCGAAGGCGTCGCAGGCCAAGCTCGCGTCCGCCACTCATTGTTCTGGGCAGGAGGCGGGCGACCTGAGCGGGAGGCGCGCACCGCGCAGGGCGCGATGGCCCGCGTGGCGGGATTGTTCCCGCCCCTTCGCTTACATCAGGATCGCGAAGACGAAGCGCAGACTGACCAGCGCAAGGAAGATGCCAAAGGCCAGCTCCAGCGTGCGCCGCGACAGGCTGTGTGCCAGCCGCACACCCAGATTCGCCGTGAGCACCGTGGTGGGCACAAACAGCACCAGCCCCAGAAGCGAGACAAAGCCGATGGCGTCAGGCGGCAGGTCGGTGCGGCCCCAGCCGGCAAAGATGTAACCCAGCGCGCCGGGGATCGAGATAAGCACCCCGATACCCGCCGACGTGGCGACGGCCTGATGGATCGAACGGCCATGCAGGGTCATGATGATATTGGCAATCTGCCCGCCACCAATCCCCATCAGCGATGACAGAAGCCCGATCACCCAGCCATAGAAGCGCAGCAGCCAGCCGGTCGGCAGGTCACTGGCGATATCCCAGCGCTTGGTGCCGCTGATCAGCTTGACGGCATTCACCCCGGCGACGACGACAAAGACCAGTTGCATCACCACCGGCGAGGCATAGCGCGCAACCACCGCCCCCATCAGAACCCCCAGAACGATCGGCACGGCCCAGCGCTTCAGCAAATCGGTATCGACCGCGCCGCGCGCCAGATGCCCCTTGTAGGACCGCAGCGAGGTGGGGATGATCACGGCCAGTGAGGTGCCCACCGCCAGCGGCATGCGCACCGCCTCGGCCACGCCCAGAAAACCAAAGGTCTCAAAGAGGACCGGCACCATCAGCGCCCCGCCGCCCACGCCGAAAAGCCCGGCCAGAACGCCCGTAAGCCCGCCTGCGACCAGCAGGATCGCGGCCAGTATGATCAGATCAGAGGAAAATTCCATGAGAGGGCCGCCGCTGAAGGTTGCTGTTCATGCGGGGGCCACGCGCTGGCGGCACCCCGCGCCGTTTCAGGTCAGACCACCGTGGTCTGCAGATCGCCCACGCCATCGACATGCGCATGCATCACATCACCGCGCTGCACCGATCCCACCCCTGCGGGCGTGCCGGTCATGATCAGATCACCCGGTGCCAGCTCAAACAGTTTTGACAGCTCGGCGATGATCTCGGCGGTTTTCCAGATCATCTGGTTCAGATCGCCTTCCTGACGCAATTCACCGTTGACCTTCAGCCAGACCGCGCCCTGCGCCGGGTGGCCGATATCAGCGGCGGGCACCAGCGCCGAGCACGGCGCGGAATGCTCAAAGGCCTTCGCGGCCTCCCAGGGGCGCGCGGCCTTCTTCATCGCGGCCTGAATATCGCGCCGCGTCATGTCCAGCCCGACGGCATAGCCATAGACGATATCCAGCGCCTTGCCGGGCGCAATATCCCTGCCGCCACCGGACAGCGCCACCACCAGTTCGATCTCGTGGTGAACATCCCCGGTCTGCGGCGGATAGGGAAAATCCTTGCCATCCGACAGCATGTTGCCGGGGTTCTTCTGAAAGAAGAACGGCGGCTCCTTGTCAGGGTCATGGCCCATTTCCACGGCATGGGCGGCATAGTTGCGCCCCACACAATAGACGCGGTGCACCGGAAAGCGCGCGCTGGTGCCGCGCACAGGCAGCGTCACCGGCGCGGGCGGGGGGATCACAAATGAGGGGGTTTGCGTAGTCATGCGGTTTTCCTCTGTCATTTCATCACGGTTTGCAAGGCGGGCGCGATCCCGTCGCTCCCGGTTATCCCGGCCAGCCGGGCAAAGCGGGCGATCTCGCGCTCAAGGCGCGCGAAACGGGCCGTGCCCCAGTGAACGCCGGGCTCCGGCCAGAAGCCGGTCACGCTCAGCCACCCCGCCGCGCGCTCTGCCTTCAGCGCGATCCGCCCGACAAAGCGGTCACCTTCCAGCAGCGGATAGGCGTAATACCCCCAGCGGCGCTGCGCGGGCGGCACGAACATCTCGTTGCGATAGTCAAAGCCGAAAAGCCGCTCCAGCCGCGCACGGTCACGGATCGCAGGGTCAAACGGGTTGAGCAGGCGCAGCCTTGCGGGGGCGGCGGGCGCGGCCTGAAGCCGGGCCTCGATTTCAGGATGAGCGAGCGCATCACGCCAGATACCGTCCGCCCCCTCGATACGCACGGGCACGGTGCGGGCACGCGCGGCCCAGTGGCGCGCCTCAGCCCCGGTGGCGACGCCCCAGAAGCGCGCCACCTCGCCCGGCGTGGCCATGCTCAGCCGGTCCAGCGCATCATCGCTCAGATGGGTCAGCGCCTCATGATCGTCCGGCCCCTCAAGCAGGGCCGCCGGAAACACCCGCTCGCCCAGATCATAGAACTTCACGAAATTCTGGCGGTGGCAGGTGGCCAGATCACCCGCATACCACATCTGGTCCAGCGCCTTTTTATGCGGCGGGCGCGCCCACATCTCACGGCTGGCGGCGCGGGTGTCGAAAGCATGGGTCGACAGCGGCCCCTCGGTGGCGATGCGCGCGCGGATGCGTTCAATCTCGCGCGCACCCAGCCCGGACTGGTGCCACTGATGCGCGGCAGCACGCGCCCCCAGCCTGCGGAACTGCACCTGCCAGTAGGGCAGCTGCGCAGTCGGGATCAGGCTGGCATCATGGGTGAAATGCTCGAACAGATCGCGCGAGGCCAGATGCGGCCAGAGCATGCCCTCGCGGAAGTTGCGGTTGCGGGACCACAGGATATGGTTGTGCGCGCGGGTGACATTGCGGATGGTATCAATCTGCAGAAAGCCCAGCGCCGCGATCATCCCCGGCACATCCAGCGGGCCCGAGGCCGGGCCGGAAAGCCCGTTCACCCACAGCCACAACCGCCGCGCATCGCGGTTGGCGATATCCAGCCGCGCGCTCATGCGGGCAGATCAGAGCGTGATGGCAAGGGGCAACCCTCCGGCAGCGTGGCTGTTGTGAGCGGACATTACACAACCCTCGTGGCCGGAAACAGAGGGGGTTTTTCACGCCACCGGAAGTAATATTGCCGGACCTTCGGCAGGAGGGTTCGCGGCCAGCAGCCTGCGCGTATAGGCATGGCGCGGCGCGTGCAGCACCGCATCGCGCGCGCCCGTCTCACGCAGCTGCCCGCCCTCCAGCACTGCAATGCGGTGTGACACACGCGCCACTACGCCCAGATCATGCGAGATGAACAGGCAGGTCAGCCCGCGTTCGCGTTGCAGGCGCTGGAACAGGTCAAGCACCTGCGCCTGTATCGTCACATCCAGCGCCGAGGTCACCTCATCGCAGATCAGCAGTTCCGGGTCAGCGGCCAGCGCACGCGCCAGCCCCACGCGCTGCTGCTGCCCGCCTGAAAGCTGTCGGGGCCGCCTGTCCAGCAGGATCGCGGCAAGGCCCATCTCATCCATCAGGGCGCGCGCCTCGGCCCGGGCGGCGGCGGCGGTCAGACCACGATAGAGGCGCAGCGGGCGGGCCAGAATTTCGGCCACGGTCTGCGTGGGGTTCAGGGCTGAGAGCGGGTCCTGAAACACAAGCTGGATGCGGCGGCGCAGGGCGGTGCTGCGCGCCCGCGCCGGGCCTGACACCACCGCGCCGCCCAGCAGGATCCGGCCCTGATGCCCGGCCATCACCCCCGCGATCACCGCCGCCAGCGTGGATTTGCCAGAGCCGCTTTCACCCACAATCCCCAGCGTCTCGCCACGCGGGACGACAAGGTTGATCCCGTCAAGCGCCGGGGTGGCGGCGGGGCCTGCGCCAAACAGCCGCCGAGGCCGGGCGTAGGCAAAGCTCAGCCCTTCCAGCCGCAACCCCTCGGCCCCGTGCGCCACAACCGGCGGCGGGCCTGCCACGTCGATGCGCGGAATGGCCGCCACCAGCCCGCGCGCATAGGCACTGCGCGGCCTGCCCAGCACCTCATCGGTCGGCCCGGCCTCGACAATCGCGCCGTCGCGCATCACGGCGACACGGGCACAGACCCGGCGGATCACGTTGAGATCATGGCTGACATAGACCAGCGTTGCTCCAAGGCGTTCCTGCACCTCCTGCACCAGCGCCAGCACCCGCGCCTCAACCGTTTTGTCCAGCGCGGTCGTCGGTTCATCCAGCACAATCAGCTCCGGCGAGCCGATCAGCGCGCCCGCGATCACCGCGCGCTGCCGCTGGCCGCCCGATATCTCATGCGGGTAGCGCCGCGCCAGCGTGGCCGGATCAGGCAGGCCGGTGCTGTCCATCAGCGCATGTACCTGCGCCATGACCGCCGCGCCGCGCAGGCCAGTGTGCAGGCGCACCAATTCGGCAAGCAGATCGCCCACGCGCATATGCGGGGTCAGCGAGGAAAGCGGGTTTTGCGGCACCATCGCCGCCCGCCTGCCCCGGAACGCCCTGATCTGCGCAGGCCCCAGCGCCAGCACATCGGTATCACCCACCAGTACCCGCCCCGCCGCGAACCGCGCGCCCGGGCGGGCATAGCCCAGCAGCGCGCGCGCCAGCGTGGACTTGCCCGAGCCGCTTTCGCCGACGATGCCCAGCGTCTCACCCCGCCCAAGCCGCAGGTCAGCGCCCTCCACGGCGGCGGCCTCGCGCCCGGCATCATCGCGGAAGGTGATCCGCAGGCCTTCAACCCTGACATGGTCGCTCATGCGCCCCTCTCCCCGCCCGAGAATCCGTAAGCCCGCGCCATCCCGTCCACCGCGAAATTGATGCCGATGATCAGCGATGACAGCGCAAGCGCCGGGAACAGCAGGAACCACGGGTCAGTAAAGACCACCGACATCGCCTCCTGCACCATCAGGCCCCAGTCCGGCGTGGGCTGGCTGATGCCGAGGCCCAGAAACGACAGCGCCGATATCTTCAGGATCGCGGCAGAGCAGCGGATCGCGAATTCCACCGCCAGAAGGCCCAGCAGGTTCGGCGCGATCTCGCGCAGCAGGATATAGGCCGGGCTTTCGCCGCGCAGTTCCGCCGCACGCACGAAATCCAGCGCGGCGATCGAAATGGCGCGCGCCCGCACCACCCGTACCACGCCGGGCGTATAGACAATGGCCACCACAATCGACAGTGACCAGATATCCTTGCCGAATGTCAGCACCAGAATGGCGATCAGCAGTAGTTCCGGCACCGCCATCATCGCATCGGTCAGCCGCATGATCAGGTCATCCGGCCAGCCGCCGCGATACCCGGCCACAAGGCCCAGCACCGCCCCGGCAAGCACCGCCGCACTGACACCCGAAAGCGCCACCAGAAGCGCCACCCGCCCGCCCGACATCAGCCTTGAGAAATAGTCGCGGCCTATCTGATCGGTGCCAAGCCAGTGTTCCGGCGAAGGGGGTGTCAACCCGTTGGTGACGATGGCGGAAACCGGATAGGGCACCAGCAGCGGCGCCAGCAATGCCAGCAGCAGGTGCGCTGCCACCAGCGCAACGCCGATCACGGTCAGCGGCGCGCGCATCGCCTTCAGCAGGGGGCGGCGACGCATCGGCGCGTCGAGCATTTCAACGGTCATTGCCCGCCCTCCGCACCCGTGGGTCCAGCGCCAGAACGGCGATATCGGCCAGCAGATTGCTCAGAATCACCGCGAATGCGGCCAGAAAGGTAATCGCCTGCACCGTCGGCACCTCGCGCTGCGCGATCGCGCGGATCAGCTCCAGCCCGATGCCGGGAAAGCGGAACACCGCCTCGATCACCACCACGCCCGAGATGATGCCCGCAACAAACTGCGCCGTGCCGTTCAGCATGGGGATCAGCGCAACCGGCAGCGCATGGACCATCAGCAACCGCCACTCCGGCACACCTGAAAGCCGCGCGCGTTCCACATATTCGCTGTCGCGCGCCTCAAGCAGACCGGCGCGCAGCAGGCGGAACTGATAGGCCACGCCCGATACCGCCAGCGCCATCACCGGCAGCACCGACACCGCCAGAACCTGCCCCGCCGGGGCGCTTTCAGCGATCATCAGCACGGCGGGCGCCCATCCCAGCCAGAGCGCGAAAACGATGATGAACACATTGCCCACCACGAAATCCGGCATCGAATAGGCAAAAAGCGTGCCACCCGATACCGCCGCATCCAGCCTTCCGCCGGGGCGCAGCGATGCGGCAATGCCCAGCGCGGTGGCAATCAGGGGTGTGAGAATGACCGCCACCCCCGCCATCAGCAGCGAGTTGAGCATCGGATGCCAGATGCGGTTGATCACCGGCTCACGCGTCAGAAGTGTGCTGCCGAAATCAAAGCTGACAAGGCCCAGAAAGACGTTGATGAACCGCTCAGGCGCAGGGCGGTCAAGGCCCAGCTCGGCCCGCATCCGGGCCAGATCGGCCGCGGAGTAATACATCAGTTCATCAGCCGGGATCGAGGCATCCAGCGCGTCGCCCGGCAGCACCTCGGTGCCGACAAAGACGATGGCCGACACCAGAAGCAGGATCAGGCCGGAAAGCGCCAGACGGCGCAGGATGAGGGATAAGATGACTGCCATGGATCATGCCCGCCTTGGGCGCCGCACCCGGAAGTGCGGCGCCCCTGCGCGGTCAGGCATCGCGCCAGACGGTTTCATAGCGCGGCCCCTGCCAGAGCTGGGTATGGCCACGCAGATTGTGCAGCCCCGCGCGATACACCACATTGGTGCGCCGCCCGCCTACCATGATGCCCGGCACCTCATCCTGCGCGATGCGCTGCATCTCATGATAGATCGCCAGCCGGTGGGCCGGGTCAGTCTCGGCCGCCGCCTCGGCCAGAAGGGCGTTGTAGCGCTCGAACCCCGGCCCTTCCCAGCCACCCGGCTCGGCATCATTGAGGTCCGAGAGGCGCGAGAGGTTGATGTTGGGGTTGCGCGCGCCGACAAGGTTGCGGCGCGGGCGGCCAACCGGCTGGTTGACCGCCATCACATAGGGGTTGAAGCCGTCGCAGGGGCGCTCGTCAAAGTTCAGGCGGATACCGGCCTCGTTCAGGCTTTCGGCAACAACCGCCCACAGGCGCGGCTCTTCAGGATAGCCCGGGCAATAGGCAATCGCGGGCAGCGTGATACCATCGGGATAGCCGGCCTCGGCCAGCAGGCGCCGCGCCTCAGCCAGATCGCGCTCGACGGGGCGAGGCAGAAACTCGGCGTTGACGCCGTTCATATGGGTGTCATTGCCGGTCCAGCCGTCCGGATCGGCATAGATGATCGCATTGATGCGCGGCCGGTCAATCGCCAGCGACATCGCCTTGCGCACCCGCACATCGTTCCAGGGCAGGTTCATGTTCTTGGGCAGCACAATCCAGAACTGATCACCCGAGGGCGCGGCATGGACAACGCCGCCCGCCTCCTCGAACTGATCGAACTGGCCCGGATCGGCGTTGAGCACGGCATCGAACTGCCCCGCCCGGAACCCGTTGATCGCGTTCTGGCCCATGGCGATAACGCCGTTCAGCTCATCCAGATAGGGGCGCCCGGCCATCCAGTAGTTTTCAAACCGCTCAGAGCGGAACATGCGCCGGTTGTCGATCTCGGTCAGGCGGAACGGGCCGGTGCCGATGCCGTCATAGCCCATTTCCTCAAGGTTCTCATGCGCGGGCAGCATCATCGCGCGGTATTCGGCGGTGGCGTGGGGAAATTCGACATTGGGGCGCGTCAGGAAAAAGCGGATGCCATAGCGGCCCACAGCCTCCACCCTGTCGATATATTGCTTGAAGAAGCCCACGCCGCCCAGCGACGGATGGCCATGCAACCGGCACGAGGCCACGGCATCCTCGGCGGTGAATTCGCGCCCGTCGTGGAACATCACGCCTTCGCGCAGCTTGTAATCCCAGACGGTAGCGGTAGCATCGCTTTCAAAGCTCTCGGCCAGTTCGGGCACAACCTCAAGCTGTTCATTCACCCAGGTCAGGCCGTTCCAGATGCTGCGCGTCTGGATATCCATGAAGAAATAGGGGTGCTGCCCCCGGTCAGACTGGCCCAGCGCCCAGTTCGGCACCGGGTTGCCATAGGTGAGCGACCCGCCCGAACGCGGGGTCTGCCCGGCGATCAGGCTGTCAACAAAGCTTTCGGCGGTCTCGCTGCGGGCGGCGGCGGGCAAGGCACCCATGCCGATCACAAGGGCGGCGCCCTGAAGAAAGTCGCGGCGGTTGAGCATGGCATGTCTCCTGTTCGGATTGCTGGCGGAAAAAGGGGAGGAGGCCGGGCACCGGCAGCGGAGCCCGGCAGAAGGCGTGGTCAGGCGTCGATCCAGATGTATTCAAACCGGCTGGACCAGTTCTGCGCATGGCTGCGGATATTGCGCACCTCAGGCCGGTGGGCGACCATGTTGCGCCGCCCGCCCAGCATGATGCCCGGCACCTCCTGCTGCGCGATGCGCTGCGCGGCGTGATACAGCTCAAGCCGCCGGGCGGGGTCTGCGGTGCCCACCGCCTCAAGGATCAGCGCATCAAAGCGCTCAGCCTCAGGGCCGGCCCAGCCGCCGGGCTCTTCGCGGTTGCGCGGTGACAGGCGCGAGAGGTTGATGAACGGGTTGCGCGGCCCCACCAGATTGCGGCGCGGGCGGCCGATGGGCTGGTTGACGGCGGTGGCGAAGGGGTTGAAGCCGTCGCAGGGCCGCTCTTCCAGCACCAGCCGGATCCCCGCCTCGGACAGGCTTTCGGACACGATGGGATATATCCGCGGCTCTTCCGGGAAGGAGGGGCAGAAATACATCGCGGGCAGCGACACCCCGTCAGGATAGCCCGCCTCGGCCAGAAGCGCGCGCGCCCGCGCCACATCGCGCCCCCCCTCACGCGGCAGGAACTCGGCGTTGACGCCGTTCATATGCGTGTCGTTGCCGGTCCAGCCATCGGCGTCGCCATAGACGATCTGGTTGATCCGGGCACGGTCAACCGCCAGCGCCATAGCCTGCCGCACCCGCACGTCATTCCACGGAAAATCAAGGTTCTTGGGCAGGATCAGCCAGAATTGATCACCCGAGGGCGCGGCCTGAATCTGCGCGCCCGCATCCTCGAACTGGGCCGTCTGGCCCGGGTCGATGTTGAAGACCGCGTTCAGCTGCCCCGCGCGATAGCCGTTGATCGCGGCATTGCCCACCGCGATCACGCCGCGCACTTCATCCAGCCATGGCGCGCCGGTCCAGCATGCGTCAAAACGCTCGGCGCGGAACTGGCGGGCATTGTCGATCTCGGTCAGCCGGAAGGGGCCGGTGCCGATACCGTCAAAGCCGATGGCCTCAGGCTCTGCCGCCTTGAACACCATCGCGCGGTATTCGGCGACCGAGTGCAGAAACTCGGCATTCGGCGCGTTCAGGTGAAAGCGCACGGCGCGCGGGCCAAGCGCCTCGACGCGATCAACCTGCCCGCTGATCAGCCCCACGCCGCCCAGCTTGTGAAACGCCATCGATGCCACCACATCCGTGGCGGTCATCTCGGTGCCGTCATGAAACAGCACACCCTCGCGCAGCTCGAAATCCCAGACTTTCAGGTCGTCGCTGGGGGTGGCGCTTGACGCCAGTTCAAGCTGCGGTTCCATGTTCTCATCCACCCAGACCAGCCCGTTCCAGACAGAGCGGGTCAGCAGATCCAGCCAGTAATACGGATGCTGCCCGCGGTTTGACTGGCCCAGCGCCCAGTTGGGATAGGTCTGTCCATAGGTCAGCACCCCGCCGCGCTTTGGCGTCTGGCCCTCGGTCATCGCGGCGATGGCATCGGGCGTGGCGGCCAAAGGCCGCCCGGGGTTGAAGAGCTGCGACAGGCCGAAAACGGCGGCCCCCGCTGAAACTTGGGTCAGGAATTCGCGCCGTGAGAGGCCAGGCATGGGAACGCTCCTTGCTGCATGAGGCCCACACGGGCCACCGTCCGGGCGCAAGCTGCGGTGGCTGCGTAACGCGCCGGTGACACAGGGTTGCCGGGCGCGGCCTGTCACGGGAATTTCGCGCAAACCGCCCTGCCCTGTGGTGCGGCGGGTGAAAGCGTCACAGGCCCGTCGCCGGGGCGACACGCAAAGCGGCACATACTGCGCGGCATGGGGCAACGACGGGGAAAAGCCATGGCGCAAGCACATCCGGGCCGCGAGGACTGGCGCGAGGTCTGCCGCCACCTTCGCGCCGAAATCGAATCGCAGCGCCTGCCGCCCGGCGCGGTGCTGCCGTCACTGGCGGAACTGGCCGGCGCACATGGCCTTAGCCTGCATGGCGCGCGCCGGGTCTATGACCGGCTGCGTGATGAGGGGCGCATCCTTGGCTGGCAGGGGCTGGGCTACCGGGTGAGCACCAGCCAGATCGAATATCCCATCAACCCGCGCACCCGGTTTCATGACAACATCACCGGCGCGGGGCATGACGCGCTGACCGAGTTTGTGGGCGCGCGCGTCATCCGCGCCCCGGCCGGGATGGTGCGCATGCTGGGGCTGCGCGACGGCGCGCGGCTGGTTCTGGCCGAGCTGATGGGCCGCGTTGACGGGCGGCCCATGGTGCTGGGCGCGCATCACTTCCCCATTGCGCGCTTCGGGGCCATTGCCGGGGTGCTGGCGCAGACCGGCAGTGTCAGCCGCGCGCTGGCTCGTATGGGGGTGCCCGATTTCCGCCGCCGCGAGACACGCATCACCACGCGCCTGCCCACCGGCCATGAGGCGCTGCTGCTGGAGATCCCGCGCAATCAGCCGGTGCTGGTGGCAAGCGGCGTGAATGTGGACCCGGACGGTGTGGCGATAGAGCTTTCCTGCGCGATCTGCCGGGGTGACGCGATGACCTTTCTGGCCTGAGATCTGGGTCGGAAAGCCCGTCTCAGCCTTCCAGCCAGAGCGGGTTAGACCATGCCCTGCGCCCCGCGCTGTCAACCACCACCACACGGCACCAGGGCGCGGCAACCTGCGCCGCATTCAGCCGCGCCGTTGTCAGCCCCTGTCCGAACACCCGCGTCGCGCGGCTTGCCGGGCCCAGCAGGATCACGCGGTCCACGGCAGAGCATTCGACCACGATCTCATCGCCCTCGCGGCGGATATCGCTGATCTCAGGCCCCTCAGAGGCGTAATATTGCCCGGCCTTCAGCGCCGCCAGCAGCGCCCCGGGCGTGTTTTCCGGTGCCTTGACCATGACCCAGCCGCCAAAGCCGTCCTCGACATGCCAGTGGCTGTCATCGACCGCAATCGCCCCCAGCCTGCGCCCCGCCGTCAGCAGCGCATCCAGCATGATCTGGCCGCCGCCACGGTCGCAATGCACGGCGCTGGTGTGGTTATAGACCTCGACGGCATGGGCCGCGTCGATTGAAAGGCCATCTTCCTGCGTCAGCCCATACCATTGCGGGTGGGCGATGGCGACAAAGGCGCCTGCTTCGGCGCAGCGCCGGGCAAGGGCGGGGCCGGTCTCATCGTCCGTCGGATGCGCGAAACCGGCGGGCAGACCCACCGCCAGAATGTGCCACAGCTCTCCGGCTTCGGTTGCAGGGGCGTGCATCTCGGCACCGATGAGGGTGGTGAAACCGGGTGCGCGGAAGGGCGCGGTATCGGTGACGGGAAAGCCGTAGCGCGGCAGGAAATGGTCGGTCACAGCGATGAAATCATAGCCCGCGCCGCGATAGGCCGCGCAGACCTCCGCCACGGGCAGCCGCCCGTCCGACGCGTCTGAATGGCCGTGCAGGTTACCCTTCCAGAAGCGCCCCGGCGCGGTGAAAGCATCGAACATCATGGCGCAATCCCTTGTCTGATCTGCTGTCTGATCTGCGCTCTGATCTAGGCCGGCATGGTGACAGGGCCATGACGCTCAGCGCGTCGCCTGACGGCGCATCAGGCGCTCATAAAGGCCGGGAAACAAACGGTTCACAACATGCCCCACCCGCGCCACGCGCCCGACCGGAATGAAATTCTTCCGCCGCGCCAGCCCGCGCAGGATGGTGGCGGCGGCGGCATCCGGGGTGATCTCGTCAAACCCGTCCACCGCGGCGCCGGGGCGAGCGATGCCGTCGGCCTGCACCTCCGCCCGGCCCGGATTGGTGGCGATGAACGCGGGCGCGGCGATCAGGCAGGCCACGCCATGCGCCGCCTCTTCCGAGCGCAGAGATTTGATGAACCCCTCCAGCGCATGTTTGCTGGCCGCATAGGCGGTGCGATGATGCAAGGGTGCAAACCCGGCAACGGATGAGATGGCCAGATGAACCCCGCGCGCACGCCGCACCGCCTGCAACAGCTGCGCGGTCAGCGCCACCACGGCAAAATGGTTGATCGCCATAACCCGGCGATGGCTTTCCGGCGTGCTGTCGGCAAAGGCCCTGATCTGGGTAACGCCCGCACTGTGGATCACCAGATCAATCGCCGGATGAACGGCCAGAATCTGCCCCGCCGCCGCCGCCACCGCGCTGTCATCGGTCAGATCAAGGGGCAGCGCGGAGACCGCGCCGCCCGACATCTCCGCCAGCGCGGGCGAGGGCAGGTCCAGCGCCCAGACCTGCCAGCCCTGCGCCACCAGTTGCCCGCACAGCGCCCGGCCCAGCCCGCCTGCAGCGCCGGTGATCACCGCAACCCGGCTCATCGCTGCACCGCCTTCCACCACAGGGAAAACACCTCGGCGCTGGTCAGTTGCGGGGTGTAGCCGAAGGTGGTTTTCAGCGCGGTATTGTCCAGCACCGGGCGGTATTGCAGAAAACCCAGCTGTTCCGGCCCGTGCTGGCTGAGGCCCAGCGGCCACGCCACCGCCAGCGCCGCGCGCAGCAGCGCGGGCGGCAGGCGGCGCACCCGCTTGCCCATAAGCGCCGCGATCCCGGCAATCCCTGGCGCGCCGTCGCCTGCCACATTGTAGATGCCCGGCGGGCCATCCCCCGCCGCGCGCGCCAGTATCGCGGCCAGATCATTGGCCCAGATGAACACGAAGCGGCTGTCGCTGCCGGTCAGCGCCAGCGGGCGGGGCTTGTGGAACAGCGCGGTGATCTGGTTCTCCATCCCCGCGCCCAGCACGGTGCCCACCCGCAGCACCACCTGCTCCAACGCAGGATTGGAGGCGCGGGCCTCGGCCAGCATCTCTTCCACCAGCCGTTTATGCCATGAATAGGCGAATTCCCGGTTGCCGCGGATCGGGTCAGCTTCGGTCAGCGGGCGCAGCAGGTTTTCGGGGTGATAGCCATAGGCCGCGCCCGAAGATGTCACCACCAGCCGCCGCACGCCGTGGCGCAGACAGGCATTGAGCACATTGCGGCTGCCCTCGACATCAACCTTATAGGCCATCGCATCGGTAAACCCCTTGGGCGGCGAGACGACCGAGGCCAGATGCACCACCACCTCGGGCTTCAGCGCGCCGATCACGCGCTCTGCATCCTCGCCCGTCACATCCAGCCGCTCGAATGCCGCGCCCTCAGCCAGCCCGGCTGGCCGGGTCAGATCGCTGGCCACAAAAGCCTGCCCCGCCTGCGCCAGATGCGCGCAAAGGGCGCGGCCCACATGCCCGCCCGCGCCGGTGATCAGCACCCCGCTCATGGCCGCACCGGGTAGCGTGACCACAGGCTTGCCAGCGCAATGCCGGAAACCGCGTGCCAGATGCCCCAGAACGCGGCCACCACCGCCATGCCGCCCAGCCCGCCGAAAAAGCCAAAGATCAGCACCAGCCCAAGGCCGGAATTCTGGATCCCGGTCTCGATGGTCAGCGAGCGGCGGTCAAAGGCGCTCAACCTGGCGCCCCGCGCCACCAGATTGCCCGCACCCATCGCCATGGCGTTGTGGACAATGACCAGCACCGCCACCACGGGCGCATAATCAAGGAAATAGGCCCAGTTCGTGGCAATCGCCGCCACGATGAACGCCACGAAGATCACCATCGACAGCACCTGCATGGGCCCGCGCAGCCGTGCCGCCAAAGCTGAGCGATGCGCGTTCAGCAGCATCCCCAGAATGAGCGGCAGCACCAGCATCAGCCCCACGGTGATTGCCACCTGCACCGGGTCAATCCGCGTGGCGCGCAGGATCTCGGCGGTGGGCGGATAAAGGCTGCCCCAGAACGCGATGTTCAGCGGCGTGAGCACGATGGCCCCCACCGTGGCAAACCCCGTCAGCGACACCGACAGCGCGGTATTGCCTCCCGCCCGGTGGGTGATGAAGTTCGAGATGTTGCCACCCGGACAGGCCGCCACCAGCATCAGCCCCAGCGCGATGGACGGCTGCGGCGCAACCACCAGCACCAGAAGGAAGGTCAGCGCGGGCAGCACCAGAAACTGCGCGAACAGCCCTGACAGAAGCGGGCGCGGCTGGCGCAGGAACACCCGGAAATCACGCGGGCGCAGGTCCAGCGCGATGGAAAACATGACAACCGCCAGAATGGCATTCAGCAGCATCAGACTGCCGGGGCTGAAATTCAGCATCACCGCGTCAATGGCGGGCCCGGTTCCGTTCATGCCGCAGGCTCCAGCCGGGCGCTCACCCGCCGAACAGCGCGCAGATAGGTATGCTTGTCAACGTAATAGGCCATGCGTGGCAGATCGACATATTGCATGCCGCCCGTCGCCCGCTCAAACCCGCGCGCTTTCTCGGTCTTCAGCGCCGCCCCTGCGGGAGTGCCCTGCGCCTTGATATAGCGCGCCACCATCTCGGCCTGTTCATGGCGCCCTTGCCAGCCCAGCCCTGCGGCCTCGATCATGCCCATGACGAAGAGGTCATCGCGCTGCGGGTGCATGCAGTTGAGGTACAGATGCGGCGCATCGCCCTGCCAGTTCAGATGTGCATCGTCGATGAACGGATAGTGCAGCTTGTAGCCAGTGGCGGCAAGGATCGTGTCATATTCCCCTGTCGTGCCATCGCGGAAATGCACCGTCGTTCCCTCAAGTTGCGCAATATCCGGGCGCACGCGGATATCGCCATGGCCCGCGTGAAACACGATCAGCGAGTTGACGACGGGATGCGCCTCATAAAGCTGATAGTCAGGCTTGGGGAAGCCGTATTTCTGCGCATCGCCCACGAACCAGCGCAGCACCAGCCCGTCCACCCGCCGTTTCAGCCACATCGGCAGCCGGATTGCGCCGCCCACCGTATCAGCGGGTTTGCCGAACACATATTTCGGCACGAAGTAATACCCGCGCCGCATCGAAATCTCACAGCTTTCGCCGTGGTGGATGGCATCGACGGCAATATCGCAGCCCGAATTGCCCGCCCCCACCACCAGCACCCGCTTGCCCGCAAACTGGCGCGGGCTGCGGTACTGGGCGGAATGCAGCATCTCGCCCGTCCAGTTGCCGGGGAATTGCGGCATGTTCGGCTCTGACAGCGTGCCATTGGCGATCAGCACGCCCTTGTAGAGCGCCTCATGGCTTTCGCCACCCGCGCTCCAGCAGACGCGCCAGCCCTCGCCACTGCCGCCCAGCGGCTCCGCCAGCGTCACCTCAACCCCGAAGCGGTAATGGCGGCGCAGGTCGAAATGGTCGGCAAAGGCGCGGAAATAGGCCAGCACATCGCGGTGCGACGGGTAATCGGCCGTGCTGTCATCCATGGGAAAATCGCTGAACTCGGTCTTGCGCCTGGATGAGATCAGATGCGCGGTCTCATACATGGTTGAGCGCGGCGCCTCGATATCCCACAGCCCGCCCACATCGCTGTTCAGCTCAAACCCGTCAAAGGCGATGCCCTGTTCGGCCAGCACCTTCGCCGTGGCCAGCCCCATCGGCCCGGCGCCGATCAGCGCATAGCGGTCTTGTGTGTTTCCGGCCAAGTTTCGCCCTCCCCTGCGCCATTCGGTCGCGCTAACTTGAACATATGGCCAAAATAAATCAAGATGCGATTCATGTATCTGGCAAAGACCAATCCACAGGACCGTCAGCGCAAGCCCTCACAGCGCGCGCAGCAAACCCGTGAAGCGATATTTTCGGCGGCAGAACAGCTGTTTAGCGAACGCGGCTTTGAAGGCACCGCCACCCGCGATATCGCCGCGCGCGCCGGGGTCACGGCAGCGCTGGTGTCATTCCACGGCCACAACAAGCGCGCTTTGTTCGAATCAGTGGTCGAGGCACGGGCGCGCGATCTGAGCGCGGCGCGCGAGGCCGCGCTGGCCGCCGCGCTGGCCGAAAACCCGGCCCCGCCCCTGCGCGTGATTCTGGCCTGTTTCATCCGCCCGCTGCTGGAGCGCGCCACCGGCGATGACCCGGGCTGGCGCGCCTATGCACGACTGATCGCGCTCACCTCGGCTGACCCGCAATGGCGCGAGCTGACCAGCCGCTGCTTTGACCCCACGGTGGCGCGCTTCACCAGCGCCATCGCGGCGCGCTATCCGGGGGCCACGCGCGACAATCTGGCGGCGGGGCTGGTGTTCAGCGTGTCGTCCATGCTGGCGCTCTGCACCTCGACCTGGCGGATCGAGGCGCTGGCGGGGCGCGCAACCGATACCCATGCAACCGGCACCTGCTGCGGTGGCTATATCGACGCACTGATCACCTATACCGAGGCAGGATTGCATGCACTGGGCTGCTGCCAGCCTGATCCCGGCCCCGCCGCGCGCTGATCCGCACTCAGCGCCAGATACGGACCAGCCCGCCGGTTTCCCCCTCAAGCGGGCCATGCGCGTCCGATGTGGGCCTGAGCATGGCGGCCAGCAGCACCGGCGCGGGGGTCCAGTACGGCACATACCATTCCTGATCGACCTCAAGCACCAGAACGCGGTCAAGCCCGGCATCATAGGCACCGATCACGGCCACATGGGGGCCATCCCAGTCGCCCGTCACAACGCCCTGATTGAAGTAGACCAGCGCCACATCATCGGCGGATGCCTCGTTTTCCGTCAGGATGGCGCGCAGCGTGGCCAGTGAACCGGCGCTGTCATCGGTCGGGCGGAAGCTGTCAGAGCGCGCGCTTTCCAGCCCCGTGGCCAGCAGCGCGGCGCGGCTGAACTGCTCAAGCTGCGCGAATGTCACCCCGTCGCCGCCTTCAGCGGAAAGCGAGGCCCATTGCGCGTCACCCACCGCCTCCAGCAACCCCTCCTGGCTCATCACCGGCTCTTCGGCCAGCGCGGGCAGGCCCCGCAGCCCGTTGACCGCCGCTGTCACCGCCGCCACCGAACAGGCCGAAGTGGTGAATTGCGGCTTTACGAAGGGCGCGAAGGCCCAGTAATCCGGCGCGGGCGACTGGCGCAGATAGGCGTTGTCGTCGGTCAACGAAACCGCATCCGGCCCCAGCTTGGGCAAAGGGGTTTCATCGGCATGGGCCGCACCCGCGGCAGCAATCACACAGGCACACGCGATTCTCAGCATCCCAGCCCCCAAATTTCGGAAAAACCCCTGCCCCACAGCGTGCCCGTCAGACGGGATTGCGCTGCGCAGACACTGAAGCCTGCCGCAAATTCAGGGGGCAATCAAGGCCCGGCGCGCAGCAGCGCGGCCTGCCGTGTGGCAGAGGGCGCGCGCCCGAAGCGGCTGCGATAATGGCGGCTGAACTGCGCCTGATCGGAGAAACCCCAGCGATAGGCGATCTGCGCGATGCTCTCGCGCCCGCCCGCCCGCAGCTCTTCATCGCAGCGCGCCAGCCGGCAGTCGCGGATATGCCCGCTCACCGATTCGCCCGAGGCCGCGAAAAGCCGCTGCAGGTAGCGCAGGGATATCCCGCATGCCCCGGCCACATCCTGCGGCGACAGGCCGGGAGATTTCAGGTTACGGCGGATGAAATCCTGCGCGCGGTCCAGATGCGCGGCCTGCACCACGCTGGACTGACTGGTCATCACCCGCTCATCGCCGCGCAGGGCAAGGCAAAGGATCTCAAGCAGATGCTGCCCCGCAAGCTGGCGCGCGGCCCCCTCCATCCCGTCCAGATGCTCCACCGCATTGCGCAGCCCGGCCATGAAATAAGCCGCCACACCCTTGCGCGCATCCATGCTCAGCGCCACAAACCGCTCCAGATCACCGACCCGCGCGCGAATGCTGTCGGCGGGCACCTTGACCACCCATTGTGTATCCCGCTCCTGATGCCAGTATTCATAGGGCGCATCGCTGCGCTCGATCACAAAGCCCCCCGGCGGGCATTTTGCCTCGCGCGCATATTGCCGGAAGGTGACGCGCGCCTGACCGGGGATCGAGATGAGGATCGCACTTTCGCTGTCATCGCGCAGATGGGCGGCTTTGCGCCGGTAGAGCACGCCGTCGCACTGAATGCGGGTGACCGCCAGCGGGCCAAGCGGCCATATATCAAGCGCGCCCTGAAACGCGGCACGGTCACCGCAGGCGGTATCGAGCGGGAAATACGCGGCCGAAACCGCCTCCTGCCACCGCCCCGCTCCGTCGCGTGGCAGAGAGGGCTTCTGCGTCACCATGTCAGCCTCCTTATCCAGCGATGGGTGGCCGTTGCGTCAGAAAGTGCGTCACACCAGATAACCATGCCGCGGCGATCCCTGAAACCCCTTCGCGCGCACGAAACCGCTATTGCTGCCGCTTTGGCCGGGCGGGGCGCATTTCGTCAAGTTTTTGGGCGCGTATCGACAGGAACGGGGGCGGCATCATGCCTAGCCTCTTTGCCAGCCAGTCAACAGGGATACGCCAGCCGCCATGCCCACAGCCACAGACGCCGCCACCGCGCCCATGCTGCTGCCGCAGACCGTGGCCGATGCCCTCAGCCATCTAGCCCTGCCCGGTGCCATCGCGGTCGCCGGGGCAAGCTGGGTCATGCGCGCGCCCCTGCGCCATGAGCCGGTCGCGCCGGTCTGGGTGGCGCTGAACCGCATCAAGGCGCTGCATGCCTGTGACACCGGCGGCCCCATGGTGCAGCTTGGCGCGCTCACCACCCATGACCAGCTTGTCCGCCTGCTGCCCGATGCCCCCGACCTGCGCGCGCTGGTGCAGGCCGCAGGCGGCGCGGCCAACCCCGGTGTCCGGCGGATTGCCACGCTGGGCGGAAACCTCTGCGCCACCGGCTTTGCCGCCGCAGACCTGATCCCCGCGTTGCTGGCGCTTGATGCCTCGGTCTCCATCGCCACCCCCGCCGGGCCGGAAAAGCTGGACATGCCCGCCTTCCTGACCCGGCGCACCGCACCCGGCCCGCTGCTTGTAACGGGCGTGACCATCCCGCGCAGCACCCGCCCCAGCGCCCATACCCGGCTGCCGATGCGCAAGGCAGGCGATTACCCGGTGGCCATCGTCAGCCTCTCGCTTGAAACCGGTCCGCAGGGCCTGATCACCGATCTGCGCCTTGCCGTCGGTGCGGTGGAGGGCACCGCCCGGCGCTGGACCAGCCTAGAGACCCGCGCAAAGGGCACCCGGCCGGACCCCGCCGCCATAGCGGCGCTGGCACAGCAGCATACAGCAGATTTCACCCCCCGCAGCGGCCTTGATGCCCCCGGCTGGTACCGCCTGCGCGTGCTGCCCACGCTGGTGCGCCGCGCCTTTGAACAGATCGCACGGGAGTGGACAAAACATGGGGGTCATGCGGCGCGTTTTCTGTTTGCGACGGTC
>NZ_DAIRVN010000046.1:0-36367 GCF_036802785.1 Pararhodobacter sp.
ACGCTGGAGGGTGAATTGGCGAAGCCAAGAGGGGGGCAAAGCCCCCCTTCCCGCCCTCCGGCGGCGCAACCCCGGCGCATGGCAACCCGGCCCCGGTCCGGGGCCAGGCCGTTCACATCCGCGCTTATTCCGCCGCCTGTTGCGCCATGCGCGGCATGCGGATGCCCGCCTGCTCCAGCAACGGCAGAACGGTGTCGCGGAAATAGGGGAACTCCTCCGCGTAATCGACAAAGGACAGCGTTGTTCCGGCAAAGCCCGCCTTGTGCAGCGACAGAATGCCCTCGGCCACCTGCTCGGGCGTGCCGATCAGCGGAAATCCCCCATGGCCCGCTGCGAAACGGTCGCGGATCAGTTTCATCAGGTCATGCGGGAAGCTCTGGGCATGGGCGAACTGCAGGCGGATCAGGTTGTCGACCGCCTCCCAATCCGCATTGTCATCGGCGGTGTGCTTGAGATAGGTGCGCGCCTCGGCCTCGGTGGGGCGGCAGATGACATGGCTGAAGGTCAGCACATCAATCTTGCGGCCCTTGGCGCTGGCCTGCGCCTTCAGTTCCTTGATCTCGTCGACCGAGCGGGCAAGATCAATCGCCGGGGTAAACAGAAAATCGGCGTTGTCGGTGGCGAATTCGCGGCCCTGCGGCGAGCCTGCGGCATTGATGATCGGCACGGTGCCGCGCTGCGGGCGCGGGTCACCCTTGACCGCCTTGAGGGTGAAGTGCTTGCCGTTCCAGTCAAAATGCTCGGTCGAGGACCAGAGCTTGCGGATCACGTCGAACCATTCCTGCGCATATGCGTAGCGGGTTTCATGGTCATCGGGCAGCGTCAGGCCAAGCGCCTCATATTCCGGCTTGTTCCAGCCCGCGACGATGTTCAGCCCCGCCCGCCCCTTGCCGATCTGATCGATGGTGGCGATCTGCTTGGCCACCACGACCGGGTGGTTTGCCGAGGCATGGATGGTCGCAAAGACCGCGATATTCTGCGTCGACGCCAGCAGTGCCGCGGCCCAGGTCATGGTTTCCAGCACACCGCCGTGAAAATCGGTCTCGCCGCCATAACCGATCCAGCGGGCGATGGGCAGCATGAAGTCGATCCCCGCCTCATCGAGCATTTTCGCCAGACGCAGGTTGTTGTCCCAGGAATTGACCCAGCGCTCAGGCACCTTGGTGACCGACATGCCGGATGAGCAATTGGAGGAGAAAGTTCCAAGTTTGAAGGCGTTACCATTCAGCATGGGGTTGGTTGTCATCGGACGCTCCCTTTTATGTTGGATTTTAACATAGACTTTCTATCATATAATAATGTTGTTTTCAATTGCATTTTATCGCAACTATGATGCGCAGAAGGAGGCTGTCATGAAGCAAGAGAAAACCGCGCGCGACCTGCCCGGCAAACCCCGGCCAGAATTTGACCAGCGCTGGCATCTGGCGCAGAAAACCGGCGAGATCGAGTTTACCGAGACGGAATTTGCCCTGATGCGCACCTATGAGGGCTTTGCGCGCTGGCAGTCCGAATGTCTGGCCAGTGTCGTCGATCTGGCGGCATCAGGGGCGGAAAACGCGATTCTGCACATCATCCGCATGAACGAGCGGCCCAAGACGATCAAGGATCTGGCCCGGCTGACCAACCGCGACGATGTGCCGAATATCCAGTACAGCCTGCGCAAGCTGATCAACGCGGGGCTGGTGGTGCGCAAGGGTTCGGGCCGTTCGGGCGTGACCTATGAGGTGACCGAGGAAGGGCGGCGGGTGACGGATGATTACGGCGCGCTGCGCCAGCGGCTGCTGATAGATGCGATCGAATCCCTGCCCGATATCCGCCAGCGCCTGCGCGAAGCGACGCGGACGCTGAACCTGTTGTCGGGGATCTATGAAGAAGTGGCGCGGGTCGCGGCGACCCACCGGCGGGGCTGAGGGGGAGCGGGCAAGGGGGCTGCCGCCCCCTCTTGGCCTTGCGGCCAATTCACCCCCGCGCGTATTTCCGGCAAGATGAAGGGGCGCCGATTTCCGGTGGCGCCCCGTCGCGTTTTTCAGAGCGGTTGCAGGCGGTGGAAGCGCGATTGTTCGAACATCAGCGCCTCGCCGTCACCGTGGTGGATTTGGGTGATGCGGCCGATGAACACCTGATGGCTGCCCGCCTGCATGCTGTCCGTCACCTCGCAGGAGAAGGCGACGCGTGCATTGCCCAGCACCGGCAGGCCGCGCGCGTCCTCACGCCAGTCGCCCTCGGCGAACTTGTCTTCGCCCGTGATGCCGCCCGCCCCGGCGAAGCGCATGGCCAGATCATGCGAGGGGTCAGGCAGCAGGCTCACATTGAAGCGCCCGCTCTCGTTGATGCCTGCGCAGGTGCCGGTCTTGCGGTTGACGCAGATCAGCAGGCTGGGCGGCTCGGCGGTGACCGAGCAGACGGCGGTGGCGGTGATCCCGCGCCGCTCATCCGGGGTGCGGGTGGTGATGATGGTCACCGCCCCCGGAAAGCGACCCATGGCGGCGCGGAACTCAGCCCGGAACTCGGTGGGATCGACGGCCATGCCCATCTCCCTCAGGCCGCCTTCAGCTCGGTCAGATAGGCCTGCGCGGCGGCGGGGTCGGCGAACCACGGGAAGAAATCACGCGGATCATCGAAGGCATTGGCCAGCCGGTGCGCCAGCGGCGGGATGGCGCCTGCGTTGCCCATGATCTCAAGCACATGGGGCGGCGGCGGGGCGAGCATGGCGTTGGTCCAGCCCACCACCCATTGCGCGTAATCCCAATACGCATCGAACGTGCCCTGCATCCAGGCCGCATCAAAAGCCCGGTCGCCCTGATCGAGGATGCGCTGCAGGTAGACCCGTGCCGCCTTGGCCGCGTTGTTCGAGCCCTGCCCGGTGATCGGATCATTCAGGCAGACCGCATCCCCCAGCCCCAGCACCAGTGCGCCGGAGGGCAGCGTGGCGACCGGCTTGCGCACGGTCGGCGCGAAGCGGCCCGCGAGGATGCCGTTGTCATCGGTCAGCTGGATATCAGTGCAGCGCGCGGCCTCCCACGGCAGGAAGGTGTTCAGGATTTTCTTGGATTTCGCCAGATGCTGTTCCGGCGTCCTGATATCCCCCCAGCAATCCATCGGCCCGCCCGGCACCCCCTCGAACACCATCATGTGGCAAGGCCCGGTGGTGGTCAGCCCGGGGAAGACGAAATACTCCCCCACACCGGGGATGAGGTTGAAATTGACCGCCGAATGTTCCGGGCGCGGCGCCATGCCGGTCACATAGGTCAGCGCCAGCGCGCGCTGGGGTTTGTCATAGGGCGATTTATCCGTGTCACGCTCGAACATGCGACCGACCTCACCTTTCCCTGAGGCAACGATCACCAGATCATCTTCGCGCGCATACATTTCCATATCGTTAATGCCGGCCTCCTTGATGACCAGCCGCCCACCAAGGCGCTCGAATTCCGCCAGCCAGCCGGGAAATTTCACCCGCTGATCAACGGCATAGGCGTTGCGCTCCAGCCGCCCCACCCAGTCGATCGCCTTTTCGCCCGGCGCTTCGGGATGCGGCACGGTGAAGGCGATGCCCTCGACCGGCGGGCAGTATTCGGTCCAGAAATCAATGCCCAGATCGCGCTCGGCCTGAATGGAATCGCCGAACATGCACTGGCTCGACATGATCTTGCCCTGCGCGATGTCCTCAGCGGTGCGGTTCTGCACGACGCGCACCTGATAGCCCTTCTTGAGCAACCCCAAAGCCACCATAAGCCCCGACTGTCCGCCACCGATAATGGTGATCTTTCTCATCTTAATATACTCCCCTGAGTTATTGTTATTCCATGAGTTTCGGAATGGCCGGAACATTCTGCTCCGGCCCCATGGCGGTATAACCACCGTCCACGCGGATATCGGTGCCGGTGATGAAACTGGCCTCATCCGAGCACAGGAACAGCACCGCGCTGGCCACTTCGGCCGGGTCGCCCACGCGGCCCAGCAGGTGGAAAGGCGCGGCCACGCTGTCGGTTTTCGCGCGGTTGCCTTCGGTCAGCTGGTCCATGATGTTCGACCATGTCCACCCAGGGCTGACGGCGTTGACGCGGATACCCTCGGGCGCAAGATCCATCGCCTGATTGCGCGTCAGTTGCAGGATCGCAGCCTTGGAGACCGGGTAAAGCCAGCGCCCGGTCTGCGCCACGCGCCCCGAAATGGAGCCGAAATTGACAATCGCGCCCTTGTTGCGCGCCAGTTCCGCGCGCGCCTCCTGCATCAGGATGACTGAGCCGACGAGGTTCACATCCAGCGATTCCAGCCATTCGGCGCGGGTGGAAACGGCGCCGTTGTCGAGATAGGAGCACGCGACATTGACCAGAAAATCAATCCGCCCGAATGTCTTTTTGGTGGCCTTGACCAGCGCCGCAATATCCGCATCCTTGCGCAGATCGCAGGCGGTGAAGGCCACGCCCTCGCCCGCCATCGCCGCGCCTGCCTCCGCGTTGATATCCGCCACCATGACCTTGACGCCCGCCGCGCGGAACGCCTCGACAATAGCCTGCCCGATCTTGGTGGCGCCGCCCGGAACGATGGCAACCTTGCCGTCCAGTCCTCGCATTGTTTTCTCCCCTTGGGCTCTTTTCTTGCCGCCCAGTCTGCCTGCAGGCGGGGCGGTGGCTATCCGATTGGCATCATGACTATCCGAAAAACGAAAAAATCTGCGCTTGGCACGGAAATCTGCGCGCACGCAGACATCCTTATGCTAGAATAGCGCATCATCCGGCGTGCTTGCCGGTGAGGCTGATGAGGCTGGAATGGAAACGCCAGAGGCCCCGCGCGACCGGCAGGCGCCGCTTGCCGCCTATGCGCTGTTTCAGACCCGGGAGCTGGACGAGGCGCGCGAGCGTGTCGCCGCGATCTTCTGCCCGCACCGGCTGGACCGTATCGGAAAGGGCCAGTTCAACGCGCGCCACCATCATCTGGCGGGCGACCGGATCTCGCTCAATTTCATCGACTACGGTGCGAAAACGCTGATCAGCCCCGGTTACCTGCGCGATTTCTACCTGTTCCAGATGCCGCTTTCGGGCGCCGCCGCCATCCATAACGGCGCCGACAGCTATTGCTCGGACCCGGGGCGCGCGGCCGTGCTGAACCCGCATCTGCCCACCACCATGATCTGGGGCGAAGGCTGCGCGCAGGTGCTGCTGCGCATCGACCGGGCGGCGTTCAACGCCCATCTGGCGCGGATGCTGGGCGGACGGGCGGACCGGCTTCTGGCCTTCACTGGCGCGTTTGATCTGACGGGGCCGCGCGGGGCGGCGATCCGGGCGCTGGTGCTGCATCTGGTGGCCGAAGCCGATGCCGGGCGCGCCGCCCTTGGCCAAGGCAGCCTGATGGGCCGCCAGATTGAAGCCGCGCTGATGACCGGCCTGCTTGAGGCCCACCAGCATAATTTCTCGGATGCGTTGCGGCGCAGCCGCAACACCGATCTGGCCCCCCGGCTGGTGCGGCAGGCTGAGGAATACATGCTTGCCCGGATCGACCATCCGCTGGCGCTGGATGATGTGGCCGGGGCCGTGGGCGTCAGTGCGCGCGCGCTGCAATACGCCTTCCGCCAGTTCCGCAACACCACCCCGATGGCCTTCCTGCGCCAGCAACGGCTGGAGCGCGCGCACCGCGACCTGCAGGAGGCGCGGCCGGGCGACACGGTGACCGAGATTGCAACGCGCTGGGGTTTCACCCATTTCGGCCGATTTTCCGAAACCTACCGCGCGCGTTTCGGCTGCACCCCCCGCCAGACCCTCCGCGACGCCGCGCTGGAGCCCTTCTCGGGCTGAACCTGCCCCGGCAGACCTTGCCCTCACCCGCCCTGCTCCCTAGATCTGCCTCTTCAGGAGGCCGTCCATGCACCAATTCTCACTGCTCGATCTGTCACCCATCCCCGAAGGCGGCACCCCCGCCGAGGCGCTCGCCAATACCGCCGATCTTGCCCGCCATGCCGAAAGCCTGGGCTTTCACCGTTTCTGGCTGGCTGAGCATCACAACATGCCCGGCATCGCCAGCGCGGCCACAGCGGTGGTGATCGGCCATGTCGCGGCGGCCACGAAAACCATCCGGGTGGGCGCGGGCGGCATCATGCTGCCCAACCACGCGCCCCTGATGGTGGCGGAACAGTTCGGCACGCTGGCCACGCTGTTTCCGGACCGGATTGATCTGGGCCTTGGCCGCGCCCCGGGCACCGATGGCGTGACCGCACGCGCGCTCCGCCGCCATATGGCCCCCGAAGACAGCTTTCCGCAGGATGTGCTCGAACTCATCGACTATCTGGGCGATGCGCCTGACAACGCCCCGGTGCGCGCCATACCCGGCACCGGCACCCATGTGCCCGTCTGGATCCTCGGCTCCAGCCTTTATGGTGCGCAACTCGCCGCATGGGCGGGGCTGCCCTACGCCTTCGCCTCGCATTTCGCCCCCGGCCTGCTGGATCAGGCGCTGGCCACCTATCGCGCGCAGTTCAAACCCTCGAAACACCTGGCCAAGCCCTATGCGATGATCGCTGCCGGGGTTTTCGCCGCCGATACCGATGAAGAGGCGCGCTTCCTGCGCTCATCGCAGCTTCTGGCCTTTGCCCGCCTGCGCACCGGCCGCCCCGGCCCCCTGCCGCGCCCGCGCGCTGACCTGTCAGATGAAATCCCGCGCCCCGTCATGGCGCAGGTCGAGGCCGCGCTGTCGGTCTCGGCCACCGGCGCCCCGGCCACGGTCGAGCGCGAATTGCGCGCGCTCCTCGCCCGCTACCAGCCCGACGAGCTGATGATCACCGCCGCCATCCACGACCCGGCAGCGCGCAAACGGTCCTTCACATTGGCCGCCGATGTACTGAAAACCCTTGTGACCCCCGCCAAAGCCGCCTGACGGGTTTTCATCTTGCCAAAAATACGCTGGGGGTGAATGGCCGCAGGCCAGAGGGGGCAACGCCCCCTTCCCCACCCCCGGCTATTCCGACGGCCCGATACCGTGCTTGCGCACAAAATGCGTGAACAGCGGAATTTCCATCAGGGCGATGGTGACCAAGGCGAAAACCAGCCAGTTCACCTCGGCTACCAACAGCGAAAACGCCACCCCACGGCCCCAGAACAGCGCGCCCGAGGTTCCCAGCGCCAGCACCGACACCGCCAGATCGCTCAGCGCCAGCGCTTTCATCGTCTTGTGCGGCAGCCCGGGCAGGATGAACGCATAGGCCACCCCAAGGCACACCGCGTTGATCAGGAGGATCTGCAGCTCGGGTGCCATCACAGCCCGTAGATCGCGCTGAATTTCTCGTCCAGATAGTCCAGCAGCGGCCCCTCATGAGGCGCAAAACCGCAGGCCTGCTCGATGGTCTGCGCCGGTTCCATCAGCGCGCCGTGCACCTGCACCTTTTCGCGCAACCACGTGGTTGCACCGGCCAGATCACCCGCCGCCAGTTCCTCGTCCAGCGCCAGACGGTCACGCCGCAGCGCCTGCATCAGGCAGCCGGCATAGACATTGCCCAAAGTGTAGGTGGGGAAATAGCCGAACAGCCCCACCGACCAATGCACATCCTGCAACACCCCCAGCGCGGGCCGCTCCACCGCCACGCCGAAATCGGCCTTGAAGCGGTCATTCCACGCGCCCTCCAGATCGCGGGGCAGCAGGTCACCGGCAATCAGCGCGCGTTCCAGATCAAAACGCAGCATGATATGGAGGTTATACTGCACCTCATCGGCCTCGGTGCGGATGAAACCGGGCGAGACGCGGTTCACGGTCGCATGAAAATGCGCGGCGTCGCCCAGCCCCAGATCGCCGAACTCGCTGCGCATCTTCTCAAACAGCCAGCCGGTGAAGGCGGCGCTGCGGCCCAGCTGGTTCTCATAGATCCGGCTCTGGCTTTCATGCACCCCCATCGACGCGCCCTGCCCCAGCGGCGTCAGCGCGAATGCTGCGTTCACGGCCTGCTCATAGGCGGCATGGCCCACTTCATGCAGCGTGGAATAGAGGCAGTTGAACGGGTCGGTTTCCACCACCCGCGTGGTGATGCGCACATCCGCGCCCGAGCCTGACGAGAACGGATGCACCGCCAGATCCATCCGCCCGCGCGTGAAATCATAGCCATAGGTTTCAGCCAGAAGCCGGGCCAGCCGCAACTGGCCCTCACGGTGAAATTCACCCTTCAGGGGCGCAGGCTGATCGGGTGCGGCCAGCACCGCCTCACGCAAAGCCACCAGCCGGGGCCGCATCCGCCCGAACATGGCGCCGATCCCGGCCGCCGTGGCGCCGGGCTCATAATCATCAAGCAGCGCATCATAAAGGTCTCCCCCCGCCGCCAGCGCTGCCGCCTCTTCGCGCTTGAGCGCCAGAACCCGCTCCAGCCAGGGCAGGAACAGCGCCACATCGTCGCGCGCGCGGGCCTCGGCCCAATGGCCCTGCGCCGCCGATGTCACCCGCGCAATCTCCTCCGCCAGCCGCGCGGGCACCTTGGTATTGCGCTGATAATCACGCCGGCTCCGGCGCAGGATCGCGCGCGCGGGCGCGTCATCCGCTTGCGCCGTCTCAAGCCACCCGCCAAGGCGCGGATCGGTGCGCCGTGCATGCAGCACGCCTTCCAGCGCGCCCATTTCTTCGGCCCGCTGCTCGGCGGCCCCGCGGGGCATCATGGTTTCCTGATCCCAGCCCAGCCGGCCCATGACCTGCGCCAGCGCCTGCGTCTGGCGCTCATAGGCCAGCAGTTCTTCATAGGCGCTCACTTGCGGCCCTTTCCGATGGTTGCCCCGTACGGGTATCGCGCCAGAAACCGGGCGCGGATGATGATCACGAACAGCACCACCGCCAGCAACTGATGCGCAATCGCCAGCGGCCAGGGCGCGCCGTGCAGCACGGTGACGATGCCCAGCACGATCTGCGCCGCCATCGCCCCCAGCATCAGATTGAACCCCGCCCGCGTGGCGCGGTAGGAGCTGCGCCGCCCGCGCGCCCAGATCACCACGGCGAAGATCGCCAGCAGATAGCCCGATGTGCGGTGGATGAACTGCACCAGCCCGTCATTCTCAAAGAAATTGCGCCACAGCGGCTGCAGCTCGAACGCGGCGGGCGGAAAGACCTGCCCCGCCATCAGCGGCCAGTCGGTATAGCCCCGCCCGGCGTCGATCCCGGCCACCAGCGCGCCAAGGATGATCTGCAGAAAGGCGAAATGCATCAGCCCGGTGGACATGGAAAAGAGCTTCGCCTCGCGCCCCCGCCTTGCCTGTATCAGCGCGGCCTCGGACCGGGCCAGCAAAAGCGCATACCACGCGATCAGGCCCAGAATGACAAAGGCCAGCCCCAGATGCACCGCCAGCCGGTACGAGGCCACCGCCACCATCCCCTCATTCAGGCCCGAAGCCACCATCCACCAGCCGATCGCGCCCTGCGCGCCCCCCAGCGCACCAAGGCCCAGAAGCCGCCCGGTCCAGCCCGGCGGGATCTGGCCGCGCAGCCAGAACCACAGGAACCCAAGACCCCAGACCAGCCCGATGAACCGGCCAAGCTGGCGATGGCCCCATTCCCACCAATAGATGAACTGGAACTCGCCCAGCGTCATGCCCCGGTTGACAAGCTGGTACTGGTCGATCTGGCGATAGGCGTCGAATTCGCGCGCCCAGTCCTCGGCGTTCAGGGGCGGGATCGCGCCGGTTACCGG
This sequence comes from Pararhodobacter sp., assembly GCF_036802785.1. GTDB lineage: Bacteria > Pseudomonadota > Alphaproteobacteria > Rhodobacterales > Rhodobacteraceae > Pararhodobacter. The sequence goes on from NZ_DAIRVN010000046.1 coordinate 9,650, forward strand.
CCGCCAGTCGGTGATCGACAGGCCCGAGCCCGTCAGCCGCGTCAGTCCGCCCACCGCGATCATCGCCACGACCAGCGCGAAGAGGACATAAAGCCACGCCCGGATCGCCCGGCGCGCACCCGAAGGGCGCTCGATGGACACGCGCGCCGGGGTGGCACGCGCGCTCGCCTCGGTGACTTCTTCAAAGATCGGACGTCGGGCCATGAACCACTCCTTGTTCTCGCGGCAAGCTAGAACCCCGCAGCCGCAGCTTCAAGGGCGCATCACCGGCCCCGTACAAGACGTCGCAGAATGCCATGCAGCGTCTGCACCTCGGCGCGGGTCAGACCCCAGCGGGTGAGCATGTTGCGCAGGTTCAGCTTCATCATTGGGGCTTTCTGCTCCGGAAAGAAAAAGCCCGAGGCTTCCAGCTTTTCCTCCAGATGGTCGCCCAGCTTCTCCACCTCAAGCCCACTGGCGAAATCGGTGCCGGTCAGATTTTCGACCCGCGCCAGGGTCTCGGTGGTCTGGCGCATCCATTCATAGGCCAGAAGCAACACGCCCTGCGCAAGGTTGAGCGAATAGAAGGCCGGGTTGACCGGAATGGTAATGATGGCATTGGCCCGCGCCACATCCTCATTCTCCAGCCCGGCGCGCTCCGGCCCGAACAACACTGCCACCCGCTTGCCCGCCCCGATCAGGGCGCGCGCCTCGGCCATCGCCGCCTCAGGCGTGTAAACGGGCTTGACCAGGCCGCGCACCCGCGCCGTGGTGGCAAAAACATAGTCGCAGTCAGCCAGCGCCCCGGGCAGGTCCGAAAACAACCCCGCATGCTCCAGCACAGGCCCCGCGCCCGAGGCCATGGCAACCGCCGCAGGGTTCGGCCAGCCATCGCGCGGGGCGACAAGGCGCATATGCTCCAACCCGAAGTTAAGCATCGCCCGCGCAGCCGCGCCGATATTCTCACCCATCTGCGGGCGCACCAGCACGATGACCGGCGCCGATCCCAATCCGCTTGCCAATGCCCGCATCCCTCCCCCTTCGCCCGTCAGTTTCGTTGCCGCCCGCAATGCCCAGCCACGGGGCAAAGATCAATCCCCCGCGCCGGTGGGACAACGCAAAAAGAAAGGGGGCTTTGCCCCCTCTTGGCCTGCGGCCAATTCACCCCCAGGATATTTTTGAACAGATGAAAGGGCGTCCGGAAAGGCCCCATTCATCTGTTCAAAAATATCCCGGGGGAGTCGCCCGAAGGGCGGCGGGGGCAGCGCCCCCCTGCCGCCGTGCCGCAGGCGCGGCGGCCCGGCCCAACGCGAGGAGAGTGCGGGCGCAGCCCGCGCTGGACGAGGGGCGGGAGCCGCCCCCGGTCACCGCCCGACCTGCAGGCGCGTCAACCCGTGGAAGTGGTAGGTGTCTGCGTAGCAGGGCGTATCGGTCAGGTGCAGATCCGGGCGGCGGGCGAAGAGGATGGGCAGTGCAACCGCCATTTCCAGCCGTGCCAGTGGTGCGCCGAGACAGAAGTGCAGCCCCGCCCCGAAGGCAAGGTGGGGTTTGACCGGGCGCGCCGGGTTGAAGCGGTGGGGGGCATGCCAGACCTGCGGGTCGCGGCCGGCTGCGGCGAGCAGGAGCGCCACCTGATCCCCCGGCCGGAAGACATGGCCCATCACCTCGACCGGTTCATAGGCGTAGCGGGTGAACAGGTGCAGCGGCGGATCGAAGCGCAGGATTTCCTCGATGGTGCCGTCGATCTTCCCTTGCGTCAGCCAGTCCTTCGGCCCGCCCGCTTCCAGCAGGGCTTTCACCCCGTTGGCGAGCGCGTGAACCGTCGCCTCATGCCCGGCGTTCAGAAGCAGGATGCAGGTGGCGATCAGCTCTTCGGTGCTGAGCGTGGCACCGTCGGATCCGGCTTCGATCAGCCGGGTGATCAGATCGTCAGCCGGAAGCGCGCGGCGTTTTTCGACATAGCCGCGCAGGAAGGCCGCGAAATCGCTGGCCGCCCGCGCCGCCGCCTTTTCGGTCGCGCGGGTACGACCGGCCTGATACATTCCCACCATCGCATGCGACCAGTTCAGAAGCTGGTCTTTCATCGCCTCCGGCACCCCCAGCAGGCGGCAGATCACCACCACCGGAATGGTTTGCGCGAAATGTTCCAGCAGATCGAAGGGCCCGGCGGGGAAACGGTCGATCAGATCATGCGTGAGGGCCGCGATTTCGGGTTCCAGCGCGGCGATCCGTCGCGAGGTGAAAGCGCGCAGGACGCGTTTGCGCAGCGCTGTGTGCCGGGGCGGCTCCAGTTCCAGCATCGAGTGCTGTTCCACCGCGTAGAAGGGTTCGAGATGCGCGGGCACCGGCTTTTTACGGTCGGCGGGAATTTCACGCCCGAAGCGGCGGTCGCGCAGGATCATGCTGACGGCGGCATGGCTGAAGGCGCAGGGCATGCCGATCTCATCCCAATGCGCGACCGGCGCCTGTGCGCGGGCGCGGTCATAGAACGGATAGGGGTTTTGCACGAAAGCGGGGTCGGTGGGGGACTGGCTGATATGCTGCATGGTTTTCTGGGAAAAAGGGAGGGGGGCGTTGCCCCCCTCTTGGCCTGCAGCCAATTCACCCCCCAGCGTATTTGTGGCAAGATGAACGGGCCATGGGGCTGGTGATCAGGTCCGGGCGAGGGCGGCGAGGATGCGGGCCCAGGAGCGGATGCCCTTGTGATAGCTCTCAAGGTCATATTTTTCGTTGGGCGAATGGATCTGGTCATCGTCGCGGCCAAAGCCGATGAGAAGCGAGTCCATCCCCAGGATCGACTGGAAATACCCCGCGATCGGAATGGAACCGCCGCAGCCGATGAAGGCCGCCGGGCGGGGCCATTCGTCGCTCAGCGCCTGGCGCGCGGCCTCGAAGGCCGGGTTGTCGAGCGGCATGACCGAGGCCGGGGCGCCGCTCGCATCAAGGATCTCGGCCTTGCAATCGGCAGGCAGGCGCGCGTCGACATGGGCGCGGAACGCATCGAGCACCTTTTGCGGATCCTGCGTTCCCACAAGGCGGAAGCTGACCTTGGCCATGGCGCGCGACGGCAGAACGGTCTTGAACCCGGCGCCGGTATAGCCCGAGGTCATGCCATTGATCTCGCAGGTCGGGCGCGACCAGACCATTTCCAGCGCCGTGCGGCCCTTTTCACCCGCAGGCAGGCTGAGGCCGACCGCGCCGAGGAAGGTTTCAGCGTCAAAGCCCAGCTCATCCCATTGCGCGCGCTGCGCATTCGAGAGTTCCGGCACCCCGTCATAGAACCCGTCCAGCGTGATGCGCCCCGCGTCATCGTGCAGATCGGCGAGGATGCGCGCCAGCACGCGCGCCGGGTTCATCGCAGCGCCCCCGAACATGCCTGAATGCAGATCCTTGTCCGGCCCGGTGATGACCAGTTCCAGTTTCGCCAGCCCGCGCAGCATGGTGGTGATGGCCGGTGTCTGCGGGTCGAACATGCCGGTGTCGCAGATCAGCGCCAGATCGGCCTTCAGCGCCGCAGCCTGCGCCTGCATATAGGGCACCAGCGAGGGCGAGCCCGACTCCTCCTCACCTTCAAAGAACATCGACACGCGGGTGGGCAGCGATCCGTGCACCGCGATCCAGGCGCGGCAGGCCTCGATGAAGGTCATCAGCTGGCCCTTGTCATCCGAGGCGCCCCGGCCACGGATCACGCGGCCCTGCGGCCCGTCCTCTACCGCCGGGTCGAACGGGTCACGGTGCCACAGTTCCAGCGGGTCCACCGGCTGGACATCGTAATGGCCGTAGAACAGCACATGCGGGCCGTTCTGTTCCGGGCCATGCGCCACGACCATCGGGTGCCCCGGCGTGGCATCCTTGCGCGCCGCAAGCCCCAGCGCAGACAGCTCGGAGGTCAGCCAGTCGGCGGCGCGGTCGCATTCAGCCTTATAGGCCGGATCGGTGGAGATGGAGGGCATGCGCAGGAAGGCCAGAAGCCGCTCAAGCGATTCGTCGATATGGCTGTCGATATGATCAAGAACCCTGGGAAGAGCGGTTTGCGCGGACATGAAGCCTCCTGGAAAACGGGCGGAACGGGGTTGCGGGTGAGCCTAGTCGCGGCCTCCGGGCAAGTCCAGAGCCCCGGGGCAAGGGCACGCGCCGCTTTATGCCCTCGGTCCCGCCAAAGCGGTTCACAGCGCCGCCGCCGCTTGATAAAGAACGCTCAGACCTGAGCAGGAGCATCTTTGCCCGATGAAGAACCCTGTGTTTGCGGCGCTGGCCGCCCCCCTTCTTGTCACCGCGCTGAGCGCCCTTCCCGCGCTGGCAAACCCGGTACCCGGCAGCGAGGCCCGCAGCCAGCTGTTCCACCCTGAACGCGTGGAGGTGGTGCGCCACAATACGCAGGGGCTGAGCGATCAGGAGGTGCAGATCCTGGCCTCGGTCGCGCAGGGGCAGAAATATTATGCCGCCGTCGCCTTTGCCCCCGGCGACGGGTTGATGTCGGCGGCGACGGTGATGGCGGCCAATCACCATACGGTGGATGCCGCGCGCTCTGCCGCACTGGCGGAATGCGAGGAGCGCCGCCTTGCCGCAGGCAGTTGCGTGATCGTGCTGGAGGTGCGCCCCGCAGGCTGGCAGGCACGCGCGCTGCAGCTCAGCGCCGATGCAACGGCCGCTTTTGATGCCGGTTACCCCACGCGGCCCGGCCCGGCGGCACTGGCCATTTCGCCCGCAACCGGCCTTTGGGGGCTGGGTCAGGGAGAGCGCGCCGCTGCCGATGCGTTGGCCGCCTGCAGTGACGGAAATGGCAGCGAAAGCACCGCCGGGGACTGCGCAGTGGTCATAACGGATTGAGCTTGCTATATCCTGTCGTGTAGGGGGTGCGCAGGGTGCGACATAGTTTGGAATTGATCCAAGTCATGTTTACCGCGAAAAGGCCCGGGTAAACACGATTCCAAGATGGAAGAAACCGCTGCGCCGGACCAAATGCGACACGTCGCGCGCCCTGCCACGACCGACCCAGCGATACGCGAGGGAGACGACCTTGAACTTTGATGCCGCACTCGACACCGCCCTGCAACGTCTTCACGATGAAGGGCGCTACCGGACATTCATCGATATCGAGCGGCGCAAGGGGCATTTCCCGCATGCTGTCTGGCGCCGTCCCGATGGCACCGAGAAAGAGATTACGGTCTGGTGCGGCAATGATTATCTGGGCATGGGCCAGAACCCCGCCGTTCTGGCCGCGATGCATGAGGCGCTTGAAGCCACCGGCGCGGGCTCAGGCGGGACGCGCAACATTTCCGGCACCACGGTTTATCACAAGCGCCTTGAGGCCGAGATTGCCGACCTGCACCAGAAGGAAGCGTCGCTGGTCTTCACCTCGGCCTATATCGCCAATGACGCGACGCTTTCGACGCTGCCAAAGCTGTTTCCCGGCCTGATCATCTATTCCGACGCGCTCAACCATGCGTCGATGATCGAGGGTGTGCGCCGCAACGGCGGTGCCAAGCGCATTTTCCGCCACAACGATGTCGCGCATCTGCGCGAACTGATGGCCGCCGATGACCCCGCCGCCCCCAAGCTGATCGCGTTTGAATCGATCTATTCGATGGATGGCGATTTCGCCCCGATCGAGGCAATCTGCGATCTGGCCGATGAATTCGGCGCGCTGACCTATCTGGATGAGGTTCACGCGGTGGGCATGTATGGCCCGCGCGGTGGCGGCGTGGCGGAGCGTGACGGGCTGATGCACCGGCTTGATATCATCAACGGCACCATGGCCAAGGCCTTCGGGGTGATGGGCGGCTATATCGCCGCAAGCGCCCGGATGGTTGACGCGATCCGCTCCTATGCGCCGGGATTCATCTTCACCACCTCGCTGCCGCCTGCGGTTGCTGCAGGGTGTGCGGCCTCGATCCGGCATCTGAAAAGCGATCAGGGCCTGCGCGACAAGCAGCAACTGCATGCGCGCATTCTCAAGATGCGGCTGAAAGCGCTGGGTCTGCCGATCATCGACCATGGCAGCCATATCGTGCCGGTCCATGTCGGCGATCCGGTCCATTGCAAGCTGATCTCTGATATGCTGCTGGAACGCTACGGTGTTTACGTCCAGCCGATCAACTTTCCCACCGTCCCGCGGGGCACCGAAAGGCTGCGTTTCACGCCCTCGCCGGTGCATGATCCCGAGCAGATCGACCGGGTGGTCAAGGCGATGGACGCGCTCTGGTCGCACTGTGCGCTGAATCGTGCCGAATTGAGTGCCTGAGACTACACGAATGCTTCAAATTATTGTTGTCTTCTGCTAAGAAACCAACAAGAGGTAGACGCAGCGCGACTCAATTTTCCACCACAGGTGGTATTGCCTCGTGAAAAGCGCACCCGATAGGCAGGCGGTAACAGGGACAGTGTGGATGATCTGGCGGAAGGAACAACCTCCGGCGCAGCAAGAGAACAAACAACGTGGCTTCGACGATTATGAGCTGCGTCTGGGCGATCTTCTGCGCGGCGAGCGGGCGACGCTGGGCAAATCCTTGCTGGATGTCCAGCGCGAGCTTCACATCCGTGCCGCCTTTATTGCCGCCATCGAAAACGGCGATCTGGAAGCGTTTGAAACCCCCAGCTTCATAGCCGGTTTCGTGCGCTCCTATGCCCGCTATCTCGGCATGGACCCGGAATGGGTCTATACCCGCTTCTGTCTGGAACATGATTTCGCCGTGGCCCATGGCATGGCGTCCGGCACGCCCGCATCCCGCCCGCAGCGCGAAAACCGTGCGCCTGAGCCGCGTGGCACCGCGCTGAAGGGCTTCGGCATCCTCCCTGATCCTGAGCCCTTCTGGCGCCGCATCGAGCCCGGCGCGCTGGGTTCGGTCACGGTTCTGGCCGCGCTTATTCTGGGTCTTGGCTTTGCCGGGTGGAAAGTGCTGCAGGAAGTGCAGCGCGTTCAGGTCGCACCCGCCGATATCATTCCCAACGTGGTCAGCGATTTCAACCCGCTGGCGGGTGGCCCCGCCTCCTCCATCGCCGCGCTGGACGCTGATCCGATGGCGACGCCGGTTTCGGGCGCCGAAGGCCGGGTGCGCATCTCACGGCCGCAGGCGCTGGATGTGCCGGTCATGGTGCCGCGCGATGGCCCGATTGCCGCGATCAACACCCGTGATGGCCGCAGCCCTGACCATATCGCCACCGATTCCGCCGTGTCCGAAGCGCTGGCGGGCGCACTGAGCGCCGCGAACGGTGCCACGGATAATGGCGCGCCACGTGTGCATGACAGCGGCCCGCCGGTTGTCGAAATTCTGGCCGTGCGCGCCGCATGGATGCGGGTGCGTGGCACCGATGGCAGCGTGGTATTCGAGCGCATCCTCGATGCGGGCGAGCGCTACACCCTGCCCCAGACAGAAGTGCCGCCCACACTGCATGCGGGTAACTCCGGCTCGGTCTATTTCCTTGTCAATGGCGAGGCCTATGGCCCCGCCGCGCCCGGTGCCAATGTCGTCCGCGACATCGCGCTTTCCGCCGATGCGCTGCGCGAGCGGTTTGCGCTGGCCGACCTGACGCGCGATGAGGATCTGGCGGTGCATGTCGCCCGCCTGCGCGACCAGTAAGGCCCGGCCCCAGCCGCGTTCCCGGCCCGCGCCTTGCCGCGGGCCTTTTCACTGGCCGCGAAGAAAGCCGCCCATCCGCCCGCCCCCGCATTGCCTTGGCCCGGCCTTGGGCCTATGTCTGGGGCGCAGGCCAAACAGTACGGGACAGCCCATGTCGCATAATCCGATCCGCCCCTGGCGCAACATCGAACGGCGCAAATCGCGCCAGATCATGGTTGGTTCGGTGCCGGTCGGGGGGGATGCACCGATCACTGTGCAGACCATGACCAACACCGACAGCTCGGATGTGCGCGCGACGCTCAAACAGGTGCAGGCCGCTGCCGATGCCGGCGCCGATATCGTACGCATCTCCACCCCGGACGAAAGCTCAACCCGCGCCCTGCGCGAGATCGTCCGCGAAAGCCCGGTGCCGATCGTGGCGGATATCCATTTCCACTACAAACGCGCCATCGAGGCTGCCGAGGCGGGCGCGGCCTGCCTGCGCATCAATCCGGGCAATATCGGCTCGGCTGACCGGGTGCGCGAGGTCATCAAGGCGGCCAAGGACCACGGCTGCTCCATCCGCATCGGCGTCAACGCCGGCTCGCTGGAGCGCCACCTGTTGGAAAAGTACGGCGAGCCCTGCCCCGATGCCATGGTCGAAAGCGGCATGGACCATATCAAGCTCTTGCAGGATAATGACTTTCACGAGTTCAAGATCAGCTGCAAGGCCTCCGACGTGTTCCTTGCCGCCACCGCCTATCAGATGCTGGCCGAGGCCACCGATGCCCCCATCCATCTGGGCATCACCGAGGCCGGGGGGCTGATGTCCGGCACCGTGAAATCGGCCGTCGGGCTGGGCAACCTTTTGTGGATGGGCATCGGCGATACGATCCGCGTATCGCTCTCCGCCGATCCGGTGCAGGAGGTCAAGATCGGCTTTGAGATCCTGAAATCGCTGGGCCTGCGCACGCGCGGCGTTCAGATCATCTCCTGCCCCAGTTGTGCCCGGCAGGGCTTTGATGTGATCAAGACGGTCGAAGCACTGGAACAGCGCCTTGAGCACATCAAGACACCCATGAGCCTGTCGATCATCGGCTGCGTGGTCAACGGCCCCGGCGAGGCGCTGATGACCGATATCGGCTTCACCGGCGGCGGTGCGGGTTCAGGCATGGTCTATATGGCGGGCAAGCAAAGCCACAAACTGTCGAATGCGGCGATGATCGACCATATCGTGGAACTGGTGGAAAAGCGCGTCGCCGTGATCGAGGCCGAACAGGCGTCAGAGGCTGTGGCTCCGGGTGCTGCTCCGGCAGTTGCGCGGGGCTGAACGGACAAAAAAAACCGCCGCGAGAGAACGCTCTCGCGGCGCAGAGGCAACCGGGCGCCGGAAGAAGCACCCGGAAACGGGAGATGAAGATAAGGCGAACGGATCAACCTTGGCCTTCATGAGCCATATCACCCGCAACCGCCGCGCCCCGCCTTGATTTGGATCAAAGCTGCATCATCGTCCTTCCCCTGTTATCCGCCCCTTAACGCTTGCAGGCGAAGATGGCCCCAGAATCGGACGGGACCATCCATGCCACAAGACCAGTTGATGCCAGCCCTCCAGCTGGGTGAGCTTTACACCGCCCCTGCCCCCTCGCTGCCCACAGGCGGCGGCCTGCTGCCGGGCGGGTTCGGGCTTGATGCGCCCGCAGGCCATGCCACCAGCCCCAATGGCCGCGCCATCCGGCATTTGAACGGTCGCCAGAAGGCGACGATTCTGGTGCAGTTGCTGCTCTCCGAAGGCAACGACCTGAAACTCGCCAAACTGCCGGAATCGATGCAGAACGCGCTCAGCGAAGAAATGTGCACCATGCGGCTGGTCGACCGTGACACGCTTTTCGCGGTGGTCAGCGAATTTGTGGAAACGCTGGAACAGGTGGGGCTCAGCTTTTCGGGCGGCGTGGGCGGCGCGCTCAAGGCGCTTGACGGCAAGCTCAGCCCCGCCGCCGCCACCCGCCTGCGCCAGATGGCCCGCGCCCGCGGCGTCGCCGACCCTTGGGAACGTATCACAAGCGCCGACAGCGACACGCTTGTCGGTCTGCTGGAGCCTGAAAGCCCTGAGGTGGCGGCGGTGGTGCTTTCCAAGCTCTCGGTCAAGCAGGCCGCTGAACTGCTGGGTAAAATGCCGGGTGAGCGCGCGCGCCGCGTGGCCTATGCGGTGTCGCAGACCGAAGGGATCACGCCGCGGCTGGTGGCGCGGATCGGCAATGCGCTGGCCACCCAGCTCGATGACCGCCCGCCCGCCGCGTTTGAAGCGCCGCCCGCCAAACGCGTCGGCGCCATCCTGACCAACACACCCACCCGGGTCCGCGAAGACCTGCTTTCGGGGCTGGATCAGGAGGATGCGGGCTTCGCCGAAGGGGTGCGCAAAGCCATCTTTACCTTCGCCAATATTCACCAACGGCTGAACCCGCGCGATATCGGCAAGGTGCTGCGCGATGTCGCGCAGGCTGATCTGATCACCGCCTTCGCCTATGCCGCCCTGCAACCGGGCAGCGACGAGGCGAAAGCGGTCGAGTTCCTGCTGGCGAACATGTCGCAGCGCATGGCCGGCACCCTGCGCGATGAGGTCGAGATCCGCGGCAAGGTGCGCGCCAAGGACGGCGAGGCAGCGATGAGCACCGTGGTGGCCAGCATCCGCAATCTGATCGACCTGGGGGAAATCGAACTGCGCAGCGATGAGGAGGAATAGGGCGGTCGGTCCGGCGGCGCGCGCGCTGCACCTCCGCGCGGCCCTGTCCAACCCTCTCCGGCACCGTCGCAACACCCGAGCCCGCCCCTGCCTCACGCCTGCGCGGGGCAACCGAAGCGCAACTGAACAACCGCTGTCTGACCGATCACCGTCTGAGCGACAACCAACTGGCCAATCACCGTCTCAGCAACAACCGTTTTCGCGCGGCCGCCACCCTTTATCTCCCTGCGACAGTGCCTTCAGCGGTCGAAGAAAATCCCACAGCCCCCGTGATCAGGGGACTTCGGGAAAAGGCGTCGGAGGGCGCAGAAAGAACGCCGCTCTGGCTCACTGCAGATCACCACCCGGCGCAGCCTCTTCCGGCGTCGTGAAAAACCGCCACGCCAAAACTCCGGAAAAGAAACCTGCCGCACGATCTCAGGCGCGCCGCGTGCCGCTTCATCTTGCCGGAAATACGCTGGGGGGTGAATTGGCCAAAGGCCAAGAGGGGGGGCAACGCCCCCCTTCGCCGCCCGCTCAGCCTTCAGGCCGGATGATCATCCCCGGCCGGATCCGCGCCAGAATCATCATCGGCCTCCCCGTCTCCGGCCGCATCGCTCCCCTCAGCCCCATCGCCGAGAAGCGCCTCAAAGCGGCGGCGTTGTCGGGCGGTCCAGTGGACGGTCAGTTCCGATCCGGCCTCGCCCGGGTCCTCGGACTGCACCAGCCCCTCGGCAAAAAGCCAGGCGCGCGCGCGGCCCTGATCATAGGCCAGCTCCAGCACCGCGCCCTGCCGCTCATCGTCCAGCGCGGTGGTGATGGCCGAAAAAACCGCTTCCAGCCCCGCCCCGGTCAGCGCCGAAGCCGCAAAAACCCCGTCGCGGCGTGCGGCAACCGTCATCAGCGCGTCATCGGGCGTCAGCAGATCGGCCTTGTTCCAGACCTCGATCTTCGGCACCGTCTCGGCCACGCCAAGTTCGGTGAGAATGGTTTCTACATCCTGTGCCTGCGCCTCGGTTTCCGGATGGGCGATATCGCGGACATGGACGATCAGATCCGCCTCAAGCACCTCTTCCAGCGTCGCCCGGAAAGCGGCGACAAGCTGCGTCGGCAGGTCCGAGATGAAGCCCACCGTGTCGGACAGGATCACCTCCAGCCCGCCTGGAAGTTCCACGGCGCGCATCGTCGGGTCAAGCGTGGCGAAAAGCATGTCCTTGGCCAACACCGTGGCCCCGGTCATCCTGTTGAAAAGCGTGGATTTTCCTGCGTTAGTGTAACCCACCAGCGCAACCACCGGAAAGGGAACCTTGCGTCGCGCCGCGCGGTGCAGTTCGCGGGTGCGCGCCACCTTCTCCAACTGCCGTTTCAGGCGGACCATCTGCGTGTCAATCGCCCGGCGATCGGCCTCGATCTGCGTCTCGCCGGGGCCACCGACAAAGCCCAACCCGCCGCGCTGGCGCTCAAGGTGGGTCCAGGCGCGCACCAGCCGGGTGCGCTGATAGCTGAGCGCGGCCAGTTCCACCTGCAACACGCCCTCGCGGGTGCGGGCGCGGTCGGCAAAGATTTCAAGGATCAGCCCGGTACGGTCCAGCAGCTTGACCGACCATTCGCGTTCCAGGTTGCGCTGCTGAACCGGCGTCACCGGCCCATCGACCAGCACCAGTTCGATCTCCTCGGCCTCGATCCGGGCCTTGAGTTCCTCAACCTTGCCGGAGCCGAACAGATGGCCAGGATGCGCGCGCGGCAGCCGCACCACCAGCCCGTCGATCACCTCGATCCCTGGCAGGGCGCGCGCCAGTGCCATGCCCTCGGCCAGCGCCCCTTCGGGTGCGCGTGCGTTATCAGCCCCGCGGATATCCGGATGCAGCACAAGCGCCCGGGTGGGCCGTTTTCCGCCCGCACCGCTCAGTTCGTCAATTCTGATGGTCACATCACCTCGCCCGGGCGAAGATCAGTCTTCGCCATTATACAGATTGATCGGCTGGCCCGGCATGATCGTGGAAATCGCATGCTTGTAAACCAGCTGGCTCTGCCCCTCCCGGCGCAGCAGAACGCAGAAATTGTCAAACCATGTGATCACGCCCAGCAGCTTGACCCCATTGATCAGAAATATCGTAACGGGAACCTTGTTCTTGCGGACGTGATTAAGAAAGGCATCCTGCAAGTTTTGCTTTTCTACGGCCATGTTATTTTTACCTTTATTGCGGCCTGCGCCGAAATCCCGTGGCACAGCCCCTCCCTGCGGAAGCAGTATGAAGCGCGACCATGCCAATTTCCAGTCTAATTCAGCGCTTTAGACTGGATTTCGACGCTCGGCAAGGCCGGAATGCGGGTGCGGCGGGGTCAATCGCGGGCGAACTGGGCCATGAGCAGGGCCAGAAGCGCCAGAATTTCCAGCCGCCCCAGAATCATCCCCACCGCCAGCACCCCCTTGGCCGGGTCGCTCAGCAGGGACCAGTGCAGCGGCAGATCACCTGCCACCTGCACCAGCGGGCCTGTGGTGGTGATGGCCGCGAAGGTGAAGATGAGGCCGGTTTCAAAGCCCATGCCCAGCAGCATCAGCACCGCCACCAGCACCGCCACGGACAGCGCAAAGACCATGGCGAACAGCCAGGCGGCGCGGGCGCCGTCGGTGACCAGAAAGCGCTCACGCTCGCCGCCACCGTCAATCATCGACGGATAGATCATATGCTCCATCTCCAGCCGGCCCATCCGCGCCAGTGCATAGACGCGCAAAAGCTTCACCCCGCCCGCCGTCGTCGCAATTCCGCCGCCGACAATTGCCAGCCCCATCAGCACAAGGCCCGGCGGCGCCAGCCCGGACCACAGGCGCATCGCAATCCAGTCCTGACTGACAAAGCCCGTGGTGGTCAGAAACGACAGCCCGGTGAAGGCCGCGCCCCAGGCCGCCCGGCCAAGGGCGGGCAGGTTCTCACCCTCGGCCACCTCGAACGCGCCCATCCAGTGCCGTGACGCGACAATGGCGGTCACAACGCCCACGATGATCGCGCCGACCATCATTTCAGGCCCTATCGTGGGGCGGCGGAGCATGTGGGAACGGCTGGCCGGATTGGGCAGCAGGCCCCGACTGAGACCAAGAATGAGGAACAGAAAGATTGAAAGCTCGGCCAGAAAACCCACCCCGCCCAGCGTCTCGCGCGGCAGGATGCCCGAGGTCGAGAGCGTGGACATCGCATGGATCAGCGCGCGGTAACCCGGCACGCCCAGCAGCACCTGCAGCAACCACAGCGCCAGTGTCAGCCCCGCATACCACGGCAGAATGACCCTGCCATGCGCGATCAGCCGCGGGCCGTGGCCCTGCGCGGGATCGGCATGCACCAGCCCGACTTCGGCGCGCGGGCGGATCAGCTCAAACCCGCCCAGCCCCAGCGGCGCCAGCAGCGCGGTAGCCGAGACCAGCACGAAAAGCCCGCCGAACCAGCCCGCCATTGCCCGCCACAGATGCACCGCCTCTGGCACCCGGCGCGGTGTGTCGATCAGCGTGGCGCCAGTGGTGGTGAAGCTCGAAATCATCTCGAACCAGGCATCCGTGAAGCGGATACCCAGCACCTCTACCAACGGTACGGCCATGATGGCGGGCAGCACCAGATAGATCGCCGCCAGCATCGGAAACAGGCCGCGCATGGGGTTGGCGCGCAACGGGCGGCTGGTGGCGATGGCCAGAAGCCCCGACAGCAGGATGAACACCAGCGCGGAATACAGGAACGCGCGGCCCACCGGCGCGTCACGCTGCGCGAAAGCCTGAACCGAGGGCACCAGCATCAGCAGCGCTGTGGCCGCGACCATGACCACCAGCACCGGAACCTGCGCTCGCCGGGTGGCCATCAGAAATACTCCACCGCCACCTGCAGCAGGCGCTCCACCTCGGGCACATCCTTTTTCAGCGCGAAGATCACCAGCAGATCGCCGGTTTCCAGCAGTGTCGTGCTGACCGGCTTGACCAGCTTGCCGCCCTTGAGCACCGCGCCGACCAGCGCACCCTCGGGAAAATCGACATTGCCGATCGTCTTGCCGGCCATGGGTGAGGTGGACAGCACCTGCGCCTCGATCACCTCGGCCTCGCCATCGCCGATCGTATAGATCGAGCGCACGCGCCCGTGGCGGACATGGCGCAGGATTGACGACACGGTCGTGGCGCGCGGGTTGATATGGGCGTCGATGCCCAGATGGTCCATCAGCGGCGCAAGGCTGGGGTCGTTGATCAGCGCGATGGCGATCTTGCAGCCCATCGCCTTGGCCCGGACCGAGACCAGCAGATTGACCTTGTCGTCATCGGTCACGGCCAGCACGGCATCGGCCTTGTCGATCCCGGCCTCGGCCAGAATTTCGCTGTCCATCCCGTCGCCATGCAGCACGATGGTGCGTTCCAGCGCGTCGGCGGCGATTTCGGCGCGGGCGCGGTCACGCTCGATCACCTTGACGCGCACCCGTTCGCGCTGGCTTTCCAGCGCCTTCGCCACCGTCAGCCCAACATTGCCCGCGCCGATCACCACCACCCGTTCCTGCCGGGCGAGCGGTTTGCCAAAAATCTCCAGCGTGCGCGGCAGATCGCTGCTCTCAGAGACCACATAAATCTGATCGCCCGCGAAAAGCTGGTCTTCGGGTTCGGGCGCGAACAGCCGCGCGCCGCGTCGCACACCCACGACAATCGCGCGCAGGGTTGAAAACAGCTCGGTCAACTGGCGCAAGGCGGTGTTGAGAACCGGGCAGTCCTCATCCAGCGAGATCCCGGCCAGACGCACACGGCCATCGAGAAAATCCTGCACATCAAAGGTGGTGGGTGCCGCGATCCGGCGCAGGGCGGCCTGGCTGACCTCATGCTCAGGGTTGATGACCACGTCGATGGGCATGTGATCACGCTGGAAGATGTTGGAATACTGCGCCTCAAGATAGGTCTGGGCGCGCAGCCGGGCGATCTTGCGGGTGACGTTGAACACCGAATGCGCCACCTGACAGGTGACCATGTTCACCTCGTCCGAATGGGTGGCGGCGATGATCATGTCGGCATCCTTGGCGCCTGCCGCCTCCAGCACATCGGGGTGCGAGGCAAAGCCGATGACGCCCTGCACCTCCAGCGTGTCGGTGGCGCGGCGCACCAGCACGGGGTTGTTGTCCACCACCGAGACATCGTTGGCTTCGCCTGCAAGCTGGCGGGCAATCTGCCAGCCCACCTGCCCCGCGCCGCAGATGATGATTTTCATCGCCCTGTCCCTTTCCGGTCAGTCGTCGTCGCGCCCGCCGCGCGATTGCGACAGCGAGGCCGTGTTTACGCCCAGCGACTTTAGCTTGCGATGCAGCGCCGAGCGCTCCATGCCGACAAAGGTTGCCGTGCGCGAAATGTTCCCGCCGAAGCGGTTGATCTGGGTCAGCAGATACTCGCGCTCGAACAGCTCGCGCGCCTCGCGCAGGGGCAGCGTGGCCAGCCCGCCGGACAGCACCACCCGCCCCTCGCCCTCGCCGCCATTGCTGTCGCCCTGCAACTCGCGCGCCTCGATGGCGCCGGCGGTCTCGCCAAGGATCAGCGCGCGCTCAATGACATTGCGCAACTGGCGGATGTTGCCGGGCCAGCCCATCGCCTGAAGCTGCGCCTCGGCCTCATCCGACAGATCGCGCTTCGGCAGGCCCTGCGACTGGTGGAACATGTCGATGAAATGCACCGCAAGCGAAGGGATATCCTCGCGCCGCTCCTCCAGCGAGGGGACCTGGATGGGAACCACATTGAGGCGGTCATACAGCTCCTGCCGGAACTGGCCCGCCGTGATCTCGGCGCGCAGGTCGCGCGTGGTCGATGAGATCACCCGCAGATCAACCCGCACCTTTTCGGCGCCGCCGACGCGGCTGAATGTCTGATCGACCAGCACCCGCAGGATCTTGGACTGCGTGCCGGGCGGCATGTCGGCAACCTCATCCAGATAGAGAATGCCACCATGCGCCTGTTCCAGCAGGCCCGGAATAATGCCATGCGCCGCGCTTTCCTGCCCGAACAGCACCGCTTCCATCTTGTCCGGCTCGATCGCGGCGCAGGAGACGGTGACGAAAGGCGCGCTGGCGCGGTTGGAATTGAGGTGGATGAAGCGCGCCGCAACCTCCTTGCCGCTGCCCGAGGGGCCGGTCAGCATCACCCGCCCGTTCGAGCGCGTGACCTTGCCAAGCTGCGATTTCAACACCTTCATGGCCTGACTGGCGCCGATCATCTCGGTCTGGCCACCGTCGCGCTTGCGCAGTTTGACGTTTTCGCGCCGCAGCCGCGCCGCTTCCATCGCGCGGCCGATCACCACCAGAAGCTGGTCGATGTTGAAGGGCTTTTCGATGAAGTCGTACGCGCCCTTCTTGATCGCCGCCACCGCGATCTCGATATTGCCGTGCCCGGAGATGATCACCACCGGAATTTCAGGATGCTCGCGCTTGACGGCCATCAGAATGCCGATGCCGTCCATCTGGCTGTCCTTGAGCCACAGGTCCAGAATCATCAGCGCGGGCGGGTTGGCGCTGACCGCCGCCATCGCATCATCCGAATTGGCGGCAAGGCGGGTTTCATAGCCCTCGTCGCGCAGGATTTCCGACACCAGTTCCCGGATGTCGCGTTCGTCGTCCACGATCAGGATATCACTCATTTCCCTGTCTCCTGCTCTGCCCGCCCCGCACGACCATTGACCAGAAGGGGCAGCCGGATTTCGGCCAGGGCGCCGGTATGGCTGGCCCCTTCAAAGCAAGGTGCGTCGCGCAGCGTAAGCGTTCCGCCATGTTCCTCGATGATTTTCTTGACAATTGGCAAGCCCAGCCCGGTGCCCTTTTCGCGCGTCGTCACATAGGGTTCAAACAGGCGCGCGCGGTCTTCCGGCAGGCCGATGCCGTTGTCGGCAATCGTAATCACCACCGCCTGATCGCCCCGCGCCATCGTTACGTCAATACGGGGGATGAAGCCCACAGGGGCGTTGCCACTTTCTTCCAGTGTTTCAATGGCTTCACCGGCGTTCTTTATCAGGTTCGTCAAAGCTTGGGTGATCATGGTTGAGTCAATTTCCAGTTCCAGCGGCGTGTCAGGCAGGGTGGCGACCAGCTGGATATGGTCCATCCCGGCCTCCTGCAAGGTCACGGCATCGCGCACAAGCTGCACCAGATCATGCGGGCGCCGGTCTGGTTCGGGCATCCGGGCGAAGCGTGAAAACTCATCAACAATGCGCCGCAAGTCATTGGTCTGCCTTACAATAACATCGGTGAGCTGTTCCAGAGAAGCTGCCTCTTCCTCGGCCAGATGGCGACGGAACTTGCGTTTGATGCGGTCGGCGGAAAGCTGGATCGGGGTCAGCGGGTTCTTGATCTCATGGGCGATGCGCCGCGCCACATCACCCCACGCGGCCATGCGCTGCGCCGAGACCAGCTCGGTCACGTCATCAAAGGCCACCACATAACCCTCAAGCGCGCCATCGGCATTGCGCCGCTCTGCCAGCCGCACCAGCAGGCTTTCCAGCCGCCCGGCCCGGCTGAGGCGCACCTCATCCTGCACCCGCCCGGCAAAGCGCGTGTCGCCATCGGTCAGTCGCGCCAGCAGCGGGCCGAATTCGGGCACCGCATCGGTCAGCGGGCGGCGGTGGCTTCGGGCGCCGTCGATGCCGGTCAGCGCCTCGGCCGCGCGGTTGACGAATTCGACATTGCCTCCCGCATCCAGTCCGATCACACCGGCGGTGACCGATGAGAGAACCGAATCGAACAGGCGGCGGCGCTCTTCAATCTGGCCGGTATTGGCCAGCAGCGTTTCGCGCTGGATCTTGAGCTGGCGGGTCATCTGGTTGAACACCCGGCCCATGGTGGCAATCTCGTCGTCGCCCTTTTCCTCAGGCACCTGCACATCCAGATCACCCTCACCGACTGCCCCAGCCGCCGCCGCAAGCCGCCCGATGGGCCGCGAAAGCCGCTCGGCAAACCACATGCCCAGCCAGATCGCGGCCAGAATCAGAATGATGGCAAAGGCCAGATACAGCAGCGCGAAATTGAACAGCACGCGCCCTCGCTCACGCTCAAGCTGGTTGTACAGCTGGATCGTCGCCTGCGTCTCATCCAGCAGCGACAGGATTTCGCCGTCAACCGCGCGGGCGATATAGAGCAGCCGGTCAAACTGCCCCTCCAGCGGGACCAGCGCGCGGAATTCGGAATTGGGCCAGTCGCGGATCAGCACCAGCTCCCCGGCGGCGGCGCGCGCCAGATCATCCGGCGCAGGGCGAATGAAATCAAAGAGATAAGAGCGCTCGCCGCGCAGCTGAAGCGTGCCGTCGGAATCGATGATGAAGGCCACACGCAGCCCGCGCTGGATGGCGGCCTGCCCCTGCGTCAGGATCTGGCGCAGCTCACCGTCGGACAGGAAGGGGTTGGTCTGCGCCCAGAGGTCAAGAAACCGGCCTACCGCCTGCCCGTCTTCGATCAGGTTGCGTTCCTGCTCGCTCTGATAGGCCTCGGCGGCGGCCAGCGAATTGCCGACCACATTGCGCACCCGGTCCGAGAACCAGCCCTCAAGCCCGATATTGATGGTGATCACCGAGAACACCGCGACCGAGATTGCCGGAACCAGCGCGATGATGGCGAAAAGCGCGGACAGGCGCAGGTGAAGCTGCGACCCGGCAGAACGTGAGCGCCGCGCCGCGATCATCCGCGCGATCCGCGCCATGACAAGCGCCGCTACGACCAGAATATAGATCAGATCGGCGAGCAGAACGAGGCGGAGCGAGGGAAGATTCGGCGATACCGTGAACGGCCCCAGCACCAGCACCGAGGCCAGCACCAGCAGCGGCGCCATCGCGACCAGAATCAGCGTGCCAAGGGCCTGAAGCCTGCGCCGCAACGGGCTGCGCCGTGTCAGAAAACCGTCATCCGGCCGGACATCGCCCGGCCGCGCCGCCCCCGAACCGGAAATCATGGGTTCGCCAGTTGAAAAGACACGATAAAACAGACCCCCTGACGCCTCGGCGCGCCGCGGACATGCGGCAAATGCGCCACGCCTCTGTGGCCTGTTTACATCAACTTGCGGCGCCGTGTCACGCGAATATCAAGTTCGTTGATCTTCTTGCGCAGGGTATTGCGGTTGATCCCCAGCAGGTCGGCACAGCGGGCCTGATTACCGCCGGTATATTCCAGCGAAATCTCGATCAGGGGTGCCTCCATCTCATGCAGGATGCGGCCATAGACGCCGGGTGGCGGCAGCTCGTCGCCATGCAGCTCAAAGTAGCGGCGCACATGGCGGCCCACGGCCTCGCCCAGCGTTTCGCCGTGGCGTCCCTCGCCCTGCGCGCTGACCGCCGGATGATTGTTGAGCGCCGATTCGATCTCGGCGCGGCCGATCTCGGCCTCCTGCCCGGTGATGACCAGCCGCCGGATGGTGTTTTCAAGCTGGCGCACATTCCCCGGCCAGCTGTACTGGCGCACCACCTCCAGCGCCTGGGCTGACAGACGGCGGCTGGTGCCGGTTTCACGCGCGGCGCGGGCCAGAAAATGCTCGGCCAACAGCGGGATATCCTCGATGCGTTCGCGCAGCGGCGGCACATGCAGTGTGACACCACCCAGCCGGTAATACAGATCCTGCCGGAAGGCCCCGGCCTCCAATGCGCGGGTCAGCCCGCCATCGGCAATGGCGATCACGCGCGGCCCGTCTTCGGGCAGGGAATCCAGCATGCGCACCAGCCGGGCCTGCGCCTGCGCGCCCAGATCGGCCAGCCCGTCAATCACCAACGAGCCCGAGCGCGCGCGCGCCACCAGTGCCGCCGGGTCACCCAGATCCAGATCCTGCGCCGAGGCCAGCACGAAGGGCTGGTTGCGACGGTCGGAAAAGTCATGCAGCGCGCGGGCGATCAGCGACTTGCCGGTGCCCGATTCACCCGTGATCAGTGCCGGAAGCTCGGCGTTCATCACCCGCGCCACCAGCCGGTAAAGCGCCTGCATGGTGGGCGTGCGGCCCACCAGCGGCAGATCGCCGTCGCCCGCCACCTCGACCACCTCGCGCACCGGGGCCTTGACCACCGTGCTGCCGCGCACCGCCCGCCGCCCGCTTTCCAGCGCGCGCGATGAGCGTTGCAGCAGGTCCGGCAGGTCGAAGGGTTTGGGCAGATAATCCCAGGCGTCAGCCTCGGTGGCCTGAATGGCGGTCATGATCGTATTCTGGGCCGAGATGATGATCACCGGCAGCCCGGGCCGCAGCGCCGAAATACGCGGCAGCATCTCGATGCCGTTCCCGTCAGGCATGATCACGTCCGAGATGACCAGATCGCCCTTCCCTTCCTCGACCCAGCGCAGCAGCGTGGTGAGGCTGGAGGTGGCATGTACCCGGCAGCCTGCGCGGGTGAGCGCCTGTGTCAGGACCGTCCGTATCGTGCGGTCGTCGTCGGCAACAAGGACTGTGCCATCCATCAGCGGGTCTCCCTGGGTCTTGCAGTCGTGGGTATTGAAGTGGTGGCGCCCGATGTTCCGGCGGTCGGCACTTTGGTTGTCGGCGCTTTGGCGACAGGCGGCTTTCCGGGGGGCCGGGGCGCCATCGGCAGCGAGACGCGGAAGATTGTCTGGTCCGGCCGTTGATCCACCTCGATCCAGCCATCATGCGCCGCGATGATCTTTGAGACCAGCGCCAGCCCCAGCCCGGTGCCGTTCTCGCGGCCGGAAACAAAGGGCTCAAAGATATTCTCGGCAATCTCGGGCGGCAGGCCGGGGCCGTCGTCGATGATTTCGACATGCAGCGGCAGCGACAGGCGCTGCCCTTCACGCCCGCGCAACTGCAGGCCGCGCTCAAAATAGGTGCGGATGCGAATCGTGCCGCCGTTAGGCTGGGCCTCGGCTGCGTTCTTGAGCAGATTCAGAAACACCTGCAAAAGCTGGTCGGCATCAGCCCATGTGCCGGGCAGCGAGGGGTCGTAATTGTCGTTGATGCGCATATGCGCCCCGAAACCGACCATCGCGGAGCGGCGCGCGCGCTCAAGCACATCATGGATATTGACCTCGGTGCAATCGGGCGGGCGCTGGTCGCCGAACTGTTCAACCTGTTCCAGCAGCTTCACAATGCGGCGGGATTCTTCCACAATCAGGTTGGTCATCTCCCGGTCCTGCGGTGGCAGGTTCATCGACAGAAGCTGCGCGGCGCCGGTGATCCCGGCCAGCGGGTTCTTGATTTCATGCGCCAGCATCGCCGACATGCCGATGGCCGATTTCGCCGCCGCCTTGACCGCCTGCGTGCGGCCCAGCCGCCCGGCAATGTCGCGCGGGGCGATGAGCAGAAGCAGGGTCTGCGCGTCATCATTCATCGGCGCAAGCTGAAGGTTGCACAGAACCGGCGGGCGCTCGCCGGTGCAGACATCGGCATCGTTGATGAAGATCGGCGCGCGGTTGATGCGGGCGCGGGACGCGGCCTCCTCGATGGGGGCGTCGATCGACAGGCGGTCATAGGCGGGCTCACCCGCCAGTTGCGCCGAGGAGGCGGCCATGAACAGCTCTGCCGCCGGGTTGCATTCAAGGATCGTTTCCTGCCCGTTGCGCTGCACGATCAGGAACGCGGGCACCGGCAGTGCCGCCCAGATCGCGCCGGTGACGGGCGTGTCGCTCATGCGGCAGCCTCGCGCGGGGCAAGGGCGTCTGGCAGAAGGGCCAGCACCTGCGCCGGATCACTTTCGCGCATCAGCCGGGCGCGCAGCTCAGCGGGGCCACCGGCTGCGTCGACATACCAGCCCAGATGCTTGCGCGCGATGCGCAGGCCCAGATCGCGGCCATAAAAGCCAAGGATCGCCTCGTAATGGCGCGCGACCAGATCGGCCAGCGCGGCCCCCGTCGGCACCACCGGCGCCGGGGTGCCATAGAGCGCCGCGCCGATCTGGGCCAGCAGCCAGGGCCGCCCCTGCGCCGCCCGCCCCACCATCACGCCATCGGCGCCCGAAGCCATGAGCGCGCGCCGTGCAGTCGCCGCATCCACAATATCGCCATTGACGATCAAGGGGATGGTAACCGCCTCCCGCACCGCGCGGACCGCCGGCCAGTCAGCGCGCCCGGTATAAAACTGCGCGCGGGTGCGCCCGTGAATGGTGATCATCGTCACGCCCGCCGCCTCGGCCCTTGCGGCCAGCTCAGGCGCGTTCAGGCAGTCATCGTCCCAGCCCAGCCGGGTTTTCAGCGTGACCGGCACCCTGACCGCAGCCACCACCGCATCAATCAGCCGCAAGGCCAGATCAAGGTCGCGCATCAGGGCCGAACCGGAAAGGCCGCCCACCACCTTCTTGGCCGGGCAGCCCATGTTGATGTCGATCATCGGCGCGCCCTCGGCCTCGGCGATGCGCGCGGCTTCGGCCATGGCGCCGGCATCGCGCCCGGCCAGCTGCACGGCCGTCACCACACCCGCGCCGACCTTTGCGCGCGCTCGTGTCGCCTCAGCCCGTGTGCCCGCAGCCCTCGTCCCGGCCCGAACCGAGCGCTGCCGCGTCACCATCTCGCCCGAGGCGATCATCTCGGACACCAGCAGCCCCGCACCAAACTCCGCCACCATCTGCCGGAACGGCAGATCGGTGATTCCCGACATCGGCGCCAGAAGCACCGGAGGGGCAAGGGGAACAGGAAAGCGGGGGGTGTTCATTGGCCGTCTCTTCAGTTCGGTTGAGGCCCATGTAGCGCGCGCCGGGCCGCTTGGCAAAGGGCATGGCGGCAGATGCTGCGCGTAATTTCATCACATGCCCAGCATTTGGCCTATTCATGAGGCGATATGCACAAATATAAGGCGTATAGCCAACAGCACCGCCAAGGCGACACGCCAAAATTGCTTCACATGCCCTGCGTTGCACACTAATGCCTTGGCGTATGAGCATCCTTTCGCAAACCGCTGTCATCCTTGTCGCCGCCGGGCGCGGCACCCGTATGGGCGGCGAATTGCCCAAACAATGGCAGGATCTGGCGGGTCAGCCGGTTCTCGCCCACACCATTGCGGCGTTTCAGGCCGCCGGTCTGGGGCGGATCCTGCTGGTGATCCATCCCGATGACGAATCCCGCGCCCGCGCGCTTGGCCTGCCCTTCGTGCCGGGCGGGGACAGCCGCGCGGCCTCGGTCCGGGCGGCGCTGGAGGCGTTGGCCGCCGACCCGCCCGAGCGCGTGCTGATCCATGACGGCGCGCGCCCGCTGGCCTCGGTCGCGCTGATCCGGCGAGTTCTGGCAGCGCTCTCGGCCACGCCCGCCGCCGCGCCTGCGCTGGCGGTGACCGATGCGCTGTGGCGCGGCGCGGGCGGCAAGGTCACCGGCACCCAGCCGCGCGACGGGTTGTGGCGCGCCCAGACGCCGCAGGGCTTTCGTTTTGACGCCATCCTGAGCGCCCATCGCCAGCATCCCGCCGAAGCTGCCGATGATGTCGAGATCGCGCGCGCGGCCGGTCTTGACGTTGCTATCGTCGAGGGCGAAGAGGAGAATCTGAAGCTTACCTATCCCGCCGATTTCACCCGCGCCGGGGTAATTCTGGCGCAGAGAGCCGCGGCGCACAGCACTTCGGCGCACAGACAGGAGAGTGCCATGGATATCCGCACCGGAAACGGCTTTGACGTGCACCGCTTCGGCCCCGAAGTGGCGGGCGGCACCGACTGCGTTCTGTGCGGTGTGAAGGTGCCGCATGGGCGGGGGCTTGCGGGCCATTCCGATGCCGATGTCGGCATGCATGCGCTGACCGATGCGATTTACGGCGCGCTGGCTGAGGGCGATATCGGCCAGCATTTCCCGCCGTCTGACCCGCAGTGGAAGGGCGCCGACAGCGCCATCTTCCTGCGCCATGCGGCGGAACTGGCCCGCTCGCGCGGCTTCCGGCTGACGCATGCCGATGTGACGCTGATCTGCGAATACCCCAAGATCGGCCCGCATACGATCGCGATGCGCGCGGCGCTGGCGGAAATCATGGGGGTTGAGGCCGGGCGCGTCTCGGTCAAGGCGACAACATCCGAGCGGCTGGGCTTTACCGGACGCGAGGAAGGGATCGCGGCAATCGCCACCGCCACGCTGGTGCAGGCATGAGGGCTTCGCGCTTCGTTGCGACATGGTTCTGTGTCGGGCTGATCCGGCCCGCGCCCGGTACCTGGGGCAGTCTGGCCGCCCTGCCCTTTGCCTGGGGCCTGCACCAGCTGGGCGGCTTTGCGGCTCTGGCGCTGGCAACCGTTGCGGTGTTCGGGCTGGGCTGGTGGGTCTCGGCGGCGGAGACCCGGGGCCGCGCCGACCCTGACCCTTCCGAGATTGTCATCGACGAGGTGGCGGGCATGTGGCTGGCGCTCTGGCCGGTCTCGTTCGGGGCGCAGATGATGGGAGCGGATATCCTGCGCCTCTGGCCGGGCTGGGTGGTGGCGTTTCTGGCCTTCCGGCTTTTCGACATCTGGAAGCCCGGCCCCGCTGGCTGGGCTGACCGGCTGCACACGCCACTGGGCCTGATGCTGGATGACATCTTTGCCGGGGTGTTTGCCGCCGTGGTTGTGGTGGCAGCGGCGGCCTTCGCGCATGGGGTGCTGATGTGAGCCGCCTTGCCCGCCAGATTCTGACACGGGGCCGGGCGGCGGGGGCCATGCTGGCAGTTGCCGAAAGCTGCACCGGCGGGATGGTGGCGGCGGCGCTGACCGATCTGCCGGGCTCGTCGGAGATTTTCGCGGGCGGCTTTGTGACCTATTCCAATGCCATGAAAACCGAAGCGCTGGCGGTACCGGCTGACCTGATTGCAGCGCATGGCGCGGTATCGGAACCCGTGGCGCGGGCGATGGCCGAAGGGGCACGGGAACGCGCGGGGGCAACGATCGCCGTGTCGATCACCGGCATAGCCGGGCCCGGCGGGTCAGAGTTCAAGCCTGAGGGGCGGGTCTGTTTCGGCCTTGCCACGCAGGCGGGCTGCACCACAGAGACAGTGGAATTCGGCGCCCTTGGCCGCGCCCGCGTGCGCCGCGCCGCGCGCGATCACGCGCTGCAGCTGTTGCTTGACGCCCTGGGCTGAACCTGCCCTCAGCCCTTACGGCATCGGCGGCGGGCGGCGGCCCGGCCAGTTGCTGGCGCGGTGCCAGGCATCGGCCAGCTGCAACAGGCCCCTGTCATCGCCATGCCGCCCGATCAGCTGCATCCCCATCGGCAAACCCTCTGCCCCGAAACCGGCGGGCACCGCCAGCGCCGGAAGGCCGATCAGGCTGGCGGGAATAACCACCTCCATCCAGCGGTGATAGGTGTCCATGGTCTGCGCGCCGATCGCTTCGGGGTGCACGATCCCGATGTCAAAGGGCCAGACCTGCGCGGTCGGCAAAACCAGCGCATCGAATTGCTCGAACAGCTCCGCCGCGCGCGCATACCAGCGTGAGCGGATCAGGCTGGCCTGCTGCACCGCGTCAAGGGTCAACTGCCGCCCGGTCTCGATCTCCCAGATCGCGGCGGGTTTGAGGCGGGCGCGTTTGGCGGGGTCATCATAGAGCGGTGCCAGCCGGTTGGCATTGGCGAAGGCGCGCAGGTCCAGCCAGGCGCGCCACAGATCGGTGGCGGGAAAGGGCGGTGGCACGCTTTCGACAGCAACCCCCAGCGCGGCAAATTCCGCCAGCGCGCTCTCGCACAGCGCCAGAATGCCCGGCTCCATCGCATAGGCCCCGCCCCAGTCGCCCAGCCAGCCGATCCGCCGCCCGGACACATCGCCGCCAAGCCCCTCCAGAAACGCCTCGCGCGGCAGCCCGAAAGGGCGTCGCGGTTCGGGGCCCGCCTGAACGCTCAGAAGCGCGGCCAGATCGCGCGGCGCGCGCGCCATCGGCCCGCTGGTGGAGAGGGAATGCAGGAATGTCTCGCCCTCGGCGGCCTCCGGTACCCGGCCCCAGCTGGGCCGGAACCCATAGACATTGTTCCACCCCGCCGGGTTGCGCAAACTGCCCATCATGTCCGAGCCATCCGCCACCGCCAGCATCCCGCAGGCCAAAGCCACCGCCGCCCCCCCGGAGGAGCCCCCGGCGCTGCGCGTGGGGTCATAGGCATTGCCGGTTGCGCCATGAACCGGGTTGAACGTGTGGCTGCCCAGGCCAAATTCCGGCGTATTGGTCTTGCCGATGAAAATCGCCCCCGCCGCGCGCATCCGCGCCACCATCAGATCATCCGTCGCCGCCACCTGCCCGGCAAACAAGGGCGAACCCATCGAGGTGGGCAATCCCGCCGCATTCGCCAGATCCTTGACGGCGACCGGCAGCCCATGCATCCAGCCGCGCCGGGGGGTGTCATCGGCGGCGCGGGCCTCATCCATCAGTTCCGCCTCATCGCGCAGGCTGACAATCGCGTTGACCCGCCCGTTGACCCGCGCGATCCGCTCCAGCGTGGCGCCCATCAGCTCCGCGCAACTGACCTCACGCCGGGCCAGCAGCGCCGCCTGTTCAAGCGCATCCAGTGCCAGGATATCGTCCGTGCTGCTGTGCATTTTCTGTCTCTAAATATCCTGGGGGGTGAATT
>NZ_DAIRVN010000047.1:0-35822 GCF_036802785.1 Pararhodobacter sp.
CCCAAAGCCGATGGCCAGCGCCTCTTCGCCTCCCCCCTCGCCCGCCGGATCGCGGCGGAAAAGGGGCTCGACCTGACGAGCATCAAGGGGTCCGGCCCCCATGGCCGGATCGTCAAGGCCGATGTCGAATCCGCAGGCAAACCGTCTGAAGCAGCCGACGCCTCCGCAACCACCGCCGCCGCGCCCGCTTCCAGACCCGCCCCGACCAGCGGCGCATCAGCCGAGGCGGTCATCAGGATGTTCGAGGGCCGCGAAACCGAAGAGGTCAAACTCGACGGCATGCGCAAGACCGTCGCCGCCCGCCTCACCGAGGCCAAGCAGACCATCCCGCATTTCTACCTGCGCCGCTCGGTCCAGCTTGACGCGCTGATGAAATTCCGCGCCCAGCTCAACACCCAGCTGGAGGCGCGCGGCGTCAAGCTTTCGGTCAATGACTTCATCATCAAGGCTTGCGCGCTGGCACTGCAGAAGGTGCCCGATGCCAATGCCGTCTGGGCTGGTGACCGCATCCTGCGGCTGAAACCCTCCGATGTCGCAGTGGCTGTCGCCCTCGAGGGGGGCGGGCTTTTCACCCCGGTGATCAAGGACGCCCACCTGAAAACCCTCTCGGCCCTCTCCGCCGAGATGAAAGACCTCGCCACCCGCGCCCGCAACCGCAAGCTTGCGCCGCATGAATATACCGGCGGCTCATTCGCCATTTCCAACCTCGGCATGTTCGGGATCGAGAATTTTGACGCCGTGATCAACCCGCCGCACGGCTCCATCCTGGCCGTGGGCGCCGGGGCGAAACAGCCGGTGGTGGGTGCCGATGGCGCGCTGACGGTCGCCACGGTCATGTCCATGACCCTCTCGGTCGATCACCGCGTGATCGACGGCGCACTGGGGGCCGAATTCCTGGCCGCGATCATCGAAAATCTGGAAAACCCGCTGGCGATGCTGGCATAAACGGCACGCCTCCTTCATCTTGCCGGAAATACGCCGGGGGGTGAGCCTGGCACCGGCGAGGGGGGGGGCAGCGCCCCCCTTCTCCGCTCTTCAGCCGCCGAGCAACTGATCCATCGACAGCGCCGGCTGGTCGCAGCCCGCCTCCCCCACGATCCGCGCCGGCACACCGGCCACCGTCTTGCACGCCGGCACATCGGACAGAACCACCGACCCCGCCGCGATTCGTGTGCAGCGGCCGATGCGGATATTCCCCAGCACCTTCGCCCCCGCCCCGATCAGTACCCCGTCGCCGATCTTCGGGTGACGGTCGCCATCCTCCTTGCCGGTGCCGCCCAGCGTCACCGAATGCAGCATCGAGACGTTGTCGCCCACCACCGCCGTTTCTCCGATGACAATGGAATGCGCGTGGTCAATCATGATGCCCTTGCCGATCCGCGCCGCCGGGTGGATGTCCACACCAAACGCCTCCGACACCCGCATCTGGATGAACGACGCCATGTCAACCCTTCCGGTGGTCCAAAGCCAGTGTCCCACGCGATACGCCTGCACCGCCTGATAGCCCTTGAAATACAGCACCGGCTGCAGAAACCGATGGCAGGCCGGGTCGCGCTCATGCACGGCAACCAGATCGGCGCGCGCCGCTTCACCCAGCCACGAATCCCGTGTATAGGCCTCGTCGGCAATCTCGCGCAGGATCTGCTCGCTGATCTCTGCTGACGCGAGCTTGACCGCGAAGCGAAACGCCAGCGCGCGTTCCATCGTCGGATGGTGCAAGAGGCTGTTGTGGATAACACCGCCCAGCAACGGCTCGTCCTTGACGGCCTGTCGGGCCTCATCGCGGATCCGCGCCCAGACCGGGTCCAGCGTGGCGAATTTCGGCTTGCGTTCGGGCATGGCGCGCCTCCCTTGCTTTGCGGGGCAAGATAATCGAAATCCCGCGCATTTCCAGCCCGCAAAATCAACCCGCTTGCTTGCCGCAACGCCAGTCCAGCACCGCCTCGATCACCTGCGCAAGCGCCGCCAGATACGCGGGGTCGCCCGGCCCTGGCACTTCCGCCAGCGGATGAGCCAGCGCGCGTTCCATCAACGTGCCGTTGCCCAGCCGGGGATGCACCCGCCCGTGGCACCTCTGAAAGCGCGCCGCCTGCCCGGCCTCATCCAGCAGCCGGTGCATCAGCGCCGCGCGCTGCGCCTCGGGCACTGCCATCAGGGCGCGCGCGGCGGCAGAGACATCGCCCAGCCCGACCTCGGTCATCACCGCCCTCCGCTCATCCATCCACGATGCGTTGTGCGAACAGCCCGGCACCAAAGACAGCCGAAACCTGCGCCACCGACACCGTGAACCCGGCCCCCACCCCGTCACCCAGTTGTGCCGCCGCGGAGTACACCCATTCCGGCGCATTCAGCACTTCCTCGCGCAGGACAGTCCCGCCCGCGCTGATACGCAGCAGGTAGCGCTCGGTCTCTTCGCCCAGCGGCACATCCAGCGCCGACCAGTCATCGCCACCGATCCGCGTGCGCCGCACCCAGCGTATAGACAGATCACCGCCCGCCCCCTCCCGTTCAGCCGTCAGGAACACCGGCGCATAGGGCCGCAGGCCCACCCCCAGAAAGGCCTCCACCCGCGCGGTGTAAAGCAGGTCGTCCAGCGGGCGCACTGCCGGTCCGATCCGGTAGCGCCGTGCCAGCCCGCGCAGGGCCAGCGGCAGGTCGATCTGCGACAGCGCCGCATCCACACGCACCACCGCCGCGCCCGGTGCCCAGGTCTGCGGCATCAGCGCATCGCTGCCGAACTGGCCACGCAACAGCCGCGACAACCGCCAGCGACCCGGCGCAATCAGCTCGGCTTCAGTGAACTGGAACAGCTCCCACTCCGTGCCGGTGCCGATCGCCATCACATTCGCGCCGTTCAGCACCGCCGCTTCGCTGACTGATGCCAGCGTCACCCAGTAGGGCATCGCCACCTCCAGCCCGCCATCGCGTGACCACAGCGCGGGGCGCGTGCGGTGCAGGGGCGTGACGGCCCGGCCAATGGCGGCGCGCGCCGCAATCGTGGTGTTCAGCGCAAAATCGCCGCCCTCAAAGGACGCATCATAGACCGCCACCGCACCGGGCCAGGGCCGGGCGGAAATCGCCAGATGCGGCGCATTCGGCACCTCGTCACCGCGCATCAGCGGCAGGTCCATGAAGAGCGGCGTAACCGGCACCAGCGCCTCATGACGACGCAGCGCCAGCGTGTCATCCGCCGTGTCGCCGCCCCGATACACGCCGGGTTCAATGCGCACGGCCTCGACCTCGCGCGCGCCGGTCAGCTCCATCCGGTCGATCCGGTAGTGCCTTTGCGCGCCCTCATGCTCCAGTGTGACCACGTCGCCGACACCGTAGGGCGATGACGGCGGCAGGCTGAACCGCGCCACATCCCGCGCGATCCGTGCTTCGGCCATCCAGCGTTTGATCGTGCTGCGCGCCTCACCCCCGGTCAGCAGCAAGGGCAGCTCGCTTTGCGACACCTCGCCCGTGCGCTCCTCGGGAAACACCACCTCAGCCGCGCGGATCTCAAAGTCGCCCTCAGCCTCGATGTAATTCAGCCGCACCCGCCCCACCACTTCAGGCTGCGCCGCGCGTACGGTCTCCAGATCCCCGCCATCGCGCGCCACCAGTTCGCCCGGCATCAGTTGCCCCGCCGCCAGCCCGTCGCGCATGCGGAATATCAGTCGCCCGTCACGCTCCAGCGCCTCGAACCCATGCGCCAGCATCAGGGGCTGCAGCGCCGCCCGCCCCGTCTCTGTCGAGGCAACAGAATAGCCGCGCACCAACCCGTAAAGCCCGCTCACATCATAGTCACCAAGCCCTGCCCGCACACAGATCTCGGCCACCACCGCGCCCAGCGGCTGATGCATCGCCCGCCCGGTGATCCAGTGACCCCGCGCCCAGTTCTCACCATCGTTCCACAAGTCCCGGTTACCCGGAAACCACGGGAATGGCCGCGCATCCCAGGCCCAGACATGCGCGCGGTCCCAGTCCAGCATCGGCCCGCCGTAAACCGGCGAGACCGGGTTGTTCGCGGGCTCGGTCCAGTACGCGGCCATCGCACGCAGATATTGCATCTGGATCAGATCATCCCGATAGCCGTTCGAGAAATACGGTATCGCCGATTCCGATGATTTCGGATCAAGGAACTTGTTGGGCTGGTTGGTGCCCTTGTCGATTGCCGCACAGCCCAACTCAGTGAACCAGACAGGTTTTGAGCGCGGCTCCCAATCGGTGGCCTCCAGCGCCCGCTCACCATCACGGCGCTCGAAATGCGGGTTCTCCCACCAGGCGCGCAGATCCTTGTAGCGCCAGATCCAGTCCTCGCCGATCAGGTCATCGGTGATCGGCGTGCGGTCCTGCACGTTGCGCGCATGATCGCTGGTATAGAACCAGTCATACCCCTCACCACCCGCGACATTGGCCTTGAGATAGGCCAGATCATGGATCGACCGCCAGCCACCCTCAGCACTATCCAGATGATCCTCGCCATCGCGCCAATCTGAGAGCGGCATGTAATTGTCGATACCGATGAAATCGACATCCTCGTCGGCCCAGAGCGCGTCCAGATGGAAATAGCGGTTCCCGGCACCGTCCTGATAACCGAAATACTCACTCCAGTCGGCGGCATAGGTCAGCTTCACATCAGGGCCCAGCATCGCGCGCACATCATGCAACAGCGCGATCATCTGCTCCACCGCCGGAAAGCTGTCACCCTCGCCCCGGATCTGGGTCAGCGCCACCATTTCCGAGCCGATACAGAACGCGTCAACGCCCCCCACTGCCACGCATAGCGCTGCCTGATGCAGGATGAAGCGGCGATAGCTCCATTCATCCGGGCCGGAATAGTCAACCGTGCCCTCGCCAATGGTGAAATCCCCCGGCCCCACGGCGCCGAAAAACGCCGCCACCTCGGCCTCAGCCGCCGCACTGCGGTCCGGCGAGCCCTCCCGCCCCGGTGCCACCGACAGCGTGATACGGCCGCGCCAGGGCAAGGGCGGCTGGTCATCCGCTCCGGTCCAGGGGTCGGGCAACCCGTTATCCGCAAGCTGTTCCATCAGGATGAAGGGGTAATAGACCACCTTCTGCCCCGCCGCCTGCATCGCCAAAATCGCCTGCATCACCGAGGTGTCCGAGGGCGTGCCGCCATAAACCGGGTCATCGCCCAGTCGCGCCAGTTCCTGCGCGCCTGCCCGCGCCAGCCCGCTGACCCGCCAGGGCTGATTGGTGCCCTCACGGCCCGAGTATTCCACCTTGGGCCGGACCGCGCAGTCGCCGCAGCGCAGATCATCGCCAAACCAAGAGACAATCAGCAACCCCGACTGCACGCGCGGCAGTTCCTCACCCAGCATGTTCAGCGCAGTCTCGAAATCGGTCAGCCCGGAAGGCGAATTGACATTGGCCTGCCGCGCCTCCCCGGCAGCATCGAAAGCGGGCAGGCCATTCATCGGCGCGGCCCAGCTCTCATCGCCCAGTGCGGGGGCATCCTGCAACAGCACAGGCTCCGTCGCCAAAGCATATTCGCCCGACCCCGGCATCCATGCCACAGCGCGCACCGCATCCTGCAAAGTCAGCGCATCGGGGGCCTGAGCCGCGCGCAACACCTCAAAGGCAAGGCTGGGCAAGCGGTTGCCATAAGGCCCAAGGTCCAGATCCTCGATCACCACATAGGCCGTGCCACGATACGCAGGCGCGCGGCCCACGCCCTCAACCGCCTCAATCTTCGGGTCAACCGCCTGATCATCGGTGCCCCGGTAAAGCCGCAGGTTCAGATCCTCTCGGCTGATCTCCTCGCCGTAAGCCCAGATCCTCCCCAAGCCCGTGATCTCGCCTTCGCACAGCGCAATCGCCACGCTGATCGTATAGCGCGTCTCCTCGGTCACGCGCGGCCCCAGCCCGCCCTTGGTGCGGCGCGAGCGCCCCGGAACCTCCTCAAAGTTCGAGGCCCAGATCACATGCCCCGCCACCCGCATCCGCCCCCAGACACGGGGCAGCGCCACGCCCTCGCCCGCGCCGGTCACCCGCAGCCGCTCGATCCGCCCGTGATCCACCGCGCCCGAGCCCAGCCCCAACACCCGCTGGTCAATCACCCGGCCCAGCGTGGCCCCTACCGCGCGGCCGATCACCATGCCCGACAGACCCAGCACGGCTCCGCCGACATTCGCGCCCACCGCCGCACCCACCGCAGATAAAACCAGCGTCGCCATGTCCCGGCTCCTTTATTCAGATCATCTCGAAACGCGCCACAACGCGGCGCGCCCAGGGCGCGCCCAGCGGGCTTTCAACCACGCCATGGCGCTCATAGGCGTGAATGAACGCGGCCCCGTTTTCCGGCGCACGCGACAGAATCCCCAGATGCTTCGCCACCCGCCGCTCGCG
Source organism: Pararhodobacter sp. (assembly GCF_036802785.1). Taxonomy (GTDB): domain Bacteria; phylum Pseudomonadota; class Alphaproteobacteria; order Rhodobacterales; family Rhodobacteraceae; genus Pararhodobacter. Next base: position 6,355 of record NZ_DAIRVN010000047.1, read on the forward strand.
CATGCGAAACAGCAGCACCTGCCCCTCGGTCAGTGGCGCGTCTGATACTTCGCGCATATGCCGCGCCAAAGCCTGCCACAGCAGTTCCTCGCGCTCGATCTCGGACCAGTCCGGCCCATAGGGCGGCGGCACCTCGGGTGCGCTACCATGCCACTCGCACCACAGCCCCCGGATCAGCCCCAGACAATCGCACCCCGCGCCCTTACGCGCTGCCTGATGCCGATACGGTGTGCCGATCCAGCCACGCGCCATCGCAACCAACGCTTCGCCACTCACTGGCGGCTCCCGCCATCATCCCGGCCATCGCCCTTGGGAACGGCCAGCAGCCAGTCATCGCCCGGCACATGCGGAAAACCACGGAAATTCGCCTGATTGGCAAATTTCAACCGGCAGGTTTCGAACCGCTTGTCGCACCCCGCTTCCAGCCGCAGCCGGTCGCCGGGGCGCGGGGCAATCCCGGGCGCCGCCCACAGGATCAGCCGCCGCAGGCCCCCGGCCCGCTCTTCCCGCCGGATAAAACCAACCATCCCCTCGGCGGGACCGTCCAGAACCACCACCCGGCCCTGCGCGAACCAGCCCAGCTCAAAATCCTCCAGCAGGGGAAGATCCAGAACCGCGCCACCCTCCTCCACAGCCAGCAGAGCGGCCTCAACCGAAAACCCCGGCAACGACAGGTTGAACCCGCAAGCGCCATCCCCCAGCACCGCCGGACAGACCGCCCCAAAGACCCGCCCGCCGCCATGCGAAAGCGCTTCAGACAGCCCGCGCAATTCAGCCTTGAACGCGCCGCCCGCCCGCGTGATCTCGCCCAGAGAACCGCGAAACAGCATCCGGCGGTCGGCGGGCGCAGCCCAGTCCACCTCCCAGATCGTCAGCCGCGCGCCGTCATAGCGCCCGGCCAGAATGTCAGCCTCGGTCAGCCCTGCATCACTCAGCGCGCCCGCAGCCTCGGTATTGTCCACCGACAGGCCCGTGGCCTGAACCAGCGCGCGCGCGGTCATCCCGGTGCGGGCGCGGAAATCAATGCCCTCAAAGGCCAGATCGCGGTCATGATCGGTAAAGCCCAGCACCACACCGTCAGCGCGTTCCAGCGCCCAGGCCCGGGCGCGGGTGGTTGTCAGATCGCTCATTCACGCACCTCGATCACCGGAACCTTGGGCACGTCGCCTGCCTGAAAACTGGCGACCGAGACCTGAATGAGGTCGGTATCAAACCGCACCGGCACATCGAATTCGAACCCGGCGGTGACCTCAGCCGCGACCGCAGGCGCATCCTTCAGCGTGATCAGCCCGCTCGCCAGATCAACCTCCCAGGCCAGCCCCTCAGGCTGTTCCGTTCCGCCCACGGCCACGCGCACCGACCCGGCCACCGGCTTGCCGATCATCCGCCGTGTGCCCTGCTCGCCCGAGCGATAGGTCTTGGCCAGCGCAAACACCCTCCCCGCACCATCGCCATAGCCCAGCGACTGATCCAGCGCCGAAACCGCGCGCGATGCCGGGCAGGATTTGTAATCGGCCCAGTCCTTCCAGCGAAACCCGTGCAGCATGCCCTGCCGCGCCTCGAAAAACGCGATCAGCGCCTCGACATCGTCCAGCGAGCGCAGCCCCAGCCCGGCATCATAACGCCTGCGCGACTGTGACCACGGCGTGTTGCGTTCTTCATGGCCATTGGCCAGCGTCACAATCTCGGTGCGCCGCTCCGGCCCGCCAAGCGAGCCGAAGCTCAGATTGGCGGGAAATCTTACATCGTGAAAGGCCATCTGCTCACCCGTTCCTCTGTCCCTGCGCCAGAAGGCGGCTCATCTGCGCAGCAATCTGGCTCTGGCTGCGCTGGAACCCGGCCACGTCCGGCGTGGTGATGTTGAAAACCACGTTCACCGCCCGCCCGCCGCCCGCCGTGCGCACGCCCAGCCGCCCATCGGCACCCCGCGCCAGCGGCATGATCGCCTCTGGCCCGGCCTCGCCCATCAACCCGGTGCCGCCGCGCATGGGAAAGGCCACCGGGCCGGACACCACGCCGCCCTGCGCGAAGGGCATCAGCCTTCCCTGCGCAAAGCTGCCCCCCTGCGCAAACGGCAACAGCCCGGACATCGCCCCGCCGATCATCGAAGCCAGCGCCCCGCCCGCCGCGCCCTGCACCGGGCGCATGGCGGTCGCATAAACCGCGTCACTGATCGACTTGCCGATCTGGCGCATCGCATCCGACAGGCGCAGCCCGTCAAACACCACGCCGTCAAAGGCGCGGCGCAGCCCGCTGCCCAAGGACCGCGACAGCCCGTCAACCTCGCGACTGGTGAAGACCAGATTGCGCCCCATCGCACCGAGCTCAGAGTCGAAGGCCGAGATCATGTCGGTCGTCATGCCCAGCCGCGCCTCCAGCTGTGCCAGCTGCGCGCTCAGATCGTCCAGATTTGCCATCGCTCATCCCCTGTCCCTGTTTTCCCGGGCGGTCCGGAAACCGCGCAAGCAGGCTTTCCAGCCGCGCCCGGGTAAAGGCCGGGGCGGTATTCTCGCGCCCCAGCATGATCATCAGCTCCACCGGCGTCAGCGCCCAGAACTGCGCAGGCGTCAGCCGCAGGCCGTGCAGCCCGGCGCGCATCAGGCCCGGCCAGTCCAGCCCCCGCGCCTCTGACCCCGGCGCGCGGCTCATGCACCGCCCTCCGGCAAGGCGAATGCCCGCGCCAACAGCTGTGCCGCCGCCTGCGCCGCCGCCACCGGCCCGCCGCCGATCTCGGCGGTCAGCAGCGCCTCGGCCCCGCCCTGCCAGCCGCCTCCCCGCAGCCCGGCCAGTATCAACGCCAGCACATCGCGGGTGGAAAAGCGCCCGGCCTCGAACCGCTCCACCAGCGCCACAAGGCTGTCTGCGCCCAGCGCCGTTTCCAGCTCCGCCAGCGCGCCCAGGGTCAACTTCAGCCTGCGCCGTTCCCCGTCGATCACCAGCGCAACCTCGCCCGCATAGGGGTTGGCCATCATTCGCCTTCCTCGGGGTCGGTCAGTTCGGGATCGGTCAGTTCGGTGTCAGGGTCAGGCTCCCCCGGCTGATCCCCGCCATCACCCTCATAATCCTCAGGCTCCTCGCCCGGCACCGCCATCGCCACGAACACCAGCGCCCCGGCCGAGGCCAGCGACAGCTCATACGTCGCCTCACCGTTGTGCGAGCCCGCATATTCGACCGAGGTAATCTGGAACGGCCCCTCGACCGTGCCGAAATGCGGGATGATCACCTGAAACTGCGGCACCTCGCCGTTGAAGAACACCGCCCGTGCCCGCTCATCCGTCGCCGCATCCCGGAACACGCCCGAGCCCGAAATCGCCGCCGATTTCACCCCCGCCCCGGCCAGCAACTCTCGCCAGCCGCCCTGACTGTTCAGGCTCGTCACATCCACCGTCTCGGCGTTGAAACTGATCCGCGTGGCCCGCAGTCCCGCGATGGTTTCGAACTGACCATTGCCGGTCATGTCCATCTTGATCAAAAGATCCTTGCCGCTCTGAACAGCCATGCTGCCACTCCTGTTGCTTGAAATTCCGGCCCTCAGGCCTGGCCCTCGATACGCGCGCGAAACCGCAGGTCGATCCGGCGCACCGCGCCCCCCTCGACACGGCGCGCCTGCGCCTGATGAAACCACAGGTCCACCAGCCGCCCCTCGGACAGCGCCAGATCAGCGCCGGGCAGAATAAGGCCGATCCGCCCGGCAATCTCCTTGGCATGCTGGAAGCCGGGGGCATCACTGAGCACAGAAACGGTAAACCGATGCTCCGCCCCCGGCCCCGATACGTCCGAGCGGTCAATCACCTCTTCCGCGCCCAGCACCACATAATTGCCCGAAGGGGTGCCCGGTGCGGGCGCGTCATGGATGCCGCCATCCACCAGCGCCAGCAGCGGAGCGTCAGACACCAGATGCTGGTAAACCGCCGCCTGCAGGGCAGCCGCGCTCATATAGCTCATGCCGGAACCTCCTCACGCGCATGACAGATCAGAAAAGCCCCTGCCGCATCGGCCTCGCTGACCGTCAGAATGCGGAATATCCGCGCGCCTTGCCGCAAGCGCTGATCGGGGCGCGGGCGCTGCGGGCTACCCTGCGGCGCGGCGCGCAGAAAGACGCGGAACAACATGCTGCCCTCCGGCCCAATCTCGCCACGCCGCTCCCGCCCGGCACCAGGGCGCAGCTCAGCCCAAAGCGTGCCCAGCGCCTGCCAGTCCAGCGTATGGCCCCCGGCACCATCGGGCAGCACAACCGCCTCTTCCAGCACCATCGGCCGGTTCAACCGATAGCCGCTCATACCCGGTAGCCCCCGGCAGTGACCCGAAGCGCCGACCAGCGGCTGATCAGCGCCGCCACCGATACCGGCAGCTCAGCCCCCGCCCCGGTCCGGCCTTCGTAATAATGCGCGGCCAGCAGGAAAACGGCCTGCGCCAGATCATCGGGCACCGCATCCCAGCTTGCGCCGAAGCCTGCGGTGAAATCGACCTCTGCCTGCCCGCCCTGCGGAATAGTGGGCAGAACCGCGCCGGTCGCCGCAATGCGCGGGCGGTGACGGTCCACCACCAGCCGCCAGCGCCCCGGCGCCACCACGCTCACGTCACCCGTGCCTTTGCGGATCGCCAGCGCCTCAACCGCGCTGACCGGCGCCACCGGCAACGCCTGCGTATCGGGCCAACGCCACTGGGCCAACACCATGCGGAAACTGCGCGAAAGCAACACCTTGCCAGTCCGCCCTTCGATCACCGCGATGGCGGCGCGCAGATAACCCGCCAACGCGCCATCGCTGCTGACCTCATCGGCAAAGCCGGTTCCCAGCCGCAGATGGGCGCGAAAGCCCGCGATCGGCAGCGCGCTTTCCGGCACCCCGCTGGTTTCGGTCACATCCATTCACAATCCTCCTCAACCGCCGCAAACCGGCGCAGGCGCCCCCACATCGCTCGCAAGGAGCAGGGAGCAGCCGGACGATACAGGGCAGGGCAAAGCCCCACGCGCCTGCGCCACCCTCAGGCCGGGGCCAACCCGGCCCCGGCCCGATTCCTCAGCTCATTGCGAACTTCAGAAGCTTGATCGCCTTGAAATCGGTGACATCGCCGCCCACCCGCTTGGTGGCGTAGAACAGCACATGCGGTTTGGCGCTGAACGGGTCGCGCAGCACACGCAGATCAGGGCGTTCGGCAATGGTATAGCCCGCGCGGAAGTCGCCAAAGGCGATGGCATGGGCGTCTGCCGCGATATCGGGCATGTCCTCGGCAATCAGCACCGGATAGCCCATCAGCCGCGCAGGCTCCCCCGCCGCCAGACCGTCCGACCACAGGAAGCGGCCGTCATTGTCCTTCATCTTGCGCACCGCACCGGCGGTTTTCGAATTCATCACGAAAACCGCATTGGCGCGGTAGCCGGCTTCCAGCGCATAGACAAGATCCACGATCGAATCCGCCGGATGGGTGGTTGCGAAATCACCCGCGCCGCCGGTGGCGATATAGCCCAGCTCGCCCCATTCGGCGTCCGCATCCGGCTCGATGTCATGGTCCAGAAAGCCACGCGGCTTGTCATCGCCATCACCGCTGATAAAGGCCGCGGCCTCGGCACGGGCGAATTTCTGCGCGATGCGGTCGGCCAGCCAGCCCTCCACATCAAAAGCGCTGTCCTCCAGCAGGCGCTGGCTTGCCTTCGGCATGGCCGACAGCTCATGCAGCCTGATCGAGATACGGTCGATCACCGGCGCGGCGGTGCCGGTCGTATCGGTGGTCTCATCCGCCCAGCCGGTGCCGATCTCGCCATGATCCACCAGCACATCAAAGCTGCCCGCCTCCACCTGCACAACACTGGCAATCGCCCGGATCGAGGCCGAGGAATGCAGCACGCCCTGAATGCGCTCGCTGGTCTGCGGATCGACCAGATAGCCACCTTCCGAATTGACAGCCGTGTTCAGGCCCTTGCCCTCCAGCACCAGGCCGCGCAGCGCATCATCGTCGCCTGAGCGCAGATAGGCATCAAAGGCCTTCAGATGCAGCCCGTCGACGGCCTCGCCGGTTGACAGCGCAGGGCGGGTGGTCTTGGTCGAAAATTTGCGGTCCAGCATGGTCAGTCGCTCATCCTGTTGCTTCAGATTTCTCGTAACGTCGGCACGAAAGTTCTTGATCTCACTCACAAAACCATCAATCGCTGCCTTCAGGTGTCGCGCCTCGCCAACCGGCTCCTGCACCACCCCCAACTCCTGGCCGCAGCCGGGAAGCTCCTTTGTCATCGCTCCATCCTCACATGGTTGCACCCGTCGCACGGCCCCCCAAAAGGGCGAGCCGCCTCCCGCCGCGCCAGCAATGCCGCCGCGTGGTTTTCTTTATTTTCAGTACGTTAAAGCGCGATGCTCAGCCCCGCAGCGCCGCCCGCGCAGCCTCAAGCCCGCGCGCAAGATCGGCAAGCAGGCCATCCTCGGGTGCCGCGCCCTTGGCAGCAATCCGCGCCACCGGCAGCATCGGGAATGTCACCAGCGACACTTCCCACAGCTCCAGTTCAAGCAACCGGCGCCCGCCGCCTGCCAGCTTTTCGGCCCGCAAGGTGCGATAGCCGATCGACAGCCCGTCAACCGCGCCCGCCACCAACAACGCCGCCGCCTCGCGCCCCTTCGCAACCTCGGTGAGCAACCGGCCCTTGACGAACAATCCCCGGCTGTCTTCGCGCACCTCGTCCCACAGGCCGATCGGCTGCGCCGGGTCATGCTGCCACAGCATCCGCACCCGGCCACCACCGGCGCGAAGCCGCTCCAGCGACGCGGCATAGGCACCGGGCATGACCACATCGCCACCCTGATCGCGCAACCCGAAAACCGAGGCATAGCCAGACACCGCCGCCCCTTCGGTCACAACCAGCCCGGGCCGGTAATCCTTGGTTTCCAACCCTGTCATCCGCTTACCCTCCGTTCTGCACCGCCATCAGTGCCAGCGCCGCATGCGCCAGAACTGCGGCTGCAACCCCGTAAACCGCCAGCCACAACCGCTTTTCCAGCCGCTCCAGCGCCGCCTCAATCCGGCCCAGCCGGTATTCCAGCCCGGCACGGCGCTCTTCATCCACCCGCTCCTGCGCTTCGATCCGCGCCTGAGCCAGATCGAAACTGTCATAGAGAAAGCGCGACCCGCCCGTCGCGCGCCGCGCCGGCGCGCTCATTCACCCTCCGGCAAACGCGGCAGGCCCAGCAGCGCGCGCTTCTCGGCATCGCTCAGAAACGCGGCCTCCGAGACGCGCCGCCACTGCTGGTCCCGCTCGGCGGCCAGCGCTGGCACCTGGTCCAGATCGGGCCTGAGGTCCAGCACCTCCCCGGCATGGCCAGACAGCCAATGCGCCAGTGCGGCGGTTACCTTGGCCGCCAAGGGCAGCACCGTCAGCCGGTAAAAAGCGCGGTTGGCCTCCTGATAATTCGCATAGGTCGCGTCGCCCGGAATGCCCAGCAGCATCGGCGGCACCCCAAAGGCGATGGCAATCTCGCGCGCGGCGGCTTCCTTGGTCTTGTGAAACTCCATATCCGAGGGGGAAAAACCCATCGGCTTCCAGTCCAGCCCGCCTTCCAGCAACATCGGCCGCCCGGCATTGCGCGCGCCCTGATGGTGGTTTTCCATTTCGGCCTGCAGGCGCTCGAACTGATCGGGCGTCAGTTGCGACTGCCCGTCAGCGCCCTTGTAAATGATCGCCCCGGACGGCCGCGCCGCATTGTCCAGCAGCGCCTTGGACCAGCGGCTGGCGCTGTTATGCACGTCAATGGCCGTGGCCGCCGCTTCCAGCGGGGACAGGCCATAATGGTCGTCGGCAGGGTGATAGGCGCGGATATGGCAGATCGGCGCGCTCAGCGCGTCGGTGCCCATGCTGAACCGATGCTTGCGCCCGCCCACCGCATAGTCATAGGCCGCAGGCCAGCCATCGGGGCCGGGCACCACGCTGATCCGGTCCGAACGCAGCACATGCAGCTCAACGGGCAGCGCGCCCGGGGCGGCATCCGCAGGCTGAACCGCCTCCAGATAGGCATTGCCTGACAACAGTATCTGGGCAAAAACCGCCTCCAGAAATTCCGCCTTGCCCTGCACCGGGTTCGGGCGGCGGATCAGATTCAGCACGGGATGCTGATCAAATCGCCGCTCGCAATCCTGCAAGACAAGCGGCAGCGCCGCCGCCGCCTCCGAAACCAGCCGCACCACGCGAAACCCCATCGGGTTGCCCAGAAATCCCGCCCGCGTCAGCGAAACCGTATCGCGCGCCGTCCAGCTCACCCGGTTGACCGCACGCAACGCCGCCACCCGGCCCGTGCCGCCCGCTGTCAAAGGCCCGGCCATCAACGGCCCCACCGCCGAGGCTTTTTCCTCAACCAACGAACCGCCTGTTTTTCGAAACAAATCAAACATCTGCATAGCCTCCTTGACACGGCGCCCCGGTTTCGCGGCCAGACACCCCGGCTCATGAGGACAGGTTATCGCCCACAGATGTTGACATCTCCCAAGTCCACCGCGCGCTCCTCCGCCGCCAGACGCAACACCACACCACATGACTTCATTTTCTGTCTGAAAATATCCTCGGGGGGAGCCGCCGAAGGCGGCGTGGGGGGCAGACAGCCCCCCTTCTGCCCCCGCCAACCCATGCTACAGCACCCGCATACGCGGACGCCGCCAACGCGCGGCGGGTTCCAGCATCGCCTCATGCAGCGCCCAGACCAGCGCATCCACCCGGTCCGGGCTGCCGGTGCCGCGAAAGCCCTGCGCGGTCATCTGCGCCATCTGCTCTTCCAGCGCCACCAGCCCGGGCAGATGCTTCACCCGCCCCTGCTCGTAAAGCGCCGCCACCGGCTCGGCCCGCGCCACCTTGCCGCGCGCGGCGCGCACCTGTTTGACGGGCACCAGCGGGTCAACCTGCCGCAACACGCTGGTCACAAGATCACCCCCCTGATTGACCTCAGCCACAAGCTGCTCTGCCCCGTGCCGCTCCATGGCGTCCAGCGCGGCGCGCGCCCAGTCCGAGGGGCTTGGCGCCCGGACCGAGGCATCTTCCAGCACATAGGCCCGCCAGTCCTGCACCGGCCCCTCAGTCACCGCCCCCACCACCACAATCCCGCACAGGTCAGACCCGGCATGGCCCGTCACCGCCGGGTCCACCGCCACCACCACACGGCTGAAGGCGGGCGCGGTGGCCACCCGCGCGGCCTCGATCAGCGCCAGTGGAAACAGCGTGCCCTCGGCATCCTCCAGCAACACACCCTCCAGTTCCTGCCGCCCCAGCCGGGTGCCGCCATAGCGCGCCTCGATCTCCTCCAGGAACGAGACCGCCAGCCACGCCCGGTTCGCACTGGTCGGCGCCTGCGTAACCACCGTTGACGGCATGCCCAGTATCCCCTTCAGCGTCGCCTGCGCGCGCGGCGTGGTGGTGACCAGCTGTTGCGGATGGTCCCCCAGCCTGAGCGCGAACTGCAGCATGTCCCAGACCTCATCGGCCTTCTTCCACTTGCCCAGCTCATCCGCCCAGGCCAGATCGAACTGCGGCCCCCGCAGCGCCTCGGGCTCCTGTGCCGAGATCGCATAGGCCACCGCACCATTGGGCCAGACCAGCCGCCGCCGCGTCGCCTCCCATTTCGGGCGGCGGTCAGGCGGGGAGCAGGCCATGATCCCGCTGTCGCCGAAAATCATCACCTCGCGCACCTGATCGAATGTCTCGCCCACCAGCGCCACGCGCGCCGCGCGGCCCGCATCACGCGGGCCGTCGCCTTCCACCATGGCGCGCACCCATTCGGCCCCGGCGCGGGTTTTCCCCGCGCCACGCCCGCCCATGCACACCCATGTTTTCCATGATTTTCCGACGCTTGCAGGCGGAAGTTGATGCGGCATTGCCCAGAATTCGAACAGCCATGGCAGCGCCAGCAGCGCCGCCTCACTCAGCCCCTCCAGAAATTCCTCCCTCACCTGCGCTGGCGCGCAGGCGATCCATTCGGCGTCTGATTTCGGCCCTTGCTGCGCCAAGGTCCAGCTCTCCGGCGCCGGTGGCACCTGCCGTTTCAAACCGCTGTAATTTCGACCGCTCACTGAATACCGCCTCCAATGCTTTGCGCAACGAGGCCACCGTCCCGCCCAGCTCTTTCGCCGCGCCGAACTTGCCTGCCTCGATATCGGTGATCACCATCCGCAGCACCTTGGACGTTTCGCCCAGATGCCATTCCGCCACCGAAACGATGTCCGGTGCCGCAACCTCCCCCTGACGGGGATTGTCTTTTGTCATGAAGTCAGTCCGCTGCCCTGCCGCCCCACGCGCGCAAAAAGGAAAAGCGGCAACGGGTTTCCCCGTGCCGCTTGCCCAATTCTTCCAGCATGCCCGAAGTGATACCTCAGAACGTGCGCAAAGTCAATCCGATCGCGCCTAGGTTGCGTCTCTGAAATCGTTCAAATGCCACAGACAGCGCGAAGATCGCCTCACAACCTATTGATTCTGCTGTGATTCAATCTGCCGCCAGCGGGCCACGTTGCTGTTGTGATCCGCCAGATTGGTGGCAAAGGCATGCCCACCCGTGCCGTCGGCCACGAAATACAGATAGGGCGTGTAATCCGGGTTCAGCGCCGCTTCGATACTGGCGCGGCCCGGGTTGGCAATCGGTGTGGGTGGCAGCCCGTCAATGCGATAGGTGTTGTAAGGCGTCGTCGCATCCAGCTCCGAGCGCCGCAGCCCACGGCCCAGCACACCCTGCCCCATGGTGATACCGTAAATCACCGTCGGGTCGGTCTGCAGCCGCATCGGCGCGCGCAGACGGTTGACGAATACACTCGCCACCTGTCGCCGCTCCTCGGGCTGCCCGGTTTCCTTCTCCACGATCGAGGCCAGGATCAGCGCCTCCTCGGGCGAAGAAAGCGGCAGCCCCTCTGCCCGGCTTTCCCATGCCGCCGCCAGAATCGCCGCCTGACGCGCCTGCATCTCTGCTACCAGCCCCGCCCGGTCAGCACCGCGCCGCATCTCATAGCTCTCCGTGGCCAGCGAACCCTCCTCGGGAACCTCCGGCAACTCCCCTTGCAGAAATTCCGCCCGGCTCAGCGCATCCCAGACCTGCCAGCTTGTCGCGCCCTCAGCCACGGTGATGCGGAAGCGGGTATCGGTCTGTCCGGCCACGCGGGTGTATTCCTCAGGGAATTCCTCGGTCTCGATCGGCAGGCTGGCCAGTTCGGCAAAGCGGCTTGTCGCCGGGTCCAGTTCCCGCACCAGATACTCGGCCCGCGTCACACCGATGCGCAACTGCACCTCGGTCCCGCAGGTCGAGGCCCCGCCGCGCGTGAGGATATCCAGTATCTCGTCCATCGAGGTCCCGGGCCCCACCAGATAGGCCCCGAACCGCAACTGACTGTCGCGCTCGGTATATTGCGCGCCCACCCGGAACACCGTACCGCTGGAAACCGCGCCCTGCTCTTCCAGCGAACGCGTCACCACCCGCAAGGTCGCGCCCGGCTCCACCCGCAGACAGATCGCCTGCTCCAGTGGACCCTCGGCATAAAACGCGCGCTGCCCCATCGCCATAAGCCCGGCCAGCACGATCAGACCGACAATCAGCAGCGTCATGGCATTGGCAGCGATATGGCGAAACATCAGTCGCGCACCTTGCCGATGATCAGGCTGGCATTGGTCCCGCCAAAGCCGAACGAATTCGACAGCGTGACATCAATCTTGCGGTGGCGTGCGGCATTGGGCGCCAGATCAAGTCGGGGTGTAACGGCCGGATTGTCCAGATTTATCGTGGGCGGCGCAACCTGATCGCGAATCGCCAGCATACAGAAAATCGCCTCAACCGCGCCCGCCGCACCCAGAAGGTGCCCGATGGCTGATTTGGTCGATGACATGGTGGCGGTGTCTGCGGCATCGCCCAGAAGCCGCTCCACCGCGCCCAGTTCGATCGTGTCCGCCATCGTGCTCGTGCCATGAGCGTTGATATAGTCGATCTGATCCGACGTCATTCCCGCCCGCTTCAGCGCCGCCGACATCGAGCGAAAGGCGCCGTCGCCATCTTCTGACGGGGCGGTGATGTGCCAGGCATCGCCCGACATGCCGTAACCCAGCACCTCGGCATAGATTTTCGCGCCGCGCGCCTTGGCGTGCTCGTATTCCTCCAGCACCACCACGCCCGCACCCTCGCCCATCACAAACCCGTCGCGATCAGTGTCATAGGGGCGGCTGGCCTTGGTGGGGTCATCGGCACGCTTGGTGGACAGTGCCTTGCAGGCATTGAACCCGGCAATGCCGATTTCCGAAATCGGGCTTTCCGCACCACCTGCCACCATCACATCGGCATCCCCCCACTGGATCAGCCGCGCGGCATCGCCAATGGCGTGCGCGCCGGTGGAGCAGGCCGTGACCACGGCATGGTTCGGCCCCTTGAACCCGTAGCGAATGCTCACCTGCCCAGAGATCAGGTTGATCAGCGCACCGGGAATGAAGAAGGGCGAAACCCGCTTCGGCCCGCGTTCCCTGATCAGCACGGCGGTTTCGGCAATCGTTGACAAACCGCCGATGCCCGAGCCGATCATGACGCCGGTACGGCAGCGGCTTTCCTCGTCCTGCGGGGTCCAGCCGGCATCTTCCACCGCCTGCTGCGCGGCGGCCATGCCGTAAAGGATGAAATCATCGACCTTGCGCCGCTCTTTCGGCTCCATCCACTGATCGGCGTTGAACGTGCCGTCGCTGCCATCCCCCATCGGGATTTCGCAGGCATAGGTCGTCACCACATTGGAGGCGTCGAATCGGGTGATCGGCCCGGCACCTGATTGCCCGGCAAGCAGCCGCGTCCAGGTCGCCTCAACCCCGCAGGCCAAAGGCGTCACCATTCCCAGTCCCGTCACCACAACTCGGCGCATCGCATTTCCTCCGAAAATCGCGTCTGATGCCTGATACACAAGCTTGCCCGGCTGGGAAAGCCCGGCTGAGCGCAGATGCGCGGCCCCGCGCCGCCCTATGCCATGACAATAATCTGCACATCCGCCACATTGGTCCCCGTACCGCCGGTCATCAGCAGATCTCCCGCCAGCGCCAGCGCCCGGTTCGAATCGTTGTTGTCCAGAAGCGCGCGCCAGTCACCGCCCGCCGCCGCGATACGCCCCAGCGTGCCGCCATCGGTCATGCCGCCTGCCGCCCCGGTAGGCCCGTCGCGCCCGTCCGTGCCCCCCGAAAGGAACACCCAGGGGCGCTGAACCCCTTTCATACCCGCCGCCACCCTGAGCGCCAGTTCCTGATTGCGCCCCCCCGCACCGTCGCCGTGCAGGGTCACGGTGGTCTCGCCGCCGCAAAAGGCCAGCACCCGCCCCGGCCCGACTGCCCGCATCCGCGCCACCAGCGCATCGGCGGCTTGCGCCACGTCGCCGCACAAAGCGCTGTTCCAAACTTTCCCCCCGGATTCCCGCACCATCGCCGCCACCGACATCGCGTTCGATCCGATCAGCCGGTTGTCCGCGCCGGGAAGCGCTTCCGCCACCTCCGCCCGCTCCAGCGCCGCCCGCACCGCCCCGGGCAAGCGCGCCCACAGGCCCCGCGCCGCCAGCATGGCGCGCACTTCGGCGCGCGGCGCAATCGGCGCCACCGTCGGGCCCGAGGCAATGACCCGCAGATCATCACCGATCACATCCGACAGAATCAGCGCCACCACCCGCGCCGGTGCCGCCGCGCGCAACAATCCGCCACCCTTGATCCGCGACAGATGCTGGCGCACACTGTTCATCGCGGTGATGTCCATCCCCGCACCCAGCATCACCCGGCTTGCCTCCGCCTTGTCCTCCAGCGACACCCCTTCCACCGGCGCGGGCAACAAGGCCGATCCCCCGCCCGAAATCAGCGCCAGAACCACATCCCCCGCGCCCGCCCGCGCCAGCATTCCCTCCACCGCCTCAGCCGCACGCAGCCCGCCCGCGTCCGGCACCGGATGGCCCGCCACATGCACCTCCGCCCCGGCCAGGGGGGCGGCGTTTTCCGCATTGGTCACCACCAGCGCGCCCGCCACCCGCGCGCCCAGCACCTCCAGCGCCGCCCCGGCCATCGACCGCGCGGCCTTGCCGACCGCCACCAGCCAGATCCGCTCACCAGCCACCGGCGCCCCGGCCAGTGCGCAGCGCACCGCCACTGCCGGGTCTGCCGCTGCCACTGCCACATCGAACAGCGCCCGCGCCTCGCCCCGCATGGAATCAATCATGAAAACCCCCGCCGCATCCGTCCGCTGCATCCCTCACTCTCTGGCACAATTCGCCCACCGCTGCTAGAACGCCGGGATGACGCGCGGCGCGGGCCCCTTCATCTTGCCGGAAATACGCGCCGGGGGTGAATGGCCGCAGGCCAGAGGGGGCTGGCAAGCCCCCTGCCCGGCCGGTCCGCAAACGCAACGAACGGATTTCCGCCGCCACAGGCAGCGCCAGCAAGAAGGAAAAGCAGACCATGTTCGATCTGACCGGCAAATGCGCCCTGATCACCGGCGCCTCGGGCGGGATTGGCGCGGCGATCGCGCGCGCGCTACATGGCGCGGGGGCGGTGGTGGCGCTTTCGGGCACACGCGAAGCCCCCCTTCAGGAACTCGCCGCTGAGCTGGGCGCGCGCAGCCATGTCCTGCCCTGCAACCTCTCCGATCCGCAAGCCGTGGAGGCCCTGCCCAAGGACGCGCTCAAAGCCATGGGCGCGCTGGATATTCTGGTCAACAACGCCGGAATCACCCGCGACAACCTCTTCATGCGGATGTCCGATGACGAATGGCAATCGGTGCTTGACGTCAACCTGACCGCGACCATGCGCCTTTGCCGGGGCGTGATGCGGCCGATGATGAAGGCGCGCTGGGGGCGGATCGTGAATATCTCCTCCATCGTCGCGGCCACCGGCAATCCGGGACAGGTGAATTACGCAGCGTCAAAAGCCGGGATGATCGGGCTGACCAAATCGCTTGCCGCCGAAGTCGCCTCGCGCGGGATCACCGCCAACGCCGTCTCGCCGGGTTTCATCGCCACTGCCATGACCGACAAGCTCACCGATGAGCAGAAAGCACGCATCAACGCCCAGATCCCCGCCGCGCGCATGGGCACCCCTGAAGAGATCGCGGCGGCGGTGCTTTATCTGGCGTCACCGGAAGCCGCCTATGTCACCGGTGCGACCTTGCATGTGAACGGCGGAATGGCCATGATCTAGGCACGGCCGGGCACAGCGAAAGCGTTTGCCAAGGCGCGCGACTGTGCTATAGGCGGCGCTGATTGAGCCGGGACCTGCCCGCGCTGATCAGGCCCTGCGCCCAGGCGACGCACGGCCTTCACCGCTTGCAAGAGCGAATACGATCATCTGGGCGGGCACCGCCGAAGATAAACGAGGGAAGAACATGAGCGACATCGCAGATCGCGTTAAGAAGATTGTCGTCGAGCACCTTGGCGTCGAAGAAGACAAGATCACCGAGAACGCCTCGTTCATCGACGATCTGGGCGCCGACAGCCTTGACACCGTGGAACTGGTCATGGCGTTCGAAGAGGAATTCGGCATCGAAATCCCCGACGACGCCGCCGAGAACATCCAGACCTTCGGCGACGCGGTCAAGTTTATCACCGAAGCTGCCTGATTGCTTTCCGGCACCGCGCCGCGTGGCCCTTGTGGTTGCGCGGCGCGGCGCTTTCGTTTCGGGTCGCGCCCCGGTCCGGGCATGGTTCACCCCCGGCGCAGGTACGCGGCAGCCCCGGCACTTTCCGGTGCAGCCTGATAGTGCCCCTGACGGACACAGCCGGATCGGCAGGCTATCGCCATCCCGTTTCCAGCGCCGTGACCCATGATCCCCGTATGATACCCCCCTTTCCCCTGTCGTCAGACCCGCCACCGCCCGGAGCCCCGGCGCAGGCCCGGCCCCCTGATGACCACCCCGTTGATGACCGCTCAGCTAGTGTCGATCCGCCAGATGCGCGCCCTTCAGACCCACAGCCAGACCCACTGCGAGGGGGCAGGCAAGCGGCTCCTCCGCCGCCCGAACCGGACAGCCCGCCCCCCCCTGACAAGAAAATCCGTTTCAAGGACCGCGCCACGCTTTTCGGCCTCAACCTGCTGATGTGGCTTCCCTATGAGCGGCGGGTGCGGCTGGCCGGATGGGTCGGGCGCACGATCATGACGCGCAGCTCCAGCATCCGCCCCCGCATCCGCGCGGCAGTGCTGCACCTCTTTCCTGACCTGCCAGAGGCCGAGGTGGCACGCATCTGCACCAGCGTACCGGAAAATCTTGCGCGTTCGGCCGTCGAGCTTGTCTCAGGGCAGGATTTCTACGCCCATGCCGCGCAGACCCCCATTTCCGGCCCGGGCTGGGACGCGCTGCAGGAGGCGCGGCGCGCGGGTCGCCCGGCACTGCTGCTCATCGCGCATTTCGGCAATTTCGGTGCGGTGGGTGCGGCCCTCAAGGCACGCGGCTTTCGCGTGGGCGCCTTTTACAACCCGCTGCCTGACCCCGCGACCAACCGCTTTTATACGCAATCCCTGTCCCTTCTGTCAGACCCGCTGTTTCCGTCGGGGCGCGAGGGGGTGGCAAAGATGCTGCGGCACCTGCGCGGCGGCGGCATGGTGGCGATCAGCAATGATCTTGACCGCCCGCATGGCGTGATGCTGGATTTTCTGGGCAAACCGGCGCGCACCGTCCTGTCGATGGCCGAAATGGCGCTGAAATACGATGCGCTGCTGGTGCCGGTCTATGGAATCCGCCGCGAGGACGGGCTGCATTTCGATATTACCATCGACACGCCCGTGCCCCATGGTGACCCGGCAGAGATGACTCAGGTGCTCAATGACAGCCTTGGGCGGATGGTGACATTGCACAAGGAACAATGGCTCTGGTGGCACCGCCGCTGGAAAGACGGCCACCCCGCCGATGCCGAAGAAAACGAGGGCTGAGCGTATGACCACAGCCACCGGCCCCAGCACCAAGCACCGGCTGGAGAACCTTGCCGCACGGCTGGTCATCACCCCCATGCTCGCGCTGCCCTATCCGGCGCGCATCCGCACCTTCGGCTGGGTCGCGCAGCATGTGCTTGGCCCGGTCTCGGGCGTGAAAAAGCGCATCCGCGCCAATCTGGCCCATGTCTTCCCCGACATGCCGGCACCGGAGGTGGAGCGTATGTGCGGCGCGGTCATCAACAACGTGGCCCGTGCCTTCATCGAGATGTTTTCGGGCGCCGAATTCGTCCACCGTATGGCCGATACCCCGCTTGAAGGGCCGGGCGTTGCCGCGCTGGACGCGGCGCATGCCGAGGGCCGCCCGGTGGTGCTGGTCTCCGGCCACATAGGCAATTACGATGTCGCCCGCATTACGCTCCGCGCGCGCGGCTTCAATGTCGGCGGGCTGTATGCGCCGATGCGCAACCCGCTGATCAACCGCCGCTATGTCACCGCGATTGAAAGCGCCGGAAAACCGATGTTCCCGCGCGGACGTGAAGGAATGGCGGGAATGCTGCGCTTCCTGCGCGGCGGCGGCATGCTGGGGCTGGTGATCGACCAGTATATGGAACACGGGGTGCCGCTGGATTTTCTGGGCAAACCCGCGCCGACAGCCCTGTCAGCGGCGGAAATTGCGCTGAAATACAACGCGGTCGTGGTGCCCGGCTACGCCATCCGCCAGCCGGACGGCCTTTCCTTCCGCGTCCATCTTGAAGCGCCCGTGCCGCATACCGATGCCGTGACCATGACACAGGTGCTCAATGACAGCCTCAGTGAACAGGTGCGCGCGCATATGGATCAATGGTTCTGGCTGCACCAGCGCTGGTTCAAGCGCTGAGCCTGCCCCAGATCCCGCGCGCCACCCGTCAGCGCAACCGCGCGGCGGCCACGATCTCGCCCTGCCCGGGTTCCTGCAGAATCACCACCGCCGGTTCCTCACCCTCCATCTGCACCGACAGGCGCAGTGGCGCGCGCATGTCCCAGGTACCGATCATTTCCCAGCTGGTGACGATGTTGAAATACTGCGCCTGCCGCCCGGCATTCTCACCTTCAAGGATCTCGATATGCGCGGCGGGCATATAGCGCACCAGTTGCAGGCTCAGCGGTTGCTGCCGCGACTCGTCTTCGGTGGCAAGGGCACCCAGCATCGCCGGGGCAGCAGGCCCCATCCCGCGCGATGACAGCAGCAGCGGCGGCGCGCCTCCCTCCAGCATCTGGGCGCTGATCTCCAGCACATCCTCGCCCGGACGCTCGATCGACAGATCAATCCGCCCCGCCCGCGACCGTCTGGCGGCGATCAGGTCCATGACCTGCATCACCCGGAAGCCTTCGATGATATCCACGCCGTTGACCACCACCTGCGGCGTATAGATCGTGGAATGGCCATGACGGCGGGCATAGCGCTTCTGGCGCTCGGCATGTTCAGGATCGGCGAATATGTCGGCCCAGCCGATGTAATCCCAGTAATCGACATGCAGCGCCAGCGCGATGACATCTTCGCGCATGGCAAGCTCTGCCATCATCGCATCGGCGGGCGGACAGGCGGCACAGCCCTGCGAGGTGTAAAGCTCCAGCACGACCTGACTGGCGAAATCCTCGGTCGGCAGCGACAGCTGCGCCTGCGCCGCGCCCGGCAGCAACGGCACGGCCAGCAGGGCCAGCATACCGGCACCTGCCATGGCAGAGCATGTCTCTTGCCAGACCTGTCGCAATGCCTGCGCCATCGCGCTCGGATTCATGTCGCCTCTCCTGTAACCCTGTCTTACATGGCAGCCAAATGAACCCGCTGGCAAGCCATCGCAAGGGACAAAACCCCGGCCTACACCGGCTTGTTACCCTCCGGCATCGGAGCGCGAGCAGCATTTCGGCGTGAATTGTGCACAATAGTATACAAAACGCCGCTCGCCCCCCTTGATCGACAAGGGCATATAAGGCATGAGCATCTCCAGCGAGAACCCCTGTTTGCCAGAAGGGAGCCACACCCCATGACCATCATCGTCGGACAAGACAGCGCCAAGGCGCGCAAGACCCTCACCGTCGGCGGCACATCCGTTGACTATTACTCCATCCCGGCCGCGCAGGCCGCAGGTCTGGGCGATTTCACCCGCCTGCCCGCCGCGCTCAAGGTCGTGCTGGAAAACATGCTCCGGTTCGAGGACGGGCTGACCGTCACCACCGATGACATCCGCGCCTTCGGCGACTGGGCCAATCAGGGCGGCACCTCCAGCCGCGAGATCGCCTATCGCCCGGCCCGCGTGCTGATGCAGGATTTCACCGGCGTTCCGGCGGTGGTTGACCTTGCCGCCATGCGCGACGGGATCAAGGCACTGGGCGGCGACCCGCAGAAAATCAACCCGCTGAACCCGGTTGATCTGGTCATCGACCACTCGGTCATGATCGACCAGTTCGGCAACCCGCGCGCCTTCCAGTTCAACGTTGACCGCGAATATGAGCGCAATATGGAGCGCTACACCTTCCTGAAATGGGGGCAGAAGGCGTTCAACAACTTCCGCGTTGTGCCGCCGGGCACCGGCATCTGCCATCAGGTGAACCTGGAATATCTGGCGCAAACCGTCTGGACCGATACCGACCAGTCCGGCAAAACTGTCGCCTACCCCGACACATTGGTCGGCACCGACAGCCACACCACCATGGTCAACGGCCTTGCCGTTCTGGGCTGGGGTGTCGGCGGGATCGAGGCTGAGGCGGCGATGCTGGGCCAGCCCATTTCCATGCTCATCCCCGAAGTGGTGGGTTTCAGGGTCACCGGCGCGCTGCGCGAAGGCGTAACCGCCACCGACCTGGTGCTGAAAGTGGTGCAGATGCTGCGCGCCCATGGCGTGGTGGGCAAATTCGTCGAATTCTACGGCGAAGGCCTTGACCACATGCCGCTGGCCGACCGCGCCACCATCGCCAACATGGCCCCCGAATACGGCGCCACCTGCGGCTTCTTCCCCATCGACGGCGAGACCCTGCGCTACCTGCGCCAGACCGGCCGTGACGAAGAGCGCATCGCGCTGGTCGAGGCCTATGCCCGCGAAAACGGCTTCTGGCGCGATGCCAGCTATGCCCCGGTCTATACCTCGACCCTGCATCTGGATCTGGGCGATGTCGTTCCCGCCATCTCGGGCCCCAAACGCCCGCAGGACCATGTCGCGCTCGATGTCGCTGCCACCACCTTCGGCGAATACATCCGCGGCCTGCGCAAGATCGCCTCGGTCCCGGCCGAGGAAAAGGCCGAGATGGAGGGCGAAGGCGGGCACCCCGCCCCGGCCCATATCCCGGGCGATCTGCACGGTTTCGCCTCAGCCAGCGTGGACGGCGAGGATTACCGGCTGCGCGACGGCTCGGTGGTGATCGCCTCGATCACGTCCTGCACCAATACCTCCAACCCCTATGTGCTGATCGGCGCGGGGCTGGTGGCACGCAAGGCCCGCGCACTGGGCCTGACGCGCAAGCCTTGGGTGAAAACCTCGCTCGCACCGGGTTCGCAGGTGGTGTCTGAATATCTTGAGGCCGCCAACCTGCAGGAAGACCTGGATGCGCTGGGCTTCAACCTTGTCGGCTATGGCTGCACCACCTGCATCGGCAACTCCGGCCCGCTTCAGCCGGAAATCTCCAAGGCGATCAACGACAACGATCTGGTCGCGGTCTCGGTCCTGTCGGGCAACCGCAACTTTGAAGGCCGGATTTCGCCCGATGTGCGCGCCAACTATCTGGCCTCGCCGCCGCTAGTGGTGGCCTATGCCATCGCGGGCGACATGAACATCGACATCACCAAAGACCCGATCGGCACCTCGAAAGACGGCAAACCGGTCTATCTGAAAGACATCTGGCCGACGACCAAGGAAATCGCCGATATGGTCGATGCCGTGGTCACGCGTGAGATGTTCCGCTCAAAGTACGCCGATGTGTTCAAGGGCGACGAGAAATGGCAGGCGGTCGAGATTACCGACGCCGAAACCTACGACTGGCCCGCCAGCTCGACCTATATCCAGAACCCGCCCTACTTCCAGGGCATGTCTCCGGAAAAGGGCGAGATCAAACCGATCACCGGCGCGCGCGTCCTGGCGCTGCTGGGTGACATGATCACCACCGACCACATCTCACCTGCCGGTTCGTTCAAACCCACCACCCCGGCCGGGAAGTACCTGTCCGAGCATCAGGTGCCGGTGTCCGAGTTCAACAGCTACGGCTCGCGGCGCGGCAACCATGAGGTGATGATGCGCGGCACCTTCGCCAATATCCGCATCCGCAATGAGATGCTGGACGGGGTAGAGGGCGGCTATACCAAAGGCCCGGACGGTGAGCAGACCTCGATCTACGATGCGGCCATGGCCCATATCGAAGCGGGCACGCCGCTGGTGATCTTCGGCGGCAAGGAATACGGCGCAGGCTCGTCGCGCGACTGGGCGGCCAAGGGCACCAACCTCTTGGGCGTCAAGGCCGTGATCGCCGAAAGTTTTGAGCGTATCCACCGCTCGAACCTGGTGGGCATGGGGGTGATTCCGTTCGAGTTCACCGGCGACGACACCCGCAAGTCGCTCAGGCTGACAGGTGATGAGAGTGTGGCGATCGAAGGACTGAGCGATACGCTCAAACCGCTTTCCAACGTTCCCTGCACCATCACCTATGCCGATGGCACCACGAAAACGATCCAGCTGAAATGCCGGATCGATACCGAGATCGAGGTCGAATACGTCAAGCATGGTGGCGTGCTGCACTATGTGCTGCGCCAGCTGGCCAAACAGGCCTGACCGGCACAAACCGGGATCCGGGAAGCATGACTGGCGGGCGGGACCGGGAACGGCTCCCGCCCGTCTTCGCATCACGGCTGCGCCGCAACGCTCATCCCGTTTGGCCGGGCAGCAAAGCTGCGCCACGCGGCAACCGGGGGCTTTGCCCCCGCTTCTTTTTCAAAAGCCAGGGGGCTTGGCCCCCATAATTCTTTTTCAGATGCAAGGGGGCTTCGCCCCCTCTGGGCCTGCGGCCCATTCACCCCCCGCGTATTTCCGGCAAGATGAAGGGAGGCGCCGCGCCTCTGCTTCCTCTGCTCGGAACTATCCCGGGCGTGAGCAGCATCCCGGGAGGCCTCCGTTAGAAGGTCCGAAGCGCGGCTGTGCCAAGGCTCGCGGAGCGGCCCCTCCACCCGGCAGACGGCGCGCAGATCACCGCCGGCACCAGAGGCCGGAGGGGCGCGCCGCGCGCGCCCCGACCGGGCGGGTGGGGTTCGATGCCCCACCCGCCCGGCGCCTGTCCCGGATACGCATCTTCACCAGCCGATCAACTCGCCGCCAGCCGCCCTGTCGTGCTTGAACTCGCTTCTGCCCGGCTATAGGGTGCGCGCCAATCCGGCCGGAGCAGATGCTCCGGCCCACAACGTTGAACGAGGACCCAGAATGTTCATCTCTCCCGCCTATGCCCAAGGTGTCGCTGACGGGGCCGGCATCCTGCAGACCATGATCCCCTTCGTCCTGATCTTTGCAATCATGTGGCTGCTTCTCATCCGCCCCCAGCAAAAGAAGATGAAGGAACACCGCAACATGGTTGAAAACCTGCGGCGCGGTGACCAGGTGGTCACGGCGGGCGGGATTGTCGGCAAGGTTGCCAAGGTCAAGGAAGACGGCGAGATCGAGGTGGAAATCGCCGAGGGTGTGAAGGTCCGCATTCTGCGCCAGACCATCGCCACGGTCGTCTCCAAGACCGAACCGGCCAAAGAAAAGGAATGACAGGGGAATGACCGGCGCGCCGGAAGCCCCACTTCCGGCATGCTGCCCTTGCGCGCCCCTTCTGTCTGCCCCTGAACCCAAGGCTTCGCGATGCTGCAAATCTCACTCTGGAAGCGCCTGCTGATCATCCTGATCTGCCTTTCTGCGCTGACCTTCTCGATGCCCAATCTGTTTTATGACCGGGTCGAGCGGCACAACGATGCCACCGCGCTGATGGAGCAGGGTCAGGACGAGCCTGAACTGCGCGCCGAGCGCAGCCTCTGGCCGGACTGGGCGCCCTCCTATCTGGTGAACCTGGGCCTTGACCTGCGGGGCGGCGCGCATCTGCTGGCCGAGGTTCATGTTTCCGATGTCTATGCCGACCGTGTCGACGGCCTCTGGCCTGAAGTGCGCGACCGGCTGCGCGATGCGCGCGCCCAGGTCGGCAATGTCCGCCGCCTGCCCTCGGATGACCCGGCGGTACTGCGGGTCACCGTCTCCGATCCCGATGGAATGGATCAGGCACTCGCCATTGTCAGCGAACTTGCGCGCCCGCTTCAGACCCTCTCCGGCATCGGCGCGAACGACCTTGAGGTCCGCCGCGAAGGCGACGAGATCGTCGTCACCCTGTCCGAGGCCGAGCGTGCGGCCACCGATGACCGCACCATGCGCCAGTCGCTGGAAATCATCCGCCGCCGCGTGGACGAGGTCGGCACCCGCGAACCCACGATCATGCGTCAGGGTGCTGACCGCATCCTGATCCAGGTGCCCGGCATCGGCTCGGCGGCCGAGCTGAAAGAGCTGATCGGCACCACGGCCCGGCTGACCTTCCACCCGGTCGTGCGCCAAAGCTCGAACCCCGCCGAAGTGCCCGGCCCGCGCGAGGTGATCTATCCCTCGATGGACGACGAGGGTGTCTACTACGTTCTGGAGCAAACGCCGGTTGTCTCGGGAGAGCAGCTTGTCGATGCTCAGCCTGATTTCGACCAGAACGGCCGCCCCGCCGTCAGTTTCCGCTTCAATCCGGCGGGCGGGCGGGCCTTTGGCATCTACACCGCTGAGAATATCGGCAATCCCTTCGCCATCGTGCTGGATGAAGAGGTCATTTCGGCCCCGGTCATTCAAAGCCATATCCCTGGCGGCTCGGGCATCATCACCGGCCGCTTCACGGTTGAGGACAGCACCCAGCTTGCAATCCTGCTGCGCGCGGGTGCCCTGCCCGCCGAGATGACCTTTCTGGAAGAGCGCACCATTGGCCCCGAACTGGGCCAGGACAGTATCGACGCCGGGTCGGTGGCGGCGATTGTGGCCATGTCCGGGGTGCTGATCTTCATGGTCCTCACCTACGGCTTCTTCGGCGTGGTTGCCAATGTCGCGCTGTTGCTCAACATCGCGATGATCTTTGCGCTGCTGTCACTGATCGGTGCCACGCTGACCTTGCCGGGGATCGCCGGGATCGTGCTGACCATCGGTATGGCCGTGGATGCCAATGTGCTGGTATTCGAACGTATCCGCGAAGAGATGAAGACCGCGCGGGGCGCGGCGCGGGCGATCGAGCTGGGCTATGAAAAGGCCCTTTCCGCGATCCTTGATGCGAATATCACCACCTTCATCACCGCCGCGATCCTGTTCGCGCTGGGTTCGGGGCCGGTGCGGGGCTTTGCCGTCACGCTGGGGCTGGGGATTGTTACCTCGGTCTTTACCGCGCTCTTTGTTACCCGCCTGATGGTGGTGTTCTGGTATGAACGCCGCCGCCCGAAAACCATCGTGATCTGAGGAGAGAAGATGCGCCTGAAACTCGTCCCCGATGAGACCAGTGTCAACTTCCTCGGAAGCTGGAAAATTCCCTTTGGCATCTCGATGGCGCTGGTCGTGCTGTCCATTGTCGCCTTTCTGTCCATGGGCCTGAACTTCGGCATCGACTTCCGCGGCGGCACTTCGATCCGCACCGAGGCCACGCAGCCTGTCGATATCGGCGCCTATCGCGGGGCGGTTGCGGCGCTCGGTGTCGGCGATGTGGCCGTATCCGAGGTGTTCGACCCCACCTATGGCCCCGATCGCAACGTGGCCATGCTGCGCATTCAGGCGCAGGACGACGGCGAATCGATCACGCCCGCCATGCTGGCCGAAGTTGAGACCGCGCTGCGCGGCGTTGACCCCACGCTTCAGTTCACCTCCGTCGAATCGGTGGGGCCGAAAGTGTCGGGCGAGCTGGTGCAATCGGCGATTCTGGCCGTGGTGGCAGCGCTGGCGGCGGTGCTGTTCTATATCTGGCTGCGGTTTGAATGGCAGTTCGCACTGGGGGCCGTGGCGGCGCTGGTGCATGATATCGTGCTGACCATCGGCCTGTTCTCGGTGCTGCAGATCCGGTTTGATCTGGCGATCATTGCGGCCCTTCTCACCATCGTGGGCTACTCGCTCAATGATACCGTGGTGGTGTTTGACAGGATGCGCGAGAACCTGATCAAGTACAAGAAGCGCTCAATCATCGACGTGATGAACCTCTCGCTGAACGAGACGCTGTCGCGCACGGTCATCACATCGCTGACCACGCTGCTGGCGCTGGGCGCGCTTTTCGTGCTGGGCGGTGATGTGATCCGTGGTTTCGTCTTTGCGATGATCTGGGGCGTGGTCGTGGGGACATGGTCCTCGGTCTTTGTGGCGGCGGTCGTGGTCAAGCGGCTGGGCGTGAAACGTGACTGGTCGAAGAACGACGGCGACAAGAGCGGCACACAATTCGCCACCGGCGAGTGACGGCGCGTGATGGCGGGGAGGCACGGCGATGCAGCTCAATGAGATCGATTTCGGCGCAGCCCGCCCCATCGAGGGCTATGGCCCCGGCTTCTTCCGTCTGGGCGGTGAGGCCCTGCCGGCACCCGTGATCATCGCGCCCGGGCAGACGACGCCCTGGCAGGGCTATGATGACCCGGCGCCGCTGCTGGCGCTGGCTGGGCAGCTTGACGTGTTGTTCATCGGCACCGGCCCAGATATCGCCCCTATCCCCGCCCCGCTGCGCCAGACGCTTGAGGCAGCGGGGCTGGGGGTTGAGATCATGTCAAGCCCCGCCGCCTGCCGCACCTACAACGTGCTGCTGTCCGAGGGGCGGCGCGTGGCGGTTGCCTTGCTGCCGGTCGGCGGCACCGCGCCGGATCCGGGCTGACATTGTAACCCACGCGCTGTGAAGCGGTTTCAAAACCGCGTCCTGCGGGGCGGGCCCTTTCGTGACGCAGATCAAGGCGCTGGCCATGGGCTGCGCTAAGGCTTGCGCGGATCATGCGATAGGATAAACCGGCATTCATGGAACTGGTGGTAAGCGATCTGGCCTGCGCGCGCGGCGGCGTGCCGCTTCTGGAGGGGGTGAACCTGTGCCTTGGCGCGGGGGCGGCACTGGTGCTGCGCGGCCCCAACGGTTGCGGCAAGACAACCCTTCTGCGCACCCTCGCCGGTCTGCAACCCGCGCTCAGCGGTACCATCTCCTGCCCGCCCGAGAGCATGGCCTATGCCGGGCATGCCGACGGGCTGAAGGCCATGCTGAGCGTGACCGAGAACCTGCGCTTCTGGGCCGCCATCCATGGCCGGCAGGGGGTGCCTGAGGCTATCGCTGCGATGAACCTTACCGATCTGGCTGAGCGTCAGGCGCAGAACCTGTCCGCCGGGCAAAAGCGGCGGCTGGGGCTGGCGCGGCTGATGGTGACGGGGCGTTGGCTCTGGGTGCTGGATGAGCCCACGGTGTCGCTTGACGTGGCCTCGGTCGCGCTGTTTGGCACGGTGGTGCGCGCGCATCTGGCGGGTGGCGGGGCGGCAGTGATGGCGACCCATATCGATCTGGGTCTGGCCGAGGCACAACTGCTGGACCTGACCCCGTTCCGCGCCCTGCCCCGCGCCCCCGAAGGTTTTGACGAGGCCTTCCTGTGATCGCCCTTCTGACCCGCGATCTGCGGCTGGCAATCCGCGCCGGTGGCGGCTTCGGGCTGGGGCTGGCGTTTTTTCTGATCCTGGCCGTGCTGGTGCCCCTGGGCGTGGGCCCCGAAGGGCAGGTTCTGGCCCTCATCGCCCCGGGCATCCTGTGGGTGGGTGCGCTTCTGGCCTGCCTTCTGTCGCTTGACCGCCTTTTCGCGCTG
This sequence comes from Pararhodobacter sp., assembly GCF_036802785.1. GTDB lineage: Bacteria > Pseudomonadota > Alphaproteobacteria > Rhodobacterales > Rhodobacteraceae > Pararhodobacter. Next base: position 33,096 of record NZ_DAIRVN010000047.1, read on the forward strand.
GATTTCGAGGATGGCTCGCTGGACCTGCTGGCCACCGCCCCCATCCCGCTGGAAGGCGTTGTGGCGATCAAGGCGCTGGCGCATTGGCTGACGACCGGCCTGCCGCTGGTGCTGGCCGCGCCCGTTCTGGGCATCCTGCTCAACCTGCCCGGCCCGGCCTTTGGCTGGCTGGTGCTGTCGCTTCTCCTCGGCACCCCGGCGCTGAGCGTGATCGGTGCCTTCGGCGCGGCGCTCACCGTGGGGCTGAAGCGCGGCGGGCTTCTGCTGTCGCTTCTGGTTCTGCCACTCTACATGCCCACGCTGATTTTCGGTGCCGAGGCGGTCAGCCGGGGCGCGCAGGGCCTGCCCGCCGCCACGCCGCTTCTGCTTCTGGCCGGGATCACCGCCGGGGCCACAGCCCTTCTGCCCTTCGCCGCAGCCTTTGCCCTGCGCATCAACCTGCGGTGAAACGCCGCTTTCACAGGCTCGTGGCTTGAGCAAGCCCGCCGCAACGACTAGGTAGCCGCCATGACGACAACAACCCGCCCCTCGCTCTGGGAATATGCCAACCCGGTGAAGTTCATGCGCCTCACCGACTGGCTGTTGCCGGTCGTCGGCTGGGCCGCCGGGGCACTGGTGCTGACCGGGCTGGTCTGGGGCTTTTTCTTCACCCCCGATGATTTCAGGCAGGGCTCCACCGTCAAGATCATCTTTCTGCACGTGCCCGCAGCCCTGATGGCGATCAATGCCTGGATCATGATGCTGGCGGCCTCGCTCGTCTGGCTGATCCGGCGTCACCATGTCAGCGCGCTGGCGGCGCGCGCGGCAGGGCCGGTGGGTGCGGTGATGACGCTGATCGCGCTGTTCACCGGCGCCATCTGGGGCCAGCCGATGTGGGGCACCTGGTGGGCCTGGGACCCGCGCCTGACCTCGTTCCTGATCCTGTTTCTGTTCTACCTCGGCTACATCGCGCTATGGTCCGCGATCGAGGACCCGGACACCGCCGCCGATCTGACAGCCGTTCTGTGCATCGTCGGCTCGGTCTTTGCCGTGCTGTCGCGCTATGCCGCGCTGTTCTGGAATCAGGGGCTTCATCAGGGCGCCTCGCTCTCGGTAGCGCCGGGCACACGGATGGACTGGGCCTACAAGGCGCCGCTCTATGTTTCCATGACCGGCTTTGCCCTCATGTTTCTGGCACTGGTGCTGGCCGGAACCCGCACGGAAATCCGCGCCCGGCGGATGAAGGCGCTGATCGCGCGTGAAAGGATGCAAGCATGATCCCCGATCTGGGACGCTACGCTGTTGAAGTGACGCTGGCTTACGGCGTGTCGCTGGCACTGCTGGGGGCGCTGACCGGCTGGATCTGGCTGCGCGGCCAACAGGTGCGGCGCGCGCTGGAAGCAATTGAGACCCGCGCCAGAAACAAGAGGTAAACACATGCCCAAGATCAATCCGCTTCTGGTCATTCCACCGCTGATGCTGGCCGGTTTCGTGGCCTTCGTCGCCGTGGGCAACCTGCGCGAAGACCGCGATGCCCTGCCCTCGGCGCGCGCCGGACAGGCCGCGCCCACCGTCGCGCTGGAGGAGATGCCGGGACGCGCCCTGCTGACCGATGACCTGATCCGCTCAGGCGAGGTAACGCTGGTGAATTTCTGGGCCTCCTGGTGCCCGCCCTGCCGCGCCGAACACCCGGTTCTGGAAGACCTCGCCGCCGAAGGGGTCACGGTTTACGGCGTGAACTACCGCGACCAGCCGGACCGCGCCGAAGACTTCCTGTCCGAACTGGGCGACCCCTACAGCGCCGTCGGTGCCGACCCGCGCGCACGCATGGGGCTGGACTGGGGTGTCGTTGGTCTGCCGGAAACCTTCGTTGTTGACGGGTCAGGCCAGATCATTCTGCGCTATGCCGGGCCGATCACCGATGAAATCGTGGCCTCGCGCATCCGCCCGGCACTTGAGCGCGCCGCCGCCAACTGAAAAGCGCCCGCCATGCCTGACCTGCCCACCCTGCCCGATGATGCCACCCTGACCGAGAAGGGCCTGACGGAAACGGGCGCAGGGCGTATCCTGCTTCTGGCCTGCGGGGCGCTGGCGCGGGAAATCCTTGCGCTGCGCGCCGCCAATGGCTGGACGCATCTTGACCTCCATTGCCTGCCCGCGAACCTCCACCTCTGGCCGGACCGCATCCCCGATGCTGTTGAGCAGGCGGTGGCGCGTTTCCGGCCCCGTTATGCAAGCATCTTCGTCGTCTATGCCGATTGCGGCACCGGCGGGCTGTTGCAGGCGCGCTGCGAAAAGCTGGGGGTAGAGATGGTCGAGGGCCCGCATTGCTATTCGTTCTTTGAAGGCAACGCCGCCTTTGCCGCCCATTCGGAAAGCGAAATCACCGCCTTTTACCTGACCGATTTTCTGGTGCGCCAGTTCGATGCCTTTGTCTGGAAACCCATGGGCTTTGACCGCCACCCCGAGCTGATCCCCATGATGTTCGGCAATTACGAGAAGCTGGTCTATCAGGCCCAGACCAACGACCCCGCGCTTGATGCCCGCGCCCGTCTGGCCGCCGAAAGACTGGGGCTGGCCTATGAGCGCCGCTTCACCGGCTATGGTGATCTGGTCCCCGCGCTACGGCGCGCGGCACAGTGACAGGCACAGTCACCGGGACAGCGACAGCAAAGACCGCCGGCCTGATCAGCCCGGCGAACACCGCGCCGCAGCGCCTGTTCGATTTCCCCTACCCCGCGCCGCTTC
>NZ_DAIRVN010000048.1:0-35376 GCF_036802785.1 Pararhodobacter sp.
CCCGCCCCCCCGCCCGCCCGCCCCCCCCCCCCCCCCCCCCCCCCCCCTTCCCCGGGCCTCAGCGCGGGCTGCGCTTGGCGAGGATGCGCTGCAGGGTCCGCCGGTGCATGCTCAGCCGCCGCGCGGTTTCCGAGACATTCCTGTCGCACTGCTCATAAACCCGCTGGATATGCTCCCACCGCACCCGGTCTGCCGACATCGGGTTCTCGGGCGGGGCGGGCAGGGCATTGTCGCCGCGCGGCACAAGCGCGTTGACCACCTCATCGGCATCGGCGGGCTTGGACAGATAATCCGTCGCGCCGATCTTGACCGCCGCCACCGCGGTGGCAATCGCGCCATAGCCGGTCAGCACCACGATCCGGCTGTCCGGCCGCCGTTCACGCAGCGCCTCCACCACATCCAGCCCGTTACCATCCTCCAACCGCAGGTCAATGACCGCATAGGCGGGCGGATTGGCCATGGCCAGCGCCCTGCCCGAAGCGACCGAATTCGCGGTCTGCACCACAAAGCCCCGCCGCTCCATCGCGCGTGCAAGGCGTTTGAGAAACACCTCGTCATCATCGACCAGCAACAGCGAGGGGTCAGCGCCAAGATCAAGAGGGGTGTCTTCGGACATGTCCGCAATCCTTACCATGCTACCGTCTGATCTAGGCAAGACAGCAGGAGAGGTCAAATAATGATGCGGGCGGGGCGGGAAATATGTCACATCCGATCAATGAAGCATTCCGTCTGCTCGGCGATCTGCTCTGCCGACTGATCGCGCCGGAAGACTTCGACAAAGCCATGCCCGGGCAGCACGAGGTAGCTGAAGGTCGAATGATCGACCAGATAGAATTCATCATCCGACGGCTGCACCGAATAGAAGGTGCGATAGGCGCGCGAGGCGGCGCGGATCTGCTCTTCGCTGCCGGTCAGGCCGATCATGCGGTCATGAAACACGCTGGAAAACTGGGTCAGCACCTCTGGCGTGTCGCGCTGCGGATCAACCGAGATGAAAACCGGCTGGGTGATATGCCCGTTCTCTTCCAGCAGCTCCACCGCCATCGCATTGCGCGCCATATCCAGCGGGCAGACATCCGGGCAGAAGGTGTAGCCGAAATACAGGATCGTCGGCATCGTGATCACATCTGCGTCAGTCACCGTCTGACCATCCTGATTGACCAGCTCGAACGGCCCGCCGATAGAGCCCGCACCGCCTGAAATTGCTGTTCCACGGCATTGCGCAAAACGGTCATCGCCGCGCCCGGCCAGAACCATCCAGCCCAGAACGCCCAGCATCACTGCCACCAGTGCTGCCGCACCGATACTGTAGATCCGAATCATCTGTCTCTCCGTGGTTCCTGCGCTGCGCCGCTTGATGCCCCAGCCTGCGCAGCCTAACAATGCCAATCGACACCCCGCGACAACAGGCCGCCCAATGTTCCCGCCCCCCGAAGGATTGATGCACCGCGACATTCAGGGCCACTGGGTGCGCCTTGAGACCCTGACAAGGGTGCGCTGGCTGGCGTCGTTCGGTCAGATCATGGCCTTGCTCATCGCTTATCACGGCTTCGGGCTGCGGTTCAATCTGGCGCTGGGGCTGGCCGTTGTCGGCATTTCGATGGTGTCGAACATTCTGAGCGCCGCAATCTTTCCGCGCATCCGCCGCCTGTCTGAGGGCGAGACGCTTCTCACCCTTCTGTTTGACACCGCGCAACTGACCCTTCTGCTGTTTCTGACCGGCGGGCTGGGCAACCCTTTTGCCCTGCTGCTGCTGGCCCCTGTCACCGTTGCGGCCACCACGCTTCAGCTGCGCAGCACCCTTCTGCTGGGTCTGGTCGCCATTCTTCTCACCACGCTGCTGGCGCGTTACTTCCAGCCACTTCTGCTGCCCGATGGCGCGCCACTGGTGCTGCCGGACCTGTTCCGCTTCGGTTTCTGGCTGGCCATTGTAGTGGGTATCGCCTTTATCGGCCTTTATTCGCGCAGCGTTGCGGCTGAAAAACACGCGCTGGCCGAGGCCCTTCTGGCCGCCCAGATGGCCCTTGCCCGCGAACAGAAGCTGACCGATCTGGGCGGCGTAGTCGCTGCCGCCGCGCATGAACTGGGCACACCGCTTGCCACGATCAAACTGGCCAGCGCCGAGCTGATCGACGCGCTCGCAGACCAGCCGGAACTGCGCGAAGATGCCCGCCTGATCCGCGAACAGACCGATCGTTGCCGCGCCATCCTGCGCTCGATGGGCCAGGCGGGCAAAGATGACCTGCATCTGCACCACGCGCCCCTTGAAACCATCCTGCACGAAGCCGCAGCGCCCCACACCAACCGGGGCAAGGAAATCCTGTTTGCGCTGACCCCTCTGGGTGGTGCTGACCCGGCGATTCCGCAGATTCTGCGCGCGCCTGAGGTCATTCACGGGCTGCGTAACCTGATCCAGAATGCCGTGGATTTCAGCCGCTCCCGCGTCTGGGTTGAGGGGGAATGGACCGCTGACCAGATCACCGTGCGCGTCGTCGATGACGGGCCGGGCTATCCGGCGCATCTTCTGGGGCGGATCGGCGAGCCTTATCTGCGTGACCGCCGCGACGGGTCCCGGGCCGAGGCGCGCCCGGGCTATGAGGGCATGGGCCTTGGCCTGTTCATCGCCAAAACCCTGCTGGAGCGTTCAGGCGCCTCTGTCGGCTTTGCCAATGCCGGTTCCCGGCGCATGCCCGCCGCACGAGCGGATCAACGCGGCGCCATCGCCGAAGTGCGCTGGAAACGCACCCTGATCGAGGCTGACACCCGCCGCGCTCTGGGCGAGAACACCCTTCACGGCGCGGCGCCAGTCACCAATCACGAGGGCTCTTAACCCGCGCTTAACCAATACCGGCAATGCTTGTACCTGTCCGCGCCCTCAGCGGGGTCCAAAGGCAGGCCTTCCATGCAGAACCCTTTAATTTTCGCAATTATCCTCGTCGTGACCTCGGCGCTCACCGCCCTGGCCGTGGTCATGATCGCCAGCGCCCTCACCCGCAGGCCAAAACGCGCTGACAACAGGGCACTGGGCCTGAACCGGCTGGACCCGGTCTTTCTGTTCGATGACACCCGGCTTGTTGACGCCAATGATCGCGGCGCTTCACTGCTGGATGCCCTCGCCGCTGCCGAAGGGATGCAGCGGAGCAAGAAGGGCACAGAAAGCTGGCGGCTTCTGTCGCGCTTTCTGGTCGTGGGTTTCCCCGATCTGACCGAGCAGCTTGCATCCCTGTCCGAGCGCGGAAAAATCCAGATTCCGGCGCAGGATACCTCTGGCCTCAGGCTTCAGGCTGAATGGCTGGATGGCACCGCCAGACTGACGCTGACAGACACCGCCGCCGACGAAGGCAGCGTCATGCTCGACCGGCTGAGCTATCGCGCCATGGAAGAAGAGCTTGCGGTGCTGCGTCGCGTCACCGACCGTTCGCCCATTCTGACATGGCGCGAGAATGTGCAGGGGCAGGTGATCTGGGCCAATGGCGCCTATCTGCGCCAGCTGGCCGAAAGCGGGCTGGGCGAATCATTCAACTGGCCGCTGCCCCGGCTGTTTCTGGCCGGCGCGATCGGACCTGAAGAGCGTGTGGCGCTTCCGGGCACCGTGAACGGCCGCCAGCGCTGGTTCGACATCACGCGCATGGCCGATGAAAAGGGGCAACTGGTTTTCGCGCTTCCTGCGGATGAGGCCCAGCGCGCCGAACGCACCAAGCGAGAGTTCATCCAGACCCTTACCAAGACCTTCGCAACCCTGCCCATCGGCCTTGCCGTTTTCGACCGGACGCGCCGGTTGCAGCTTTTCAACCCCGCGCTGACCGACCTGACCGGGCTTGAGCCAGAGTTTCTGCTGTCGCGCCCCGGCATCGAGGGGTTCCTGAACCGGATGCGCGACAAACGCGTCCTGCCAGAGCCACGGGATTATCACAGCTGGTCCAAGCGCCTGCTGGAGATCGAAAAAGGCGCGGCGAACAGCGATTTTGAGGAGACATGGTCACTGCCGACCGGGCAAACCTTCCGCGTATCGGCAAGCCCGCATCCGGACGGGGCGCTGGCCTTCCTGATCGAGGATATCACCTCAGAAGTGCATATGACCCGCAACTTCCGCACCGATCTGGAAACCAGTCAGGCCGCGCTCAACATCCTCGACACCGCGCTTGCGGTATTCACCCAGAATGGTCAGCTGATCCTGACAAATGCCGCGTTCAACCGTCTCTGGACGTTGGAGGGGGACGATACGCTCGCGGGTTTCACCCTTTCCGACGCGCTGGCAAACTGGCGCGAAGACAGCGAGGATCCAGCCCTGTGGAACCGCATTGCCGAATTGTCGCGCCCGGGCGCGGCGCCGGGGCTTGTCTCAGGGGTGATGCAGCTTGACGATGGTGAGTGTCTGGCGGTTTCAGCGCAGAAAGTGTCGAACAACACGGTCGTCATCGCCTTTGACCGGCTGGAGGATATCGCGGATGAAAGTCCGGCAACCCCCCATATGGTTGCTGAGTTGCCTGAAACCTTTGAGGCGGAGCATGAAGTCAACCCCCGGCGCACCACGTCCTACCGGGGTGCTCAGGTCATCCGCGCAAGCGCCTGAGCGCTGCACGGATGACCCAAAGTCATCGGCTCAGATCGACGAATCGATCCAGCTTGCAAGCGCCGCCTTGGGGGCCGCACCCACCTTGTTCGCCACGATCTGGCCGTTCTTGACCAGAAACAGCGCGGGAATACCACGGATACCCATGGCGGCCGTCACTTCCGGGTTTTCATCGACATTGACCTTGGCGATCTTCACCCGGCCCGCGTATTCTTCCGAAAGCTCCTCCAGTGCGGGGCCGATCTGCTTGCAGGGGCCGCACCATTCGGCCCAGAAATCAACAACGACGGGCAGGTCGCTGTCGCGCACTTCGGCGTCAAAATTCGCGTCTGTAACAGCAATGGTCGGCATGGGGCTTCTCCGGTGGAAATCTGGGGGATGGCAGTTACAAATTAACTATGGGCCACCAAGGACCGGGTCAAGGGCTGCCCGCGCAAGCGCCGCTGCGGCAGTTGGTCCGGGGATCGGCATGATCCGCTGCGTGGCTGTCCAGACAAGCGCGGTTTCCACCCTGCGGTCCGGATAAAGCGCCTGCAGCAGATGCGCATAGGCACCCATCTGCCGCAAAAGCCCCTCCGGCACCTGCGCGGGATCGGCCGGAACCACCCGGTTCGTCTTGAAATCCAGCGCCGTCACGCTCTCGGCCGTAATCAGCAGCCGGTCGATTGTGCCAAGCATCCGGCGCCCGTTCCATTCACCGGACAGGCTGACTTCCGCCAGAACATCGGGCGTAAGGAAGGGCGCCATCCCTTCGGTGCTGAAAAGCGCCAGCGCCTCGGTCAGGCAGATCTCCAGCTCATCCGGCACAGCGCCGAAGGGGGCCAGATGCCTGCGCCCCGCCGCCTCTCGCTGCTCAGGCGGCAGGGCGGGAAGATGCTCCAGCAGCAGGTGAATCATCTCCCCGCGCCGCAGCGCCACCCCCTCTTCCGCGCCCGCGTCACCCGGAAGGGCCTTGGCACCGCCAAGCGATGAGGGGCTCAACACCCCCGCCGCGACGGGCAGAAGCGGAAGGGGCGCCAGCAATTCGGCCCCGCCCTGCCCGGTCGCCGGCCGCACCACCGGCAGCGCAGGCATACCGGGCGCGGGCCAGTTGCCGTGCTGGAACCGCACGCCCTCGCCGGTCGGAAAATCACAGGGCACCGCGCCGATCGCACCCAGCCCGCGCGCGACGCGGCCATACCAGCCCTCACCCGCCTCCCCGGCGCCTGCAACAATCAGCCAGCGCTCGGCCCGGGTTAGCGCGACATAAAGCAGCCGGTCACTTTCCTCGTTACGTTGCGCGGCGCTTTCCTCATCGGCATCAAGCTGCGCCTGCGGGGCATCCGGCTTGTTCATCCGCAGGATGGGCACGCCCTTCACCGCGCTCAACCCCATCGCCGGGGGCGCGCGCCGTTCAGCGGTATCCGGCAGAATGACAATCGGCGCCTCCAACCCCTTCGCGCCATGCACCGTCATCACCCGGATGCGCCGCCCCGCCGCCTCTGACTGGCGCTTGATCTCGGCATCACTCGCCGCCAGCCAGCCCAGAAACCCGTCCAGCGAGGGAATGCGCCCCTGTTCATACTGCAGCGCCAGCGACACAAACGCCTCGATCGCATCCTCGGCCTCGGGGCCAAAGCGGGCCATGATCCGGCGCCGCCCATCATGCCGCGTCAGGATGCGCTCGATCAGCTCATAGGGGCGCAGAAAGTCTATCTGATCGCGCAAATCAGCAAGAACAGAGACGGTTTCAGCCCATTCAGGCCCCGCGCGCAACCGCTCCCACAGAAACTGCTTTTCGCGCCCCTGCGCCAGCCGGAACAACTGGTCTTCAGACCAGCCGAACAGGGGCGAACGCAGGGTAATCGCCAGCGAAAGGTCGTCTTCCGGCAAGGCGAGAAACCGCAGAAGCGCAATCAGATCCTGCACCGCCAGTTCTTCGCTCAGCACCAGCCGGTCTGCCCCGGCAATCTCCAGCCCGCGCGCCTTGCAGGCCCGGATAACCTCGTTGAACAACAGCTTGCGCCGCCGCACGAGGATCAGAAAATCGCCCTCATGCACCGGCCGCGCACCGCCCTCCACATCAATCCGCTCACCCCGGTCGATCATCGCGCGGATCTCGTCGGCGACAGCCTGGGCCAGCGCGATCTCGTGGTTCTGCTCTGACGGCCGGTCCAGCGGCTCATCCCATTCCCCGTCCTCGGGCCTGCCCGCCGGTGGCACCATCGGCCAGAGGTCAACCCGGCCCGGCATCTGTTCGTGAAACGCCAGATGTTCGACCGCGCCGCCCAGCCCGTTGGCACCCGCACGCGGCGCGAAGCAATGATCCACCAGCCGCAGAATGGCATCGGATGAGCGGAAAGAATGCTTCAGTTCCATATGGTTAAGCTGCCGCCCGATACCGGAAAGCGCATGGTCAAACTTTTCGCGCATCCGGTCGAACCCGCGCAGATCGGCACCCTGAAAGGAATAGATCGACTGCTTCTTGTCACCCACCACAAAGATCGTGCGCTCAGCCTCCCGCGCGCCCTGGCCTGAGGTGAACTCCTGCGTCAGCAGCTCAACCACGCGCCATTGTTCCGGGCTGGTATCCTGCGCCTCGTCGATCAGGATATGGTCAATCCCGCCGTCCAGCTTGAACAGCACCCATTGCGCCACCGCCGGATCGCTGAGCAACCGGCGTGCGCGCAGGATCAGATCGTCAAAATCCAGCCAGCCGCGCCGGGCCTTCGCGGCCTCAAGCGCCGGAATCCAGACCCGCGCGAAACGGTGCAGCGCCTGAGTGCGCGCGGCGGCGGCCAAGGCTTGCCGCCTTGTCCGCGCGGCCTCAACCCGCAGCGCGAGGGCGTTGAGCGGGTCCAGCAGATCGGCAGGCATTGCCTCCCGCAGCGCCTTTGTCGGAATGGCGCCGACTTTCGCGGCGAAAGGCCCGGCCTTGGCGGTCGCCCCATAAAGCAGCGCCTTTTCCAGCGCTATCAGAGACGAAACTGACGGGCTCCGCGCCGCGCGCAGGGCCTCAGCCAGTTTGAGATCGCTGGCCGCGCCCGCCATCAGAATGGGCAGCAACGCCTCGATCAGGGCGGCCTCACTCCCCAGATAGACTTCCGCCAGCAGCGCTTCCTCGGTAAAACCTTCGGGCAGGTCGAACAGCGCAGCGATATCGGTGGCGGCGGTGCCATGGTCAAAAACGTCTCTGAACCGGCCCAATTGCTCAAGAACGGCGGCCAGCGCGGTCTCATTGGCGACCATCGCCAGATCGCGCAGCACCGAGGCTTCTGGCCCGTTGGCAAGTTTGTCGAGCACCTCAAGCTGAAGCTGGCGCAGGCTGCGTTCATCGGCCTCGGTAAAGTCAGGCGCGACCCCGGCTTCCAGCGGAAAACGGCGCAGAAGCGCGCTGCAGAAAGAGTGAATCGTCTGGATTTTCAGCCCGCCCGGAGTCTCGATGGCGCGGGCAAAAAGGCGCCGGGCGCGGGCCATCAATTCAGGGTCATCCGAGACGGGCTCACCAAGGCCGGTCAGCTGGTCGGTCAGCGTGCCGGGCTCCAGCATCGCCCATTCCCCCAGCCTACGGAACAGACGGTTCTGCATCTCGCTCGCGGCGGCCTTGGTATAGGTCAGGCACAGAATGCGCTGCGGCTCCACCCCGCGCAGCAGCAGCCGCGCCACCCGGTCGGTCAGAACCCGCGTCTTGCCAGAGCCTGCATTGGCCGAAAGCCAGGTCGAGGCCGTGGGCTCAGCCGCGACGATCTGGCGGTGGCTGGCTTCATTCATCGCGGTCCCCCACCGGAATTGTTTCTGCCGTGTCGGTGACCTGCCACTCACCCAGCCGCGCAAGCTGGTCATACTGGCCGCTGTCGGTGTCCTTTTTCAGCGCGCGGCGCGCGGTGAAGCCCTGATCCGGGCTCAGATAGGCGCTCAACAGTTTATGAAGCCGGGCGCGGTGTTCGCGCAGCGCCTCGGCGCCCACATCGGCGGCCTCGCATTTGAATTTCGTGCCGACGCCGATGAACTCTGCCAGCTCAACCGTGGCCGGGTCGAGGTCATTGAATGCCCCCTCCTCGGCCATCATCGCCAGCAGGATCAGTTGCTTGTCAAAATGCTCCTGTTCCTTTTGGCTGGGCGGATTTCCGGTTTTGTAGTCAAAGATCCGCAGGCGGCCATCGGGCTGACGATCAATCCGGTCAGGCCGCCCTGTCAGCCGGAAAAGCGGGTCGCTCAGGTTCAGTGCGCCCTTGCTTTCGGTCAGAACGGGCGTTCCGGGCTGGCTGGCCTGCCAGTCAACAAAGGCCTGCGCCACGCCGGACAGGCGCGCAAGCCATTGGATGCGGGTGGCGGACCACGGCACTTCCTGCGCCAGCACAGTCTCTGCAATGGCCATAAGGGCCTCGGCGCTTCCCGTTTCGCCGGGCGGCAGGCTTTTGGTGTATTCCTCGAACACAAGGTGCAATGCGGTGCCGCGCAGGCGGGCGTCCGGCTCCGGCGCGAGGGGGTCAAGGCTGCGCAACCGCAGAATCGTGCTGGCGTAGATATGATAGGGGTCGCGGATCAGCGCCTTGATCGCGGTTACCGGCAGCTCGCGCATCCGGGCAGAGACCGGAGGCGCGGGTGCGGGCCGGGGGTTTCGCGCGGCAACGACCGGCGGCACGGGGCCCAGATCCGCCTCGAACGCAGCCGCAAGGGCCAGCCAGTCAGCGCCGCGCGCGGTCATCTGCGCCAGCGCTTCGGGGCCGTTTTGCAGCGGCAGGCCCGAGATCAGGTTTTTCAGCCTGTTCAGCCAGCGCGAGGGGATGGTTTCGGCCTCGGCGTCACGGGTGGCGCGGGTCAGAACCACCGCCTGCGCGCCGATTGCCTGCTGGAAGTCATGCGCCGAAAGGCCGATCTGCCGCTCAGGCAGCAGTAGCCCGGCATCCAGCCGCATGCGCCGGTTGAACCATGGGTCAGGCTGCGGGGACTGGGGCCAGATACCGTCATTCAGCCCGGCAAGCACCACCAGGTCAGCGCCCAGCGCGCGGGCTTCCAGCGTGCCCCAGATCATCAGATCAGGGTGGCTTTCAACAGCTTCGCGCACTTCCTTGCCCAAAAAAAGCGTCTCTAACAAGGCGATATAGTCCATAATCGTCAATGTGCCGCCGTGTTCGGCATTGGCGCAAAGCTCGTCCATGGCAGCGCGTGCGGCCTGCCCGGCCTCAGCCAGCCACAACTCGCCGCTTCCCTCCGCACCCGCGCCCCCGGCGAGGGTTTCGGAGAGCCGCAGATGGGCCGTGAGCCAGTCCTCCAGCGGGCGCTCAGCTGCGGCGGCGACAAGTGCACCGCCAAGCCACGCCGCCCAGGCCAGCCGCCCCTCGTTCTGCCCGGCCCAGCGGTGCAGATCTTCAGCTTGCGGGAAGGGGATGGCGCGGCGCCGCAGCCAAAGTTCCAGTTCACGCAGGTGCAGCAGGTGCTGCCCGCGCGCCGTGGCGCTATGGGCAATGGGGTGTTTGAGCAGGGCAACCAGCGCTTCCGAGCCCAGCTCGCCACGCATGGCCTCAGCCGTCTGGCGCAGAAACCGCCCCGGCGCGGACAAAGCAAGCGGGCGGCCCGCGCTGTCATCCGGGCGCAGGTGCCAGCGGTCCAGCGCGGCGATCACCTGCCGGGAAAGTGAGCGATCCGGCGTTATCAGAGCCGCTTTTTGCCCGTCCAACACCGCCTGCCGCAGCCTGAGCGCAATCGCCAGCGCCTCCGCCCGCGGGTTGGGCGCCTCGATCAGCGTAATGCCCTTCGTCGCCGCAATCAGGTCGCCCAGCCCCTGCCCCTCGCTCAGCCAGCGGTCGGTCACCGGCGCGGGCCGCAGCGCAAGCGAGACGAGACGGTTGCGCGCACTATCCGGCGCCGCCGGACCAGCCCACAGCGGCACATCCCGCGCCGTGAGGCCAAGCGCCTGAAGCAGGGCGAAATAGCGGTATTGGGGATGATCCTCACTCAGCAGCGGATCTTCCAGCCCGGCCCAGACTGTTTCCGGCATGTCAAAATCAAACCCCGGCAGGATCAGTGCCCCCTGCGGCAGCCGCGCAACCGCCTGCATCAGCAGCGCCGTTGTCCCGCGGGAGCCGGTTGAACCGGCGATGATCAGCGGATGGGTGGGCGGCGCATCGGCCCAGCGCGCGATCAGCGCCTCAACCGCCTGGCGTTGTCGGGTCTGCGTGTCAGGCGCGGAATCGGCACCTAGATAGCCCGCAACCAGCCGGATGAAGCGAAGCGAGCGCGCCCAGTGTTCGGAGTGGTTGCTGACATCAAGCGTTTCCAGCGCCTCGGTCAGCACCCCTTCGGCATGCATTTCATCCAGCAGGCGCGACAGGCTCTCGGACAGCGAAAAAGCGGCGTGGCGGGGGGCGAGGTCAGGTTCGGTTTCCAGCAGCTTGCGGATCAGCTGCGCCAGCTCCAGCCGCCTGCGCAGGGGGGAATGGACCGGCGCTTCACTGTCAAACCCCTCAGCCAGATCGGTGATCAGACGGACACGCGGCAGAAACCCGGCGCCAGCGTCAACCATCGCGGCGATGACGCGACTGCGCATGCGGGCGGTATTCACCAGAACCTCGACCCGCGCCATCGCTTCCGGCGGCTGGCCCTGGAGACGAAGCCGCAGGCCACGCGCAACGGAAGCGGGGAAATCGGCACCGGGTTCCTGAGCAAAGACGCGGGGCAGCGGGCCTTGTTCAAACATCATCCAGCCCTTTCAGACGCGCGGCCCAGTCAGGGTTGGCTGAGCAAAGCACCAACCTGCGCGTATCATCGTTTTCGACACTAAACAGCATGGTCAGAGCCGTTTTTGGCCGATCTCGCCCCAGCCGCTCAGGCCATTCCACAAGACAAAGCGCCGTCTCAAAAGCGTCAGTCAACCCCAGCTCAAGCGCCTCATCAGGATGGGTCAGGCGGTAGAGATCGGCATGCCAGATATCAAACCCCGGCCCCTCATAGGTCTGAACCAGCGTGAAGGTCGGTGAGGGCACGTCCTCGGGCTGCGCCAGAAGCGTCTGGATCAGCGCGCGGGCAAAATGCGTCTTCCCCGCGCCGATCGGCCCTTCCAGCAGCAGCACATCCCCGCCGCGCAGATGCGGCGCAAGGCGGGCGGCGAAACGGGTCATCGCCTCGGCGTCAGGAAGGAAAAGCGTGGGGTGAACGGTCTGCATGGCGCCAGCATAGCGCCGGGCCGGGCCGCTCACCAGAGGGGGTTCTTGTCGATCCGGGGTCACACGGCCATATAGGGGCGGACAAAGCAAAGGAAGACAGCAATGGCGGATGATCGGTTTCCCGGCTGGCATGGCACAACTATTCTGGCGGTCCGGCGCGGCGGCGAAGTTGTGGTTGCCGGTGACGGGCAGGTTAGTCTGGGGCAGACGGTGATCAAGGGCTCAGCCCGCAAGGTGCGGCGCATCGGCGCCGGGGGGCATGAGATTGTCGCCGGATTTGCCGGGTCAACGGCTGACGCGTTTACCCTGCTGGAGCGGCTGGAAAAGAAGCTTGAGGCTTCGCCGGGGCAGCTGGCGCGCGCCTGTGTCGAGATGGCAAAGGACTGGCGCACCGACAAGTACCTGCGCAATCTTGAGGCCATGCTGATCGTCACCGATGGCGCGGATCTCTATGTGATCACCGGCGCGGGCGATGTGCTGGAGCCGGAACATGACGTGACCGCCATCGGATCAGGCGGAAATTTCGCACTGGCTGCCGCGCGCGGGCTGATGGAGACCGACCTGACCGCCGAGCAGGTCGCGCGCAAGGCGATGTCGATTGCGGCCGAGATCTGCGTTTACACCAATGGCAACCTGACCGTGGAGACCATCCGCAAATGACCGACCTTACCCCCCGCGAGATTGTCTCGGAACTGGATCGCTTCATCATCGGGCAGGCAGCGGCCAAGCGCGCCGTGGCTGTGGCCCTGCGCAACCGCTGGCGGCGCAAGCAGCTTGAACCCGGACTGCGCGAGGAGGTGCACCCGAAGAACATCCTGATGATCGGCCCCACCGGCGTGGGCAAGACCGAGATCAGCCGCCGCCTGGCAAAGCTGGCGCGCGCGCCGTTCCTCAAGGTCGAGGCCACGAAATTTACCGAGGTCGGCTATGTCGGACGCGATGTGGAGCAGATCATCCGCGATCTGATGGATGCCGCCATCGCCATGACCCGCGAACAGATGCGCGACGATGTCCGCGCCCGCGCCCAGGCCGCCGCCGAAGAGCGCGTGCTGGATGCGATCGCCGGCAAGGACGCCCGCGCAGGCACCCGCGATCTGTTTCGCGGCAAGCTGCGGCGCGGCGAACTGGATGACACGATGATCGAGGTTGAACTGCCTGACAGCGGGCCGTCGATGCCGATGCTGGAAATTCCAGGGATGCCGCAGCAGGGCGGGATGAATCTGGGCGACATTTTTGGCAAGGCCTTCGGGCAGCGCACGGTCAAGAAGCGGTTGTCCGTGTCAGAAAGCCATGAACTGCTGGTCAGCGACGAGGCCGACAAGCTGCTGGACGATGAGGCAGTGAAGGCCGCAGCACTGGAGGCGGTGGAGCAGAACGGCATCGTGTTTCTGGATGAGATCGACAAGGTCTGCGCCCGCGCCGAGACGCGCGGTGCGGATGTCAGCCGCGAAGGCGTGCAGCGTGACCTGCTGCCGCTGATCGAGGGGACGACGGTTTCAACCAAATACGGGGCGGTCAAGACCGACCATATCCTGTTCATCGCGTCGGGCGCGTTTCACGTCGCCAAACCGTCAGACCTGCTGCCGGAATTGCAGGGGCGCCTGCCGATCAGGGTGGAGTTGCGCGCGCTGACCGAGGAAGACTTCGTGCGCATCCTGACCGAGACCGACAACGCCCTGACGCTGCAATACACCGCGCTGATGGGAACCGAGGCGCTGAAGGTCTCATTCACCGAAGACGGTATCCGCGCGGTGGCGCGCATCGCGGCGGAAGTGAACGAGGCGGTCGAGAATATCGGTGCGCGGCGGCTCTATACGGTGATGGAGCGGGTGTTTGAGGAGCTGTCCTTCACCGCGCCGGACCGGGGCGGGCAGGAAGTGGTCATCGACGGTGCGTTTGTGGAGACCAATATCGGCGATCTGGCGCGCTCGGCTGATCTGAGCCGGTATGTGTTGTAAGGTTAAAAAGAGCGTATTTAGGGCAAGATGAAAGCCGCCCTCAGCCCCTCAGAGCAGAAAGCGCGCCATCTTTTCGCGGATGGGTTCAGGCATGGGGGCTGAGCGGCGGGTTTCGGGGTTGAAGAACACCTCGGTCAGATCATAGGTGGCGTGAATTCTGCCCGTCTCTGCATGGATCATCCGCAGGTGATGGGTGCAGCTTTTGCCACCCAGCCGGACCACCGCGCCGTCGATCAGGAAGATATCGCCCGCCTTCAGTTCCTGCAGAAAGTTGGTTTCGGCCTTGGCAGTGACGATATGGACGCCGAAATCATCCTGCATCTGGCTGATGCCCACTCCCAGCGCCGCATAGAGGTGAAAGGTGGCGTCATCGAAGAAGGGCGCGTAGTGGCGCACATTCATATGGCCGAAGATGTCATGGTGCCAGGGATGCACCACGCCACGCAGAAGCGGGAGGCGGGGTTTTTCGGCCTCAGGCATTGAGCGCGCGCTTTTCGACATAATGACCATAGATGGTGGTCAGGACGCTGACACCGATCATCAGCACCGCCCATTGCACCGCAAAGGCCCAGAGGAACGCCAAGAAAGACGAGATCTGCGCCAGAAGCATGACCGGCAGATTGGCCAGCCAGACCCCCAGCACCGAGATCACCGCCAGCACCACGAAAGCCGCGCCGCTGGTGCCCGTGGCATACCACGCCTCTTTCAGCGGAATACGCTCCTGCAGGGCGGCGGAGGGCAGGATGGGCGAAATGCGGTAGGAGATATAGGTGACCGGGAGCCAGACCAGCGCAAAAAGAACCAGCCCGGCAAGGGTGAGGCCGCCCGGCGAGCCACTGACCATCATCGGCGCGGCAATCAGCCCGGCCAGAAGCCCGAAGGGCACGGCCACCGCAACCAGCACCAGCACGAAAATGATGCCCGCCAGAACATAGGACAGAATCGCGGGCCCGTTGAAGGGCGGCAGGGCTGTGCCCGGTTGCTCTTCGCGCAGGATAAAACGGTGCCAGGCAACCGCGATCCACAGGGTGGAGACCAGCTGAATGATCAGCACCAGCCCCGCCGATCCATAAGGGTAGGTGCCGGACATCATCATTTCGGTGGTGTCGATTCCCATGTGGAGGAACTGCACACCCAGAAGGATGGCGAGAACGAACTGCAAAGCCATCAGCGCAGCCGATATGCGCAGCGCGGCGTTGAGGTTGCTGGTCACCATGCCGATGGCGTGGAACAGAATTGTCAGGCCCTTCATGCGTTCCCCCGAACATAGGATGTTGCCGCTGCCAAGTAGGGCCGCGCGGCGGCGCTCTGTCAAGCCCGCAACCCGCCCTGCCCCGCTTGCGGGTGTTGCGAAGGCGTTGCAAAGCGGATAGCGAGGGGCAAAACGTCAGCACTGGAGTTTTCCCCATGTCCGCGCCCAAGAAAGTTGTCCTGGCCTATTCCGGCGGGCTGGATACCTCGATCATCCTGAAATGGCTGCAAACCGAATATGGCTGCGAGGTGGTGACCTTTACCGCCGATCTGGGTCAGGGCGAAGAGCTGGACCCGGCGCGCAAGAAGGCTGAGCTGCTGGGGATCAAGCCTGAGAACATCTATATCGAGGATGTGCGCGAGGAATTCGTGCGCGACTTCGTCTTCCCGATGTTCCGGGCCAATGCGCTTTATGAGGGGCTGTATCTGCTGGGCACCTCCATCGCGCGGCCGTTGATTTCCAAACGGCTGGTCGAGATTGCCGCTGAAACCGGGGCCGATGCCGTGGCGCATGGGGCGACCGGCAAGGGGAATGATCAGGTCCGGTTTGAGCTGTCTGCCTATGCGCTGAACCCCGATATCAAGGTCATCGCCCCCTGGCGCGAATGGGATCTGACCAGCCGCACCAAGCTGCTGGAATTCGCCGAGACGCATCAGATTCCCATCGCCAAGGACAAGCGCGGCGAGGCGCCCTTCTCGGTCGATGCGAACCTGTTGCATACCTCAAGCGAGGGCAAGGTGCTGGAAGACCCGGCCGTTGAGGCACCTGAGTTCGTGCTGCAGCGCTCGGTCCCCGTTGAGCAGGCCCCCGACACGCCCGAGATGGTGGAAATCACCTTTGAGCGCGGCGATGCCGTGGCGATCAACGGTGAGGCGCTGTCACCCGCCACCATCCTGACGCGGCTGAATGAGCTGGGCGGCAAGCATGGGATCGGTGTGCTGGATCTGGTGGAAAACCGCTTTGTCGGCATGAAATCGCGCGGGGTGTATGAGACGCCCGGCGGCACGATCCTGCTGGAAGCGCATCGCGGGATTGAGCAGATCACGCTAGATTCGGGCGCCGGGCATCTGAAAGATTCGATCATGCCGCGCTATGCCGAGCTGATCTATAACGGCTTCTGGTTCTCGCCTGAGCGCGAGATGCTGCAGGCGCTGATCGACAAGAGCCAGGAGCATGTCACCGGCACGGTTCGGGTAAAGCTTTACAAGGGTGTGGCGCGGACGGTGGCGCGGTGGTCTGACCATTCGCTCTATTCCGAGGCGCATGTGACCTTTGAGGATGACGCGGGCGCCTATGACCAGAAGGATGCCGCCGGGTTCATCAAGCTGAATGCGCTGCGGCTGCGGTTGCTGGCCACACGCAAGCGGCGGCTGGGTCAGTAAGGTTTCACGTGAAACAAACCCGCTCCGCTTGACGCGAGGGCGGGTTTGCTTTTGCTGCGCTGCGGCGGTATTCGGTTTTCAGTGATGGAGATGCCTATGTCGCTGCCCGATATTGCCGCGCGTATCAATCGTGCGTTGGAGAACCGGCCCTTTGAAGGGTCGCTCAAGTTTGATTGCGGTGAGGCCGGGGTGCTGGTGCTTGCCGATGGTCAGGCCGCGCTGGAAGACCGCGCGGCGGATTGCACCATTGCGATTACCGAGGAAAACCTGATCAAGCTGTTGACCGGCAAGCTGAACCCCATGACCGGGGTCATGACGGGGAAGCTGAAGGTTTCAGGCAATCCCGCTGTCGCGATGCGCTTTGCCAAGCTTATTGGCTGAATCTACCAAAGAAGCGCAATCGCGCCCAGCCAGATCGCCGCCCCCAGCGCTGTGCCGATCATCACCCCCGCCCCGGCAGGGAGATCGTCTGGCTGGCTGCGTGGTTTCTGCGGCTGTGACATCGAAATTCTCGCGCTGCTTCGATCATAGTTGCGTGAAACCCTGAATAAACCCTTAACCTGGGCGAGAAAGTGTCAGCTTCCGGGCTAAGATATGCCTGAGCGTGGACAGGAGGGTTTCATGATACGGCGTATACTGGCTTTGGTTCTGGTGCTTGGAACAGCGGCGACTGGCGCGGCAGCGCAGCGGATTGAGACCGCCTTGGTGGCTGGCGGCTGCTTCTGGTGCGTTGAATCGGATTTTCGCAGGGTTGAAGGGGTTATCGATGTCTCGGTCGGTTTTGCCGGTGGGCGCACCGAAAACCCCGATTACAACGCGGTGACGCGCGGCGGCACGGGGCATCTGGAGGTCGCGCAGATCAGCTTTGACGCTGAGGCGGTCAGCTATGCGCAGATCCTGCATCTGTTCATGCGCTCGATCGACCCGCTGGATGCGGGCGGGCAGTTCTGCGACCGGGGCGAAAGCTACACCACGGCGATCTTTGCCACGCCTGAGCAACGGGCCGAGGCCGAGGCCGCGATTGCCCGGGCGAGCGCTGAGCTGGGGCAGCCCGTAGTGACGCCGGTGCGCGAAATTGCCGCGTTTTGGCCAGCAGACGAATACCATCAGGGCTATGCCTACAGCTCGGAGCTGGTGCTGACCCGGTTTGGCCCCCTGACGCGCTCAACCGCTTACGGGCGCTACCGCGAGGCCTGCGGGCGCGATGCGCGGGTGCGCGAAGTCTGGGGCGAGGATGCTCCGTTCATCCGTCACTGAGACGCCAGAAAGACATCCACATCGTGATACTCCGGCATCGCCCCGGCGGTGCCGGGCCGGGTGACCTGAATCGCCGCAGCGGCCGACGCGAAACGAAGCGCCTGTTCCGGCGTCATCCCCTGATCAAGCGCCGCAGCCAGCGACCCGGCAAAGCAATCGCCCGCGCCGGTGGTATCAACGGGCTCTACCGCGAAGGCGGGGGCGTGGAACTGATGTTCGGCGCTGATCCAGTCTGCACCATCGGCGCCACGCGTGACGACAACCACCTGAACCGGCAGATCAGCCAGCTTAGTGCCGGTTTCCGCCTCAAGCGCGGCGGCTTCACCGGCGTTCATGAGCAGATGGGTGACATGGGGCAGAATGGCCTTGAGCGGCGCCAGCTCGAACGGAGCGGCCGAATAAAACACCCGCATCTGATGCTCTCGCGCCATGATCGCCGCTTCGACCTGATGCGAGGTTTCGTTTTGCAGCAGCAGGATATCCGCCGCCTGCCCGGAACCCAGCGCCCGCGCGATCACCTCTTCTGACTGCGTCCGATTGGCGCCGCCGTGGATGATGATCACGTTCTCGCCCGCCGGATCGGTCAGGATGATGGCGTGGCCGGTCGTGGCATCAACCCGCGCGATAGAGCCCATATCAAGCCCCAGAAGCGCCAGTTGCCCGTTCGTCCAGCCATCACCCTTGCCGATGGCGCCGATATGCACCACCCGCGCCCCGCCGCGCAGCGCGGCGACCGACTGATTGGCGCCCTTTCCGCCCAAGCCCTTCTCAAACCCAAGCGCCGCCAGCGTCTCACCCGGCTGGGGCAGATGCGGCATGCGGTAGAAATGGTCGATATTGATCGAACCGAGATTGAAAACCGTCATGCCGTCCCCTGTTTCAGCCGATCCGGCCAGCGGCCATCACGGCCATGTTGAGAATGTCATTCACCGTGGCCCCGGTCGAACAGATCTGAATGGGCCGTGAAACCCCCGTCAGAATCGGCCCGATCACCGTTGCCCCCGCCATCTCCTGCATCAGCTTCACCGAGATGGAGGCCGAATGCCGCGCCGGAACCACCAGAATATTGGCCGGGCCGGTGAGCCGCGAAAACGGGTAATGGGCGGCGGCGGCGGGGTTGAGCGCCACATCGACGGTCATTTCCCCTTCATATTCAAAATCAACCTTGCGGGCATCCAGCACCTCGGGCGCGCGGTGCATTTTCTCGGCGCGCTCGGAAATCGGATAACCGAAGGTGGAGAAGCTGACAAAGGCCACACGCGGCTCCAGCCCGATGCTGCGCGCCACGCCGGCGGCCTTGGTGGCGATATCGGCGAGGTCATGCTCATTGGGCCATTCATGCACCAATGTATCCGCGATCAGCACGATCCGGCCCTTATGCAGCAGCACCGACACGCCCACCGCCCCATCCTGCGCGCGGGCATCGAACACATGGTTGATCATGTCCATCACCAGCGCCGATTTGCGTGTGGCGCCGGTGATCAGCCCGTCGCCATGGCCATGGGCCAGCATCAGCGCGGCAAAGATGTGCCGGTCGCGGGTGGCCATGCGGTGAACATCGCGCAAGTCAAACCCTTTGCGCTGCAAGCGGTTGTAAAGGAACGCTTTATACGTCTCCAGATGGCGGGTGTTGGCGGCGTTGACGATCTGCAACTCGCGCACCGCGTCACCCATACCCGTCGCATCCAGCCTGCGGCGCACATCCTCCTCGATGCCGACAACCAGCGCCTTGCCAAGCCCAGAGCGTTGATAGGAGACCGCCGCGCGCAACACGCGCTCATCATCCCCTTCGGCAAAGATCATGCGCGACTGGGCCTGACGGGCGCGGGCGAACAAGCTTTGCTGGATGCTGGCGGTGGGGTCCATCCGCGATTTCAGGTTGAGCGTATAGCTGTCCATATCAATGATCGGCCGCCGCGCCACGCCAGTATCCATGCCTGCCTTGGCCACGGCGGGCGGGATGCGGTAGATCAGACGCGGGTCAAAAGGCGTGGGGATGATGTAATCGCGCCCGAAGGTCAGCTTGCGCCCGTAAGCCATGGCAACCTCATCCGGCACATCCTCTCGCGCCAGTTCGGCCAAAGCACGGGCGCAGGCGATCTTCATCTCATCATTGATGGCGCGGGCGTGGATATCCAGCGCACCCCGGAACAGATACGGGAAGCCCAGGACGTTGTTCACCTGATTGGGGTAATCACTGCGCCCGGTGGCCACAATCGCATCGGCGCGCACCGCATGGGCCTCTTCCGGCGTGATTTCGGGGTCAGGGTTGGCCATGGCAAAGATGACCGGGTTATCGGCCATGCTCGCCACCATCTCAGGCGTCACCGCGCCCTTGGCCGAGACCCCCAGAAACACATCCGCGCCCGCCATCGCCTCTTCCAGCGTGCGGTGCGGAGTGTTGGCAGCATGGGCAGATTTCCACTGGTTCATCCCCTCGGTGCGGCCCTGCCAGATCACGCCCTTGGTGTCGCACATGATGCAGTTGTCATGCTGCGCGCCCATCCGCTTGAGCAGCTCCAGACAGGCGATACCGGCGGCCCCTGCTCCGTTCAGCACAATGCGGCAATCCTCGATCTTCTTGCCGGTCAGTTCCAGCGCGTTGATCAGCCCGGCGGCGCAGATCACGGCAGTGCCGTGCTGGTCATCATGGAACACCGGGATATCCATGATTTCCTTCAGGCGCTGCTCGATGATGAAGCATTCGGGCGCCTTGATATCCTCCAGATTGATACCGCCAAAGGTGGGGCCCATCAGGCTGACAGCCTTGATGATCTCGTCGGCATCCTCGGTATCCAGCTCGATATCGATGGCATTCACATCGGCAAAGCGCTTGAACAGCACCGCCTTGCCCTCCATCACCGGCTTGGAGGCCAGCGCACCCAGATTGCCCATGCCCAGAATGGCGGTGCCGTTGGAAATGACCGCCACCATATTGCCCTTGGCGGTATAGTCATAGGCCAGCCCCGGATCGCGCGCGATGGCCTCGACCGGGATGGCAACGCCAGGGGAATAGGCCAGCGACAGGTCGCGCTGCGTCGCCATCGGCTTGGAGGCGATAACCTCGATCTTGCCGGGCGTCGGCTCAAAATGATAGGCAAGCGCCTCTTCAGGGGTGAATTTGGTTTTACGGGTCATCTGCGGCGCTCCTCACCTGTGCCACATCCTTAGCGCCCCCTTTCGCACAGAACAACAGTGCCTAAATACGCCTTTCCGCCCGGGCAGCGGTTTTGTAGGGTCGCGCACACGAGGCCAAGGAGAAAAATGTGAGCGCGCAGGACGCCAATGTCACGCCGATGATGGCGCAGTTTCTGGAGATCAAGGCGCAGAACCCCGATGCGCTGCTGTTTTACCGGATGGGCGACTTCTACGAGATGTTCTTTGATGACGCCGTGGCCGCCGCCGCCGCGCTGGACATCGCATTGACCAAGCGCGGCCAGCATCAGGGCGCGGATATCCCCATGTGCGGGGTGCCGGTGCATTCGGCTGAGGGGTATCTGCTGACGCTGATCCGCAAGGGGTTTCGCGTGGCGATTGCCGAGCAACTGGAAGACCCCGCCGAGGCCAGGAAGCGCGGCTCAAAATCGGTGGTGAAGCGCGATGTGGTGCGGCTGGTCACGCCGGGCACCCTGACCGAGGATTCGCTGCTGGAACCCCGGCGCCATAACTTCCTGTCGGCATTCGCCATGGTGCGCGATGAGGGGGCGCTGGCATGGGCGGATATCTCGACCGGCGAAATGCGGGTGATGCCCTGCCCGCGCGTCCGGCTGGCGCCGGAACTGGCGCGGCTGGCCCCGCGTGAAATGGTGGTTCTGGCCGGGTCAGAGCCTGATTTTGACGAGTTGGCAGGCGAATTCGGGCTGGCGATCTCTGGCCTGTCGCGCGCCAGTTTTGACAGCACGGGCGCCGGAAAGCGGCTGTGCGCGCTGTTTGGGGTGACCACTCTGGACGGGTTCGGCAGCTTTGGCCGGGCGGAACTGTCGGCGCTGGGTGCGCTGGTCGAATACCTTGACCTGACGCAACGCGGGCAGATGCCCCTTCTGCGCCCGCCGGTGCGCGAAAGCGCAGGCGCCGTGATGCAGATCGACGCAGCGACCCGGCGCAATCTGGAGCTGACGCAGGCGATGAGCGGCGGGCGCGACGGCTCACTGCTGGCGGCGATCGACATGAGCGTGACGGCAGGCGGCGCGCGGCTGATGGAGCGGCGGGTTTCAAGCCCGTCCTGTGACCTGAACGCGATCAGGGCGCGGCTGGCCGGTGTCACGGCGCTGGTGGAAAGCGACCCTCTGCGCGCCGATCTGCGCGCCGCTCTGCGGCAGGTGCCGGATATGGACCGCGCCCTGTCGCGCTTGTCGCTGGACCGGGGTGGCCCGCGTGATCTGGCAATGCTGCGCAACGGGGTGGCGGGCGCGGGGCGGATTGCCGGTATTCTGGGGAATGCCGATGTGCCCCCCCTGCTGACCGAAGCCGCGATGGCGCTGGTCGGCCATGATGTGCTGACTTCGCGGCTGGAGAATACGCTGGTCGCTGACCCGCCGCTGTTGGCCCGCGACGGCGGCTTTATCGCTGCCGGTGTAGATGCGGAGCTGGACGAGGCGCGGCGCCTGCGCGACGAAGGGCGCGGGGTGATTGCCGCGATGCAGGCGGAGTATATCGCTGACAGCGGAATCAACTCATTGAAAATCAAGCATAATAATGTGCTTGGCTATTTCATTGAAACCACCGCCACGCATGCCGAAAAGATGCTCTCGCCGCCACTGTCCGATCGGTTCATCCACCGTCAGACCACGGCCAATCAGGTGCGGTTCACCACGCTTGCGCTGTCTGAGATGGAAACCAAGATCCTGAACGCAGGCGGGCGGGCGCTGGAGATTGAAAAACGCCTGTTCGAGACCTTGCGCGCCGAGGTTCTCGCGGCCGCCGGGCCCATCCATGCCACGGCGCGCGCGCTGGCCGAAATTGATGTCGCCGCCGCCCTGGCCGAACTGGCGCGGCTGCGCGACTGGTCGCGCCCGGTGGTCGATGAAAGCCGGAGCTTTGACATTCAGGGCGGGCGGCATCCGGTTGTCGAACAGGCGCTGTTGCGAAGCGGGCAAAGCTTTGTCGCCAATGACGCGGCGCTGAACCCTGAGGATAACGGCGCAGCGATCTGGCTGGTGACCGGGCCGAACATGGCCGGTAAATCAACCTTTCTGCGCCAAAATGCGCTGATTGCACTGCTGGCGCAGGCGGGCAGCTATGTGCCCGCGCGCGCCGCGCATATCGGGCTGGTGGGGCAGTTGTTCAGCCGGGTCGGCGCCTCGGACGATCTGGCGCGCGGGCGGTCAACCTTCATGGTCGAGATGGTTGAAACCGCCGCGATCCTCAATCAGGCCGATGACCGGGCCTTTGTTATCCTTGACGAAATAGGGCGCGGAACGGCCACTTATGACGGGTTGTCGATTGCCTGGGCGGTGCTGGAGCATCTGCAAAGCGTCAACCGCTGCCGCGCGCTGTTTGCTACCCATTACCATGAGATGACAGCGCTGGCTGACCGGCTGGAAGGTGTGCAAAACGCCACTGTTGCCGTGCGCGAATGGGAAGGTGAGGTGGTTTTCCTGCACGAGGTGCTGCGCGGCGCGGCGGATCGCTCATACGGGGTGCAGGTCGCACGGCTGGCAGGGCTGCCCGATGCGGTGATCGTGCGGGCGCGTGAGGTGCTGGAACTGCTGGAGCGCGGCGACGAACGCCAGAGCGGTGCGAAGGGGTTGATCGACGATCTGCCATTGTTCGCCGTCAAGCCAGCCCCGAAACCCGCCCCCGTAAAGGCATCCGTCGTCGAGGAGCGGCTGAAAGCCATTCACCCCGATGCGCTGACCCCGCGCGACGCGCTGGCGCTGATCTATGATCTGCAGGCGCTGTTGCGGGGGTCAGGGCAAGGATAGATCAGCCGGGCGTGGAGGAAACACCCACCTGCGCCGGGCGCAGAAGCTGCTCATGCATGCGGAACCCGTCTGAGACCACCTGAATGATCTGCCCGGCGCGCGTGCCCGGCATCGGCGCCTCGAACATGGCTTCGTGCAGATGCGGGTCGAACATGTCGCCGGCCTGGGGCGAAACGCGCTCAACCCCATGTTTTGCCAGCACATTCAGCAGCTCGCGCAGCGTCAGTTCCACCCCCTCAACCAGGCCCTGAGCCTGATCACGGGTATCGTCATTGATCACCGACAGCGCGCGGCTGAGGTTGTCATAGACGGGGATCAGATCACGCGCGAGCTTGGAGCCGCCGTAAATCGCAGCCTCCCGCCGGTCTTTTTCGCCGCGTTTGCGGGTGTTTTCCAGATCGGCCAGCGCGCGCATCAGACGGTCGCGCATTTCCGAGCGTTCGACCTCAAAAGCGGCGTTGGCTTGCTCAAGCGCCGCGGCAAGATCAAGCGGCTCGGCCTCGGTCTGGGGTTCGGACAGGTCCGGGTTTTCGGTATTCTGTGGCTGTGCCATGTCTTCCTCGGTTCACTCAGATCCCAGATCGCCAAGCATGCGCCCGACAAGCTGGGCCGTGTAATCAACGATCGGCACGATTCGCCCGTAATTCAGCCGCGTCGGGCCGATCACGCCAACCGCGCCGATAATTTTGCGGTCAGCGTTCATATAAGGAGAAACCACCAAAGTGGAACCCGTAAGTGAGAAAAGCTTGTTCTCGGAACCGATAAAAATGCGCACACCTTCGCCGCGCTCGGTCAGCTCCAGAAACTCGGCAATATCGCGCTTGCGCTCAAGATCTTCGAACAACTCGCGGATGCGCGAAAGGCTGTCACCATCGGCCTGCTCAAGCAGATTGGCGCGCCCGCGCACGATCAGGCGTTCGTGCGGCTCTCCCTCATTCTCCCACAGGGCCAGACCGCGCTCAACAAGGCCGGTCGCCAGCGAATCAATCTCTTGCCGGCGGTGGGTGATTTCGGTGCGGATACGGTGCCGCAGCTCACCCAGTGTCAGCCCGTTGGCAAAAGCGTTGAGGAAATTCGCCGCCTCACGCATGGCTGACGGTGTCAGGCCCGGCTCTGGCGTGAAAACGCGGTTTTCCACATGACCATCGGCGAAAACCAGCACCACAAGCGCGCGATCCGAGGAAAGTGACACAAATTCAATATGCTTGATCGCCGCCTCATGCTTTGGCGCCAGCACAAGGCTGGCACCGCGCGTGATGGAGGACAGCGCGTTGCCGACGCGGTCCAGCATGGTCGTCAGATCACGCTCGTTCGAGCCGCGCGTGGCGTCAAGCTTTTCCCGGTCCGAGGCGGTGACAGGGTCAACCTCAAGCAGGCTGTCGACAAAGATGCGCAGACCCTGCTGGGTGGGGATCCGCCCGGCGGAAATATGCGGGCTGCCGAGCAGGCCGAGATACTCAAGGTCCTGCATCACATTGCGAATGGTTGCCGCCGAGACCTTCTCGCTGAAATCCCGCGTCAGCGTGCGCGAGCCCACCGGCGCGCCGGTCTCCAGATAGGATTCGACAACGCGGCGAAACACCTCGCGCGATCGGTCGTTCATTTCCTGCAGGAGCTTGCGTTGTTCCGTCATGACTTTGTTTAAAAGGTTCAGAAATGGTTAGTGTGCATGAGGCGCAGCGTCAATGCGGCTTGCATGTCTGCGACCACGCCCTGTATTTGGGGGCTTTGAGCAAAGGGGACAATCCATGCGGCCATCGCAGCGAAAATTAGATGAACTTCGCCCGGTTTCAATTGAAACCGATGTGATGCGGCATGCCGAAGGTTCGTGCCTGATCAAGATGGGCGGCACGCATGTGCTGTGCACCGCTTCGCTGGAAGACCGCACCCCGCCGTTTCTGAAGAACACCGGCCAGGGCTGGGTTACGGCGGAATACGGGATGCTGCCGCGCGCAACGAATACGCGCAACCGGCGCGAGGCGGCGACAGGCAAACAGACTGGAAGAACCGTTGAAATTCAACGACTTATTGGCCGGTCACTGCGCGCAGGTATTGACCGCGTCGCGCTGGGTGAGCGGCAGATCACCGTCGATTGCGACGTCATTCAGGCAGATGGCGGGACCCGCTGCGCGGCAATTACTGGCGGCTGGGTCGCGCTGCGTATTGCGGTGAACCGCCTGCTGAAAGCCGGGATTCTGACGATTGATCCGATGCTGGACCATGTCGCCGCGGTCTCCTGCGGCTTCTACGCCGGGCAGCCGGTGCTTGACCTTGACTACGCCGAAGACAGCGAAGCCGGGGTGGATGGCAATTTCGTGATGTTGGGTGATCAGCGGCTTATCGAAGTGCAGATGTCTGCCGAGGGCTCGGTCTTTTCGCGCGATCAGATGAATCAGCTCATGGATCTGGCGCAGGCCGGGGTGGAGCAGCTGGTTTCAGCACAAAAAGGCGCGATCTGATGCGCAGGTTCGACGGTGACAAACTTCTGATTGCCACGCATAACGCCGGGAAGCTGGAGGAAATGCAGGCGCTGTTTGCGCCGTCGGGCGTGGCGGTGGTGTCCAGCGGTATGCTGGGCCTGCCTGAGCCAGAGGAGACCGAGAGCACCTTTCTGGGGAACGCGCGGATCAAGGCGCATTCTGCCGCGCGCGCCACGGGGCTGATCGCGCTGGGTGATGACAGCGGGCTTGAGGTGGACGCACTGGGCGGGGAGCCGGGCGTTTATACCGCAAACTGGGCTGAAACGCCGGAGGGGCGCGATTTTGCCATGGCGATGGACAAGGTGCATCAGGCCATTCTCGCCACCGGCACAGCAGAACCCTGGCGCGGCCGCTTCCGCTGCACGCTGGTTCTTGCCTGGCCAGACGGGCATGAGGAGGTGTTTGAGGGCGCCGCCGAGGGGCGGCTGATCTGGCCGGTCCGCGGGGTGCAGGGGCATGGATTTGACCCGATGTTTGTCCCTGAGGGTGAGCAGCGGACCTTTGCCGAGATGCCCCACGACGAAAAGAACCGCATCAGCCACCGGGCGCGCGCGATTTCCGCCCTGATGGCGCATTGTTTCACGTGAAACATTCGACCGACGACTGGCAGAACGGAGGCTTTGGCATCTATGTCCACTGGCCTTTCTGTCAGGCGAAATGCCCCTATTGCGACTTCAACAGCCATGTTTCGCGCAGCATTGACCACGCGCGCTGGGGCCGCGCCTATCTGACAGAGCTTGAACGCCTGCGCGCCATGACGGGTGAGCGCGCGGTGAGGTCCGTCTTCTTTGGCGGCGGCACTCCGTCGCTCATGCCGCCTGATCTGGTCGGGCAAATATTGGAGCGCATTTCGGCGCTCTGGCCACAGGGAAATGACCTTGAGGTGACGCTGGAAGCGAACCCCACCTCCGTTGAAGCCGCACGCTTTCTTGGCTTTCGCGATGCGGGTGTGAACCGGGTTTCCGTAGGAATTCAGGCACTTAACGATACGGACCTGCAACGCTTGGGGCGCCTTCATTCCGTTGCCGAGGCAAGAAAAGCCTTTGACTTGGCCCGCAGCATCTTCTCCCGGGCGAGTTTTGACCTGATCTATGCGCGGCAGCATCAGACGCTTGAGGATTGGCGCGCCGAACTTACAAAAGCCTTGAAAATGGAGGCGGGGCACCTGTCGCTTTACCAGCTGACGATCGAGGATGGCACCGCATTCGGCGACAGGTACCAGCGGGGCAAGCTGGGCGGGCTGCCGGAAGATGATACATCGGCTGACATGTTCCTTCTCACGCAGGAGATGTGCGCGGCGGCCGGGCTGCCCGCCTATGAAATCTCGAATCACGCGCGCGACACGCATGAGGGTCGGCATAATCTGGTGTATTGGCGCTATGGCGACTACCTCGGCGTGGGCCCGGGTGCGCATGGCCGCCTGACATTGAGCGGAACGCGTTGGGCATGTCAGTCAGCCCGGATGCCGAACGCCTGGCTGGAGCAGGTGGAAAGCACCGGCAGCGGCGAAATGCCACGACAGGCGCTTTCCTCGGAAGACCAGGCCGCCGAGTATCTGATGATGAGCCTGCGCCTGCGCGAAGGCAGCAGCCTGAGCCGGTATCAGGCTTTGGCAGGTGCGCCGCTGAACCGTGAAAAACTGGCTGAGCTTCTGGAATCCGGCCATATCTGGTTACAGAATGACCGGATCGGCACCACGAATGAGGGCCGCGTGGTTCTGAATGCCGTTCTTCGCCAGCTTTTGTAACGGCACTCAGCGAACCTGCGACAAAAGCTGGCAGAGCTGATCAAGCTGATCAAGCGTCTTGTAACGGATGATCACCTGCCCCTCGCCCCCCGCACGGTGATCGATCACCACCGACATGCCCAGATTTGCGGAAAGATCGTCTTCCAGCACCTTGGTGTCCGCATCCTTTTCACGCGGCGCGGCGGTCGATTGCGGCTTGCGCGGCTCATGGATTTTGCGGGCGAGGCTTTCGGCCTGACGCACCGTCAACCCGCCCTCAATGACTTTGCGGGCAAGCGCCACGGGGTCCGGCGCGGTGATCAGCGCGCGGGCGTGGCCGACCGACAAATCGCCGGATTCCAGCATCGCGCGCACTTCGTCCGGAAGGTTGAGCAGGCGCAGAAGGTTCGCAATGTAGCTGCGGCTTTTCCCCAGTGCCTCGGCAATCTTCTCCTGAGTATGGCCAAAGCGCTCCATCAGTTGCTTGTAGCCAAAAGCCTCCTCAATCGGGCTGAGTTCGGCGCGCTGAATGTTCTCAACAATCGCTATCTCCAACACTTCCGAGTCGGAAAAGTTTTTGACAATAACCGGAACTTCATGCAGCCGAGCGTTCTGCGCAGCACGCCAGCGGCGCTCACCCGCGACGATCTCAAATTTCCCGGGACCGTCAGGGTCCGGCCGGACGATAAGCGGCTGAATAATGCCCTTCTCGCGGATCGATTCTTCAAGCTCGGACAGGCGCGACGCATCAAAATGTCGCCGCGGCTGATCAGGATTGGGGCGAAGTGCCTCGATCGGAACCGACTGGATGCCCTGCCGCTCAACCGGGGCAGCAGGCTCACTACCCCCGCCCGCGAAACCAATATCCGCACCAACCTCAGCCATCAGGGCCGACAATCCGCGACCAAGCCCACGGCGTTCATTCTTGCGTTCGGTCATTTTCTGTCTCTCCGTTCAGGCCGCGTTATTGGCGAGAAATTCCTTCGCCAGCGCGCGGTAAGCATGCGACCCCTTAGAATCGGAATCATAGGTCAGGGCGGGAAGCGCGAATGAGGGAGCCTCGCTGAGGCGGACATTGCGCGGGATAACCGTTTCAAAAACCAGTGCGCCTAGCGTGTCCCGTGCATCGCGCTCCACCTGCTGCGAAAGATTGTTGCGCTGATCATGCATCGTCAGCAACACTCCCTCAACACGCAAGTCAGGATTGGCCGTTTGCCGGATTTCGCGGATGGTCAGCATCAGCTGCGAAAGACCTTCCAGCGCGAAAAACTCGCTCTGTAGCGGCACCAGAACCGAATGCGCGGCAACCAAAGCATTCACGGTCAGCAGGCTGAGCGAGGGCGGGCAGTCAATGAGGATGAAATCGTAGCCCATGCCGGCCAGATCCGGGTGGCGGACGGCGTCGCGCAGCAGAAAACTGCGCTTGTTGATGTTGAACAACTGCACATCAGACGACGAAAGCTCAGTCGTGGACGGCAAAACATGAACGCCGTCGGTAGAGGTCGGAACAATCACCTCCGCAAGCGTGGCTTCTCCGATCAGGAGGTCATAAACCGTCGCCGCGCGCTGATCGAGTGAAACACCAAGGCCCGTCGAGGCGTTGCCCTGCGGGTCCATATCGATCAGCAACACTTTCTTCCCCTGCTCAGCAAGCGCAGCGGACAGATTGATGGCAGTTGTGGTTTTTGCCACCCCGCCCTTCTGATTGGCTATCGCCACAATCTTCATCTCAAGCACTTCCAGCAATGCGGTGAATCTGCGTGATGCACAGGATCCTCGCCCCTTCGTCTGCGACACTCTCAGCAAGATCCAGCTCGAATGACCAGTTCTTTCGCGCGGCGGCGATCTCAGCCTCATGATTACGCCCTTTGGGCAGCAAAGCCACCCCCGCCGGGTCAAGATGGCGATGAACATAGCCGAGAAGCTTATCCAGCGGTGCGAGCGCCCGGGCAGAAACGGTCTGCGCATTCATCGGGCGCAGCGCCTCAGCACGTGCATTATGTACCTGATAATTCAGCGCAAGTTCGGTGCGGATAACACGCAGGAACGCGGCTTTCCGGGCGTCACTTTCCACGAGTTCAAATTGCAGTTGCGGCGCAAGCTCCTGGGCCACGATAGCAAGAACGACGGCCGGCAGCCCACCGCCCGACCCAAGATCGCACCATTTGTTCCCGGCGTGGCGCAGGCCGAAAAGCTGCGCCGAATCAACGATGTGGCGCCGCCATATGGTGTCGCTGTCCGCGGATGCGATCAGGTTGATCTTCGCAGACCAGCGCGCCAACTGCGCGCAAAAGGCTTCAAGGCGTTCGATTGTTTCACGTGAAACATTCAGGTCCGGAAGTTTCAGATCATGCATGGCTGGCCCGCGCTGCGCCGCCCCTTCGGAGCTTTGCCAAGAGCAGCACAGTCGCAGCTGGCGTCATCCCCTCGATCCGCGCTGCCTGGGAAATGTTCGCTGGCCTATGCGCAGCAAGTTTCTCGCGCAGCTCGCTGGAAAGCCCGGCAATGTCACTGAAGCTAAAGTCAGCAGGAATGTCGATGGATTCATCGCGCTGCAACGAATGAACCTCCGCCATCTGCCGAGCTACATAAGGCGCATAAATCGCCTCGCACTTGAGCTGCGCCAGGTCCTCCGGGGCAGCACCGCGCAGTGACGGATCGATTACCGTAAGATTGCTCTCATCAAAATCACTCAACGCCAGCAGCTCAAACAGGTTTCTGCGCACGCCATTCGCGCTGATTGTCATGCCAAGATCTTGCAGTTGATTCGGCGTAACTGACTGAGATTCCAATGATATCCGCAGAGCAGATAGACGATTCATCTTTTCAGAAAACCCCACCCTCCGCCGCTCCCCGATGCAACCCAGCTCAATGCCACGCGGGGTAAGTCGCTGGTCGGCATTGTCCATCCGCAAAAGAAGCCGGAATTCGGCGCGTGAGGTGAACATCCGGTAAGGTTCATTGACGCCGCGACTGCAAAGATCATCCAGCATCACGCCGATATAGCTGTCACTACGTGAAAACTTAGCCTCTTCAAGCCCAAGCGCGGCGGCCGCGGCATTGAGCCCGGCAACCAGACCCTGCGCCGCCGCTTCCTCATAACCCGTGGTTCCGTTGATCTGTCCCGCCAGATAGAGGCCCTTCAACGCGCGGGATTCAAGCGTCTGCAGCAGGCCGCGCGGGTCATGAAAATCATATTCGATCGCGTAGCCATATTGCAGGATCTCAACCTGCTCCAGCCCCGCTATGGTGCGGATGAACGCGTCCTGAACCTGACGCGGAAGTGATGTGGAGATACCATTGGGATAGACCGTGTCGTCATCAAGCCCCTCTGGCTCAAGGAAAACATTATGCGAATCCTTGTCCGCAAAGCGCGTTATCTTGTCCTCGACCGAGGGGCAATAGCGAGGCCCGACACCCGTGATATTGCCAGAGCGCATAGCGGAACGATGGAGATTTTCCTGAATGATATCATGTGTTTCACGGTTCGTTTGTGTGACACCACAAGCAATCTGACGGGCCACAGGCGCGCGGTTGAGGAATGAAAGCATAACGGGGCTCTCATCGCCCTCCTGCCGCCCGATACGATCCCAGTCGATAGTGCGGGCGCTCAGCCGTGCCGGGGTTCCCGTCTTGAGACGCCCCGTTGCAAGCGCTGTCTCGGCCAGACGCGCGCCAAGCCGAACCGACGCAGGGGCGCCGTGCCGCCCAGCCGGGATGCGCTCTTCTCCGATATGAATCTCACCGCGGAGGAACGTGCCCGATGTCAGGATAACCGCAGGCGCGAGAATGCGCGCGCCATCGGCTGTTTCAACGCCCACCACGCGATCTGCCTCAAGCACAAGGTCGGTGACTTCGGCCTCAATGATCTCGATGCCCGGCGTCTCAGTGGTGAACGCTTTCACAAAACTCCGGTAACGCTTCCGGTCCGCCTGCGTGCGGGGGCCCTGCACCGCCGGGCCGCGCGACCGGTTGAGCAGACGAAACTGGATGCCCGCGTAATCTGCCGCCAGCCCCATGACACCATCCAAGGCGTCAATTTCGCGCACCAGATGACCCTTACCCAAGCCGCCAATCGCCGGATTACACGACATGACGCCCAGATCGTCAGCGCTGAAGGTGACAAGCGCCGTCCTCGCACCACGGCGAGTCGCGGCATGCGCGGCTTCTACACCCGCGTGTCCGGCGCCGACAACGATGACGTCAAATTGTTTCACGTGAAACACTCCTCACTTGCCGATGCAGAACGATGCAAAGATTCGGCCCAGCACATCCTCTACATCAATACGCCCGATGATACCGTCAAGGCAACCAATCGACGCACGGATATCGGCCGAGATAAATTCCCACCCCGTCTCGCCCTGTTCAAGCGCAACGAGCCCGGCAGCAAGATGAGTCTCAGCCTTGCGCAGCTTATCAAAATGCCGCTCCCTCGAAAATACCGAAGAACCGGCAACCCTTTCAGCGAGCCGCGCTTCAATCTGGGCTACAAGCGCACCAAGTCCCTGCCCCGTTTTCCCCGAAATCCCTGGCAGCTTCCAAAGATCCGCCTTGGAAAGCAGCACGATATCCTGCCCGTTGAACGGGTTAACCTCCTGATCCGGATCGATTTTCAGATAGACCCGCAAGTCTGCGGCCTCCGCGCGGCGTTGGCCCCGGTCAATGCCAATCTTCTCAACCTCATCATCCGTCTCACGCAAGCCAGCCGTGTCAATCAGCGTGACAGGAAGGCCGCCGATATCCATCCGCACCTCGATCACGTCGCGCGTGGTGCCGGCGCGCTCGGATGTTATCGCGGCTTCGCGGCCTGCAAGGGCGTTCAGCAAGGTGGACTTCCCGGCATTCACCGCCCCCACGATAGCAACCTCAAACCCTTCGCGGATGCGTTCAGAGGCAGCGCTGCCCGTTATCTCCCGCGCAATCGCCGCTTGCACGCGCAGCAATGGCTGCCGGATATGCGATGACAGATCGGCAG
This sequence comes from Pararhodobacter sp., assembly GCF_036802785.1. Classification (GTDB taxonomy): domain Bacteria; phylum Pseudomonadota; class Alphaproteobacteria; order Rhodobacterales; family Rhodobacteraceae; genus Pararhodobacter. Next base: position 32,673 of record NZ_DAIRVN010000048.1, read on the forward strand.
GAATCTCTTCATCGGAAAAGTCGATGGCAGCTTCCAGCATCGCAACGGATTGCAGCAGATCGTCGCGCCAACCCTCCAGAAGCCGGGCGGCGGTGCCATCAAAGATTCGCTGGGCAAGCTTACGCTGCGCCTCTGTCTCAGCCTCCAGCAGATCGGCAAGGCCCTCCACCTCGGTCAGTGAAAGCTTGCCTGCTTCAAAGGCGCGGCGCGTGAACTCTCCGGCCTCTGCGGCGCGAACACCTTGAATTTGCAGAATTTCACGAATGAGTGCGGCAATAATGGCCGGGCTTCCATGGGTCTGAAATTCAACCACCCGTTCGCCGGTGAAACTGCCGCCCGCGTCAAACGCCAGAACCAGCGCCTCGTCGATGACCTCCCCGTCGCTGTCGCGCAACCGACAGAGCGCGGCGCGGCGCGGGGCTGGAACCGTGCCCGAAATCTGCGCGCAAACCTCCCACGCCAGTGGGCCCGAGACCCGGACAACCGCCACTCCGGCGCGTCCCCGCGCCGTGGCCAATGCAACGATCGTGTCCATGGTCAGGCGAGGGTCAGGTGTTCATGGATGAGAAGAAATCGGCGTTCGATTTGGTCTGCTTCATCTTGGACAGAAGGAAATCAATCGCCTCGGTTGTGCCCATCGGGTTCATGATCCGGCGCAGCAGGAAGGTCTTGTTCAGGTCGGTACGATCGACCAGCAGCTCTTCCTTGCGGGTGCCGGATTTCAGAATGTCGATGGCCGGGAACACCCGCTTGTCCGCAACCTTGCGGTCAAGAACGATCTCGGAGTTGCCGGTGCCTTTGAATTCTTCGAAGATAACCTCGTCCATCCGGCTGCCCGTATCAATAAGCGCCGTAGCGATGATGGTGAGGGAGCCACCCTCCTCGATGTTGCGCGCCGCACCAAAGAAGCGCTTGGGGCGTTGCAGGGCGTTCGCATCAACGCCGCCGGTCAGCACCTTCCCCGACGAGGGCACAACGGTGTTGAACGCGCGGCCCAGGCGCGTGATCGAATCCAGCAGGATCACCACATCGCGCTTGTGCTCAACCAGCCGCTTGGCCTTTTCAATCACCATCTCGGCAACCGCGACGTGGCGCGAGGCGGGCTCGTCAAAGGTTGAAGACACAACCTCGCCCTTCACGCTGCGCTGCATGTCGGTAACCTCTTCCGGGCGCTCATCAATCAGCAGAACGATGAGGTAGCATTCCGGGTGGTTGCTGGCGATGGAATGCGCAATATTCTGCATCAGCACGGTTTTACCCGTCCGCGGCGGGGCGACGATCAGGGCACGTTGCCCCTTGCCCAGCGGCGCGACAATGTCGATCACGCGTGCCGAGCGGTCCTTGATGGTAGGGTCTTCGATTTCCATGTTCAGCCGCTCATCCGGATAAAGCGGCGTCAGGTTGTCGAAATGCACCTTGTGACGCGCCTTTTCGGGGTCATCAAAGTTGATCTGCGCAACCTTCGTCAGTGCGAAATAGCGCTCATTCTCAGCCGGGGCCTGAATGACCCCCTCCACCGTATCGCCGGTCCGCATCGAAAACTGGCGGATCATCTCTGGCGAGACATAGATATCGTCAGGGCCGGAAAGATAGTTGGCCTCGGTGGAGCGCAAGAAGCCAAAGCCATCCTGCAGCACTTCCAGAACGCCATCGCCTGACACTTCCCAGCCTTCTTCAGCGCGCTCTTTCAGGATCGAGAACATCATCTCGCCCTTGCGCATGGAAGACGCGTTTTCGATCTCCAGCTCTTCGGCCATCGCCAGCAGCGCCGCAGGCGTCTGGGCTTTAAGATCAGCAAGATTCAAACGATCCATGGTCATGGAACGACCTCCCGGGCACTGGAGTGCCATATCATCAAGAATTCATAGGAAAGCACGCATGCCGGACGGCACGGTTGGAAGGGCCATACGATGAATGCGCGCCGGAGTCAACGCGATCAGAACTTGATGACCACCGACAGCACAATAACCACCATCAGCACGGTCGGCACTTCGTTCATCATTCGGAACTGGCGACCGGTTACCGTGCTGGTGCCAGCGAGAAGATTTTTGCGCTGACGGGCAAGCCACATGTGAAACGCGCTCATTGCCAGAATACCCGCAAGCTTGGTCCAGACCCATGGCGCGCTGAAGTCCAGCACACCCGGCGTCATGGCCAGCAGCAGACCGAACAGCCATGTGGAAATCATTGCCGGGTTCATGATCACGCGCAGAAGCTTTTCTTCCATCATCACCAGCGTCTTAGCCGGTTCAGACGGCCCTTCACGTTCAACGTGATAGACGTAGAGCCTGGGCAGATAGAACAGCCCCGCCATCCAGGCGATGACTGACATGATATGAAACGCCTTGATCCAGAGATACCATTCAACCAGCATGTCTCACCTGCCCTTCGCCTACTTCTATTATATAAATGTATATATAAGGGAAGTGGTTGTAGTAGGGGCAGGGGATATCGGGATTAGTATTTTGTCCACAGAGACATGAACAGCGTAACTCTGTGAATCTGGTCCCTATTGGTGGTAAAAAATGTTGTTTATCAAATAGATAGTTTGGAAGAAATGCTGCGTCGCCGTTGACGGAAGAATTTACCCACACCGCCGGTGCCCTGTTCATCCACCGTGGATAACCCAGCCGCGCGCCTTGACAATCCGGCCGGGAAAAGAGGATTCATCCAAAACGGCCATTTTCCACGAAACCCCACCCAC
>NZ_DAIRVN010000049.1:0-35376 GCF_036802785.1 Pararhodobacter sp.
GGGGCTGGGGCGCGAAGAACTGGCTGTCGACCGCCAGAAGCCGCCATTCGCCGCCGCGCTGGTGCATGATCGGCGAGCCGCTGTCGCCCTGTGTGGTGTCGCAATCATGGATCAGCGATCCGTCGCGATAGGCGGCCAGCACCTGGCAATCCACATGCCCGGACAGCCAGCTTCCCGTATCCCAGCTGTATCCCGCCTGACTGACGGTAAAGCGCCCTTCGCGGATGGCCAGATGATCGTCCTTGTCCAGAAGCATCGGCGCGACATAGCCCAGTTCCAGCCCCAGATCTCTGTCCAGCGTCAGAAGCGCCCAGTCGTCGCCATTGCCGCCATTCGGCGGGGCGTCCTGCGGGGTGTAATCGGGCGAGACGACATAGCCGCTGACGCCCGCGCGCCCCTGCTCGCTGTCGCCCCAGGCGCCGGCGCGGAAATGCAGCGCCTTGATCGGTGCGCCGTTGCTGCCCATCAGGCAATGCGCTGCCGTGGCAACCAGCCGGGGGGCGATCAGCACGCCGCTGCAACTGCCATCGGAAAGCTGCACCAGACCGACGGCGCGCCATGGCATCTGCGTGACATCCACCAGCACCCGGTCATCATGGCCGAAATAATGGTCGCGCGCGGTGTGGGGCCGCGTTCTGCCCGTGCAATCGGCGGTGTCGGTATTGGCGCTGCACAGCCCGGTGCCGGTGCCGGGTTCGTCGCAGATGTCGTTGAAGGCGTGTTCGCAATTGTTCGAGCGGTTGCGCAGGAAGGCCACGGCCTGGCAATCGGTCGTATCGGTGCCCGAGGTGCACAGGCCTGTGCCGATCCCCGGTTCGTCGCATTCACCGTCATTGGCCCAGCGGCAGGTCTCATCGCCGCCGATCGCCAGCGCGCGGCAATCGGAGGCGTCGGTACCGTCAGCACAGGCGCCCGTGCCGCCAAAGCGCGCATCGTCGCATTCCAGATCATGTGCCCAGCGGCAGCTGTCATCGCCCAGCCGGGTGCGGATATCCGCCGGAACTGCGGACCAGAGCCGCTGCCATGCCTGCGCCTCGGCCCGGCAGTCGTTTGTATCGGTGCCGGTGGGGCAGGCGCCGGTGCCGCTATAGCGGGTTTCGTCGCATTCGCCGTCATTGGCCCAGCGGCAGGAATTGTCCTGCGCCAGCGCCGGGGCGGGCAGCGTCATCGCCATCAGGAAGCCGGTCAGCAGACCCGCGGTCAGGCGAGAGGCGGCGGCGGCGCGGGGATATCGGGGCATGGCGGGCTCTTGTCTGCGCGGGAATTGCCCCGGCCCGGCGGGCCGGGGCATTGGCCGGTTCAGAGCGGGGTGCGCGGGGCAATGCCCGGCGTTGCCGCACTGATCCTGTGGTCCGGCGCAGGGTGCGAAGCCCGTAATGCTTCGCCCCGCGCCGGTTGCCTCAGTGCTCGCGGTCCATGACCCAGAGCGGGCTGGCGATGGTCACGCCCAGTGTCGCCACACCGCCGTTACCGCCGTAGGTGCCCGCAAAGACCGCGTAATCGCCTGCCTGCGGGTTGGGGATCATGACGCCGGGGTTCAGCCCTTCGAAGTCATCGTTGCAATGGATCTGCCCGTCGGGCGCAACCACCATCAGCGTGCCATCCGCTTCCGAGACCATATAGACCATCAGTTGCGGCAGTTCCGCCTCGGCCGAGATGACGACATCGGGGCGCGAGGGAACGATATAGCCGGAGCAGCCGTCGCCCATGCCAAAGGCCTCGTCATTGCTTGCCTGCACGTCAAAGATGACCCTGGGGTCCACGCGGGTTTCGGGGCCAAAGCTGACCACGCCCACCGCAGGCTCTGCCGCCGGGTCAAGCGAAGCGCCGCCGGTGACCGGGCCCGCGCCATCCCACTGGGCCTGACCGAGCGCGCCATAGAGGTCGAATGTCCCGCTGGCGCCCTGCGAATAGGCGCCGACGAAGACGTGATAATCGCCTGCCATCGCGTCGTGGAACTCCACCCCCGGGTTCAGCCCGTAGCTGTCGTCATTGCACAGCCACAGCCCGTCAGGCCCGCGCGCAGCCAGCACCAGATCGGTCTGCGACATCGCGTAAAGGCTGAGCAGGGGCTGCGACTCGTCCAGTGTCACCACCATGTCGGCGGCGTCGATGCCCGAGTAGCCGGGGCAGTAGCTGCCCGTGGGGAGTGATTCGAGCGGATCGATGGCCACGACCGGCCCGTTGCCCAGATGCTGACCCTCGCCCCCGGGCGCGGACATCACCGCATGGCCCAGACGCGGCGCGGCTGACAGATCAAACGTGGCCTCGCTGAAGGCCGGTCCGCCCTGCGAGGCGAAGAGGTCATAGCTGGCCGCGCCGCCCTGCGAGAAGGCGCCGACGAAGATCTGATAATCGCCCGCCGGGGCGTTGTTGAAGGTTACCGCCGGGTTCAGGCCGAAGGAGTCGTCATTGCACAGTACCGTGCCGTCGGGGCTGCGCACCGCGATGGTCAGGTCACGGTCCGATTGCGCGGCGATGCTCAGCATCCGTTCTTCGGCATCGAGCGTCAGCACCGCATCGGCGGCGTCGAACCGGCCATACCCCGGGCAGTATTCGGTATTGAGCGGGCTCATCGGTGAGTCAGGGTGAAGCGTGGCGCCCCGCGCCAGTTCCTGCCGCCCGCCCTCAAGGGTGGCGGTGAACACATGCTGCCCGGCGCGCGGTTCGCCAAGTGAAGCGACATCCAGCCCGTTGAGTTCCAGCGCCGAGACCGGCTGATCGGACGCAATGAGCCGTGCCGAAATCCGGCTGCCCTCTTCACCGCCCAGCCAGACCAGATAGCGCCCGGGCTGAACTCCGGCAAGCTGGGTGGAGGCGAGCGCATCGCTGCCGACCAGCGCACAACGGTAAAGCCCGTCCGGCGTGCCCAGAACCATGCTGACCAGTCCCTCACCCGTCGCGGTGAAGGCAAGGGTTTCCAGCCGGTCGGTCACCTCGAAGACCGCCGCCGCGCCTTCTGCCACAAGATGCCCCTGGCAGCCGCGCACGAAGGAGGCCGCAGGTTCCACCGCCTGTCCGAACACGCGCAGGCCCACTCGGAGCGGGGTGTAATAATCTGTGGAGGGCGACAGTTCGACCGCGAACCCCGCCTGTTCGTCCGCGAGCGCGGCAGAGGCACCCAGTGAAAGCGACAATGCGGTAAGCGCGGTGGAAATCAATAATGATGAACGGGAAGCACAGGGCATCGGCTGTTCCTTGGAATTTCAGACTTAAGGACGCCGCGCCTCAGAGGGGCCGACGCCGCCAAAGACTGCCTCTTTGACCCGCTGGCGTCAATCATCTTGACGGGGCCGCTCACAGCCCCGTGCAGGAGACCGCCGGTCGCGGCGATGAATCCGCCCTGCAATTCCCTTCTCTGTTTTCTTTCCGTGATTCCGGCGCTGGCGGGCCGGGCGGGCTTCCTGTAAAGACGGCGCGACCCTGCAACTGACAGAACCAAGATGGACCCGACATGGCGCGCATCCTGATCACCTCGGCCCTGCCTTACATCAATGGCATCAAGCATCTGGGAAATCTGGTGGGCTCACAGCTCCCGGCTGACCTTTATGCGCGCTACATGCGGGCGCGTGGCCATGAGGTGATGTTCATCTGCGCCACCGATGAGCACGGCACCCCGGCCGAAATCGCCGCCGCCAAGGCGGGCAAGCCGGTGGATGAATACTGCGCCGAGATGCATGAGGTGCAGGCCGGGCTGGCGCGCGGTTTCGCCATGTCCTTCGACCATTTCGGCCGCTCCTCCAGCCAGCGCAACCATGTGCTGACCCAGCATATGGCAAAGACCCTGGGCGAGGCCGGGCTGATTTCCGAAGTGTCCGAGGAACAGGTCTATTCGGTTGCCGACGGCCGCTTTCTGCCCGACCGCTACATCGAAGGCACCTGCCCGAACTGCGGCTATGAGCGCGCGCGCGGCGATCAGTGCGAGAACTGCACCAAGCAGCTTGACCCGACCGACCTGATCAACCCGCGCTCGGCCATCTCGGGCTCGACCGATCTGGAGGTGCGCGAGACCAAGCATCTGTTCCTGCGCCAGTCCACCCTGCGCGATACGCTGGATGAATGGATCGACAGCCAGACCGGCTGGCCGGTGCTGACCACCTCGATCGCCAAGAAATGGCTGCACGACGGCGACGGGTTGCAGGACCGGGGGATCACCCGCGATCTGCACTGGGGGGTGCCCGCCCAGTTCGAGGGCGCGCCGTGGAGCGGGATGGAGGGCAAGGTTTTCTACGTCTGGTTCGATGCCCCCATCGAATATATCGCCGCTACCGCCGAATGGGCCGATGCGCAGGGGCTGGATGACAGCGCCTGGGAACGCTGGTGGCGCACCGACAAGGGCGCGGATGACGTGCGCTATGTCGAATTCATGGGCAAGGACAACGTGCCTTTCCACACGCTGTCTTTCCCGGCCACGCTGATCGGATCAGGCGAGCCGTGGAAGCTGGTGGATTACATCAAGTCGTTCAACTACCTGAATTATGACGGCGGCCAGTTCAGCACCTCGCAGGGCCGGGGCGTGTTCATGGATCAGGCGCTGACCATCCTGCCTGCCGATTACTGGCGCTGGTGGCTGCTCAGCCATGCGCCCGAAAGCAGCGACAGCGAATTCACCTGGGAGAATTTTCAGGCCAGCGTGAACAAGGATCTGGCCGATGTGCTGGGCAATCTGGTCAGCCGGGTGACCAAATTCTGCCGCTCGAAATTTGGCGAGGTGGTGCCCGGGGGGGGCGCATGGGGGCCGGGTGAGGCGGCGCTGATTGCGGCGCTGAGCACGCGCATCCGGGCCTATGAGGGGCATATGGAGGCGATGGAGGTGCGCAAATCGGCAGGCGAGTTGCGCGCGATCTGGGTGCTGGGCAACGAATACCTGCAGGAAGCCGCGCCCTGGTCCACCTTCAAGACCGACCCGGAGCAGGCCGCCGCCCAGATCCGTCTGGCGCTGAACCTGATCCGGCTTTACGCGGTGCTGTCACAGCCCTTCATTCCTGAGGCCGCGGCCCGGATGATGGCGTCGATGCACTGCGAGGACTGGTCCTGGCCCGGCGATATCGGCGCGGCGCTGGCGCTGTTGCCCGAAGGCCATGGCTTTGAGGTGCCCGAGGTGCTGTTTGCCAAGATCACCGATGAAGAGCGCGCCGATTACGCCGCGCGGTTTTCGGGTGTGCGCGACTGAGGTCGGGGTCGGAAAAAGAAGGGGGCTTTCTGCCCCCTCGGGGCCAGCGGCCCCTCACCCCCGGGGATATTTCTGAACAGGTGAATGGGCATTTTTTCCGACGGTTTTTGCGCGGGGCCATCGGTGCGGGGCTTCTGGTTGGGGGCTTGCCGGAGAAGGGTTGACGCGGCACTCTGGCGCCGGATGAAAAGCAGGAGGTTTCATGGCGGGCATTGTCCACCTTATCAACGGGCCGAACCTTAATCTGCTGGGGCAGCGCCAGCCCGAGATCTACGGGCGCGAGACGCTGGAAGATGTGGTGCGCCTGTGCCAGAGCGTGGCGGGCGAGTTGGGGCTGACGCTGGCGGCGTTTCAGTCAAACCATGAGGGCGCGCTGGTCGATGCCATTCAGGCCGCGCGCGGGGTGGCGGGCGGGATTGTCATCAACCCCGCCGCCTATACCCATACCTCGGTTGCCATTCTGGATGCGCTGAACGCTTTCGGGGGGCGGGTGATCGAGGTGCATCTGTCGAACATCCACCAGCGCGAGGCGTTCCGCCATCATTCCTTTGTCTCAGCGCGCGCCGATGCGGTGATCGCCGGTTGCGGGGTGCAGGGCTATGAGCTGGCGCTGCGGCGCATGGCGCGGTTGCTGACCGGCTGAACTATGCCTGTGCGGCGCGCCAGCGCGCGAGCATCATCCGCGCCGTCATCAGGTCCAGATGCGCGCCGCCGCCGTTCTTGAACAGAGTGATTTCCGCGTCCGAGCGGCGCCCGGCCCGGCCTGCGACCATATCGTAGAAATCGCCCTGAATATCGGCTTCGGTGATCACCCCTGCCGCGATGGGGATCATCAGCTCGCCGATATGGCCGATGGTGGTGGCGCGCGAATCGACGAAGAGGCGCGCGCGTTTCAGGCAGGTATCGTCGGCCTCACGCATATCGGGGGTATAGGCGCCGATCAGGTCCAGATGCTGGCCGGGTTGCAGCCAGTCGCCGTTGATCAGGGGTTCCTTCGCCATGGTGCAGGTGGCGATGATTTCGGCGGCGCGCACGGCGGTTTCCAGATCGGTGGCGCTCTCGGTGCCGGGGTTCCTGTCAGCCAGGGCCCGGGAGGCGGCGGGGTTGCGCGCCCAGATGGTCACCTCAAGGCCGGGGATCAGCGCGCTATAGGCCTCGATCAGCGTCTGGGCCACGACGCCCGCGCCGACGATCAGCAGTTTGCGGGCGTCCTTGCGGGCCAGAAGCCGGGCGCCCAGAAGCGAATCACCCGCCGTTTTCCATTTGGTCACCAGCGGGCTGTCGATCACCGCCTCGACCGCGCCGGTGGTATCATCAAAGACCAGCATAGCGCCCTGCACGCTGGGCCGCCCCGCTGCCGGGTTGCCGGGATAGACGGTGACCGATTTCACGCCTGCGCCCAGCCCGTCGATCCAGGCGGCGCGTGACAGGAGCCGGTCATCGCCGCGGGACAGGAGCTGGTCGCGCAGTTCGGCGGGCGCGGCGCGGTGGCCCTCGATCAGGGCATCGGTCAGGGCGATCCAGTCCATCAGCGGTTCGCAGGTGGCAGAGGTCAGATAGGGCAGGGTGGTCATGCTGTGTTCCTTCTTTGCGCGCAGAGTGGCGGGCGCGGGCGGGGGTGTCAATTGGCCGGGCGGGTTATCGGGAGGCTGGACGGGGAGCACCGGCGCGCTACCTGAGCGGCGAAACAAGCGGGGCAGGGAATGCGGGTGCTGATTATCGGTGCGTCTGGCGGGATCGGTGCGGCGCTCGGGCGGGTGGCGCGCGGGCGGGGGGCTGATGTGGTGGGCCTGTCGCGCAGCATCGACGGGCTGGATGTGACGGATGAGGCCAGCGTGGCGGCGCATCTGGGCGCGCTCAAAGGCAGCTTTGATGCGGTGATCACCACCACCGGCGCGCTGGAGATCGGCGGGCAGGGGCCGGAAAAGAGCCTGCGCGCGCTGGACCCTGCCACCATGGCTGCGCAATTCGCGCTCAATGCCATCGGCCCGGCGATGGTGCTGAAACATGCGGCCCGGTTGCTGCCGCGCGAGCGCCGCGCGGTGTTTGTGGCGTTGTCGGCGCGCGTGGGTTCGATCGGGGATAACCGGGCCGGGGGGTGGTATTCCTACCGCGCTGCCAAGGCCGCGCTGAACCAGATCATCCGCACCGGGGCGATCGAACTGGCGCGCAGCCATCCGCAACTGGCCTGCGTGGCATTGCATCCGGGCACGGTGACCACGCTCCTGACCGAGAAGTACCTGGGCCGCCACCCGGCAGTGACGCCGGATGCGGCGGCGGAAAACCTGTGGGCGGTGATCGACGGGTTGAGCGCCGCTGACACGGGGCGTTTCTATGACGGTGCGGGCAAGGCGGTGGCCTGGTGAGGCCGCGTCTGGTTCTCGTGCTGGGCGATCAGTTGTCCGAGGGGTTGAGCGCGCTGGAAGCCGCCGACCCGGCGCGCGATATCGTGGTCATGGCCGAGGTGATGGCCGAGGCACGCTCGGTGCCGCATCACCCCAGAAAGATCGTGCTGGTGCTGGCGGCGATGCGCAAATTCGCCGAACGGCTGCGCGCGCTGGGCTGGCGGGTGGCCTATACGCAGCTGGATGAGGACGGCAACAGCGGCGCGATCACCGGGGAGCTACTGCGCCGAGCGGAGGGCTTTGGTGCGGCGGAGGTTCTGGCCACGCGTCCCGGCGAATGGCGGTTGACGCAGGCGCTGGCGGGGGTGCCGCTGGTGGTGACGATGCTGCCGGATGACCGTTTTCTCTGCCCGGCCACTGATTTTGCCGACTGGGCCGCGGGGCGCAAGGTGCTGCGGATGGAGCATTTCTATCGCCGGATGCGCCAGCGGACCGGCTATCTGATGGAGGGCGATACCCCCGCGGGGGGCCAATGGAACTTTGACCATGAGAACCGCAAACCGGCGAAGGCCGACCTGCTGCGCGCCCCGCCCCTGCGCCATGAGCCCGATGCGGTGACGCAGGCGGTGATTGACCTGGTGCAGGCGCGGTTCGCCGATCACTTCGGCACGCTGACACCCTTCTGGTTCGCCACCGACCGCGAGGGCGCGCTGCGGAGCCTGGAGCATTTCCTGACCCACCATCTGCGCGATTTCGGCACCTGTCAGGATGCGATGCTGGCCGGGGACGGCTTTCTGCACCATGCGCTGATATCGCCCTATCTGAACATCGGCCTGCTCAGCCCCGCCGAGGTCTGTGACCGGGTCGAGGCCGAATGGCGGGCGGGGCGCGCGCCGCTCAACGCCGCCGAGGGGTTCATCCGGCAGGTGCTGGGCTGGCGCGAATACGTGCGCGGCATCTATGACCTGCACGGGCCGGGCTATGCGGAGCAGAATGCGCTGGGCCATACCCGCGCGCTGCCCGCGCTCTACTGGGGGGCGCCGACGCGGATGGCCTGCTTGCAGGCGGTCGTCAGTCAGACCCGCGAGCATGCCTATGCGCATCATATCCAGCGGCTGATGGTGACCGGCAATTTCGCGCTGCTGGCCGGGGTGGACCCGGGCGCGGTGCATGCGTGGTATCTGGCGGTCTATGCGGATGCCTTTGAATGGGTGGAGGCGCCGAACACGATCGGCATGTCGCAATTCGCCGATGGCGGGGTGCTGGGGTCAAAACCCTATGTCTCCTCCGGGGCGTATATCGCGCGGATGTCGGATTATTGCCGGGGCTGCGCCTATGATGTGACGGCGAAAACGGGGGAAGGGGCCTGCCCGTTCAACCTGCTTTACTGGCATTTCCTTGACCGCCACCGCGCCCGGTTTCAGCCCAATCCGCGCATGGCGGTGATCTATCGCAACTGGGACCGGCTGGCGCCGGAGCACAGGGCGCAGGTGTTGACGCAGGCCGGGGGTTTTCTGGCGCGGCTGGAGGCGGGTGAGGCGGTGTAGGGTGGCGGCGGCGGGCCCGTCGAGGGCCCGCCCGCCGCCCCGGGGGCTGTCTGCCCCCGCCACGCCCCTTGGCAGGGGCGTGCCCCCGAGGATATTTCCGAACAGGTGAAGATGAGTGCAGCGCGCCGGCTCAGCGCAGGCGGCAGCTTTTCAGCGCAAGCGGGGCGCGGCGGGCGAGAAATCGACGCAGAGCGCGGTCATTTCGCCGCGATCAAGCAGCGTCTGGGTGCAGCGGCAATAGGCCGGCCCCTTGCCGGTGGTATCGCAATGGCCGCAATCGCCGCAATTGCCGAACAAGGGCGCGGTGCGTGCGCGGGCCATGGTGGTGGCCAGCCGCGCGATCAGGCTGGCGAACTGGTCCCGCGCGCCCTCCGGCAGCTGGTCGATGGCCTGGGTCAGGGCTGAGAGCGGGTCATCGCCCAATTTTTCGCGCCCGGTGGCGGTGACCTCGATCAGGGTGCTGCGGGCGTCGGCCTCATTGGTATGGCGCTCAAGATAGCCGAGCGCGATCAGCGACTTGACGGTCTGCGAGGCGGTGCCGCGGGTGGTGGCGTGGAATTCGGAGAATGCCGAGGGGGTGCGTGAAAAGCGGTTGGCGCGGGCGAAATAGCGCAGGGCCGTCCATTGCGCCGGGGTCAGGCACTGGTCGCTGGCCGCGCCATGCACCAGCCGGGCCAGATGAACGATCTGTTCGGCCACATGACTGGCCGAGCCGGGGGTGATGCCGGGCGTGGCGCTGTCATCCTGTCTTTTCGAAGCGGGTTCTGCGGTCATGGAGCGTGAGGTAAGCCGGGCGGAGGCAGTTGACAAGGCTTCGCATAGATAGTAGCGATACGAAACAATAAAGGAGCGGCAAGAAATCATCTTTGCCCTCCGGGCGTTTGCTGAAAGGCTTTTCCGATGGGTTACCAGGATCACCACACCCGCCGCTACATCCGCGCCTCGATGGCTGAAGAGGTGCTGGATGCCGAAACCGAGACCGCGCTGGCCATCGCCTGGCGTGACCACCGCGACGAAGCCGCGCTGCACCGGCTGATCGGGGCGTACAAGCGCCTTGCGGTCTCGTTCGCGGGCAAGTTCCGCCGCTATGATGTGCCCTATGATGACCTGATCCAGCAGGGCAATCTGGGCCTGATGCGCGCGGCTGAAAAATTCGATCCTGAGAACGGCGCGCGGTTTTCGACCTATGCGATCTGGTGGATCCGCGCCTCGATGCAGGATTATGTGATGCGCAACTGGTCGCTGGTGCGCACCGGGACGAATGCCACGCAGAAGAAGCTGTTCTTCCATCTGCGCCGTGTCCTGCAGCGCCATGAGGGCGATGCGTCACGCGATGAGCCGCTGTCAACGCGGGTGGCGCGCGAGTTGCAGGTGCCTGAGGATCAGGTCGAGGTGATGATGGGCCGCATGTCCGGCGCCGATCTGTCGCTGGATGCCCCGCAGGGTGCCGATGACGAGGGCGGACGCACCTGGGTTGATGCGCTGGTCGATGATGCGCCGCTGACCGAGGCTTCCGTTCTGGGCCGTCTGGAGCATGACCGCCGCCGCCGCGCGCTCTATACCGCCGTGTCGGCGCTGCCGGAGCGTGAGCGCCGCATTGTCGCGCTGCGCCATCTGGCGGAAGAGCCGGTCACGCTGAGCGATCTTGGGGTCTCGATGGGGATCTCGAAGGAGCGGGTGCGCCAGCTTGAGGAGCGGGCGCTGGCGCGGCTGAAGGACAGCCTGCGCGCTGCCGAGCCGGAGGCGATGGCGGGCGCTGTCGCGGGGGCTTCGGCAGGCTTGTGACGACGCGCGGCGGGGCACAGTTAAGCCCTTGCCAAGCCCAATTACTGCCGTTTTTCCGGGCGATCCTAAAAGGATGAATGACGCGGAAAACCGGCGGAAGACTGCATGAAACGCAAGGACATACCTCAGGACAAGGCCGCGCGCGCGCATGCGCCGCGGCCTTCCGGCCTTATGGTTTCCTTCATCGAGCGCAACGGGATGTGGTCGCGCATGGGGCTTGCGCTCAGCCTTGTCCTGGCGGCGGTGATTGCGGTGCTGATGCTGACACCGCTGCCACCCGATGTGCCGATGCCGACAGGCGCCGACAAGGTGTACCATTTTATCGCCTTCATGGCGCTGGTGTTCCCCGTGATCGTCACCGACACGGAACGCTGGAGCTGGGCGGTTCCGGCGGCCATTGTCTTTGGCGGTGCGATCGAGGTGATCCAGCCGATGGTGGGCCGCACGGCCGACTGGCTGGATTTCGGCGCGAATGTTGCCGGTGTTCTGGCCGGTGCCGCGCTGGCCGAGATCCTGCACAACCGCATCCGGCGCTCGGTCATCGGGCCTGAGCCCGAGTTGCGCACCAGTCAGCCGCTTTTGTCCGAGCAGGAGCGGCTGGAAGCCATGCGCGCCGATCTGATGGCCGAGCTGCGCGCGGTCCTGCGCGAAGAGCTGGAGGCGGCGGCGCGGCGCGATGACAGCGCGCGCGTTGAAGCCGGAAAAGGGGCCGGGGCGGCACAAGATGAAGCCCCGGTTTCTGATGAGGCCCCGGTTTCTGATGAGGCCGTGCAGCCTGAGCGCATCACGCCTGTGCGCGTTACCCCCGTCCGGCTGCGCGAAAGCGCCGAAATGAAGCGCGCGCGGATTGCCCGCCGGCCCAAGGGCCATTCCTTCGACAAGATCACTGGCGCAAGCGACGATGATGAGGCCTTGCCGAAACTGCATGTCCCGCCGCCGAGCGGCAAGACGAATGGCGGCGGTCGCACGCTCCGGCATTGAGCCGCGCGCACCGGGACTGGGGCACCGGGACGGGTGCAATGTGACCGGTGCACCTGTGCAACCGGCCCTCAGGTCCTTGCGCGGGAAGGCCGCCGCAGCGGGCCTGCCAAAGCCCTCCCAGCCTTAGCCCTCCTTGCGCAGGCGGAAACGCTGGATCTTGCCGGTCGCCGTTTTGGGCAGGCTTTCGGTAAAGATCACCCGGCGCGGGTATTTGTAGGGCGCGATGGTTGCCTTGACATGGTCCTGCAGCCGTTTGGCGGTCAGCGGATCGGGCGCCACACCGGCACTGAGCACCACATGCGCCTCGACAATCTGGCCGCGCTCAGGGTCAGGGGCGCTGATCACCGCGCATTCCAGCACATCGGCATGCGACAGCAGCGCGGCCTCCACCTCAGGCCCGGCGATGTTGTATCCTGACGAGATGATCATGTCATCCGAGCGTGCGGCAAAGTGGAAATAGCCCTTCTCGTCACGCCAGAAACTGTCGCCGGTAAGGTTCCAGCCGTCCTTGACATAGACGCGCTGGCGCTCCCGATCCGAGAGGTAGCGGCAGCCGGTGGGGCCGCGCACCGCCAGCCGCCCAACCTCGCCGTCAGGCAGGGTCTGCATGTCGGGGCCAACGATGCGGGCCTCATAGCCTGACACAGGCCGCCCGGTGCATGCGGGGAAGCTGTCGCCAAAGCGGTTCGAGATGAAGATATGCAGCATCTCGGTGGCGCCGATTCCGTCCAGCATGGGCTTGCCGGTTTTCGCCATCCATTCCTCATAGACCGGGCCGGGCAGGGTTTCCCCGGCCGAAACGGCGGCGCGCAGGCTGGACAGGTCAGCACCCTCATCCATCGCCTTCAGCATCACCCGGTAGGCGGTGGGCGCGGTAAAGCAGACCGTCGCGCGGTATTTCTGGATGATCTCGATCATGTTGGGCGGCGAGGCATTTTCCAGCAGACAAGCCGTGGCACCAAAGCGCAGCGGGAAAATCGCGAGCCCGCCCAGCCCGAAGGTGAATGCCAGCGGGGGCGAGCCGATGAACACATCCTCCGGCGTCACCCCCAGCACTTCGCGTGCATAGCCATCGGCAATGATCAGCAGGTCACGGTGAAAATGCATCGTCGCCTTGGGCGCGCCCGTGGTGCCCGAGGTGAAGCCCAGCAGCGCAACATCATCGCGCCCGGTCTGCACCGCGTCAAACTTCACGGGCTTCGACAGTGCGGCGCGGTCCAGTTCGGCATCATGGTTGGCCGTGCCGTCAAAACCCACCACGGTTTTCAGAAATTTCGAGCTTTTGGCACAAAGCGCCAGCTCATCCATCAGCCGCGTATCGCACAGGGCGTGGGTGATATGCGCCTTGTCCACAATCGCGGACAACTCACCCGCGCGCAGCATCGGCATGGTATTGACCACCACCGCGCCCGCCTTGGTCGCCGCCAGCCAGCAGGCCACCATCGCCGGGTTGTTGGCAGAGCGGATCAGCACCCGGTTGCCGGGCTTCACGCCGAAATCATGGACCAGCGCATGCGCCAGACGGTTCGTCCAGTCGCTCAGTTCCTTATAGGTCCGCTCACGGCCATTGCCGATCAGCGCGACATGGTCGCCGTAGCCCAGACCGACAACCCGGTCGGTCAGCTCAACCCCGGCATTGAGGTGGTCCGGATAGGAAAACCCCTCCTGCGGCAGGTCCGGCCACAGCGCGGCAGGGGGCAGATGGTCACGCGCGAAAGTATCGACATGCGCACTCGGTCCAAGCATTCTTATCTCCCGGAAGGGCGGGCCCCCCTGTGGGGCACCGCGAAAACGGGGCGTTCACCGCCCTCTGGTTCTTGGTCTGGCTCAGTCAGGGATCACGGCGGTGGCCTCGATCTCGACCTTGGCGCGGTCTTCGACCAGGGCAACCACCTGCACAAGCGCCATGGCCGGAAAGTTCTTGCCAAGATGCTTGCGATAGACGCGGCCCAGATCGCGCAGACTATCCATATAGGCGCGCTTGTCGGTGACATACCATGTCAGCCGCACCAGATGTTCCGGCCCGGCGCCGCCCTCGGCCAGCACCGCCGCGATATTGGCCAGACACTGATCGACCTGGCCCAGAAAATCATCGGTTTCAAACTCCTGATCGGCATTCCAGCCGATCAGCCCGCCCAGGTAGAGCGTGCGTCCACGTGCGGCGATGCCATTGGCGTAGCCCGGCGTGGGTTTCCAGTTCTTGGGGTGCAGGATCTCGTGCACGCTCATGTCGGGGTCTCCTCTTGAAATGCTTGCAGCCGGGCGCTCAGCGCCTCGGGCCAGGGGGCGGCGCGGCCTTGCGGGCCGATCCAGACGATGCGCTGGCGCGCCTCCAGCCGCAGCTCACCCGCCATCTCGGCCCGGTGATGCAGATCCAGCGAGGAGCGGCCCACGCCTGTCACTGTCAGCGTGAAGCGCACAAGATCGCCCAGCCGTGAGGGGGCGCGGAAATCGGTCTCCAGCCGCACGGTCGGCACGCCGTGACCCTCGATCATGGTGATCTGCTCGAACGGATGCGCCAGCCGGTCGCGGAAAAAGTTCTCGACCATCGAGTTGATCATCTCGAAATAGCGCGGGAAAAAGACGATCCCGGCCGGGTCGCAATGGTTGAATTCAATGCGGATATCGCGGGAATAGCTCATCCCATCACCTGCCGGGCAATCACCACCTTCTGCACATCGCTCGCTCCCTCATAGATGCGCAGCGCCCGGATTTCGCGATACAGGCTTTCCACGATGAAGCCCTTGCGCACCCCGTCGCCGCCGAAAAGCTGCACGGCGGTGTCGATCACCTTCTGCGCGGTCTCGGTGGCATGCAGCTTGGCCATCGCCGCCTCGCGGGTGATGCGCGGCGCGCCCATGTCGCGCGTCCAGGCGGCGCGGTAGATCAGCAGTGCCGAGGCATCGACCCCCAGCGCCATATCGGCGACATGGCCCTGCACCATCTGCAGATCGGCCAGCGGGGCGCCGAACAACTGGCGCTCGCGCACCCGCGCCAGCGCTTCATCGAGCGCGCGCCGCGCAAAGCCAAGCGCCGCCGCGCCGACTGTCGAGCGAAACACATCGAGCACCGCCATCGCCTGCTTGAACCCCGCGCCCGCGATGCCGATCAGCGCGCTGTCGGGCAGGAAGACATCTGTCAGGCGGAAATGGGCCAGCGGATGCGGCGCCACCACCTCGATCCGCTCCAGTATCTCAAAACCCTTAACGCTGGCGGGCATCAGGAACGCCGACAGGCCGCGCGCGCCCGGCGCCTCGCCCGTGCGGGCAAAGATCACATAGAGATCGGCAATCCCGCCGTTCGAGATATAGGTCTTCTCCCCGTTCAGCCGCCAGCCGCCGGCCACCTTTTCGGCGCTCATGGTTGAATTCGCCACGTCTGATCCCGAGCCCGGCTCGGTCAGCGCAAAGGCTGAAATCGCTTCGCCCGCCCGCGTCTTCGCCAGCCATTCGCGCTGCGCGTCACTGCCGAACAGGCTGACCGTTCCCATCCCCAGCCCCTGCATGGCAAAGGCGAAATCGGCCAGCCCGTCATGGCGCGCCAGCGTCTCGCGGCTCAGGCACAGCATGCGCAGATCAAAGCTCTCGCCCTGCGCCACCCCGGTGGGTTTCAGCCAGCCGTCGCGGCCCATGTCGGCCACCAGCTTGCGGCAGGCTTCATCCACATCCGAATGATCGGCAGGCAGATGGAGCGCGCACCATTCATCGAGCGCCTGCGCCCATTCCCGGTGCCGGTTTTCGAAAAACGGCCAGTCCAGAAAGCTACGATCTGCCATTTTCTGTCCTCAAATATCCTCAGGGGGTTTCCCAAGGGGGCGCGAGCGCCCCCTTGGGGCGGGGGTGCGGGGGCGGCAGCCCCCGCGTGCCCGTTCAGTTTCCCTCGAAAACGGGTTTCTCTTTGGCCACGAACGCATGATAGGCGCGCGAAAAATCCTGCGTTTTCATGCAGATCGCCTGCGCCTGCGCCTCGGCCTCAATGGCCTGTTCCAGCCCCATGTTCCATTCCGCATTCAGCTGCGTCTTGGTCATCATATGCGCGAAATTCGGGCCCGAAGCGATGCGCTGCGCCAGCGCCAGCGCCGCCGCCTCCAGCTCATCCGCGCCGTGCAGGGCGTTCCAGAAGCCCCAGTTCAGCCCCTCTTCGGCCCCCATCGCGCGCCCGGTATACAAAAGCTCCGCCGCTCGGCCCTGACCGATGATCCGCGGCAGGATCGCGCAGGCGCCCATGTCGCAGCCCGCCAGCCCCACGCGGGTGAACAGGAACGCCGCTTTCGCTGCCGGCGTCGCCAGCCGCAGGTCGGATGCCATGGCGACAATCGCGCCCGCGCCCGCGCAAACCCCGTCCACCGCTGCGATGATCGGCTTGCCGCAGTTCAGCATCGCCTTGACCAGATCGCCGGTCATGCGGGTGAAGCGCAACAGCTCCGGCATCTCCATACCCACCAGCGGGCCGATGATTTCATGCACATCCCCGCCCGAGCAGAAATTCCCGCCGTTCGAGGCAAAGATAACCACATCCACATCGGTGCAATAGGGCAGCGCGCGGAAGGTATCGCGCAGCTCGGCGTAGGACTCGAACGTCAGCGGGTTCTTGCGTTCGGGCCGCGACAGGCGGATCGTGGCGATCCGGTCGGCGACATGCCAGTCAAAATGTTCGGGCTTGAGATCGGCCATCAGGGTCATCATTCGGTCCTTTGTATCATCCGTCGCGGTGTCAGACGGTTATTCCGGTATCTTCTCAGGCTGGGCGCGCTGAAGGATATCGCGGAAGGTATCCAGATCCTCGGCGCTCAGGCCGGAAAACAGCGCGTCAATGCGTGCCTCATGGCCCTGTGCCATGGCCTCAAAGGCTTTCAGCCCGGCCTCGGTCAGCGCCACATGCACGGTACGCCGGTCGGTCGGTGCGGGAGTGCGCCGCGCCAGCCCGTCCTTCTCCAGCCGGTCCACCACCGCCGTGGCATTACCGTTCGACACCAGTAGCAGACGCGACAGTTCCGACATGGTCAGGGCCTCGCGTCGCCGGTAGAGCGCGGCCATCACGTCAAAGCGGGGCAGGGTGGTTTCATGCCCCTTGCGCAGATAGTCGCGCAGATCGGCCTCCACGGTGCGCGTCAGCCGCAGCAGCCGTATCCAGCTTTTCAGCCGCCGTTTGGACAGCGAAGGGGCGCTTTCATTCATCAGATCTCTCCTCCTGAGACCGAGAGCGCATGACCATTGACCATCGAGGCACCGGCTGACGCCAGAAACAGCGCCGCTGCCGCAACCTCATCGACCCGGACCATGCGTTTCATCGGGTTATCCGCCACGATCTGCGCCAAGGCTTCCTCCGGGGTCAAGGAAAACCGCCTCTCGACGGCATCGACCGCCGCCTGCCCAAGTGGGGTATCGACAAAACCGGGGCAGATGGCGTTGCAGGTCATGCCCTTGGTCGCCACCTCCTGTGCGATGGAGCGCACCAGCCCCAGCACCCCATGCTTGGCCGCCGCATAGGCGGCGATCGTCGCGCCCCCCTTCAGGCTGGCGGTTGAGGCGATGGCGATCATCCGCCCGCCCGGCTGCATCACCTTCAGCGCTTCGCGGAAGGTCAGGAACGTGCCGGTCAGGTTCACCGCCAGCGTCTGGTTCCACTGTTCCAGCGAGATGGAGCGCAGCTTGCCCGCCGCCCCACCGCCGGCATTGGCGATCACCACGTCGAACGGCGCGTCGAACAGCGCCGCCACCTGCGCCTCATCGGTGACATCGGCGACACGGCAGGTCATGCCGCGCCCGGCGTCGGTTTCCTGCAGCGCTGCCAGACCGCGGCCAGTGATGGTGACATCATCACCGGCCGCGGCAAAGGCCTGCGCCAGGCCCCGTCCGATGCCCGAACCGCCGCCGGTGATCAGTACCCGCCGCTTGCGTGCATCCTCCCCGCTCATGCCCGCAGCACTTCCTGCTCTCGCTCGGCCAGCCTGCGCGCCTGATCGCGGCCCGCCAGATAGGGCAGGGGCCATTGCGTGGCCGTGTCGCCCAGTTGGGTGGCGGCGTGCAGCGTCCAGTAGGGGTTGGCCAGATGCGGGCGCGCCAGACACACCAGATCAGCCCGGCCCGCCATCAGGATCGAATTGACGTGATCCGTCTCAAAGATGTTGCCCACCGCCATGGTCCTGATCCCTGCCTCGTTGCGGATCCGGTCCGAGAACGGGGTCTGGAACATGCGGCCATAGATCGGGCGCCCGTCGAACGCGGTCTGACCGGCGGAGACGTCGATAATATCGGCCCCGGCCTCGCTGAACATCTTCGCGATCTTGACGGCTTCCTCAGGGGTGACACCATCGCTGCCCACCCAGTCATTGGCTGAAATCCGCACTGACATGGGCTTCGACGCAGGCCAGACGGCGCGCATCGCGGCAAAGACCTCCAGCGGGTAGCGCATCCGGTTTTCCAGACTGCCGCCATATTCATCCGTGCGGATGTTGGACTTGGGCGAGATGAAGCTGGAGATCAGATAGCCGTGTGCGGCGTGCAGCTCCACCATGTCAAAGCCGCAGCGCGCCGCCATCTCGGTGGAGGCCATGAACTCATCGCGCACCTTGTCCATTTCCGTGCGGCTGATTTCGCGCGGGGTGGCGTTGCCGGGCGACCATGGGATGGCCGAGGCCGAGACAATATCCCAGTTGCCTTCCTTGAGCGGCGCATCCATCTTTTCCCAGCCGAGCTGGGTTGAACCCTTGCGCCCCGAATGGCCGATCTGCATGCAGAGCTTGGCCGGTGTCTCGGCATGGACGAAATTGACCAGCCGTGACCAGGCGGCCTCGTGCTCGGGCGCATACAGGCCCGGGCAGCCCGGCGTGATCCGCCCTTCCGGCGACACGCAGGTCATCTCGATATAGACCAGCCCCGCACCGCCCTTGGCGCGCTCGGCGTAATGGATGAAATGCCAGTCCGTCGGGCAGCCATCCACGGCCTTGTATTGCGCCATGGGCGACACCACCACGCGGTTGGCCAGCTTCATGTCGCGCAACTGGAACGGCGCGAACATCGGCGTGCGGCCTGGCTCGCCCCCGGCCTGTTCCTGAAACCAGTCCTCGGCGCTGCGCAGCCATTCCGGGTCCCGCAGGCGCAGGTTCTCATGGCTGATACGCTGGCTGCGGGTCAGCAGCGAATAGGCGAACTGCGGCGCGGGCATGTCCAGATAGCGCTCGACCTCCTCGAACCATTCCAGGGAGTTGCGGGCGGCAGACTGGGTGCGCAGCACCTCGATCCGGCGCACTTCCTGATAGCGCTCAAAGGCCTGTTCCAGCGTCGGCTCGGAATGCAGATAATCGGCCAACGCGATGGCGCTGTCGAACGCCAGACGGCTGCCCGAACCGATGGAGAAATGCCCGGTCGCCGCCGCATCGCCCATCAGGACGACATTCTCATGATACCACTTTTCGCAGATCACGCGCGGGAACTGCATCCATACCGCAGAGCCGCGCAGATGGGCGGCATTCGACATCAGATCATGCCCGCCCAGATGCGCCTCAAATATCTTGCGGCAGGTCTCGACGGTTTCTTCCTTCGACATATGCTCAAAACCCCAGCGGTCCCAGGTTTCGGGCAGGCATTCGACAATGAAGGTCGCGGTCTTGTCGTCAAACTGGTAAATATGCGCCCAGACCCAGCCATGCTCGGTCTTCTCGAAGATGAAGGTGAAGGCATCGTCAAAGCGCTGATGTGTGCCCAGCCAGACGAACTTGCACTTGCGCATGTCGATATCGGGCTGGAAAACCTCTTCATATTCCTTGCGCACAAGGCTGTTGATGCCGTCGGTGGCGACGACGATGTCGTATTCCTTGCGGTATTCCTCGGCCGACTTGAACTCGGTCTGGAATTGCAGATCCACCTCCAGCTCGCGCGCCCGGGCCTGCAGCAGAATCAACATCTGCTTGCGCCCGATCCCGGCAAAACCATGCCCGCCGGAGACATTGCGCTGGCCGTTATGGACCACGGCAATATCGTCCCAGTAGGCGAAATGGTCGCGGATCGCGTTGGTCGATTGCGGGTCGTTGATCTGCATTTTCGACAGCGCATCATCCGACAGGACAACGCCCCAGCCGAAAGTGTCGTTGGCGCGGTTGCGCTCCATCACCGTGACCTGATGCGACGGGTCGCGCAGCTTCATGGAAATGGCGAAGTAGAGCCCGGCGGGGCCGCCTCCAAGGCAGAGGATCTTCATGCGTGTGGTCTCCCTGATCGGTTACAGCGGAGACTGGCATTTCAGATCATAAATTTCAAGCTTGAAATTACACCGCCCCCCGCGCCGCTTTGTCACGCCGGTTTCTCGCCGACCTGCATACTTCTTCGCACCGCGATGGAGATGCGTTGACGAAGAACGGGGGCGCTGCCCCCGCCCGTCCATCTGCGATGGCCGGACTCCCCCGGGATATTTATGAACAGATGAATCAGGGGCGCGGCGCCTCCTTTCATCTTGCCGGAAATACGCGGGGGTGAATGGGCCGCAGGCCCAGAGGGGGCAAAGCCCCCTGACTCCTGAAAAAGACCTAAGGGGGCGAAGCCCCCTGTGCCGCCGTGCCGCAGGCGCGGCGGCCCGGCCAAACGGGCGGAGGGGGCGGGCGGCAGCCCGCCTCCGACAACGGGCGGGAGCGGCCCGGCCTAGCGCAGCGGGGGGAGCGATCCCAGCACCACCGGCCCCAGCAGAATGTCGCCCGCGCGGACCGCGAAGGGGGCTTCCAGCCGCTCGGGGTTGGCGGGGTCGGTCATGGATTGCAGCGCCAGTGTGACCAGCGTGTCATGTTCGGCGGGCATGAGGCCTGCGTCGCGTGCGCGGCGCATCAGCTCGCGCCAGCCGGTAATTGCCAGCACCATCTCGCCCGAGAGGTAGCCCTGCGCATCAGGTTCCAGCCGTCCGCTTGCGTTGATCGTGATCCCGTCAAAGACCAGCCGCCCGCCGGTCAGCGCCAGCCCGGTCACCTGCGGCGGTGCTCCGTTCAGGGCGTGGCGGTCCAGTGCGCGGTCAAGGGCGACCTCCCCCTCCAGCCGGATCACATCGAACCGGCGCGGCCAGTGGCCGTGAGGGTCCTGCGCGTTCAGGGCGGCGGGGTCCGGAAAGGCATTTTCCAGCTCGATCACCAGCGCGTGGCGCGCCCCCTCCAGCGCGCGGCTGGCCAGTCTGGTGGTATCGGCGCGATGGGTCTCGTTCAGGCTGCGCAGCGCCGGGGCCTCGGCCACGAGGGCCACGCGCTCCACCGGCAGGTCCAGCCCGGGCGTCATCACCAGGCTTGCGCGCATGTCCTGCGTATGCAGCGAAAATTCCCGGCCCTCGATATCGAACTGCTGGTCCTGCGCGAAGACGGCGATCACATGGTTCAGCCGGTAGCTGAGCGCGAAGAACTGCACGAAGGGCGCGCGCCAGCGTAGCCCGCCCTGCGCCACCTGCGGCGCGTCCAGCGTCAGGTCAAAGCGGTTGGGAAAGCCCTGCAGGCTGTGACTGGCTGCCGAGACCGCCGGATTGCCCTGCAACACCCGCGTCACCGCATGGTCCATCGCCCTTGCGCCCGCGAACCAGTAGCCGCCCCAGCCCAGTGTGGCGAGAACGGCCACGGCCAGAAGCCCCCAGATCACCCGCATTGCCCGAACCCCGGTTGTTTTCCTGTCAGCGCGTGTTTACATCCCCGCCGCGTCAGGGGCCAGCCATTGCAGCGCCCGCGCACGTTTTGGTGACGGAGGTCAGGGTGCAGCCGCTATGGGTTTTCGGATACGGGTCACTGATCTGGAGCCCCGGTTTTGCCTGGACCAGCCGGGCTGTTGCCCGGCTTGAGGGCTATCACCGCTCCTTCTGCATGCGCTCGATCCATCATCGCGGTACCATCGCCGAGCCGGGCCTTGTGCTGGCGCTGGACGCCGCTGAGGGCGCGCATTGCAGCGGCATCGCCTTTGAGATCGCCCCCCAGATTGCTGAGGAAACGCTGGAATATCTGCGCGCGCGCGAGCTGATTTCGGCCGCCTATCTGGAGACGGTTCAGCCCGTGACGCTGGCCAGCGGCACCGCCGTCAGTGCCGTGGCCTATGTCATCGACCCGGCGCATGCGCAGTATTGCGGCGGCCTGTCGCTGGAAGAACAGGCCCGGATCATCGCGCGTGCCGTGGGCGGGCGCGGGCCGAATTGCGAGTACCTGCACCAGACTGCCACGCATCTGCGCGCGCTGGGGCTGCCCGATACGGAGCTGGACTGGTTGTCGCAGCGGGTGCAGGCGCTGAAAACGGCATAGTTTACGGTTGGCAAGCGGCGCGCTTCCTACTAGATATTGTGGGTAAATCAGCGGGTCAGACAGTATGGCGAGACAACTCAAAGCGGGTGCCCTGGGACCGATCGGCCGCGTGCAGTTCTCGCAGCCGGTGCGCCAGATCACCCTGATGCTGATCTCGCTGGCGCTGGTCGGTGCCGGGGTCTATATCGCCTTTCCGCGCGTCTCGGGCATCTTTTTCGCCAATATCTGGCTTAACGGCTTCATTTTCCTTGTCTTTCTGATCGGCGTTCTGGCCACCTTCTGGCAGGTATTCCAGATTTCCAGCTCGGTCGCCTGGATCGAGGGGTTCGCCGCCGAAACGCCGGGCCATCAGATCACCGTCGCGCCGCGCCTGCTGGCACCGCTGGCAGCGCTGCTGCGTTCGCGCGGGAAATCCAGCCATATCAGCGCCACCTCGACGCGCTCGATTCTCGAATCCGTCGCAACCCGGATCGACGAAGAGCGCGATATCACGCGGTATCTTGTCAACCTGCTGATTTTTCTTGGCCTTCTGGGCACGTTCTACGGCCTCGCCACCTCGGTTCCGGCGGTGGTTGAAACCATCCGCTCGCTTGCCCCGCAGGAAGGGCAGAGCGCGCTTTCCAGTTTCGGCGATCTGATGTCCGGGCTTGAGGCGCAGATGGACGGGATGGGCGTGGCCTTTTCCTCGTCCCTCCTTGGCCTTGCGGGGTCGCTTGTGGTGGGGATGCTGGAGCTGTTCGCCAGCCACGGGCAGAACCGCTTCTACCGCGAGCTGGAGGAATGGCTGTCGTCGATCACGCGGCTGGGCTCCGCCGCGTCCGAGAACGAGAGCGGCGAGGCCGGCGGCGCGATGGGCGCATTGGTGACGGTGCTGGACAGCATGGCCGACCAGCTGGAAGCGATGCGCAACCTGCAATCCGAGGCCGAGGCCGGGCGCGCGCAGCTTGATCAGGGCCTCTCCACGCTGGCCGAGGCCGTTGACCGGCTGTCGCTGCGCTTCGAGATGGAAAGCAGCACCGCCGCGGCGCTGAGTCGGCTGGCCGACGGTCAGGAACAGGTCATCGGCCATCTGAACACCATGACCGCCGAGCCGGAGGCCCATATCGAGGCCGAGACCCGCATGCGCCTGCGCTCGATGGATGTGCAACTGCTGCGCATCCTGGAAGAGCTGTCGGCGGGCCGTCAGGAATCCATCGCTGATCTGCGCACCGATCTGTCCACCCTGACCCAGGCCGTGCGCCAGCTCAACCGACAGCCGCCGCCGGTGATCATGCCCGCGCGCGACGACGAGGGCTGAGGCCATGGCCCTGTCGCGCCGGTCCAGCCAGCGCTTTGCGTCGTCGATCTGGCCGGGCTTCGTCGATGCGATGACGGCCCTGTTGCTGGTGCTGATCTTCGTGCTGTCGATCTTCATGATCGTGCAGTCGGTGCTGCGCGAAACCATCTCCACCCAGGACAGCGAGTTGCAGGGGCTGGCCGCGCAGGTCTCATCGCTGACCGATGCCCTGGGCCTGTCGCGCACGCGCGTCGCCACGCTGGAAGGGCAGGTCAGCGGGCTGTCGGGCGATCTGGAGGCGGCGCGCGCGACCCTTCAGGCGCAGGAGGCGCAGATCGCCGGGCTGGGGCGCGAACTTTCGGCCCGGGTGGCCGAACTTGGCGAGGCCCGCAGCGCGATTACCGCCTTTGAAGCGCAGGTCGCTGCCCTGATCGCCGAGGGGCGCGATCTGCGCGGTCAGCTTGCCGAGACCGAGGCGGCGCGCGACAGCCTTCTTTCAGAGACCGAGGCACTGCAACTGGCCCTCGCCCAGGCCCGAGACGAGGTTGACGCCGCCACCGAGGCCGCGCGCCTTGATGCCGCGCGACGCGAAGCGGTCGAGGCCGCGCTGGCTGACATGCGCAGCCGGGCCGAGGCGGGAGAGGCCTCGCTGGCGGAAATGCTGATGCGCCTGGCCGCTACCGAATCGGCGCGCGACAACGCGCTGGCAGCACTCTCCAACACCAGCGAGTCTTTGCGCCGCGCCGAAGCCGCCCGCGACACCGCGCTCACCAGCGCCGAAGAGGCCGGGGAGCGACTTCAACGGCGCGAAGAGGCGCTCGCCGCGCTGGCCCTGCGCGAAACCGAGCTCTCAGCGCGCATCGCCGAGCTGGACGCCGCCCTGTCGGAGGCCGATCTGGTCCGCCAGCAGGCGCTTGCCGACCTCGCCGCGCTTGATGCCGCGACGACCGCGCGCATCGCCGAGCTCGATGCCGCGCTGTCCGAGGCCGATCTCGCCCGCCAGCAGGCGCTTGCCGACCTCGTCGCGCTTGATGCCGCGACGACCGCGCGCATCGCCGAGCTGGACGCTGCCCTGACCGAGGTCGATCTGGCCCGCCAACGCGCGCTCGCCGATCTCGCTGCCCTCGATGCCGAGACCACGGCGCGCATTGCCGAACTGGATGCCGCCCTGTCCGAGGCCGATCTGGCCCGCCAGCAGGCGCTTGCCGACTTCGCGCAGGCCGAGGCGCAGCTGGACAGCGAAATCGACGCCGCCGAGCGCGCCCGCCTTGCCGAGGCCGCCGCCGCCGAGGCCCTGCGCGCCCGCCTTGCACAGGCCGAGGAGGCGCTGAGCGCCGAAGAGCAGGCCCGCCTCGCCGATCTGGCGGCGGCCGAGGCGCTGCGCGAACGCCTGCGCAATTCTGACGCCGAGCTGACGGCCATGACCCTTGCGCTGGAAGAACAGCGCCGCCGGGCCGAGGAAACACTGACCCTTCTCGCCGCAGCCAACCGCGCGCGCGATGCCGCGCAGACCGATGCCGAGGAGCGCCTGACCGAATCGGAGGCCCGCGCCGCCCTGCTGGCCGTTGCCTCGGATCAGCTTGCTCAGGCCGAAGCGCTTGCCAGTGAGGACCAGCGGCGCCTTGCCGTGCTCAATGCTCAGGTGCAGGAGCTGCGTCAGCAGGTCGCCGGGCTGCAGGACCTGTTGGGCGAATCGCGGCTGCGCGATGCCGATGCCCGCACCCAGATCGAAACGCTGGGCGCAGATCTGAATGCCGCGCTGGCGCGGGTCGCGTTCGAGCAGACCCGCCGTGCCGAGCTGGAAGAGGCAGAGCGCCGGCGCCTTGAGGAAGAAGCGCGGCAGCTTGAGCGCTATCGCTCGGAATTCTTCGGCCAGATGCGCGCCATTCTTGCCGGGCGCGAGGGGGTGCGCATCGTCGGGGACCGCTTCGTTTTCTCCTCCGAAGTGTTGTTTGAGCCCGGCTCGGCCGATCTCGCCCCCGAGGGGCGCGCGCAGATCGCCAATGTGGTGACCATTCTCAGCGAAGTGGCGCGCGATATTCCCTCCGAGATCGACTGGATCCTGCGCGTTGACGGCCATACCGACACCATCCCCATCCCGCCCGGCGCGGCAGGCCCCTTCACCAATAACTGGGAACTCAGTCAGGGCAGGGCGCTGTCGGTCGTGTTGTACATGATCGAGGATCTGGGCTTTCCGCCCGACCGGCTGGCGGCGACCGGCTTTGGCGAATACCGCCCGGTCAACCCCGCGAACACCGCCGAGGCCCGCGCCCAGAACCGGCGGATCGAGCTGAAACTGACCGAACGCTGACGGAGCAGGGCAGCGCGGGAGCACGCCAGCCGGACCGGCTTTCATCTTGCCGGAAATACGCTCAGGGGGTGAATGCGCGGCATGCGCAGAGGGGGCAGAATGCCCACTTTTCGCCGGTGCTCACCCGTGCTGCGCTCAGACGTTTATGGCCGGGCGCCTGTTTCCACCCGGCAGGCATAAAAAAACGGGGGGCGCGTGCGCCCCCCGTTGTCTCGGATTTGTCTGAGGGTTCTCAGTCAGCGGTCAGAAGCGGGGGTTTTGAGCCCGAAATCCGCGGCTTCTCGCCTTCTTCGATCTGCAGTTCGATCTTGTTGTCGCGCACAACCACGCGCACCAGACCGCCCTTGGTCAGCCGCCCGAACAACAGCTCTTCGGCCAGCGGCTTCTTGACATGTTCCTGAATCACCCGTGCCAGCGGCCGGGCGCCCATTCTGTCGTCATAGCCCTTGTCGCCCAGCCAGGCGGCGGCGGCCTCGGACAGTTCGAACGTCACGTTGCGGTCCATCAGTTGTGCTTCAAGCTGAAGCACGAACTTCTCGACAACCTTCATGATCGTCCCCTTGCCCAGCGGGGCAAAGCTGATCACCGAATCCAGCCGGTTGCGGAATTCCGGCGTGAAGGTGCGCTCGATCGCGGCCGTATCCTCACCCTCGCGGCGCTCCCGGCCAAAGCCGATGGCGGATTTGGCCTGCTCGGTCGCCCCGGCATTCGAGGTCATGATCAGGATCACATTGCGGAAATCCACCGTCCGGCCGTTGTGGTCGGTCAGCTTGCCGTGGTCCATCACCTGCAGCAGGATGTTATAGACATCCGGATGCGCCTTTTCGATCTCGTCAAGCAGCAGCACACTGTGCGGATGCTGGTCAACGCCATCGGTCAGAAGCCCGCCCTGATCAAAGCCGACATAGCCCGGAGGCGCACCGATCAGGCGCGAAACCGCGTGTTTCTCCATGTATTCCGACATGTCGAAACGCAGCAGCTCCACCCCCAGCGTGGCCGCCAGTTGCTTGGCCACTTCGGTCTTGCCCACGCCCGTCGGCCCGGCGAACAGATAGTTGCCGATCGGCTTTTCGGGCTCGCGCAGGCCCGCGCGGGCCAGTTTGATCGCCGAAGACAGCGCATCAATCGCCGCATCCTGACCAAAGACCACCCGTTTCAGCGCGGCTTCCAGATCACGCAGCACTTCGGCGTCATCCTTGGACACGTTCTTGGGCGGAATGCGGGCGATCTTGGCCACCACGGCCTCAATCTCCTTGGGCGAGATGGTCTTGCGCCGCTTGGTCACCGGCAGCAGGTGCTGCGCGGCCCCGGCTTCGTCGATCACGTCGATCGCCTTGTCGGGCAGCTTGCGGTCATGGATATAGCGCGCCGCCAGTTCCACCGCCGTCCTGATCGCATCGTTGGTGTAGCGCAGATCGTGGTGCTTTTCGAAATAGGGTTTCAGCCCCATCAGAATCTTGACCGAATCCTCGACAGTGGGTTCGTTCACATCAATTTTCTGGAACCGGCGCGCCAGCGCGCGGTCCTTTTCGAAATGCTGGCGGAACTCCTTGTAGGTGGTCGAACCCATGCAGCGCAGCTTGCCGCCCTGCAGCGCGGGTTTGAGCAGGTTCGAGGCATCCATCGCCCCGCCCGAGGTGGCGCCGGCGCCGATCACGGTGTGAATTTCGTCGATGAAGAGCACCGCATCCGGGTGTTCCTCCATCTCCTTCATCACCGCTTTCAGCCGTTCCTCAAAGTCGCCGCGGTAGCGGGTGCCGGCCAGAAGCGCGCCCATATCCAGCGAATAGATGGTGGATTTGGACAGGATTTCAGGCGTTTCGCCATCGACGATCTTCTTGGCCAGCCCTTCGGCAATGGCGGTCTTGCCCACACCGGGGTCTCCCACCAGAAGCGGGTTGTTCTTGCGGCGGCGGCACAGCACCTGAATGCAGCGCTCCACTTCCGAGGCGCGGCCGATCAGCGGGTCAACATCACCCTTGCGCGCCTTGGCGTTGAGATCGACGCAGAACTTGGCGAGCGCCGAATCCTTGGGATCGGTCTTGGCCGCGCCGGGTTCACCCTGCTGTTCCTCGGCGCCCGTGACCGGGCGCGGCTCGGAAAAGCCGGGGTTCTTGGCCACGCCATGAGCGATGAAATTCACCGCGTCATAGCGCGTCATGTCCTGCTCCTGCAGGAAATAGGCCGCATTCGATTCGCGTTCGGCAAAGATGGCGACCAGCACATTGGCGCCGGTCACTTCGTTGCGGCCCGAGCTTTGAACATGGATGGCCGCGCGCTGGATGACGCGCTGGAAGGCGGCGGTCGGCACCGCCTCCGAGCCTTCGACGGTGGTGATCAGCGTCGAAAGATCGTCATCGACAAATTCTTCAAGCGTCTTGCGCAGCTCATCCAGATCGACATTGCACGCCTGCATCACGCGGGCGGCGTCAGGTTCGTCGATCAGGGAAAGCAACAGATGTTCAAGCGTGGCGAGCTCGTGCCGGCGCGCATTGGCCAGGGCCAGCGCGCCATGAATCGCCTGTTCGAGGGTCGAGGAAAACGATGGCACGGGTCTGCTCCTTTATTTTTTTGCGACTTGCGCCGCGGTCTGTGCACTGAAACCCCGCCCCGGAGGCACCAGCCCAAGCCACGTTACAACAGTGGCCTCACAGGGTTAAACTTTGGTTTTCCGGGCGCTGCTTCAAGTCTTTTCTGACAGATTGGTCGCAAAAGTGATTTCATATGTGCGAACAGTCTGGTGATGATGCCCGGTTTCCGCGCAATTGCCACCAATTCTGCCCGCCCGGAAGATCGGTGAAGATCGGTCTAGGCGTTGTCCTTGCGTTTGCGAATTTCGGCAAAGACCTGCAAAGCGGTGGCTCCGGGCAGTTCGGCGGCCTGGGCGACTTCTGGCAGATGGGTGCGCAGATACGGATTTACAAGTCTTTCACTGGCCAGTGTGGTGCCGGTGGTGGGCGCGCCCTGCGCGGCCAGCTGCGCAAGCTCATTCCGGCGCGCGGAAAGCGCGGCGGGGTCGGGGGCGAAACGGGCGGCGAAATCAAGATTGGCCTGCGCGTAATCATGGCCGCTGTAAAGGCGGGTGTCCCCCGGCAGGGCATCGAAACGCCCGACGGTGGCGAACATATCCTCCGGCGTGCCCTCGAACAGGCGGCCGCAGCCATGGGTCATCAGGCTGTCGGCGCTGAACAGCGCCTTGAGGGCGGGGAAGTGAAAGGCGACCTGACCCAGCGTATGGCCCGGCGCGTCGATCACCTGGCAGCGGCCGCCCAGCAGGCTGTCGCCCGGCACGAAGGCATGATCCAGCGCGGGCAGGCGGGCGGCGTCGTTGCTGTTGCCGTAGACCGGGGCGGGATGGGCCTGCAGAAGGGCGGGCAGGCCATCGACATGGTCCCAGTGGTGATGGCTCAGCAGCACGGCGCCCAGCGTCAGCCCCTCGCGGCTCAGGGCATCCAGAACCGGCCCGGCCTCGGGCGCGTCAATGAGGGTGGCGGTGCGGGTCTCGGGGTTGGCGATCAGGAAGGCGTAGTTGTCCTTCAGGCAGCGGATGATGTGGATTGTGTCGCTCATGCTCTGTCCTCTCCTTGCCGGGGCTTCTCAAACGGGCCGCGATGGGGCAGGGTGCAGTCTGCGCCAGACGGCCCCGGGGTTCAATGCATCTTGATGTGCATCTTTTGCGTGATTTTTACTACCGCACGCAGCTTGGCCGCGCGGCGCAGAAAGGCCTGCGCGATCAGGTGGTGGCGCGCTGGGGCACCGCGCGGGGGCTGACGGTGGCGGGCTATGGCTTTGCCGTGCCGCTTTTGCGCCCCTTTCTGACCCATGCCACGCGGGTGGTGGGGCTGATGCCCGCGCCGCAGGGGGTGATGCACTGGCCCGCCGATGGCGACAACCACTCGGTTCTGGTGGACGAGGCGCGCTGGCCGCTGGCCAATGACAGCGTTGACCGGCTGGCGCTGCTGCACGGGCTGGAAACATCCGACCATCCGCTGGCCCTGCTGGATGAGGCGCATCGCGTGCTGGCGCCGCAGGGCAGGGCGCTGATCATGGTGCCCAGCCGCTCAGGCCTGTGGTCGCGCCGCGATGCCACGCCTTTCGGCTTCGGGCGGCCCTATTCGCGCGGGCAGATTGAACGGCTGCTGGAGGAATGCGGTTTTGTCCCCACCGGGCATGCGGCGGCGCTGTTTTTCCCGCCCTCCGGGCAGCGGTTCTGGCTGCGCTCGGCGCGCGGGCTGGAGCGGCTGGGGCGGCGCTATGTGCCGGAGCGGCTGGGCGGCGTGCTCATCGTCGAGGCGATCCGCCGCGATACCGCCCCCACCCGCCCCGGTTTGCGCGCCACTGCCCGCCGTCCGCTGCGGGTGCTGGAAGGGGTGCCGCAAGGCGGCGCGCTGCCCGCCTGGCGCAAGCCTGACAGCGGGTGAATCACTCCTGCCGCCCCGGCCCGGAGACAGCGCGCGCGCTGCCCCCGAAGGGCGCCGAATCTGTCGCGGCGCAGATCCTTTGCCAGCGCCGGGCAGCCCCCGGATGCCCGCGTGCTGAACTAAGCGCTAACAAGGGCACTTTCACATGTGCTTGATGGTTGCGGGCTGGGGAATGCTCTGTTAAACCCGCGCCGATTTCGGATGCCGCGCAGCTATCGTGCATCCTGACTGCCCGGGCCTTGCGCGAGGTCGAAGGGTGATAAAAATATCGGAAGGGTGGACGTGTCCGAACCAGCTTCGATCTCCTCTGGTATCGCTCAACGCTATGCCACGGCCGTTTTCGACCTGGCCAAGGAGGGCAACGCCCTCAGTGCGCTTGAGGCCGATATCGTCACGCTTGAAACGGCCATCAGCGACAGCGCCGATCTGCGGGCGATGATGACCTCTCCGGTCTATAACCGGGAACAGCAGGGCAAGGCGATTACCGCCCTGGCCGCAAAGATGAATCTCTCGCCCGCGATGCGCGGCGTGCTGGGACTGATGGCGCAGAACCGCCGTCTGTTCGCGGTGCGCGCCCTTATGGCCAGACTGCGCCAGATGATCGCCGACGAGAAAGGCGAAATCACCGCCGATGTGGTCTCGGCCACGGTTCTGACCAAGGACCAGGCAGATGCCCTGGCAGCCTCGATCAAGGAACGCGTCGGCAAGACGGTGAAACTGAATGTGTCCGTTGATGAAAGTCTCATCGGCGGTCTTATTGTCAAAGTGGGCTCGAAGATGATCGATACGTCGATCCGCTCCAAGCTCGCGGCCCTCCAGAACAGCATGAAAGAGGTCGGATAAATGGGTATCCAAGCAGCTGAGATCTCTGCGATCCTCAAGGAGCAGATCAAAAACTTCGGGCAGGACGTGGAAGTGGCCGAAGTTGGCCGTGTTCTGTCGGTCGGCGACGGGATTGCCCGTGTCCACGGTCTGGATAATGTCCAGGCCGGTGAGATGGTCGAATTCCCCGGCGGCATCCGTGGTATGGCGCTGAACCTTGAGACCGACAACGTCGGTATCGTGATCTTCGGCGATGACCGCTCGATCAAGGAAGGCGACACCGTCAAGCGCACGCAGTCCATCGTGGACGTGCCCGCAGGCGACGCGCTTCTTGGCCGCGTGGTTGACGGCCTCGGCAACCCGATTGATGGCAAGGGCGCGATCCTGACCACTGAGCGCCGTATCGCCGACGTGAAGGCACCGGGCATCATCCCGCGTAAATCGGTGCATGAGCCCATGGCAACCGGCCTGAAATCGGTTGACGCCATGATCCCGATCGGGCGCGGCCAGCGCGAACTGATCATCGGTGACCGTCAGACCGGCAAGACCGCCGTTGCGCTGGACACCATCCTGAACCAGAAATCCTATAACGAAGCCGCGGGTGCAGACGAAAGCAAGAAGCTTTACTGCATCTATGTCGCGATCGGGCAGAAGCGTTCGACCGTGGCGCAGCTGGTGAAGAAGCTGGAAGAAGCGGGCGCGATGGAATACACCATCGTCGTCGCCGCAACCGCCTCTGACCCCGCGCCGATCCAGTTCCTGGCGCCCTATGCCGCGACCGCGATGGCCGAATACTTCCGCGACAACGGCCGCCACGCGCTGATCATCTATGATGACCTTTCCAAACAGGCCGTCGCTTACCGTCAGATGTCGCTGCTGCTGCGCCGCCCGCCCGGCCGCGAAGCCTATCCCGGCGACGTGTTCTACCTCCACTCCCGCCTGCTGGAGCGTTCGGCCAAGCTGAACGAAGATTTCGGCTCAGGCTCGCTGACCGCTCTGCCGATCATCGAAACCCAGGGCGGCGACGTGTCGGCCTTCATTCCGACCAACGTGATCTCGATCACCGATGGCCAGATCTTCCTTGAAACCGACCTGTTCTATCAGGGTATCCGCCCGGCCGTGAACACCGGCCTTTCGGTGTCTCGTGTGGGCTCCTCGGCGCAGACCGATGCCATGAAATCGGTCGCAGGCCCGGTGAAGCTGGAGCTGGCGCAGTACCGCGAAATGGCGGCCTTCGCGCAGTTCGGCTCAGACCTTGACGCGGCGACGCAGAAACTGCTGAACCGTGGCGCGCGCCTGACCGAGCTGATGAAGCAGGGCCAGTATTCGCCCATGACCAACGCCGAGATCGTCATCGTGATCTATGCGGGCACCCATGGCTATCTGGACAGCATTGGTGTCAAAGAGGTGGGGCGGTTCGAAAAGGGCCTGTTGTCGCATCTGCGCGGCAAACATGCCGCCCTGCTTGCGGATATCACCAACAATGACCGCAAGGTCAGGGGTGAGCTGGAAGACAAGATCAAGGCAGCGCTCGACGAATACGCAAGAGATTTCGCCTGAGGGCGGGACAGGAGGAGCGCTAGATGCCTAACCTCAAGGACCTGAAAAACCGGATCAACTCGGTCAAATCGACCCGGAAGATCACCAAGGCGATGCAAATGGTCGCGGCCGCAAAACTGCGCCGCGCCCAGGATGCCGCCGAGGCCGCGCGGCCCTATGCCGCCCGGATGGAAGCTGTGGTCAACGGGCTGGCGGCTTCGGTCGCCGGTTCCGACACCGCGCCGCGCCTTCTGGCCGGCACGGGCGCCGACAAGGTGCACCTGCTGGTGGTGATGACCGCCGAACGCGGGCTCTGTGGCGGGTTCAACGCCTCGATCGTGAAGCTGGCGCGGGTCCGCGCCGCCGAGCTTCTGGCGCAGGGCAAGACGGTGAAAATTCTCACCGTCGGCAAGAAGGGCCGTGAGCAGCTTCGCCGTGACTTCGGCGAATACATGGTGGCGCATATCGACCTTTCCGAGGTCAAGCGCGTCGGCTATGTGAATGCCCGCAGCATTGCGCAGGATGTGCTCAAGCGGTTCGACGAGGGTGACTACGATGTCGCCACCCTCTTCTTCAGCCGCTTCGAGTCGGTGATCAGCCAGATTCCGACGGCGCAGCAGATCATCCCCGCCCCGGTGCCCGAAAGCGCCGAGGCAAGCACGCTCTATGATTATGAGCCGTCCGAGGAAGCGATCCTTGAAGACCTGCTGCCGCGCTCTGTCGCCACGCAGATTTTCACCGCCCTTCTGGAAAACGCGGCGTCTGAACAGGGTGCGCGGATGTCGGCCATGGATAACGCCACGCGCAACGCCGGAGACATGATCGACCGCCTGTCCATCCAGTATAACCGCTCGCGTCAGGCTGCGATCACCACAGAGCTTATTGAGATCATTTCGGGCGCGGAAGCGCTCTGAGAAACCGGAGAAACACAATGGCCACAGCGAAAGCTACCGGCAAGGTCACCCAGGTGATCGGCGCCGTCGTTGACGTTCAGTTCGAAGGCGATCTGCCCGCGATTCTGAACGCGCTTGTTACCGAGAATAACGGCAAGCGCCTGATCCTTGAGGTTGCCCAGCATCTGGGTGAAAACACCGTCCGCTCGATCGCCATGGACGCCACCGAAGGTCTGGTGCGCGGGCAGGAAGTCAGCGACACCGGCGAGCCGATCTCGGTTCCCGTGGGCAAGGCCACGCTGGGCCGCATCCTGAACGTCGTCGGCGAGCCGGTGGACGAAAAGGGCCCGGTCGCCGCGACCGAGACCCGCGCCATCCACCAGCCCGCGCCTGGCTTTGAAGAGCAGTCGACGGAATCGGAAATCCTGGTGACCGGGATCAAGGTGATCGACCTGCTGGCACCCTATACCAAGGGCGGCAAGATCGGCCTCTTTGGCGGTGCGGGCGTGGGCAAGACGGTTCTGATCATGGAACTGATCAACAACATCGCCAAGGTGCACTCGGGTGTGTCGGTGTTCGCCGGTGTCGGTGAGCGGACGCGTGAGGGCAACGACCTTTACCACGAGATGATCGAATCGGGCGTTATCAACGTTGATAACCTTGAAGAATCGAAAATCGCGCTGGTTTACGGCCAGATGAACGAACCCCCCGGTGCGCGTATGCGCGTGGCGCTGTCGGGCCTGACGCTCGCTGAGCAGTTCCGCGATGAAAGCGGCTCGGACGTGCTGTTCTTCGTGGACAACATCTTCCGCTTCACGCAGGCGGGCTCGGAAGTGTCGGCACTGCTGGGCCGTATTCCGTCAGCCGTGGGCTACCAGCCGACGCTGGCCACCGACATGGGCGCGATGCAGGAACGCATCACCTCTACCCGGAACGGCTCGATCACCTCGGTGCAGGCCGTCTATGTTCCGGCCGATGACCTTACCGACCCTGCGCCTGCCACGTCCTTCGCCCACCTTGACGCCACGACCGTTCTGGACCGTGCGATCTCGGAAAAAGGTATCTATCCGGCCGTGGACCCGCTGGGTTCAACCTCGCGCCTGCTGGACCCGCAGATCATCGGCGAAGAGCATTATCAGGTTGCGACATCGGTGCAGCAGGTGCTTCAGCGCTACAAGTCGCTGCAGGACATCATCGCCATTCTGGGGATGGACGAACTGTCCGAGGATGACAAACTGGCGGTGGCCCGCGCGCGCAAACTGGAACGCTTCCTGTCGCAGCCGTTCGACGTGGCCAAGGTCTTCACCGGCTCTGACGGTGTTCAGGTGCCGCTGGAAAAAACCATCGCCTCGTTCAAGGCTGTGGTCGCGGGTGAATACGACCACCTGCCCGAAGCCGCCTTCCTCATGGTCGGCGACATTGATGACGTGATCGCCAAGGCGCAGCGCATCGCCGCTGCCGCCTGAGGAGGCATGAATGGCTGATACCCTGCAATTCGACCTTGTGTCGCCGGAACTGATGCTTGCATCAGTCGCGGCCAGCGAGGTGCAGATCCCCGGCGCGGAAGGTGATTTCACCGCCATGCCGGGGCACGCACCCTTCATCTCAACGCTGCGTCCGGGGATCGTCACGGCGGTCACGGCGCAGGGTGAGGTCAGGTATGTGGTTACCGGCGGCTTTGCCGAGATCACGGCTGACAGCGTCTCGCTGCTGGCCGAACGCGGTGTGCCCGCGGGCGAGCTTAGCCAGCCTGCTTATGACGCGATGCTGGCCGAGGCACGCAGGCAGGCCGCCGAGGCCTCGGGCGATGGCGCTGACAATGCGGGCAAGCTGGTGAACGACATTGTCGCCGTTGGCCAGCAACTGGGCCTGAACACGACCGCTGCCTGAAGACAGAGCGCAATGATGCAATGACGCGCGCCCCATATGGGGCGCGCGTTTTTCATTTCCGGGGGAAGGGCGCGCATGCGCTCTTCAGGGGGGCGTTGCCCCCCTCTTGGCCTGCGGCCAATTCACCCCCCAGCGTATTTG
>NZ_DAIRVN010000050.1:0-35363 GCF_036802785.1 Pararhodobacter sp.
GGTGGCCATGGTCTGCCTGTTCATTCCCTGGCCCAACTGGTGGACGGCGATGATTGCCGCCATCGTGGCCTCAGCCGTGGCCGGAGCGGCCTGGGCGGCGATTCCGGGCTGGCTGCAGGCGAAGCGCGGCAGCCATATCGTGATCACCACGATCATGTTTAACTTCATCGCCTTTTCGCTGCTCAATTACATCCTGAGCCATGTGCTGCGCCCCCCCGCCTCGATGGACCCGGCGACCGCGCGCTTTGACAACACCCTGCGCCTGCCGCGTCTGGCAGATGTGCTGGAGCCGCTCGGCATCGAATTCTCGCGCTCGGGCCCGGCGAATGTGATGCTTTTCGTGGGGCTTCTGGCCTGTGTGCTGGCATGGGGCCTGCTGTGGCGCACGCGGCTTGGGTTTGAGATCCGGGCCTTTGGCCAGTCGGAACCGGCGGCGCATTATGCCGGAATATCCTCGGTCAAGATCATCATGGTGGCGATGCTGCTGTCGGGCGCGCTGGCGGGGATGATGGCGGTCAATTCGGTAATGGGCGGGCCGCAGCGGCTGGTGATGAACGCGGTGGAGGGTGCTGGCTTCATCGGCATCGCGGTGGCGCTGATGGGCCGCTCGCACCCGTTCGGCATCATTCCGGCAGCGCTTCTGTTCGGCTTCCTGTTTCAGGGCGGGTCAGAGCTGGCCATCGAAACCCGCATCCCGCGCGAGATGATCGTGATCATTCAGGCGCTGGTGATCATGTTCACCGGCGCGCTGGACAACATGGTGCGCCGCCCGCTAGAGGCGCTGTTTCTGGCCTTCAGGGGGCGCGGCTGATGGATATCGCAACCCTTGTGCAGATACTGGATTCAACCCTGCGGCTGGCCACGCCGCTGCTGTTTGCCTGCCTTGCCGGGCTGGTGTCCGAGCGTGCCGGGGTTTTCGATATCGGGCTTGAGGGCAAGCTGCTGATCGCGGCCTTCTTTTCAGCCGCTTATGCGCATTATTCGGGTTCCGCCTGGGTGGGGCTGGGCGCGGGTGTGCTGGCATCGGTGGTCTTTGCGCTGGTGCATGGCGTGGCCTCCATCACATTCCGGGGCAATCAGCTTATCTCGGGCGTGGCGATCAACTTTCTGGCGGCGGGCGTGACGGTTGTGGTGGCGCAAAGCTGGTTCCAGCAGGGGGGGCGAACCCCTTCGCTGGCGGGTGAGGCACGGTTTCAGCGCCTTGATCTGCCCTTTGCCGGGGCGTTGCAGGATGTGCCGCTGGTGGGGCAGCTTTACAGTCAGATACTCTCGGGCCACTCAATTCTGGTGTATCTGGGCCTGATGATGGTGCCGGTGGTCTGGTACAGCCTTTACCGCACGCGCTTTGGCCTGAGGCTGCGCGCCGTGGGGGAAAACCCGGCGGCGGTGGACACGGCGGGCGTGTCGGTGGTGCGGCTGCGTTATCTGGCGGTGATCATCGCGGGCGTCTTGTGCGGTATCGGCGGGGCCTATCTGGCAACCTCGCTGTCGGCGGGCTTTGTGAAGGACATGTCGGCCGGGCGCGGCTTCATCGCGCTGGCGGCGATGATCTTTGCCAAGTGGCGGCCCTGGCATGCGCTTGGCGCGGTCCTGCTGTTCGGCATGCTGGAGGCCGTCGCCAACCGCTTTCCGAACATCGATCTGGGCTTCGTGGTGCTGTCGGGCCAGTTCATGGCGGCGCTGCCCTATATCCTGACCGTGGTGATTCTGGCGGGCTTTGTGGGCCGCGCGATACCGCCACGCGCGGGCGGCGAGCCCTATGTCAAGGAACGCTGAGGCCTGAGGCCCACACTGCGATCTAATTGACTGTGAAACGCATCAAAGCCCCTGTCAAAATCAGGGGCTTTGTCCTATCGAAAACCATGCAGATTTATTTGCCAATCGCTGAAGTCTCTGCGAATGCCCTGACGCTTCTGGGCATCGGGGGCGGCGTTGGCCTGCTGTCAGGCATGTTCGGGGTGGGCGGCGGCTTTCTGATCACCCCGCTGCTGTTCTTCATCGGCATTCCGCCTGCGGTGGCGGTGGCGACCGGGGTCAATCAGGTGGTGGCCTCGTCCATCTCCGGCGTGCTGGCCCATCTCAAGCGCAAGACGGTTGATCTGCGGATGGGCACGGTGCTGCTGGTGGGGGGGCTCGCGGGCGCTGCGCTTGGGATCGCGCTGTTTCGCTATCTCAGTTCGCTGGGGCAGATCGATCTGGCGGTGCAGCTGGCCTATGTGGTTTTCCTGGGTATCATCGGCCTGCTGATGCTTCAGGAGGGGTTGCGCGCCTGGTATCGCACCAGCCGCCCCAATGCGCCACGGCGCAAGCTGCACACCCACACCTGGGTGCACAACATGCCGCTGAAGATGAAATTCCGGGTTTCGGGCCTCTATATCAGCGTCATCCCGCCAATTCTGGTGGGCATGCTGGTGGGTATTCTTTCGGCGGTGATGGGCGTGGGCGGCGGGTTCATCATGGTTCCGGCGATGATCTATCTGCTGGGGATGCCGACCAAGGTGGTGATCGGCACCTCGCTGTTTCAGATCATCTTTGTCACTGCCTTCACCACGGTGATGCATGCGGTGACCAGCTATTCGGTGGACATTCTGCTGGCGCTGTTCCTGATTCTGGGCGGCGTGGTGGGGGCGCAGATCGGCACCAATCTGGGGCTGAAGCTGAAGGCTGAGCAATTGCGCATCCTGCTGGCGCTGGTGGTTCTGGCGGTCTGCTCCAAGATCGCGCTGGACCTGCTGTTGCGCCCGGATGAGTTCTATTCGATCACCATTCCGGGGCGGCACTGATGGCGCGGGTGTTGCTGATCCTGTTTATGGCCCTCTGGATGCTTCCCGTCTCCGGCCCGGCGCGCGCGGGCGAGATTGTCGGCGCGCTCAGCCAGAACCGGGTGTCGTTGACGGCCAATTTCTCGGGCTCGGAGATTCTGATCTTCGGGGCGATCCGGCATGAGGGCGCAACCGAGGACGCCGCGCCCTTTGATGTGATCATCGTGATCGAGGGGCCGCGTCAGCCGGTCGCCATCTGGCGCAAGGACCGGCGGATGGGGATCTGGATGAATGTCGAATCGGTCAACATGGCCTCGGTGCCCAGTTTCTACGCCGTGGCGACCAGCGCGCCCCTGTCGCAGATCCTGAGCGCCGAGCAGGATGCGCAGCACCGCATCTCGGCCTCGCATGCCATCCGGGCAGCGCAGGCAACCGGGGATGTCGAGGACCGGGCGCTGTTCACCTCGGCGCTCATGCGGATCCGCGAGCGTGCCGAGCAATATCTGACGCTGGACCGCTGGGTCTATCTGGACCGCGAGATCCTGTTTCGCGCCAATGTCCGCCTGCCCGCAAACCTGACCGAAGGCGCCTATACCACGCGGATGTATCTGGTGCGCGAGGGGGAAGTGGTGAACCAGTTCCGCACCGCGATTTTCGTGCGCAAGGAAGGGATCGAGCGCTGGCTGCACCAGCTGGCCTATGACCAGCCGCTGGTCTACGGGCTTTTGTCGCTGGCGCTGGCGCTGGTGGCGGGCTGGGGCGCGTCGGCGGCGTTCCGGTATATCCGGCACTGAGCAAGGCCCGCGCTGAGGGCACCGCCCCTTGTAGCGGCTGTCAGAAGGCCTTGAAGGTCATGGTGGTCAGTGTGCGCGAAATGCCCGGCACATCGAACAGGTTTTCCGCCAGATAATGGCCGACATCCTTGCCCTCGGGAATATAGACCTTGGCGATCAGGTCATATTCGCCGCTCGTCGAAAACAGCTCGGACACCACCTCGCGGTCATAGATGGCTGCCGCGACCTCATAGGTCTTGCCTGGAATGCAGCGAAACTGGACGAAGACGCAATTCATGGCGCTCTCCCTGAAATGAGGTTTGCCGCTTGACGGCGCGGGCTGAGCCTATGCCAGCGCCGGTGCCGGGTGCAAGGGTGCAAGACGGGCCTCAGCCGCCAAGCGGGTAGCGGGCGAGTTCGTCATGCACGGCGCCGTCCGGGCGCAGGATAGAACGCATGAGCGTGAAATGATCGGCCCTGAAAGGCGGTATGTTCAGCGCGCCGATCTGGCCGATTGCCTGTGCCAGCGCGCCGGCGCTTCCCTCGTCCGGGGCAAAACGGCCCAGCGTGACATGCGGGGTGAAGCGGCGGGTTTCGCGTGCGAAACCTGTCATGTCGGCGGCGCGGGCGATGCGGGCCTGAAGCCGGTTCAGCGCCGGGTCAGGCCGGAAGGTGGCATGAACCGATCGCGGCTTGTTGCCGCCGAACACTCCCAGCCCGTCGATCTGCAGCTCAAGCGCCGGCGCGGTGATCTGCTCCAGCGCGAAATGAAGCTCTTCCAGCTGGTTTTCGGGTGCGCTGCCCAGAAAGGCGAGCGTCAGGTGAAAATTCTCCGGCGGCAAGGGGCGCGCGATGGGCAGCAGGTACTGGCTGACCACCAGCTGGCTGCGGATGGTCTCGGGGATCGGGATGGCGATGAAAGCGCGTATCATGCGCCTTGCTACCCCATGGCCCTGCTGCGGGGAAAGCGGTTTCGACACGCATCCCGGCCGCCCCATTCATCTTGCCGGAAATACGCTGGGGGGTGAATTCGGCGAAGCCGGAGAGGGGGGCAAAGCCCCCCTTCCGCCCCCACTTTCAGCGCGGCTCGTCCATCAGCCCGCGTATCAGCGCATAGCAGGCCAGCAGCAGCACAATGGCAAAGGGAAAGCCCGTGGACACCGCCATCGCCTGCAAGGCGGCCAGCCCGCCTCCGATCAGCAGTGTTGCCGCCACCAGCCCTTCAAAGCTGACCCAGAAGATGCGCTGCGACACCGGCGCGTCGATCTTGCCGCCTGCGGTGATTGTGTCGATCACCAACGAGCCGGAATCAGACGAGGTGATGAAAAACACGATCACCAGAACGATCGCTACGAACGAGGCAATCGTGGTCAGCGGCAGTTGCGTCAGCATCTCGAACAGCTTCAGCTCCAGCGCTGCCTCCTGCACACCGGTAAAGCTGCCGTCCACCAGCTGGCTCAGCGCCGTGCCGCCCAGCGTGGTCATCCACAGGACAGAGACCAGCGTGGGGATCAGGAGGACGCAGGTGATGAACTCGCGCACCGTCCGCCCCCGGCTGACGCGGGCGATGAACATGCCCACGAAGGGCGACCAGCTGATCCACCATGCCCAGTAGAACGATGTCCAGCCCTGCCGGAAATTGTCATCCTCGCGGCCAAACGGGTTTGAGAGTGCGACAAAATCACGGCCATAGGCGAAGAGGTTCTCAAAGAACCCGGTCAGGATTGCCAGTGTCGGGCCGACAACGATGATGAACAGCAGCAGGATCGTGGCCAGAATCAGGTTCAGTTCGGACAGCTTCTTCACCCCGCCATCAAGCCCGCGCAGCACCGAGATCAGCGCCGCGCCGGTGATCCCCACGATCAGGATAACCTGCGCGGTAGTGCCCACCTCGATCCCGAAAAGATAGCTCAGCCCGGCATTGGCCTGCTGCGCCCCGATCCCCAAAGAGGTTGCCAGCCCGAAGAGCGTGGCAAAGACCGCCAGAATGTCGATCACATGGCCGGGCCAGCCCCAGATCCGTTCCCCGAAGATCGGATAGAAGACCGAGCGCATGGTCAGCGGCAGGCCCTTGTTATAGGCGAAAAGCGCCAGAGACAGCGCGACCACGGCATAGATCGCCCAGGGGTGCAGGCCCCAGTGGTAAATGGTGGCCGCCATCGCCAGTGCCCGCGCCGCATCGACATCGCCCGCCGCTCCGCCAAGGGGTGCCCAGTCGGTGCGCACCCCGTTTTCGG
This sequence comes from Pararhodobacter sp., assembly GCF_036802785.1. Lineage (GTDB taxonomy): Bacteria > Pseudomonadota > Alphaproteobacteria > Rhodobacterales > Rhodobacteraceae > Pararhodobacter. The sequence continues at coordinate 5,773 of NZ_DAIRVN010000050.1, forward strand.
TGGTGAGCGCGCCGAAAGCGCCGTCGTAATGCGACATCGGCTCGGACACGCCATAGAACATCAGCCCGATCCCCATGCCCGCCGCAAAGAGCATCGAAAACCAGCCGATATAGCTGTAATCCGGCGTCGCCTCGCGCCCGCCGATCCGCACCCTGCCCAGAGGTGAGACAATCAGGCCCAGGCACACCAGCACAAAGATGTTGCCCACAATCAGGAAGAACCAGTCAAAGCTGGCAGTCAGCCCGTCGCGCAGCGCCAGAAACAGCGGGCCGACGCTGTTCTGGAAGGCCAGCGTGAACAGGACGAACGCCACCACCGACAGGCCCGAGATCATGAACACCGGGTTGTGGATATCCAGCCCGAAAGGGCCGATCCGGGGGGTGATATTGTCCTGACCGATCTCGTATTCGGTTTCGATTGCGTTCACCGCGCCTTCCGGCTCCGGCAGTGGTTCGCCGCCATTGGTATCAGACATGGTCGCGCTCCCTCTGTTGACGGGTTTCTTGCGTTCAGCGGCTGCTCAGCGCACCGGAAAGGCCGGAACCGTGAGGGTTCAGGCGATGCGCTGGCCTTCATCCTTGTCGGGGCGGCGTGCCACCCGGTACCCTGCACCGTAACATTCCTGTGACCATTTGCCACCCGCCCGGCGACAAAATGTCTTCAAGCGACGCTCCACTGGTCGCTTCCAAACCCTCGGCCCGGGCTGAGGGTTTGATCAGGATCAAGGCCCGATGGCGCGGCGCGGGGTTATGCTTCTCTGATCAGGATGGAGGATATCATGTTTGCGTGGTTTCAACGACTGACCCGGCGCGGGGCTGACATTGCAGCAGTCGCGGCGCTGGATGAGCGGGATTTTCAGGACATGGGCGTCAGCCGCGATCAGGCCCTCACCCTCGCCGCGATGCCCGCTGCCATTCCCGAGCGCGCGCTGGCGATGGGAAATGTGTTTGGCCTTACCCCTGACGCGGTGATGCACGACCGGGCGGAATGGCTGCAGATCGTCGAAACCTGCGCGCAGTGTCCCAACACCACGCAATGCCGCGGCTTTCTGCGTCAGGCCGGTCATCCCAGCCCCTCAGGGGCGGGGTTCTGCCCCAACCGCGCGCAGTTCGAGGCCCATCATTGCACCGCCTGAGCCGGGCGCGCTGACCGCTGTCAGATGCCTGCGCGCCCTACTCCGGCTCACCCGCCAGTGACAGCGGCGCGGGCACGCCGCCCAGATCGTCGGTGCGCAACGGCCCCGAGGGCCGCGCCAGCCGGTTGCGCACTACCCAGTGCAGCCGGTGTTCGGCGCGGGTGATGGCGACATAGGCCAGCCGCTTCCACAGCGGCACCCCGGCCTCGATCCGCCCGGCGCGGGCGGCGGCGTAGAGGTCAGGGGCGAAAACCTGCACCTCAGGCCATTGCGAGCCCTGCGCCTTGTGGATCGTCACCGCCGCGCCATGCAGAAAGGCCGCGCCCATATGGTGGGCGAAGGGGATGAAGGGTTCTTCCTCGCCCTCGCGTTCGATCTTGATGATCGAGGCGGCAGAAATCTGCGGCTCTTCAGCGCCGATCACATGCAGGCGCGAGAAACCGCTGCGCTTGCCCGGCCCCAGATAAATGACCTGCGCCCCCTTGATCAGCCCGCGCGCCTCCATGTCGATGCGCTTCTTGCGGTGCTTCAGGGGCAGTTCCAGCCCGTCACAGACCAGCGGCTCCCCCGGCAACAGCTCGGTCTCGGGCGCGCCAAAGGCGTTGCGGAAGGCATGGATCAGCCGGATGCGCGTGGCATTGCGCCAGACCAGCACGGGTGAGCGCGCCATCAGATCGCTTTCGACCCGCTGCGCCCAGACCACGCGGTCATCGTGGCGCGCGGCCTCTTCGATGCGCGCCTCGAAATCCTCGAACCGCAGATCGGGGTCGGCGAGGGCATGCGCCAGATCAAGGATCGGGTTGCCTTCGACCTGCCGGTGAATGCGGCTGAGGGTGATGCGGTTTGCCTCGGGCAGGGTGTCAAACACCATCTCGCCGGACTGGCCCACCGGGGCAAGCTGCGCCGGGTCGCCGAACAGAACCAGTGTCTGAAAGATCTCGTGCAGATCCTGAAACTGCCGGGTGTCCAGCATCGAGCTTTCGTCAATGAAGCCGATATCCAGCGGGTCGTCGCGCCGCTTCCAGCCCTTGATGAAATCACTGCCCCGAAGCCCCGCCGCCGCCAGCGCGCCGGGGATGGATTTGACCGTGGCGTAAAAGGCCTGCGCGCGGTCCAGCGCGGTCTCGCCCAGATCGGGCATTTCCGGGCGCGGGCCGTTGCCAGCCAGCCATTCGGCGATCTTTTCGTATTCGGGGTCATAGACCGGGGTGTAGAGGATGCGATGAATGGTGGTTGCCGGCACACCGCGGTTGCGCAGCACCGAGGCAGCCTTGTTCGTCGGCGCCAGAATGGCCAGCGTGCGCCGCTCCTTGCGCCGCCGCCCCTCGTAATCGCCGGAAACGGTTTCAACCCCGGCGGCGACCAGCGCCTTTGTCAGCTCTGCCAGAAGCATGGTCTTGCCGGACCCGGCCTTGCCCAGAATCGCCCGCACCGCGCCGGGCGCGTCAGGGTCGGGCGGGTCGGTCTCTTCGTCCATCAGGCGGATACCGGCGCGGGCCAGAAGCTCGGCCACCTGATCCCAGGCCTGCGCCTGATCCTCCGAAAATTCGGGGCGCGCGGGCGTCGTCGGCAACGCCGCTTCGTTGGGGAAAAGTTCAGGGGTCATGGGAAAGGGCAACAGGGCTGATCATGGCGCCGATCCTAGGCCATGCGGCAGCGGTAGGGAAGGACAGTTGAACGGCGCCGCCCGCCGATGGCGCGCCTGGATCGCCCCTCACCTGTTCCAAAATATCCTGGGGGGTGAATTCGGCGCAGCCGAAGAGGGGGGCAAAGCCCCCCTCAACCCGGTCTCAACCGGGCCTCAGCTTTCCAGCAGCTCGGCAATCTGCCTGCGCAGGCTGTCGATCTCGCTCGCCGCCGTGCGGCGGGTGTCCTCCGCCGCAGCGATTGCGGCATCGATCGCATCGACACGGGCGCGGCGCTCGCGGTTGGCGTTGCTGTCATCGCCCAGTTGCACGATCAGGTTCACCAGCCGCGCCTGTTCGCGCTCCAGCCCCTCGATCTCCTCGGCGGCATGGCGCTGACGGGTGGTCGCCTCAGTGATGGCGGTGCGCAGCCCGGCTAGTTCACCCAGCGTTTCGCGCAGGGCCGGATCGGTGGCGCGCGCCTCCCACAGGGCCAGCGTCGGCAGGTCGATATCCATCAGCCCCACGCGGCGCAGGCGGGGCTGGCGCTCGGTCACCTCATGGGTCAGCGTCTCACCGGCGGGCACGGTGATGCGCCAGCGCCATGCGTCGGTGGTTTCTTCGGCGCCATCGGGGCCGGTGACCGTCCAGTCGCTGCGGCGCGGGTGGTCCAGGGTCAGTTCCCGCTCCGCCTGCGGTGCCCCCTCGATCCGGTAGGTGGTGCGGCGCTGCAGGTCTTCGGTGACCTGAAGCACCCCGCGCACCAGACGCATCTCGCGCAGGGTTTCGGTGGTGCCGCTTTCTTCGCGGATCTCCATGGCGGTGTCGCGCGCGAAATCGACAATCTCGGTCGCACCGGGGGCCAGTTCGGGGATATGCGCATCGCCCGCATGGCCACGGCCCTCTTCATAGAGGGTCAGAACACCCGCAGGCAGGCGCAGCGGCAGCGGGTTTTCCAGCGCCAGCGCGATCACCGGATGGCGCTCGCCATGGCCGCCACGATAGAGGGTCAGGCGCGCATCGGGCAGGGTTTCGGACAGGAAGGGCACGCTGATCATCTGCCCCGCCGCCAGCGAGACGGGCATGGACAGGGTGAAGCGGCTGAAGCTGTCGCCGTCATCGGCGCTGACCGGGGCCGCAGCGGCGCTGTCGGCCATTTGCGGCACCGGCGCGGCGGCCAGTTCCATGCTGCCGCGTGCCATGGCGGGCATGCCGGGCGGCGGGCTGGCCATCAGGGCTTCCTCGCGGAAGGCATAGTGGCGCTCATAGAGGCGCGCGGCGATGTTGCGGGTGGCGCCGGTGGCCAGTGTCAGCTCGACATTTTCCCAGTCCATGCCGGTGGCGTTTTCTACCACGGCCCAGCCGATCAGCTGGATGCCCTCAGGCGTGTCAACCGCGCGCCATGCGGTGCGCCACAGCGGTGCGCTTTGCAGCCAGACCAGCCCCACCTGGCGCTCGGCCTCGTTGTCCGAGCGCAGCGCCAGTTCCACGCGCCGGTCATCGGAACGCGCGCGCCAGGCGGCCAGTGCGGCGCTGACATGGGCGCGGTCTGCGCTGTCGCTGAAGGTGAAGCTGAGCGCGTCATTGATCTCGAAGCTGCGCAGGCTGCCGTCATCGGTCTGAAGGTTCAGCACGGGGCAGGGGCCATGTTCGCAGGGCCGCTGGGTGACGCCCATATTGACCCCCTCCCAGCGCTCGCCCCGCCGCTCGACGGCGATGGGTGCGCCGATCATGGCATGCAGCAGGCGTGCAGGGTCGGTCACCTCGTCCGGGCCCAGCGGCAGATGCGCGAAGGCGTCCTCAAAACTGCCGGGGCCGGTCATCGTCAGATGCGCGGCGGCGCCCTCCGGGTCCAGCACCCACAGCGTTTTCAGGAAATCGTCGATATCGTTGCGCGCGACGGACAGGCGCATCGGGTCATTCCCCAGTGTGCCCGTGGCCTCGATCATTGCGAGACCGGCTGTGGAGAGCGTGATCGCCCTGACCGAAGTTTCGGCCTGAAGCGGAAGGGCCAGCACCAGCCCGGTCAGGGCAAGTGTGAGCGAGCGGCGCAGGCGGGTGGTGGGCAAACGCATGAAAAATCTCCGGAAATTTCTGCGCGCAGAATGCCCTGTGCGACGTTTCAGCGCAATTGCCTGCTTCTTCACCTTTTGGCGATTGGCGTGCCGCTGCGGCAGGGCGCATCCGCCCGGAACCGCTCAGCGTTTGCGCCTGATCTCACCGGTGCGCAGCCGCGCCAGGTAGGAGTTCAGATCGGCCCTGACCAGCGGCATCAGGCAGTAAAGGCCGATGATATTGACCACCGCCATTGAAAAGATCGCAGCATCGGAAAAGCCGATCACGGCCTCAAGGCTGGAAACCGCGCCGATAAAGATGAAGACGCAGAACAAAGCCTTGAACGCCAGTTCCTTGCGGCGGCCCTCGCCGAACAGGTAGGTCCATGCCTTGGTGCCGTAATAGGACCATGTGATCATGGTCGAAAAGGCGAACAGCACGACCGCCACCGCCAGCGCATAGGGTGCCCAGCCAAAGGCTGACCCGAAGGCCGCCGAGGTGATCGGCACACCCCCCGTTGCGCCCGAGGCGGTGGCGATGCTTCCGCTTTCGGTCAGCAGATAGAGGCCGCTCTCAGAGTCTTGCAGCAACTGGCCGGTGATGATGATCACCAGCGCGGTCATCGTGCAGATCACCACCGTGTCGATGAAGGGCTCCAGCAGCGCGACGAACCCTTCGCTTACGGGCTCCGAGGTGCGCACCGCCGAATGCGCGATTGCCGCCGAGCCGACACCGGCCTCGTTGGAAAACGCCGCGCGCCGAAAGCCCTGAATGATCGCACCGATAATCCCGCCGGTTACCCCGGTCTCGGTGAAGGCACCGCGCAGGATCTCGCCAAAAGCCCAGAGGATCAGGTCATGATGCATCGCCAGAATGGCGGCGCCGACCAGAAAATAGCCAACACCCATGAAAGGCACGACCTTTTCAGTCACCCGCGCGATGGATTTTATGCCGCCGACGATGACCGCAAAGACGATCCCCGCCATTGCCAGCCCCGTCGCCCATGTCGGCACGCCCAGCACGCTTTCCACCTGCGAGGCGGCCTGATTGGCCTGAAACATGTTCCCGCCCCCCAGCGCGCCCAGCACGCAAAAGACCGAGAACAGCACCGCCATCACCCCGCCCAGCGGCAGGCCGCGCTCGGCAAAGCCCTTCTTCAGGTAATACATCGGCCCGCCCGAGACCGTGCCGTCAGGGTATTCGTTGCGGTATTTCACCCCCAGCGTGCATTCCACGAATTTTGACGCCATGCCCAGCAGCCCCGCCATGATCATCCAGAAGGTTGCACCCGCGCCGCCGATGCTGACCGCGACCGCCACGCCCGCGATATTGCCCAGCCCCACGGTGCCCGAAAGTGCGGTTGTGAGGGCCTGAAAATGGCTGACTTCACCGGCGTTGTCCGGGCTTGCGTTGTCCGGTTCTGAATACTTGCCGCGCACCAGCGCAATCGCATGACCGAAGGCACGGAACTGGATGAAGCCGAAATAGAGGGTGAAGACCGCAGCACCGATCACCAGCCATCCCACGATCCACGGCAGGCCGGTGCCCGGCAGTGGTGCAAAGATCAGGGTAACAAACCAGCCGGTGGCCTGCGCGAAGAGGGTGTCGATGCTTTCCCCGAGGTTTGCGCCGACTGAGGCCTGCGCCGGTGTCGCACCGAGGATGGCTGAAAGGGCAAGCAGGGCCGGGTATCTTGTCATTCGCGTTTCTTTCTGGCGGTTTCCGGCGGCGCGCCGCTGCTGAGTGTATGCCGACAGGGGCAGGCCGCGCCAGCTTTCCCGCGCTTTCGCCGCCCGGTCGAGCCCTTTGACCGGGTCATTGCAGCGCGCTGGGACGAAATGCCGCAAACGCCGTGGCCCACCCTTCCGCGTGCAATCAGACGAGTATTCCACCTGATCCGGCGCACAGTCAGGCGGCACCGTGCAAAGGCGGCGCGGCGGGGCGTGCAGGCCCCGCGTGGCATGCGCGCTTGCCCTGCGCGGCACACTCGCCTAAACCCGCCTCCAATCATACAGAATGCGTACAGGGAACAGGCCATGGCCGATACACCCCAGCCCAACAGCGAAGAGCGCGCCGCCTCGCGCAAGATCGGGGCGCTTTCGGGGCTGTGGCCGTTCCTTTCCCGCTACCGCCTGCTGCTGGGCGGTGCCTTTCTGGCGCTCGTGGTCACAGCCATGGTGTCGCTGGCGCTCCCGCTGGCCGTGCGCCGGGTGGTGGATGGGTTCGGCGCGGGCGATCTGGAACTGCTGAACCAGTATTTCGTGGCCTCGCTGGGCATTGCGGCGCTTCTCGCGCTGGGCACGGGTGCGCGGTATTACATGATCACCCGGCTGGGTGAGCGCGTGGTGGCCGATATCCGCCGCGCGGTCTTTGCCCGGGTGATCGGTCTCAGCCCTGTGTTCTATGAGCGCGTCATGACCGGCGAGGTGCTGTCGCGCATCACCACCGACACAACGCTGATCCAGTCCATCGTCGGTTCGTCCATCTCGGTCGCGCTGCGCAATGTGCTGATGCTGATCGGCGGGCTGGCGATGCTGGCGCTGACCTCGGCCAAGTTGACGGGGCTGGTGCTGCTGCTGGTGCCCGCCGTGATCGTGCCGATCGTGGTGCTGGGCCGCCGCCTGCGCAACCTTTCGCGCGAAAATCAGGACTGGATCGCGGCCTCCTCCGGCAATGCCTCCGAGGCGCTGAGCGCGGTGCAGACGGTTCAGGCCTTCACCCACGAAGCCCAGAGCAGCGTCGCTTTCGATACGGTCACCGAAAAGGCCTTTGACATTGCCCTCAAGCGCATCGCCACGCGGGCGGTGATGACGGTGATCGTGATCATGCTGGTTTTCAGCGGGATTGTGGGCGTGCTCTGGGTGGGTGCGCTGGATGTGCGCGCGGGCGTGATGAGCGTGGGCGAGCTGGTGCAGTTCGTCATCTATTCGGTGATCGTGGCCGGATCGGTCGGCGCGCTGTCGGAAATCTGGGGCGAGCTGCAGCGCGCCGCGGGTGCGACCGAGCGACTGGCAGAGCTGCTGGACGCCGTCGATCAGGTGGAAGACCCGGCGCACCCCGTCGTGCTGCCCAGGCCGGTGCGCGGTGCGGTATCCTTTGAGGGGGTGCGCTTTCACTATCCGTCGCGGCCCGGGCAATCGGCGCTGGAGGGTATCTCGCTCAACGTGGTGCCGGGTGAAACCGTGGCGCTGGTGGGGCCATCAGGCGCGGGAAAGACCACGATCATCCAGCTTCTGATGCGCTTTTATGACCCGCAGGCCGGGGCGATCCGGCTGGACGGCGTCGATATCCGTGAGCTGGAACGCACCGATCTGCGCAGCACCATGGCGCTGGTGCCGCAGGACCCGGTGATCTTTGGCACCACCGCGCGTGAAAACATCCGCTTTGGCCGCCTTGATGCCACGGATGCCGAGATTGAACAGGCCGCCCGCGCCGCCGCCGCGCATGAGTTCATCGCAGCCCTGCCGCTGGGCTATGACACCCAGCTGGGTGAGCGTGGTGTGATGCTGTCGGGCGGGCAGAAGCAGCGCATCGCCATCGCCCGCGCCATCCTGCGCGACGCGCCGGTGCTGCTGCTGGACGAGGCCACTTCAGCGCTGGATGCGGAAAGCGAACGCGCCGTGCAGCGCGCGGTCGAGCAGCTTTCAAAGGACCGCACCACGCTGGTGGTGGCGCACCGTCTGGCCACCGTGCGCAAGGCCGACCGGATTGTGGTGTTCGACAAGGGGCGGATCGTCTCCGAGGGCACGCATGAGGTGTTGGTGGCGCAGGGCGGGCTCTATGCGCGGCTGGCGCGGCTTCAGTTTACCGAAGGTCAAGACGACGAAATGTGACGTGCACATCCCCTTCCGGGCCAGCACGTCGCATTGCCCTTGCCTTCGAAAAGGGCCATCTTATGGTCTTGAGCAGGGAGGAAACCATGCCAAACAGTCGATTTGCCAGCACTGCCGACCGCGACGCCGTTCAGAATGCCATGCCATGGAGCGCGCGGGATATTCCGGTCACCGTCTATGAACAGATCACCCGCACCCGCAACACCCATGGCAGCCGCAACGCCGTGTCGTTTCAGATGTTCTCTGATGCCGGGGCCAAGGCAGAGACCCTGACCTGGGCGCAGTTTCACGGCAAGATCACGCAGGCCGCCAATCTGTTCCGCAGCCTTGGCGTGGGCGAGGGTGACACCATCGCCTATGTCCTGCCCACGATCAACGAGACCGCGATCACGCTTTTTGGCGGCATGACGGCGGGGGTGGTCAACCCGATCAACCCGCTGCTAGAGCCTGAAAAGATCGCCGGGATCCTGCGTGAGACCAAGGCCAAGGTCGTGGTGACGCTGCGCAGTTTTCCCAAGACGGATGTGGCGCAGAAGGTGGCCGAAGCGGTGGGCAACGCGCCTGAGGTGCGCACCGTGCTGGAAGTGGACATGCTGCACTACATGTCCCCGCCGAAAAGCTGGATCGTGCCGTTCATCCGCCCGAAGAACGATATCCACCACACGGCAAGGGTGCTTGATTTCAACACTGAGCTGGCGCGCCAGCCTGCCGACCGGCTGACCTTTGAGCTGCCTGCCGAAGACCGGGTCTGTGCCTATTTCCACACCGGCGGCACCACCGGCACGCCCAAGGTGGCGCAGCACAAGGCCTCCGGCATGCTGTATAACGGCTGGATCGGGGCCGAGATGCTGTTCGCCCCCGAGGATATCATCCTGTGCCCGTTGCCCCTGTTCCACGTCTTTGCCGCCTATCCGGTGATGATGGCGTCGATCTGTTCGGGCGCGCATGTGGTCTTTCCGACGCCGCAGGGCTATCGCGGTGACGGGGTGTTCGACAATTTCTGGAAACTGGTTGAGCGGTGGGGCGCGACGTATATCTTCACCGTGCCCACGGCCCTTTCGGCGCTGATGCAGCGCCCGGTGAATGCCAATATTTCAACTTTGCGCAACGGGTTTTCCGGCTCAGCCGCGCTGCCGGTTGAACTTTATCGACGTTTTGAGGAAGCGACCGGCGTTTCCATCATCGAAGGCTACGGCCTTACCGAGGCCACCTGCCTTGTCGCGGCCAACCCGGTGGATGGCGAAAAGAAGATCGGCTCGGTGGGGCTTGCGTTCCCCTACACTGACGTGCGCATCCTCAGGCTGGCGGTGAATGGCGATATCAACCATGAATGCGCCACCGACGAGGTGGGCGAGATCTGTATCAGCTCGCCCGGCGTCTTTGAGGGATCAACCTATACCGAAGAGGCCAAGAACCTGGGCCTCTATGCGCAGGGCCGGTTTCTGCGCACCGGCGATCTGGGGCGGATCGATGCTGACGGCTATCTTTGGATCACCGGCCGCGCCAAGGATCTGATCATCCGCAGCGGCCATAACATTGACCCGGCGATGATCGAGGAAGCTTTGCTCAGCCATCCGGCGGTGTCCTTCGCTGGGGCGATAGGCCAGCCCGACGCCAAGGTGGGTGAGATGCCCTGTGCCTATGTCGAGCTGGTGGCCGGTGCGAAGGTCACCACGCGCGAATTGCTGGACCACGCCGCCGACCGGGTGCCGGAGCGTGCCGCGGTGCCGAAGTACATTGAGGTGCTGCCGGAACTGCCGAAAACGGCGGTGGGCAAGGTGTTCAAGCCTGATCTGCGGCGCATGGCGATCATCCGTGTCTTTAATGATCTCTTTGAGGAGAACAAGATACCGGCGCGGGTGGCTGCGGTTGTCGAGGACAAGAAGCGCGGCCTTGTCGCCCGGATCGAGCGGACGGGTGAGGTGGATGAAGCGGCGGTTGCGCTGAAACTGGGTGAGTTCACCGTGCCATGGGAATGGGCCTGAACCCACCGCGGGTCAGGCAATAATATCGCCCCAGAGCGCGCGGTTCCGCGCGGCGAAGGGCGCGATATGGCCAACTGATGTCAGCCCGTAATCGGCGGGGGTGATCACCTGCTTGCTGACGGTGGCGGCAGGCATCCATGCCCCCATCCGCCAGACGGCAGCGGGCGGGATCATCACGTCATCGGCGATTGCCACCAGCTTGACCGGGCAGACAAGGCCCGGTCGCTCCGGCACCGGCAGATCTGGGTCACCCGGCAACGAGCGGCGATCAGTGCACCAGCGCCGCCATTGGCGAAACACCGGCGCGGGCAGGTCATTGCCCAGCCCCAGCGCCCGCCCGGGCAGGTAGCCCAGCAACCGCGCAGCCGCAGGGCCAAGCAGATACCACAATGCCCGCGCCTGCGCCTGAAACGGCCAGGGATGGTCGCTGACATGCCCGGCCCCGGCCGCGACCGTGATCAGCCGGTCGATCTGGCCCAGACCCGGCTGGAAGGGCACCGTCATGCCGCCGAGCGAATGGCCGATCACCCAGAGCGGCAGCGCCGGGAAGCGGTTGCGTAGCCAGAAGCGCGCAGTGCTGGCATCGGTGACGCCCCAGTCGGTCATGTTGGCCTGCGATCCGTGGATGCTGCCCGAGGCGCCGAAATCGCGGTAATCCCAGATCAGGCAGGCGGCGTTGCGCTCTTGGCTCAGCCATTCGGCGAAGGGGCGGTAGTAGGCGGCGGGAACGCCGGTGGCGGCATTGATCATCACGGCCAGTGCGGGCGCCGGCGGGGCGATCAGCGTGCCTGCAAGGCGCGCGCCCTTGCTGTCGATGCGTATTGCTTCGGCCTGTGACATGCGCGCCTCCCCGCGGCTGATGCGGGTAAGGGTAAGAAGGGCGCGCGCCCCGGTAAAGCCCGCGCCGGGCCTGCCCTTGCGTCAGCGACGCAGGGTCACGCGAAGGCGGCCTCCAGCGCGATTTCGATCATAGCGCCGAATGAGCGTTCACGCTCTTCGGCGGGCAGGGCCAGCCGCGTCAGCAGATGGTCCGAGATGGTCAGCACGGCCAGCGCGCGCACCCCGTGGCGCGCGGCGAGGTTGTAAAGCTCGGCCGCCTCCATCTCGACACAGAGAACACCGTGGCGCTCCATGATCTCGTTAAGGTCAGGGCGTTCGTCATAGAACACGTCGGAGGAATAGACATTGCCCACCTGAACCTTCTCGCCCCGGGCAAGCGCCGCCGCATGGGCCGCCTGCAGCAGGCCGAAATCGGCCAGCGGCGCAAAGCCGATTTCGCGGAAGATACCGCGCGAGGGGGTGGAAAGCGTGGTGCAGCCCATCGCCAGCACGATATCGCGCAGCCCCACGCCGGGCTGCATCGCCCCCGCCGAGCCCACGCGGATCAGGGTTTTCGCGCCAAAATCGCGGATCAGTTCATTGGCATAGATCGACAGCGAGGCCATCCCCATGCCCGAGCCGTGGATCGTCACCCGGTGCCCCCGCCAGGTGCCGGTATAGCCGAGCATGCCGCGCACCTCGTTCACCAGCACCGGGTTTTCAAGGAAGGTCTCTGCCGCCCAGCGGGCGCGCAGCGGGTCACCGGGCATGAGCACGGTTTCGGCAATTGCGCCGGGTTGGGCGCCGATATGGACGGTCATGCGGCCTCCTGCCAATGTCTGCGCCAGTCTTTCCGCATCCGGGAGAAAGGTGCAAGCCAGGTCTCAGGCAATGGTGAAGTGCGGTGCGATGCTGACGGGGAAAGCAACCGAGCGGGCGATGAAGCAGTAGTTGTGGATATCGTCATGAAGGGCGGCCGCGCGCGCAAGGTCGGTGCCGGGGGCGACGGTGATCTGCGGGCGCAGCCGGGCAGACACAAAGCGGCCCGCGCCATCGGGGCTGACCTCGCCGATGCCTTCCGGGCAATCCTCATAGGCGGTGACCGTGACCCCGGCCACGGCGGCAAGGTGCAGATACCAGAGCATGTGGCAGGAGGCGAGCGCGCTGAGCAGCAGGTCTTCGGGGTTCATCAGCGCCGGATCGCCGCCCAGAAGCGGATCGTTTGAACAGGGGATCTCGGGTTTGCCCGGCACCGCGACAGACCAGTTACGGTCATAGGCGCGGTATCCTGCGGTGCCCTGACCGCGGTTGCCGGTCCAGACAACGCGGCTTTCATAGCTGTGGGTTTTCATCCTGTTCCCTTTCTGTCAGCGCTCGCTCCAGCGGTCCTGTGCCTGAAGCTTCCAGTAGGTCAGTTGTGCGGCCAGCAGCCCCACCGGCCCGCCCGCCCAGACAAGGCCGAAGGGCGCGAACTGGCGGATGCGGTCGCTCTCATTCAGAATGGCCTCGGCCACGACGCGCCCGCCGATGGCGGTGGTGTTCAGCCCGTGCCCGCCAAAGGCCGTGGCATGCCAGACACCGGGCGAAAGCTGGCCGATCTGGGGCATCAGATGGCGGGCATAGGCCATCAGGCCAGACCATGCCAGTTCGGTTTTCAGGCCGCTGAGCTGTGGATAGACGCCCAGCATTTCACGGCGCAACTGCCGCACGATGCCATCGGGTGAGGCCGTGCGGGTGGTGATGCGCCCGCCCCACAACAGCCGGTTGCCCCCCTCGACAAGGCGGTAGTAATCGCCCGCGCGGCGGTTGTCGCTGATCGCGTGGCGGGTGCGGATGGCGGTGGCCAGCAGGTCAGGCGCCGCTTCGCTGAGCATCACATAGGTGGCAATCGGCAGCATCGCCCGGCGCAGGCGGCCCAGCAGCGGGCCGGTATAGCCGCCGGTTGCCAGCACGACATGCGGTGCCTGTGCCTGCCCCTGCGCGGTGGTAACCGTTTTCGTGGCGCCGCTCAGGTGCAGGCCGGTGGCGGTGCTGAGTTCACAGACCTGCCCGCCCAGCCGCGCAATCTCGGCAGCAAGGCCGCGCGCGTAGTTGAGCGGGTGAATGTGGAACGCGCGGGCATCCAGCAGCCCGTGGTGATAGCGCCCGGTGTCCAGATGTTCGCGGATCGCGCGCTGATCCAGATAGGTCAGCGGGTAATCATAAAGGCGGGCGGCCTCGTCAATCTCGGCATGCAGATCGGCGGCATGGTTGTAGCGACGCAGGCGCAGCTTGCCCGGCACCGGGTTAACCCCGGGGATGTCCAGCGCCTTGATTTCTGCCCGCGCCATCTCGGCGCCCTCGATGGACAGGCGGTGCAGCGCCTGCGCTGCGGGCCTGCCGACGCGCCGGGCAATGGCATCGCCGCCGCAGGCAAAACCGGGCCCGACGAAGCCGCCATTGCGGCCCGATGCGCCGCAGCCGATGGTCTGCGCCTCAAGCACGATTACCCGTCTGCCCGCCCTTGCCAGATGCAGCGCGGCGCTTAGCCCGGCAAGCCCGCCGCCGATGATGATGCAATCACCCTCACTGCGCCCGTTCAGGGCCGGGTACTGCCGTGTATCGGCCTGGCTGCGGGTGTAATAGGTGTCAGGGGTGGGCATTCGGATCGTCCTGCGCTGCGCGGCGACGGTAGTGTGCGGCCGGTTGCGGTGCAATGGGGATCGCGCTTTGCCGTGCACGCTGGCGTGAGGCGGCTGGCGGTGGGTGAGTCGCTGAGGTATCATCCCGCGAAAACCGGGCAGACAGGAACGGACAGACCGCAGGCCATGACCGCGCTGACAAAGTATCAAAGGCTGGAAGGCCCGGGGCTGTGGCGTGCCGGGCCTGACGAGCAGCGGCGCGATGTTGTCGTGGCGCTGGGGAACGCGAGCCTCGTGATCTCGGATGTGCGCAGCGGCGCGGTGCTCAGCCACTGGTCGCTGCCCGCCGTTCACCGGCTCAACCCGTCGCGCCAGCCCGCCATCTTTGCGCCCGGCCCCGATGCGCAGGCCGAAACGCTGGAACTGGACGACGAAACCCTGATCGACGCGCTGGAGACGATCCGCGCCGCGCTGGTGCACCGCACACCCCTGCGCCACCTGCGCCGGGGGCTGGGGGCGCTGGCGGCGGTTGTGGCGGCGGCTTTGACAGTCTTCTGGCTGCCCGGCGCGCTTGTGACCCATACCGCAGGCATCGTCCCCTCGGCCAAGCGCGCGCAGGTCGGCCGCGAGGCGCTTGAGGCACTGACTGCCACGCGGCCCGGGGTGCGGGTCTGCGCCGATCCGGCCGGGCGGCAGGCGCTGGCGACGCTGCGTAGCCGTGTGCTGGGGGCCAGCGACCGTGTTGCGGTGGTGGATGGTTTGCCGGGCCTTGAGGCGGCGCATCTGCCGGGGCGGCTGGTGGTGATCGGACGCGGGTTGTTGGAGCGTCTCGACAGCCCCGAGGCATTGGCGGGCTACATGCTGGGCCAGATTCTGGCCGCCGATGCGCAGGATCCGCTGCGCGACCTGCTGCACCATGCCGGAACGCGGGCGACATTCGCGCTTCTGACCACCGGGAACCTGCCGGTCGAGGCTTTTTCGGACTATGCCGCCCTGCGTTTTTCCCGGCCCATGGAGGCGCCGGATGCGGCGCAACTGGCCGCGCGGTTCAATGCGCTGGGGGTGCCGGTATCGGCCTTTGCCCTGTCACTTCCCGCAGATGCGGCGCCGCTGGCGCAGGCTTTGGCCGATCAGCCGGTGAGCGGCGCGCGCGCCACCGCGCGCCTGTTGGGCGACGGCGAGTGGATCACCCTGCAGGGTATCTGCCAGCACTGACTTTTCCGGCGTTCAAAAGGCGGGGCGGGCAAAGAAAAACCCCCGGCGCAGGGCCGGGGGCAAGGCTGACGTATGGCTGTAAATGCGCGATCAGCGCACGAAGGCATCCCCGAAACCCAGCGCGCGGGCGGCACCGAGTGCTGCCTGCGCCTCGGCCGGGTTGGCGAAGGGGCCTGCCATGACCACCTGAAGCGCCTGATCGCCGCGCCGGACGCTGCCCGTGGCGACAGGCAGGCCATGCTGCTGCAGCCGGGCAATGGTGGTCTGCGCATTGGCGTCCACGCCGAAGGTGCCCACCTGAACGTAGCGGCCCGGCGCGGCAGGAGTCACACTGGCGGCGCTGCCCATTGTCGAGACCGTGGTGCGCGGTGCCTGCACCTGCGCGACCTGTTGCACCGAGGCGGCATGCCCGCGCGGTGCAGTGGGCTGCAGATGCGCATCCGGCCAGCGCGGTGCATAGGGCGGCGGCAACTGATAGACATTGGGCGCCATCGGCGACGGGTTCACGCCATCCCACGGCTCCCAGACATTGCCGCGCGGTGCCATTTCACGCACCGCGTCGGTGGTGTGGCGCGCCTGCGGGCCGCAGCGCAGCGGCAGTTCCGGCATTGCGGGCGAGGGAACCATATACATCTGGCTGTGCGGCGACAGGTGCGAGCAGGGCGAAGGGCCCGTGCGGTCATAGAAGCTCCAGCGGGTATCAAGCCCGCGCGAACCCGAGACGTGATGCACCTGCGCGGGTGCCACAGGCTGAACGTGCGGGCGGCTCGGCTCTGGCGGCACCGAATAGGGAATGCCGGATGTGACCGTCACGCGCGGTGCGGGTGCGGAACGCGGCGCAGGCGCCGCTACAGGCGCCGCGGCAACGACGACCGGCGCCGGGCCGCTTGCCGCCATGCTGGGCGCATAGCCGCACATCGGGCGACGGTCGTCGCCGTAGCGCGGCACCCAGTTGACGCGGCCATTGTAGCCCGCGCGCATGAAGATGCAGCCCCGGCTGTCAACATACTGGCCGCCGGTAAAGCTGGCGGGCGGCATTTCGGCCGGAATGACCGGGCCGCTACGGGTCTGGGCAGCAGCCCCCGTAGCGCCCAGGGCTGCGAGCAGTGCCGCAGCCGAGACAAATTTCACGAACATCGCATACCCCCTGGTAACACCAGCCAAAGATGCAACGGCGGCGCTGACGAGTAAAGCCTTAATTACCCGTCACTTGGCCTTTGCTTGCTTCGGCACGGTCCGGCGGGCCTGCCGGGTCACTTGGTCCCGTAGAGCCTGTCACCGGCATCGCCCAGCCCCGGCACGATATAGCCATGGTCGTTCAGGTGGTCATCCACCGCCGCCGTGACCACCGGCACATCGGGATGCGCCTCTTTCATGCGTTGAACACCTTCGGGCGCGGCCAGCAGGCACAGGAAGATGATGTTCTTCGCGCCCGCCTCTTTCAGCAGGTCAATCGCCTTGGCCGAGGAATTGCCGGTGGCCAGCATCGGATCGACCACAATCACCACCCGGTCGGCCAGTTCCGAGGGCAGTTTGCAATAATATTGCACAGGTTGAAGCGTTTCAGGGTCACGGTACAGCCCGACAAAACCCACCCGGGCCGAGGGGACCAGTTCCAGAATGCCGTCCAGCAGCCCGTTGCCCGCCCGCAGGATCGAAATCAGCGCCAGTTTGCGGCCCTGAAGGGTGGGCGCGTCCATTTCGCAGATCGGCGTGTCGATGCGTTCTGTGGTCAGCGGCAGGTGGCGGGTGACCTCATAGGCCAGCAACATGCTGATTTCGCGCAGCAACTGGCGAAACTTGGCCGTCGAGGTGGCCTTGTCGCGCATGATTGACAGTTTGTGCTGCACCAGCGGGTGTTTCACGATGGTCAGATGCTCGGATGTCGTGCCAGTTCCGGTGTTCATGGGCCGCCCTTTCAGTTTTCGCTTTTCATCCTCTTTAGCGGCAGTCACCCGGCTGGAAAACACTCAAACGGCGGGGCGCTCAGGCTTCCAGCCGTTTGAGAAGCCGCTCGCGGGTGGGTTCGTCACAAAAGGCGGCGCGGGCGGCGTCGGTGTTGATGGCGCGGAAATCCGCCTCAGACCAGTCAAAGGCCCGGGCCAGCGCCTCGTATTCGCGGGTGTTGGAGGTGTGGAAGAAGGGCGGGTCATCGGTGGACAGCGTGATGCCTACGCCGCGTTCGCGCAGCCGGGCCACCGGATGGGCCGCGAAGGAGGGGTAAAGCCCCAGTGCCACGTTCGAGCCCGGGCAGACCTCCAGCACGATGCCGCGCTCTGCCAGTTCATCCACCAGCGCCAGGTCTTCGATCGCCCGCACACCATGGCCGATCCGTTCAACCCGCAGATGCGTCAGCGCGTCGCGCACCGATTGCGGCCCGCCCCATTCCCCGGCATGCGCCGTCAGCCGCAGGCCAGCCTCGCGCGCCATGTCAAACGCATAGGTGAAATCGCGGGGATGGCCCATGGCTTCATTGCCGGCGATGCCAAAGCCGGTGATGAAATCGCCCGCCGTTTCAGCCGCACAACGCGCGACGGCGCGGGCTTTTCGCGGGCCGAAATGGCGGATGCAGGTAACCACACCGCGAAGCGTGATGCCCATGGTGTTCTCAGCCTGCTGCGCGGCCTCCTCGATGGCGTGCAGGTATTCGCGCCATGCCGAAAGATCGCCGCCACCGCAGAAATCGGGCGAGAGGAAAACCTCGGAATAGATCACCCCGTCGCGCGCGCTCTGCTCCAGCACGGCAAGGGTCAGGCGAAGGAAGTCTTCGGGGGTCTGAAGGGTGGTGGAGGCGGCTTCATAGACCTTCAGGAAATCGGGGAAATCGCGGTAACGGTAATGGCCGTGGTCATCAAAGATGCCCGCTATGTCGATGTGCTTTTCCTTGGCCAGCCCGCGGATGAAGCCGGGCGGCGCGGCGCCTTCAAGGTGCAGATGCAGCTCAACCTTGGGCAGGGCGGGGTCGATCCGTTCGGGTATGTCCGTTCTGTCATTCCGTGCAGTCATGGCAGAAAACTCCTTCCCGGGCCGCGCTGGCCAAGGCCCAGATGCGCCGCCACCGTTGCCGCCACATCGACGAAGGCGCAAGGCCCGATCTGCCCCGCGCCATAGCCCCAGCACAGAACCGGCACCCGCTCTCGCGTGTGGTCGGTGCCGTGCCAGGTGGGATCATTGCCGTGATCAGCCGTGAAAATCGCCAGATCGCCGGGCCTCAGCCGTGCCAGAAACGCCCCGGCCTGTGTATCAAACCGCTCCAGCGCGCGGGCGTATCCGGCCACGTCGCGCGGGTGGCCATAAAGGCTGTCAAACTCCACAAGGTTGCAAAAGGTGAAGGATCCGGCCTGGGCCTGCGCTGCCAGCCTGTGGAGATGTTGAATAAGGTCGCTGTCGGTTTTGCCCTTATGGCTGGCACTGATCCCCTGACCGGAGAAGATATCGCTGATCTTGCCGATCGCATGCACCATGCGCCCCTCGGCCCGCGCCCAGTCCATCAGGGTGGGCGAGGGTGGCGCGATGGCATAGTCGCGCCGGTTGGCCGTGCGGGTGAAATTGCCGGGCGTGCCGGTGAATGGCCGGGCGATCACCCGGCCCACGCGGCGCGCGTGCAGCGCGGGGGCGAGATCGGCGCAGAGCTGATAGAGGCGCTCCAGCCCGAAGGCCTCTTCATGCGCGGCGATCTGGAACACGCTGTCGGCTGAGGTGTAGCAGATCGGCCAGAGGGTGCGCACATGTTCCTCACCCAGTTCGCGCATGATCGTCAGACCGGCGGAGTGGCGGTTGCCCAGAATACCCGCCGTGCCGGAATGGCGCAGTACCTGCGCCACCAGTTCATCGTCAAAGCTGGGCGCGGAAGCGGGGAAATAGGCCCAGTCCCACGGCACCGGCACCCCAACCAGTTCCCAGTGGCCTGAGGGGGTGTCCTTGCCGCGCGACACTTCGGTGGCGGCACCCCATAACCCCGTCGGTTCGGCCCCCAGCCCCGGCACCTGCATGCCAGAGGCCAGCGTCAGAGCGCGGCCCAGCCCCAGCCCGTCCAACACCGGCAGGTGAAGGGGCCCGGCGCGGCCGGTATCGGCGCGGCCAGCGGCGCATTCAGCCGCGATATGGCCCAGCGTATTGGCGCCCGTATCGCCGAAATCGGCGGCATCGGGGGCGCCGCCGATGCCGACGGAATCAAGCACGATGAGGAAGGCACGGCTCATGCGATACGCTCATGCACCAGCGGGGCGCGCTGCCCGCCCGGCCCGGTCCGGTAGGCTGCACGCAGCGCGGCGGCGGCAGTCCGCGCGCTGCCCTCGTCGGCGGCATGGACGCGGCCCAAGGGCTGGCCCGCGCCGACAGAGTCGCCGGGTCTGGCGAGGCCGGTAAAGCCGACACGATGGTCGATCCTGTCGCCCGCGCGCTGCCGTCCGCCGCCAAGGGCCACCACCGCCAGCCCCACGGCGCGGGTGTCGATGCGGAAAACATTGCCGCTGCTTTCAGGAAAAACATCACGCTGCACCGGCGCCGCGGGCAGATAGCGCGCCCAGTTCCCGATGAAATCCGCCGGGCCGCCCTGCGCCGCAACCATCCTGCCGAACCGCTCTGCCGCCGCGCCCGAGCGCAGTGCGGTGTCGATCCGCGCACTGCCGTCCTGCGCATCGGTGGCGACACCCGCCAGCGCCAGCGCCTCGCCGCCCAATGCGCAGGTCAAGGTCCAGATGTCGGTGTTCAGCCCTTCCAGCGTGAGGGTGCGCATGACTTCCGCCACCTCCAGTGCATTGCCCGCAACCCCGCTCAGCGGCGCGTCCATGTCGGTGATCAGGGCCGAGGCCCGGCAGCCCGCGCCTTTGGCGGTGTCCACCAGCGCATGTGCCAGCGCGCGGGTCTCCTTTGCCCCCGGCAGGAAAGCGCCCGAGCCGGTCTTGACGTCCAGCACCAGCGCATCAAGCCCCGCCGCAAGCTTCTTGGACAGGATCGAGGCGGTGATCAGGTCGATGGAATCTACCGTCGCCGTCACATCGCGGATCGCATAAAGCCGCTTGTCGGCGGGGGCGATGCGGCTGGTGGCGCCGACAATGGCGCAGCCGACATCGCGGGTGATGGCGCGCAGGCGCTCCTCTGGCTGATCAACCATATACCCGGGGATCGATTCCAGCTTGTCGAGCGTGCCGCCGGTATGGCCCAGCCCGCGCCCCGAAACCATCGGAACAAAGACCCCGCAGGCGGCAAGTGCCGGGGCCAGCGCCAGGCTGATGCAATCGCCCACCCCGCCGGTTGAATGCTTGTCCACCACCGGGCCGGGCAGATCCCAGACCAACACATCCCCCGAATCGCGCATGCCTTCGGTCAGTGCGGTGCGCGCAATGGGGGTGAGGCCGCGCAGCTTGACCGCCATGGCAAAGGCTCCGGCCTGCGCATCCGACACCGCGCCATCGGCCAGCCCGCGCGCGAACCAGCGCAGGGCGTCCGGCCGTGCCGAGGCATCAATCACCGACTGGATGACGCCTGCGGCACTGGTCATGCGCGGCTCATATGGTCGGGCGAAAAGGCCCCGGGCAGCAGTTGCGCCATGGTCATGGTCAGGGTCTGGCCATCGGTGGTCGCCATGGTCACCGGCACGTCGGCGCCCGCGAACTCGGCCAGTTTCTGGCGACAGCCGCCGCAGGGCGGGCAGGGCGCGGGGGCATCGGCCACCACGAAAACCTCGATGATTTCGGTGTCGCCCCCCGCTATCATGGCGGCGATCGCCCCCGCTTCGGCGCAGGTACCCTGTGGGTAGGCAACGTTTTCGACGTTGCAGCCCTGATAGACCGTGCCGGAGCGCGCCCGGATCGCCGCGCCCACCTTGAAGCGCGAATAGGGAACATAGGCGTTTTCACGCACGGAAAGGGCAGCGTTGAGCAGGGACATGAAAGGGCTCCGGTTCACGGGCTGTTTGCGATAACCTTCCTACGCGGGCGAGTCAGTTTCAAGCCCGCGCGGCGGTGTCCTTGCGACAAGCAACTTGAAACGGTGGTTGCTTCCGGGGTATCACTGATCTTGTGGTAATAGTTTAATATTAAACTTGTTTCATGATGCCCGGGGAGGGGTCTGTGATGATCGACAGAAGCAGCGAAATCTTCCGCCAGACTGCACTGGATTATCATGAATTTCCACGGCCAGGAAAGCTGGAGATCCGCGCCACCAAACCGCTTGCCAATGGCCGCGATCTGGCGCGCGCCTATTCGCCCGGCGTGGCGGAGGCCTGCCTTGAAATCGCGGCAGACCCGGCCAATGCCTCACGGTTCACGGCGCGCGGCAATCTGGTGGCGGTGGTCACCAATGGTACGGCAGTGCTGGGGCTGGGCAATATCGGCCCGCTGGCGTCCAAGCCGGTGATGGAAGGCAAGGCGGTTCTGTTCAAGAAATTCGCCAATATCGACTGTTTCGATATCGAGCTGAACGAATCCGACCCGGTGAAGCTGGCCGAAATCGTGTGCGCGCTGGAGCCGACCTTTGGCGCGATCAATCTGGAAGACATCAAGGCGCCCGATTGCTTCATTGTCGAGCGGATCTGCCGGGAGCGGATGGGCATTCCGGTGTTCCACGATGACCAGCACGGCACGGCCATCGTGGTGGGTGCGGCGGCGGTGAATGCGCTGCATCTGACGGGGCGCAAGTTTGACGAGATCAAGGTGGTGTCCACCGGCGGCGGCGCGGCAGGGATTGCCTGCCTCAACATGCTGCTGAAGCTGGGCGTCAGGCGTGAGAATATCTGGCTGTGCGATATTCACGGGCTGGTTCATCTGGGCCGCGACGTGGATATGAACCCTGAGAAGGCGGCCTTTGCGCAGGCATCCGATCTGCGCGATCTGGGGCAGGTGATCGACGGGGCCGATCTGTTTCTGGGGCTGTCCGGCCCCAATGTTCTGACGCCTGAGATGGTGGCGCGGATGAATGAGCGCCCGATCGTCTTTGCGCTGGCCAACCCGACGCCCGAGATCATGCCCGATGCGGTGCGCGCGGTTGCGCCCGGGGCGATCGTGGCGACCGGGCGCAGCGATTTTCCCAATCAGGTCAATAACGTGCTGTGCTTCCCCTTTATCTTTCGCGGTGCGCTGGATGTCGGTGCCGTCGAGATCAACGACGCGATGCAGATCGCCTGTGTGGAGGGAATCGCGCAACTGGCGCGGGTCACCACATCGGCGGAAACGGCGGCGGCGTATCGTGGCGAGACGCTGAGCTTTGGCCCGGAGTACCTGATCCCCAAGCCGTTCGATTCGCGGCTGATGGGCGTGGTGGCCACCGCCGTGGCCCGTGCCGCAATGGAAACCGGCGTGGCGGCGCGCCCGCTGGAGGATATCGAGGCCTACAAGCACAAGCTGGACAGTTCGGTCTTCCGCTCTGCCATGCTGATGCGCCCGGTGTTCGATGCGGCGAAAAGTGCCGCGCGCCGGATCGTGTTTGCCGAGGGGGAGGATGAGCGCGTGTTGCGGGCCGCGCAGGCGATGATGGAGGAAACCACCGAGGTTCCCATCCTGATCGGTCGCCCCGATGTGATCGCACGGCGCTGTGAGCGGGCGGGCCTGCCGATCCGGCCTGAGCGCGATTTCGAGATTGTGAACCCCGAAAATGACCCGCGCTACCGTGAATACTGGGAAACCTATCACGGGCTGATGGAGCGGCGCGGCGTGACGCCGGATGTGGCAAAGGCAATCCTGCGCACCAACACCACCGCGATTGCCGCGATCATGGTGCATCGCAACGAGGCGGACAGCATGATCTGCGGCGCCTTCGGCCAGTATCTGTGGCACCTGAATTATGTACGCGAGGTTCTGGCGCGGGACGGGCTGCGCCCGGTGGGTGCGCTCAGTCTGGTGATCCAGTCTGAGGGGCCGCTGTTCATCGCCGATACGCAGATCAACGCCGAACCCACGCCCGAGCAGATCGCGGAAACGGTGATCGGTGCAGCACGGCATGCGCGGCGTTTCGGTGTGACACCCAAGATCGCGCTGTGCTCGCATTCGCAGTTTGGCACGCTGGATACCTCCTCCGGGCGGCGGATGCGCGGCGCGATGGAGATTCTTGAGGCGATGGGGCTGGAATGCGAATATGAGGGCGAGATGCATGTCGACGCGGCGCTGGACCCTGAGCTGCGCGAACGGATCTTCCCGCGCTCACGGCTGACCGGGGCGGCGAACATACTGGTCTTTTCCTCGACCGATGCCGCCAGCGCCGTGCGCAACATTCTCAAAGCGCGCGCCGGTGGGCTGGAAGTGGGGCCGATCCTGATGGGGATGGGCAACCGCGCGCATATCGTCACCCCGTCGATCACCGCGCGCGGGCTGCTGAACATGTCCGCCATCGCCGGAACGCCGGTGTCGGTTTACGGCTGAGGGGCGATTCGCCTCTGCAAACTCGTCGCCCGTAGTTTGCAAACTACGGGCGCACCCTGGCCTTGCCCTGTTGGATTCGCGCGGTTTGCAAATGTTGCTGCGACATCCCGCCGCGATTGTGCAAATATTGCCGCTCCTACGACCAATGTCTGCCGGTAACAGCGTTGCGTGATGATCCTGACCTCGCGTAACTGACTATCGGGTCCGAGGAGGAGAGTTTCATGCAATACGCAGATTTGCACCGCTGGTCGATCGCCGATCCTGAAGGGTTCTGGATGGAGCAGGCAAAGGCCATCGACTGGGTCGAAGCGCCGCGCCAGGCCCTGTTTGACGCCCGCGCACCGATCTATGAATGGTTCCGGGATTCGCGCGTCAACACCTGCTGGAATGCCGTTGACCGGCATGTGAAGGCCGGGCGGGGGGAGCAACTGGCGCTGATCTATGACAGCCCGGTCACCCATACCAAGCAGACCATCACCTACCGTGAACTGCTTGAGCGGGTGTCGATGCTGGCCGGGGCGCTGAAGGCGCGCGGGGTGGAAAAGGGCGACCGCGTTGTCATCTACATGCCGATGATCCCGCAGGCGGTGGAGGCGATGCTGGCCTGCGCGCGGCTGGGCGCGATCCATTCGGTGGTGTTCGGCGGTTTCGCCGCGCGCGAACTGGCGGCCCGCATCGACGATGCCACGCCCAAGGTGATTATTGCTGCGTCCTGCGGGATAGAGCCGGGGCGGGTGGTGCATTACAAACCCCTGCTGGACAAGGCCATCGACGAGGCCACCCACAAGCCTGATTTCTGCGTGATCTACCAGCGCGAGCAGGAGGTGGCGAAGCTGACCGAAGGGCGCGATCTGGACTGGCACGGCTTCCAGTTTGGCGTCACGCCTGCCGATTGTGTTCCGGTCGAAGGCGATCATCCGGCGTATATTCTCTACACCTCGGGCACGACGGGCCAGCCCAAGGGGGTGATCCGCGCCACCGCCGGCTATCTGGTCGCGCTCGCCTGGACGATGAAGAACCATTACAACGTCAGCCCCGGCGAGGTGTTCTGGACAGCCTCGGATGTCGGCTGGGTGGTGGGGCACAGTTATATCGTCTATGGCCCGCTTTTGCATGGCGCCACCAGCATCGTGTTTGAGGGCAAGCCCGTAGGCACGCCCGATGCGGGCACCTTCTGGCGGGTGATCGAGGAATATGGCGTGGTCAGTTTCTTCACTGCGCCCACCGCCTTCCGCGCGATCAAGCGTGAAGACCCGACGGGCGAGTTTGTCGGGAAGTACGACACCACAAGCCTGCGCTGCCTGTATCTGGCAGGTGAGCGGGCGGACCCTGACACGGTGCAATGGGCGCAGGAAAAGCTGAAGGTTCCGGTGATTGATCACTGGTGGCAGACGGAAACCGGCTGGCCGATCTGCGGCAACCCGCAGGGGTATGAGCCGCTGCCGGTGAAGGTGGGCAGCCCCTCGGTGCCGATGCCGGGTTATGATGTTCAGGTGCTGGATGAAGGCGGCAAGCCGGTGAAGCGCGGCGAGCTGGGCGCCATCGCCCTCAGGCTGCCATTGCCGCCCGGAACCCTGCCGAACCTGTGGAACGCCGAGGCGCGGTTCGTCAAATCCTATCTCTCGACCTTCCCGGGATATTACGAGACGGGGGATGCAGGTTATATTGATGACGATGGTTACGTTTATATCATGGCGCGCACCGATGACGTGATCAATGTCGCCGGTCACCGGCTTTCGACGGGCGCGATGGAAGAGGTGCTGGCGGCGCATCCCGATGTTGGGGAATGCGCGGTGATCGGGGTCAAGGACGCGCTGAAGGGTCAGCTTCCGCTGGGGTTTCTGTGCCTCAACAAGGGTGTGGAGCGTGACCCTGATGCGGTGGCCAGGGATTGCGTGACGCTGGTGCGTGACAAGATCGGCCCGGTCGCGGCCTTCAAGCTGGCGGTGGTTGTCGATCGGCTGCCAAAGACCCGCTCGGGCAAGATCCTGCGGGCAACCATGGCCAAGATCGCCGATGCCGAACCGTTCCGGATTCCCGCCACAATTGATGACCCGGCGATCCTTGACGAGATTGCGACTGCCCTGAAAAGGCTTGGCTATCCAAAGGGATGAGCACCTGAACCCGCTTCCGGCGCGGGCCGCTGCCATTCTGCGGCCCGCGCCACGACAAAGACCAATTCATCCCTTGATTGTGCCAGGGATTGGCGACACAGTGTTTACGGTAGTAGTTGAGATATGTTATTTACATGAATGAAAACCACCTGATTGATGACGACGCGGCGCCGTTTGCGCAAAACATTGACCAATCCATTCTGAGCGGCATTCTTGCCATGGGAGATGAGAGAATGCGGCTTGATCTGTGCGATCAGCTTCTGGCCGATTTCACGCGGATGGCAGACGGCCTTGACGGGGCTGAGCCCGTGGTGGTGGCGAAGATCGCGCATGAACTGAAGGGGTTGGCCGCGACGATTGGTGCGCAGCGCCTTGCCGATCTGTCCCAGACCCTGAACAAAGCCGCCGAAAGCGTCAGCCCCTCGGCGCTTGCTGTGCTGACTTTTCCGGTGCGGCAGGAAATTGATGGCGTGCTGTCGATACTGGATTCCTGTGCGAGGGCGTTCAGGCGGCAATGAAGGATCGAACAACGCCCAAAGACACGATCCTGCTGATCGAGGACACGCCTTCGCTGCAAATGATATACGCCTCGGCACTCAACCGTGCCGGGTATGAGGTGGTGGCCTGCGGCACCGCTGCCGAGGGCATGGCCGAATTTCGCCGCCTGCGCTCGCCGGTTGTGCTGCTTGACCTGATGCTGCCTGACCGCACCGGGCTGGAGCTGATGCAGGACTTCCTCGAGATGGATCCGCATACCTGCGTGACGGTAATCACTGCCAACGGCTCCATCAACAAGGCCGTGGAGATGATGCGCGCCGGGGCGCATGAGTTTCTGGTCAAGCCCTTTGATGAACAACGCCTGCTGGCCGCCGTGGAAAACGCCCGCGGCTCGTTGCGACACCGCGTTCCCGCGCGCCCCGACAGCGCCGAGGCGACCGTGCTGGCGCCCTTCATCGGCCGCTCATCCGCAATGCAGGCCGTTTACGAGAAGATACGCTCGGTCGCGCGGTCTATGGCGACGGTGTTCATCACCGGCGAAAGCGGCACCGGCAAGGAGCTTTGCGCCGAAGCGGTACATGCCACCTCATCGCGCGCGCGCGGGCCGTTCATTGCGCTGAATTGCGGGGCGATTCCCATAGATCTGCTGGAATCGGAAGTGTTCGGCCATCTGCGCGGCTCGTTCACCGGGGCAATTTCCGACAAGATCGGCGCGGCGGCGGCGGCGGATGGCGGTACGCTGTTTCTGGATGAGATCTGCGAGATGGATCTCAACCTGCAGACCAAGCTGCTGCGTTTCCTGCAGACATCGACCATCACGCCCGTAGGTGCCACCCGGCCGCGCAAGGTCAATGTGCGCATCATCTGTGCGACCAACCGCAACCCGCTGGAAGAGGTGCGGCGCGGAAATTTCCGCGAAGATCTGTATTACCGGCTGCATGTGGTGCCGATCCATATGCCGCCCCTGCGGATGCGGGGCGAGGATGTGATCGAGATTGCGGAAACGATGGTCACCCGGATGGCGGGGGAAGAGGGGCATGTGTTTCATGGGCTGGAGCCCTCGGTGCGCGACCTGTTCCGCAACCTGCCCTGGCCCGGAAATGTGCGGCAGCTGATCAACGTGCTGCGCAATGTCGTGGTGCTCAATGACGGGCCGCTGGTCACCGCCGAGATGCTGCCGCCTGATCTGCACCCTGACCAGAAGCCCGAAAGGCCGGGCAGCACCGCTGAACCCGAAGGGCCGGGGCTGAGCGATCTGGCCGGGCGGACGCTGGCGCAGATCGAGCGCATGGTGATCGAAGAGACATTGCGCCGGCATGGTGGCTCGGTCCCGCGTGCGGCGCGTGAGCTTGATGTCTCGGCCTCGACGATCTATCGCAAGCTGGAGGCCTGGGCCAAGCAGGACACCGGCTGAACAAGGGTTGCGCCCCGATGCCTGAAAACCGCCCGGTCGTGCTGATCACCGGCTGTTCCTCCGGTATCGGACTGGACGCTGCGCGCGCACTGGCCGCGCGCGGCTGGCGGGTGTTCGCATCCTGCCGCCGGCCGGAGGATTGCGCGCGGCGGATTGCCGAGGGGCTGGAAAGCCCGCATCTGGATTACACCGACCCGCCGACCATCATTTCCGCGCTCGATGAGGTACTGGCGGCGACCGGCGGGCGGCTGGATGCGCTTTACAACAACGGTGCGCATGCCACGCCCGGCGCGGTGGAAGACCTGCCGACCGACGCACTGCGCGCCATTTTCGAAGCCAATTTCTTTGGCTGGCATGCGTTGACGCGCCGTGTGCTGCCCGTGATGCGGGCGCAGGGCTATGGCCGGGTCGTCAACTGCTCCTCCGTGCTGGGCTTCACGCCGATGAAATGGCGCGGGGCCTATGTCGCCTCGAAATACGCGCTGGAGGGGCTGACCCATGTTCTACGGCTGGAAATGCGCGATACGCCGATCCATGTGGTCCTGATCGAACCGGGGCCGATCACCAGCCGCTTCCGCGCCAATGCGGCCCTGCATTTCGAACGCTGGATCGACTGGGAAAACAGCCCTCGCGCCGGGCAATACCGCGACAGCCTGCGCAAACGCCTCTATGCCCGAAGCACAAAGCCGGACCGGTTTGAACTGCCGCCTTCCGCCGTCACCGCAAAGCTGATCCACGCGCTTGAAAGCCCCCGCCCGAAAGCGCGCTATTTCGTCACAACGCCCACCTGGGCCATGGCCATACTGGGCCGTATCCTGCCGCTGCGGCTGTTCGACTGGCTGGTGGCAAAGGGCTGAGCTGTGATAAGGGCTGGCAATGCTGCGCAAAGCCGCTACATCTGCGGCCAGTGAAAGGAGGCGCTCATGCTTCTCAGAGACCCGCTGTTCCTGGTTGCCGCCCTTGCGTCGCTGGTGGTGGTCGCGATCCTGATTGTCGGTGTCGGCAGCTTTGCCAAAGGCGGCGAGTTCAACCGCAAACATGCCAACCGCCTGATGCGCTACCGTCTGGCAGCGCAGTTCGTGGCCGTGATCCTGATCGTGGCCTTTGCCTGGTTCAAGATGGGAGGGTAAGCCATGGTCGTTCTCAACAAGATCTACACAAAGACCGGAGACGGCGGCGAAACGGCGCTGGGCAACGGCGCGCGTGTGCCGAAATATGCCCTGCGCGTTGAGGCCTATGGCACGGTTGATGAAACCAATGCGACGGTCGGTCTGGCGCGGCTGCATGCTCAGGGCGACATGGCCGAGGCGCTGGCGCGTATTCAGAACGATCTGTTCGATCTGGGCGCCGATCTTTGCCGCCCCGATATGGAAAAGGACCATGACGCCGGTTACACGCCGCTGCGCATGACCGAAACGCAGGTTGAGCGCCTTGAATCCGAGATTGACGCCATCAATGCCGGTCTTCAGCCGCTGCGCAGCTTCATCCTGCCCGGCGGCTCGGCGCTGGCGGCGCAGTTGCATCTTTGCCGCACCGTTTCCCGCCGCGCGGAACGCCTGACGGTGGAGCTTTCGCGCAACGAGAGTATCAATCCGGCGGCCCTGCGCTATCTGAACCGGCTGTCGGACTGGTTCTTCGTGGCCGGGCGCGTGGCCAATGAGAACGGCGCCACGGACATCCTTTGGGTGCCGGGCGCGAACCGCTGACGCTAACATTTCCGCAGCGCGGCAATACGCGGCGTTCGGATGCTGTTTTGTGACGATTTTTCTCTGTTGTCCCCGGTTCAGAGTGGTTAGGAAGCAGGGGCATGAATCTATCTGGCCTGCTGCGAATGCGGTAAGCCTTGAGCGAGGGAGTGGACGCGCATGAAGGTTTTGGTCCCGGTCAAGCGGGTGATCGATTACAACGTCAAGGTCCGTG
>NZ_DAIRVN010000051.1:0-35321 GCF_036802785.1 Pararhodobacter sp.
ACCCCGCCGACACATCGCAAACCTGGACGGGTCGCGGACGCCAGCCGCGTTGGGTTGTCGCGGCGCTGGCCGATGGCAAAACTCTGGACGATCTCGCCATATAATCCATGTTGGCCGCTCTCACCAATGCTGGCGCAGTCTGGCGTCTGCTGGGCGAGCGCAACCTTGGTCTGATCGCCGCTGGCGTTGCGTTTTTCGCAATGCTGGCGATCTTTCCGGCTGTTGCCGCCCTGATCGCGCTGGTCGGCTTTCTGGCCGATCCTGCTGCCGTGGATGACGCGCTGGCGGTCATGGCAGATTTTCTGCCGCAAGAGGCGTTTTCAATCCTTTCAGACCAGATCGACAGGCTGACAGGCGCGCCAAGCCAGACGCTGGGTTTTGCATCCGCGCTTTCGCTTGGCGCTGCCACATGGTCGGCGCGGCTGGGGGTTGCCGCGCTGATTCAGGGCATGACGGCAATCTATGGCGGCGCACCGCGCAGCGGACCGCGCGGTATTATCCTTGCGCTGTTCCTGACCGTGCTGCTGATTGGCGTCGGAGTGGTGGCAGTAACCGCCATGCTGTTCATGCCGATCGCTCTGGCGCTGGTCGGCAGGTTTTTGCCTGGTGACAGCACCCTTCCGTTTATCGCCGAGGTTCTTCGCTGGGCCGTTGCGCTTGGGGCGCTGATTATAGGGCTGGGGTTGTTTTATCGCTACGGGCCCAACCGCCCCAAGAACCAGCGCAGCCCCTTTCTGTCACACGGGCTTTTTCTGGCGCTGTTTCTGTGGAGCGCTGCCTCGCTGGGCTTTTCAATTTTCCTGACCAATTTTGGAAATTACAACGAGATTTATGGCTCTATCGGTGCGGTGATCGCGCTGCTGATGTGGCTTTATATTTCAGCCTATGCAGTCCTGATTGGTGCCGCGCTTAATCATGTGGTTGAAAAGAACGGGCGCAAAGCCCGGGCCACAGCTGAAGCAGGCCAGACCACCTAGCCCCGGCCTAAAACGCCTGCTCAGCTCTCCCACTCAGCTCCAGGTCTCAAAGAACTTACCAGCGGGCGACAGGGTAAAAATATCCAACCCGTCTGCTGTCACACCTACCGAATGCTCAAACTGCGCCGAGGCAGATTTATCGCGGGTTACCGCTGTCCAGTCATCGGCCAGAACCTTGGTCTCTGGCCTGCCCAGATTGACCATCGGCTCAATGGTGAAGAACATCCCCTCTTCCAGCACCGCCTCGCGCCCGGGGCGGCCGTAATGCAGCACATTGGGCGGGGCATGAAACACCCGGCCCAGCCCGTGGCCGCAAAAATCGCGCACCACCGACATGCGGTTGCCCTCAACATAGGTCTGAATCGCATGGCCGATATCGCCAAAGGTATTGCCGGGCTTCACCGCCTCGATGCCCTTCATCAGCGCATCATGCGTGACTCTGATCAGCCGCTCGTATTTCCGGCTCAGATTTCCGGCGACAAACATGCGCGAGGTATCGCCAAACCAGCCATCCACGATCACCGTCACGTCGATATTGAGAATGTCGCCATCCTTCAGTGCCTTGGGGCCGGGAATGCCATGGCAGACCACATGATTGACGCTGATGCAGCTTGCATGCTGATAACCCCGATACCCGATCGTGGCCGAGACCACGCCATGCGCGGCCACCATTTCGGTGATCAGCCGGTCAATCTCGCCGGTGGTCTGCCCCGGAAAAACATGCGGCGCGATATCATCAAGGATCTGCGCCGCAACGCGCCCGGCCTTGTGCATCCCGGCGAAATCGCCCGGCTCGTGAATGCGAATGCCATCGCGCGTGACGCGCCCGCTATTGTCGTACACTGTGGAAAGCCTCTTGTTTTGGTGACTAGATAGTGCCTGAGCGCCGAAAATGCCAGAGCGTCAGGCAGTCATCTGCCAGAGGGCGCGCGGGTAATTGGAATGTCGGCGGCCTGCTGCTAGGTATTGAAACGAAATCCTGAACGGAATCAGACAATGACCAACCCAACTGCGGCCATGCTGGTGATCGGTGATGAAATCCTCTCCGGGCGCACGCGCGATTCGAACATGCACCATCTTGCGGGTGAGCTGACAGGGCGTGGCATCCGGCTGTCCGAGGCCCGGATGGTGCCAGATGTGCATGCACGCATCGTCGAGGCGGTGAATGCGCTTCGCGGTGCCTATGACCATGTCTTCACCTCCGGCGGGATCGGCCCCACGCATGATGACATTACCGCCGATGCCGTTGCCGCCGCCTTTGGCGTGCGGATCAGCGTGCGCGACGATGCCCGCGCCATTCTGGAGGCGCATTACCAGCGCACCGGGCTGGCGCTGAACGAGGCGCGCCTGCGCATGGCGCGCATCCCCGATGGCGCCACGCTGATCGACAACCCGGTCTCCTCCGCGCCCGGCTTCACTTTGGGCAATGTCCATGTCATGGCCGGGGTGCCCGCGATCTTTCAGGCGATGGTTGCCGGGGTGCTGCCCAGACTTACCGGCGGCGCGCCGCTTCTCAGCCAGATGCTTGATGTCGTCCGTGGCGAGGGGGAGATTGCCGGGCCGCTGGGCGAACTGGCCGCGCGCTTTCCTGACCTGTCGTTCGGCTCGTACCCCTATTTGCGCAACGGCGCGCATGGCACCCAGCTTGTGGTGCGCGGCACCGATGCGGCACAACTGGACGAGGCGATGGTATCGCTGTCAAAGCTTGTCGGCGGGCAGGGCTAATGCTATCCCTCGCCGCGCTCCAGACCGCGCTTGAGGCCACATGGCCGCCCGCCGCCCGCCACACCTGCGGCCCCTTCACGCTGCGTGAAGGGCAGGGCGGCGGCAAGCGCGTCAGCGCGGCCACGCTGGAGGGCAGCGCCACGCAGGCGCAGATTGACGCCGCCGAACAGGCGATGCAGACGCTGGGTCAGACCCCGCTTTTCATGATCCGCGCCCAGCCTGAACTGGATCAGGCGCTGGAAGCGCGCGGCTATGCGCTGGTCGATCCCACGCTTTTCTATGCCGCGCCCATCCATGATGCGGCCGAGGTGCCGCGCCCGGTTTCGCTTCTTTCCTGCTGGCCGCCGCTGGCGATCCAGCGCCAGCTCTGGGCCGATGCCGGGGTCGGCCCCGCGCGGCTGGCGGTCATGGCCCGGGCCAGCGCGCCCCGCAACGCCTTTATCGCCCGCTTCCAGAACCGCGCCGCCGGTGTCGGCTTTGCCGCGCTCCACAACGGTATCGCCATGCTGCACGCGCTTGAGGTGGACCCGGGCTTTCGCCGGCAAGGGGTTGCGCGCTACATGGTGCGCGGCATCGCTGACTGGGCACGGGGGCAGGGGGCCGAATGGTTCGCACTGGCCGTGACTGAGCGCAACATGGCCGCGCGCGCCCTTTACAGCGCCCTGAACATGACCGAGGCTGGCAGATACCACTATCGCCAGAAGCCCGAGGACCGGCCATGAATCCACCCTCTGCCCTGCCCACCGCCCTGAACCTGCCCCAGGCAGACCCGCTGCCCGAAGCCACCGCGCGGTATTTCGACATCTGCCAGGAAAAGCTGGGCATGGTGCCGAATGTGCTGCGCGCCTATGCGTTTGATCCGGCCAAGCTCAACGCCTTCACCGCCATGTATAACGACCTCATGCTGGGTGACAGCGCGCTGAGCAAGCTTGAGCGCGAGATGATTGCGGTGGTGGTCTCGTCCATCAACCGCTGCTGGTATTGTCAGGTCGCGCATGGCGCGGCGGTGCGTGCCCTGTCCGGCAACCCCGCGCTGGGTGAGGCAATGGTGATGAACTGGCGCGCCGCCGGGCTCGACAGCCGCCTGACCGCGATGCTGACCTTTGCCGAGAAGGCCACCAAAGCCAGCGCGGAAATCACCGAAGCCGACCGCGACGCCCTGCGCACCGAGGGCTTCACCGACCGCGATATCTGGGACATCGCCTCGGTCGTGGGGTTCTTCAACATGTCCAACCGCGTCGCCTCCGCCACGGGGATGGAGCCGAACGCAGAATACCACGCGCAGGCACGCTGAGGACAGCCTTGACGCCGCGCCAGAATTGCACAAGTTAATCGCACGTCATTTTCTGTCCTCAAATATCCTCGGGGGGTGAGCCCGCAGGGCGAGGGGGGCAGAAAGCCCCCCTTTTCTTGGTCGCCCCATGCACGCATCCCCCCTCGTCGCGCCCAAAGCGTCGCTTTTCACGCCGGTTCTGATCGGCGGCTGCATCATCATCCTGATCAGCTTTGCCATCCGCGCGTCGTTCGGGGTGTTCCAGATCCCCATCGCCGAAGAGTTCGGCTGGCTGCGCGCCGAGTTTTCGCTGGCCATCGCCATTCAGAACCTTGCCTGGGGCATCGGCCAGCCAATTTTCGGCGCCATCGCCGAAAAGTTCGGCGACCGCCGCGCCATTGTGGCGGGGGCGCTGCTGTATTCGAGCGGGCTGGTGCTGTCGTCGTTTGCCGTCACGCCCGGCGCGCATCAATTGCTTGAAATCCTCGTGGGTTTCGGCGTCGCGGGCACCGGCTTTGGCGTCATTCTCGCCGTTGTGGGCCGCGCCGCCTCGGATGAGAACCGCAGCCTTGCGCTGGGCATTGCGACCGCCGCCGGCTCAGCCGGGCAGGTGATCGGCGCCCCGGTGGCCGAGATCCTGCTCAGCTACTACGACTGGCAGATGGTGTTCCTTATGTTCGCCGCCGCCATTCTGCTGGCGCTTTTCGCCCTGCCGATGATGCGCAGCCCGGCGATGGCCAGCCGCGCCGAGCTTGAGCAGTCGATGGGTCAGGCGCTGCGGCAGGCCTTTCGAGACCCGTCTTTCACGCTGATCTTCCTGGGCTTTTTCTCCTGCGGCTATCAGCTTGCCTTTGTCACCGCGCATTTCCCGGCCATGGTGACCGAAATGTGCGGCCCCATCGACCAGACGGGCTTTCTGGCCGGGATTGGCATTTCAACCACCTCGGCGCTGGGGGCGGTGGCGATCTCGGTCATCGGGCTGGCCAATATCGCGGGCACGCTGACCGCCGCATGGGCAGGCAAAAGGTGGTCAAAGAAATACCTGCTTGCTGGCATCTATACCGCGCGCACAATCGTGGCCGGGGCCTTTATCATGCTGCCGATCACCCCGGCCTCGGTGCTGATCTTTTCGCTTCTGATGGGGTCGCTGTGGCTGGCGACCGTGCCGCTCACCTCGGGCCTGATCGCGCATATCTACGGGCTGCGCTATATGGGCACGCTTTACGGCATCGTATTCTTCAGCCACCAGCTGGGCAGCTTTCTGGGTGTCTGGCTGGGCGGGCGGCTGTATGATCTGTATGGCGATT
The DNA here is from genome assembly GCF_036802785.1 of Pararhodobacter sp. Classification (GTDB taxonomy): domain Bacteria; phylum Pseudomonadota; class Alphaproteobacteria; order Rhodobacterales; family Rhodobacteraceae; genus Pararhodobacter. The sequence goes on from NZ_DAIRVN010000051.1 coordinate 5,283, forward strand.
ATACGCTGGTCTGGTGGGTGGGCGTCGGTGTGGGCGCGTTTTCGGCGATCGTGCATCTGCCGGTGCGCGAACGGGCGATGAACGCCCTGCCAACCTGATCTTTCCCCATCATTGCCTTGAAATCGCCGCCCTGAATGCGGAACCATGCGACAAAGGCAAAGGGCAGAGATGAGAAAACCCAAGGTTCTGGTGATCGCCGAGGCCGCCAACCCTGAATGGGTCAGCGTGCCGCTGATCGGCTGGTCGCTGTCACAGGCGCTGGGCGGGGTGGCCGATGTGCATCTGGTCACCCAGATCCGCAACCGCGAGGCCATTCTGCGCGCCGGGCTGCGCGAGGGGGTGGATTTCACCGCCATCGACAGCGAGGCCGTCGCCCGCCCCATGTGGAAACTGGCCGAGGCGTTGCGCATGGGCGAGGGGCGCGGCTGGACGATGATTTCCGCCATCTCAACCCTGATCTATCCGCATTTTGAGCGGCTGGTCTGGCGCGTTTTCGGCCCGGCCATCCGCGCGGGTGAGTATGATCTGGTGCACCGCATCACGCCGCTCAGCCCCACCACGCCCAGCCGTCTGGCAACATGGTGCAGGCGCGCGGGCGTTCCCTTCGTGCTGGGTCCGCTCAATGGCGGGGTGCCCTGGCCGCCCGGCTTTGACGGGGCGCGCAGGCAGGAGCGGGAATGGCTCTCATATGTGCGCGGCCTTTACAAGGCGCTGCCGGGCCGTAACCGGACCCTGCGCGATGCCAGCGCGATCATCGTCGCCTCACGCCATACCGAAAGCGAGATACCGGCGCGTTTCGCCGCGAAATGTCACTACATCCCCGAAAACGCCATCGACCCGGCACGCTTTTCGCTTCAGTCCAGCCCGGGTGAGGGACCGTTGCGTGCCTGTTTCATCGGCCGGATGGTGCCCTACAAGGGCCCCGACATGTTGATCGAGGCCGCCGCGCCCCTGCTGCGCGATGGCCGCATGGTGCTGGACATGATCGGCGATGGCCCGCTTCTGCCCGGCCTGCGCGAACAGGCGCAGGCGCTGGGGGTGGAAGGGGCCGTGCATTTCCACGGCTGGCTTGCGCATTCAGAGGTGCAGAATGTCGCCGCGCGCTCAGCGCTCTTTGCCTTCCCGTCGATCCGTGAATTCGGCGGCGGCGCGGTGCTGGAAGCCATGGCGCTGGGCCTTGCGCCGCTGATCGTCGATTATGCCGGGCCGGGGGAGCTGGTGGGCGAGGGGCTGGGCTACAAGCTGCCGCTGGGCGACCGTGCCGCCATCATCGCGCGCTTTACCGAGATGCTGGAACAGCTTGAGCAGGACCGCGAAGGACTGGCCGCCACCGGGCAGCGGGCGCGGGCGCATGTGCTGGAACATTTCACCTGGCCCGCCAAGGCGCAGCAGATCGCGGCGATCTATGCGCAGGTGTCGCGGACGCCCGCATCTTGACACCGCCGCCCGGCCCGGCCAACTGCGCGCAGATAAAGGGCAAGAGGGCACCATGCGCATCATCTTCGATCTGGACGGCACGCTGATCGACAGCGCACCGGATATCCACGCCGCCGGGAATGCGGTGCTGACAGCCGAAGGGCTGACCCCGGTTTCCGAGGAACAATCGCGCAGCTTCATCGGCAATGGCGCGCGGGTGTTCATCGAGCGGCTGGAGCGCGCCGGTTCGGGCACCAATGACCCGGCCCGCACGGCGCGGATGCACCAGCATTTCATGGAAAGATATGAGACCGAACATGGGCTTACCCGCCTCTATCCCGGTGTCATTGAAACGCTGGAAAACCTGCGCAGTGCGGAATGGCGGATGGCGATCTGCACCAACAAACCGCTGGCCCCGACGCGTACGGTGCTGGAACATTTCGGGCTGGCCGGGTTCTTTGAGGCTGTGATCGGCGGCGACACTCTGGCCGTGATCAAGCCGGACCCGGCACCGCTGCATGCCGCCATTGACGGGCTGGGCGGCGGCGCGGTGGTCTATGTCGGCGACAGTGAGGTGGATGCGGCAACCGCCGTGGCCGCGCGCGTGCCCTTCGCGCTTTACACCCAAGGCTACCGCAAAACCCCGGTGGCTGAGATCGTGCACCAGCGCGCCTTTGATGATTTCAGCGACCTGCCCGCGATTGCCCGCGCGCTGCTGCCCGGCTGAACCCGGCTATTCCAGCCCCGCAATGCTGCGCAGATGTGTCATGCGGCGGGCAAAAACATGCTCGAACGTCTGGCCACGCGCATAGTCCAGCGCGCTGGCTGAGGCGCGGATGATGGCCTGGCGGTCTCCGTCCAGCCGGGCCAGCGCGGCGGTCAGGGCCGAAACGCTGCCAGCACGGCTGAGCCAGCCCCCGCCCGATTCCGCCTGAAGCTTGCGCCACATCGCATTGGCATAGCCAAGCACCGGCACGCCGCAGCCCATCGCCTCGGTATAGAGCGAAGCCGGATCAGGCTGGCGACCGGCGGCAAGCAACAGGTCGGCCTTGCCCCGAAGGTGCGGCACCAGCTCTGCCTCGAACCCGGGGTTGCCCGCCAGCGTGACCTGCTCGCCCAGCCCCATCGCGGCAATCCCGCTGCGCAGCCGCCCGGCAAGCGCGCCTTCGCCGAACAGCTCCAGCCTGAAGTTGACACCGCGCTGCTTGAGAAGGAACGCCGCCTGCAACAGGTCCATCACGCCGGTTAAATCCTCCAGCGGGCCGATATGCACCAGCGACAGCGGCGCACCCTTCAGAAGCCGCGCGCCCCGGGCCTGCTGATCGGCGGCGCGCGCCAGCATCGGTGTGCGCAGGCGGTTGTCCAGATAGATCAGGCCATCACGGCGCAGCCACCGATAGGCCTGCTGCACCGCATAACCCTTGAACTGAAGGCCGTCAGCCGCGCGCAGCGCCGCCCGCAATGACGCCTCATTGCGCAGTGCGCCGGCCACCGATTCCAGCCTGTGCCAGATGCTGCGCTGCCGTTCGAACAGCGCCCCCCTCATCCGCGCCGCCGGGGTGCTTTCCAGCGTATAGACCAGCCTGGTCAGGCGCCCGCGCAGCCGGTCAGGCAGATGCAGATACCGCGCGTCATCGGCGGCGCAAAAGACCAGCGCTGCCTCGTCCATCAGCACATCAGGAATTGGCTCATCCGGGTCAAGCAGCACAATTTCAAAGCCCAGGCGGCGCGGACTGAAGCGCATTCCTCCGGGAATCGCGACGGCGCCCCGGCGCAGCACACAGCGGATGCGACCGGGCCAGAACTGGCTATGCAGCTTCATCCCCTCAACGAATTTAACGTCAAGGACCACCTCACGCCCCGGTATTTCGATCACCGGCGCGGGGGAGAGTATAAGAAGCGCAGGCATATGGACGCGAATCACTCAAAAGTCACAAGACGACCCGACAAAGGGGTGGAATGTCTCCGAAAGTCCATCCAAAACTTGCATTATAGTGGAAATGTCTCCAAATTGATTAGGGTTGCAATGAAAAACATAGCCGCTTTGGCATTGGCGGGGCTGCTGGTTCTGGCCGGGATTGTGGGGGGTGTGCACTGGTTCACCCGCCCCGCCACGGTGACCCCGAACGCGCCTGACATGCCGCCGCCCGCCACTGCACTGCAGGTCTATCATCTGGGCCACAGCCTTGTGGGGCGCGACATGCCCGCGATGCTGGCGCAGCTTGCGCAGGCCGGGGGCGAGAGCGGCCACGCCTATGACAGCCAGCTTGGCTGGGGCACGTCATTGCGGGCGCATTGGTATCCGGATGTCGAAATCGGCGGCTTTGAGGCTGAGAATGACCACCCACGCTTTCGCCCCGCGCATGAGGCCATCGCCAGCGGCGCCTATGACGCGGTGATCCTGACCGAGATGGTGGAGCTGCGCGACGCCATCCGCTACCACGACAGCGGCGAATATTTCCACCAATGGGCCAGCGCCGCGCGCCGCGCCCGGCCTGATGTACGCCTCTACCTGTATGAAACCTGGCACCCGCGCGAAAACCGCGAAACATGGCTGAACCGGCTGGAAACCGACCCGGCTGAGCTGTGGAAAGGGCATGTGCTGGCCCCCTCCTGGGCGGATGAGGGGCTGGGGCCGGTGCATCTGATCCCGGCTGGCCGGGTGCTGGCGGCCTTTTCGCGCGCGCTTGAGGCGCGGGGCGGGGTGGAAGGGCTGGCCGATGAAACCGGGCTTTTCGCCCGCCTTGAGGATGGCGCGCTCGATACGATCCATCTGAACGATCTGGGCAACTATCTGGTCGCCCTCACCCATTTCGCCGTTCTCTATCACCGTCCGGTTGAGGGGCTGCCGCATGCGCTTTTGCGCGCCGATGGCACCCCGGCCGATGCCCCCTCGGCTGAGGCCGCGCTGCTGATGCAGCAGGTTGTGTGGGATGTGGTGCGCGAAACCCCCTTCACCGGCCTTGCCAGCGGGCCGGGCGCATGAGGGTTCTTCTCGCGCTGTTCCTGACCCTGACCCTGACCCTTGCCAGCGCCGCGCAGCCGCAGGTGCATACCGGGTTCGACGCGCGCGAGGGGCGGCGCAATCTGGCTTTCGGCCTGTCAGGACTGAGCGATTACAGCACCCAGATACCCTTCATCGACCAGATGCGCACCGCGCGCGAATGGATCGGCCATGTGCCCGGCCAGTGGGGCGGGCGCGATGCCGAATGGCTGCGCGACGGCGGATATCTGGATGATGATGGCTGGATCATCCGCGTGCCCAACAATCTGGCGCGGATCGGCACGCTGATCCTGACCGATCTGCCCGCTGAGATGACCTCGGTCGCCGGGCGCTATCATGCGCAATGGGAGGGCACGGCCTATCCGGCCTTCCGCGGGGCGGCGCGGGTTGTGCGCTATCAGCGCAACAGCGCCACATTCGAGTTTGAGCCGGGGCAGGGCGCGGTGCTGATTGAGGTGAACCGCGGCGATCTGCGCAACCTCAGCGTGGTGCATGAACGCCACCTTGAGCGGCATGCGGCGGGCGAGATTTTCAACCCGGACTGGCTGGCGCGGATCAGTGATGCCGAAACCCTGCGCTTCATGGACTGGATGGTCACCAACAATTCCGATCAGGTGGCATGGTCTGACCGCCCGCGCATGGGTGACTACACCTGGACCCCGCGCGGCGCTCCGCTTGAGGTGATGCTGGAGCTGTCCAACCTCACCGGGGCCGAGCCGTGGTTCTCCCTGCCGCACCGCGCCGACGATGATTACATGCGCCGCTTCGCCGAAATGGTGCGCGACGGGTTGCGCCCGGATCTGCGCGCATGGGTCGAATACTCCAACGAGGTCTGGAACTGGTCGTTCACGCAGGCAGACTGGGCCGAGCAGAACGCCCGCGCCCGCTGGAACGGGCGGGAATGGGCATGGGTGCAGTTCTACGCGATGCGCGCGACGGAAATGGCGCGTATCTGGGCCGATGTCTTTGCCGGTCAGCCTGAGCGGCTGGTGCGCGTTCTGTCGGTGCAGACCGGCTGGATCGGGCTGGAGCAGGACATTCTGAACGCCCCCCTCTGGCAGGCGGAAGACCCCACCAACCCCGCGCCGTATGAGCATTTTGAGGCCTATGCCGTGACCGGCTATTTCAGCGCCGATCTGCATGTCGATGAACGCCAGCCCCTGCTGGACGGCTGGCTGGCCCAAAGCCTTGCGCAAGCGGAAGCCGAAGCGCAGGCGCTGCCCGCTGACCAGCGCGAGGCCCATATCGCCGCGCATCGCTTCGATCTAGCGCTGGATCTGGCCGGGCAGGAGTTGCTGGATGGCTCTGTCTCCGGTAACCCCGTCAATTCGGTGCGCCACCTGCTGGATGAGACACTGAGCTATCACGCGCGCGTTGCCACTGAGCATGGCCTGACGATGGTGATGTATGAGGGCGGCACGCATGTGGTGGTGCCGCCGGCGCGCCATGAGAACCGCGAACTGGGGGCATTTATCGTCATGCTCAACCACAGCCCGCAGATGGCCGCCCTTTACCGCGTATTGATCGAGGGTTGGGGCGCGCTGACGCCTGCGCCGTTCAACGCCTTTGTCGATATCGGCCTGCCCGCCATCTGGGGAAGCTGGGGTGCCCTGCGCCATCTGGATGACGACAACCCGCGCTGGGATGCGCTGATGGAGGTCACCGCGCCATGACCTCTGGTATGACCCCGGCCCTCAGCGTGATCATCCCCGCCTGCAATGAGGCACTCTATATCGATGCCTGCCTGCGCGCCGTGCTGGCGTCTGAGATGGCGTCTGACAACGGGCTGGCGCTTCAGGTGATCGTCTCGGCCAATGGCTGCACCGACGACACCGCCACCCGCGCCCGCGCCCATGCGCCCGGCTTTGCGGCAAGGGGCTGGGCGCTGGAGGTGCTGGAACTGCCCGGGCTGGGCAAACCCGGCGCGCTGGATGCCGGGGATGCCGCCGCCCGCCACCCCAACCGCGCCTATCTGGATGCCGATGTCACCGTCTCGGCCCCGCTGCTGAGCCAGATCGCGCAGGTGCTGGAATCGCCGGAACCGCGCTATGCCTCAGGCCACCCGGTTGTCGCGCCCGCCCGCAGCGCCGTCACCCGCGCCTATGCCCGTTTCTGGGTGCAACTGCCGTTTGTTGCGCAGGGTGTGCCGGGCTTCGGGCTTTATGCCGTCAATGCGGCGGGGCGCGCGCGCTGGGGGACATTTCCAAAGATCATCTCGGACGATACCTTTGTCCGGCTCAGCTTCAGCCCGGCTGAGCGGCTGCTTGTCTCGGCGCGCTACGAATGGCCCATGGTCGAGGGGTTTGCGCCGCTGGTGCGGGTGCGGCGGCGGCAGGATCAGGGGGTGCGCGAGATTGCGCAGGCGTTCCCGCATCTGCTGATCAACGCCGAAGACACGAAACCACCCAAGCGCCGGCTTCTTGCGCTTGCCATGCGCGACCCGCTGGCCTTTGCCACCTATGCGGCGGTCAGTCTGGCGGTGCGGGCGGGCTGGCGCGGTCAGTCCGGCTGGGTGCGCGGGCGCTGAGCGAACAGCGCGGCCAGCTTCCCGGCCTCCTGATCAATGTCATGGCGGGTCAGGGCGCGGGCGCGGGCGGTCTTGGCCATCTTGCCCAGTTTCGCATCCGGGGTCATCGACATATCGGTGATCGCCTCAACCAGCGCGCCGGTATCGCCCGCAGGCACCAGCCAGCCGGTCTGCCCGTGCTGCATCAGTTCAGGAATGCCCGCCACCCATGTCGCAATCACCGGCCGGGCTGAGGCCATGGCCTCCATCACCACCATCGGCAGACCCTCGGCGAAGGAGGGCAGCACCATCCCATGCGCCTTGGCCAGTTCACCCAGCACCCCGGCTTCATCCAGCCAGCCGGTCAGGGTGACATGCCTGCCCAGCCCGTGATGGCTGATCGCGCGCTCAATAAGCGGGCGCATCTCGCCATCGCCGATCATCACCAGCCGCACATCGACGCCGCGCCGCACCACCTCGGCCATGGCGTCAAGCAGCAAAAGCTGGCCCTTCTGCTCGGAAAAGCGGCCGATATTGACCAGAACCAGCGGGCGCTCGGCGGGCAGGGGCGGGGGGGCGGCAAAGGTATGCGGCTCAATCCCGCAATGCACCACATGCAGCGCGGGCCACAGGCGATGCGGCACCCAGCGGCTGATCTGGCTGCGCCCGAAGGCGCTGATCGCCACCACGAAATCAGCCCGTTCAACCTTGAGGCCCAGCGCGATAGCGGCGGGTTTGTCAAACTCCTCAGGGCCGTGAACGGTGAAACTGTAGGGCGGCGCCCCCATCGCCTGCGCCAGCATCGCCACGGTGGTGGCGTTCGTGCCGAAATGTGCATGCAGCCGGTCCAGCCGCAACTCAATCGCGCGGCGGGCGATAAAAGCGGCCTCAAGGAAATAGACCAGATGGCGCAGCACACCGACGTCTGAGCGCCGCCCGGTCCGGATAGCCAGCACCAGCGCCGCATAAATCCGCACCGGATGCGCCAGCCCCACAATGAACACCGCCCAGATCAACGCCAGCACGCCCTGCGCCAGCACATATTCGGTCACCGCCGCCTCCTCACGGTCAGTGGGGTCTGGCAGATCACCCGGAAAGGGGCGCATCGCAAAGCGATGAATGGTCAGCCCGCGCCGTTCAAGCGCGCGGATTTCGCGGCGGATGAAGCTGTGCGAGGGCGAGGGATAGGTATTGAGGATATAGCCGATCTTCACACAGTCACCTTCCGGAGCAATACCATAGGGCTAGCCATGGATTGGGGCGAATTCAAGAAATTCGCGCGGTCTTGCCCGGGCGCCGCGCCTCAGCCACAGTGAAGCCCCATTCGCACCCCATCGCCGGATGCCAAAAGGCAGGAGCAGACCCTTGAGCGTTGACAGCGCACCCACCCCCGGCAAAGCCGGCTTCAGCGCGCGCGTGATGCGCGGGTCAGCCTTCACGCTGGCCGGGTTCGGCCTGTCCAATGTGATCAGGCTGGGCTCAAACCTGCTGCTGGCGCGGCTCTTGTTCCCGGATGCCTTTGGCATCATGGCGCTGGTGATTGTGCTGCTGGTGGGGCTGACGATGTTTTCAGACATCGGCATCACCCCGTCGATTCAAAGCAGCAAGCGCGGCGACGAGCCTGATTTCCTGAACACCGCATGGACCATCCAGATCATCCGCTCGGTGCTTCTGTTCGCGGTGGCCTGCGCGCTGGCCTGGCCGATGGCGTGGTTCTATGATCAACCTGACCTGCTGCACCTGATCCCCGTCACCGCGATCAGCCTGCTGATACTGGCGGTGCAGCCCACACGGATTGATACCGCCTCAAGGCATATGATTCTGGGCAGGCTGACGGCGATCGAGCTGGCCAGCCAGTTTCTGAGCGTGATCGTCATGCTGGCGGTTGCCTGGGCCACGGCCTCGGTCTGGGCGCTGGTGGCGGGCAATCTGGCGGCGGCGGCGATCAAGGTGGCGCTGGCATGGACCATGCTGCCCGGCATCACCAACCGCCCCCGCTGGGAAAGCACGGCAGTTACCGAGCTGGTGCATTACGGCAAGTGGATTTTCTTCAGCACCGTGGCAAGCTTTCTCGTCATGCAAAGCGACAAGCTTATCCTTGGCCGCTACCTGAGCATGGAGGGGCTGGGTCTTTACAACATCGGCTATTTTCTGGCCGGATTCCCGCTGCTGCTGGGCCAATCCCTGACCGGGCGGCTGATGATCCCCATTTACCGCGAAAACCCGCCTGACCGTTCGCCTGAAAACTTCGCGCGGCTACGGCGGGTGCGGCTGGCGCTGAGCGGGCTGCTGATGGCGCTGATGGTGCCGCTGGCACTGGGCGGCATCTGGCTGGTCGATCTGCTGTATGATGCCCGCTACACCAGCTCCGGCCCGGTGGTGGTGATCATGGCCATCGCCCTTCTGCCGCAGATCCTGACGCTGAGCTATGATCAGGCGGCGCTGGCCTCGGGCGATTCGCGGGGGTATTTCACGCTCAATGCAACCCGCGCCTTCCTGCTGGTGGTGCTGATGCTGGTGAGCGTGCCACGCGCCGGTGTCGCCGGGGCGGCGGTGGCGATCGGGCTGACGCATCTGTTGTGCTGGCCGCTTGTGGCGCGCCTTGCCCGGCGCCACGGCGCATGGGATCCGGCGCATGACGCGGTTATGGGCGCATTGGCGGCGATTCTGGTGCTGGGTGCGGCACTGCTGCACGGGCCGGTGATTGCCGCGCTACTGACCGGCTGAACGTGCTATACGGGCGCAATAGCGGACAATTGACACCGCATCGCCCCATTTGTGACAGCCTTGAACGTGAAAAACGGCTAAGGCAGGTGCGAACACTGGCAGCGATGCCGCCTGATTCGGATGTGACAGCATGATCAACACACGCATTCTGGAACAACGGCTGGGCTGGCGCACCGCCGCGCAGCCCGATGGCACCGACACGCCGGAGAACCGGCCGATCCGCCATGAAACCGTGCTTCAGGGCCGCATCCGGCCTGCGCCCGGAACCTCGCCGCGTCAGGGCCAGCGCCGCGCCGATGTGGATGCGACATGGGCCGCGCTGCCGGTGGTGGCACAATCAACCGAAACGATGACCGGCGCGCGCAAGCGGCTTGTCTCGCTTGACCGCACCAGCGCTGCCGGTGCCGCGCTGGATGAGCTGCGCACCCAGCTTTTGCGGGTGACCAAAACCAACGGCTGGCGGCGGATCGGCATTACCTCGCCCACGCGGGGCTGCGGGCGCAGCTTTATCGCGGCGGGGCTGGCGGCCAGCATCGCGCGGCTTGATTACATCCGCGTTCTGCTGACCGATATGGACCTTGCCGCGCCGGATCTGGCGCGCCTCCTGGGCGTTGCCGCGCAAGGCCCCATCGCTGACAATCTGGCGGATGCGATGCCGCCTGAATCATGGCTGGTGCGCGTCGGTGACAATCTGGCGCTGGGGCTGAGCGACAGCGCCGCCGACAGCGCCGCCGAGCTTGTCCAGAACCCTGAATTCATCCTTGGCCTGCGCGCCGTGATTGACGCGCTTGCCCCCGACCTTGTCATCCATGACCTGCCGCCACTGCTGACCGACCTGTCCACCGTGGCGTTTCTGCCCCAGCTGGATGCGGTTCTGCTGGTTTCCGACGGCACCCGCACAATGGCGCGCGACATTGTCGAATGTGAGCGCATCCTTGAAGGGCAGGTGCCGCTTCTGGGGGTGATCCTGAACAAGTCTGAAGATACCGACAAGCGCCAGCGGCGCGTGTCACGCGGCTGAGCGGGGCATAGGATGGGGCCTGTTCAAACCATTCCCGAGATTTTGTCCTGGCTGCGGCGCCGGGCGCTTCTGATCCTGCTGATATCGGTGCTGGGCATTGCGGGCGGCGTTCTCGCCGCCATGAAGAGCGAGCGCATTTACGCCGCTACGGCCGTCATACAGGTGATCAACCCGGTCATCACCGGCGAAGGTGGGGCCGCAGGGACCACGCTGGCGCGGCGCATCCAGACCATCGAACAACAACTTATGTCGCGCGAAAATCTGGTCGCACTGGCCTCCCGCTATGGCATGTTCGAGGGGGCGGGCCTCAGCGCGAATGATCAGGTTGCACTGTTGCGCCAGTCGATCAGCATACAAAGCATCGCCGCAGCGCATCCTGGCTATTCCGGCGACGGATCACTTTCCGGCCTCGTCATCTCTACCCGCGCGGGTGAGCCTGAGCTGGCAGCCGCCATCAGCAATGAACTGGCCGATCTGTTGCTGCAACAAAGCGCGGCCAGCAGGCATGAAAGCGCCGAGGCTGCGTTGCGGTTCTTCCAGCAGGAAGAGACCCGCCTGCAGCGCGATATCGCCGCCCTTGATGACCGGATCGCCGATTTTCAGACCGAGAATGAGGGGCTGTTGCCGGGCGCCCAGATTTTGCGCCGCGAAGACCTGCGCCGGCTGGAGGAAAGCCGCCTGTCGATCGAGCGCGATATCGTGCAGCTCCGCTCCGAGCTTTCCACGCTTGATGCCGCCTCAGGCCGCACGGTGACCCAGCGCCGCATCGCCCAGCTTACCGACGAGATTGCCCGGCGTGACGATGAGGCGGCGCTGATCACCGCGCGCATTGACACCATCCGCGCTGAACTGGTCCGCGCCCCTGACATCGAGCGCGAGATCACGGCGATGGACCGGGACATGACGCAGCTTCAGGCACAGCTCACATCCGCGTCTGAGCGTCGGCGCGAGGCAGAGCTGGGCCTCCGGATCGAGGATGATCAGCAATCGGTGCGTTTTGTGCTGCTGGAGGCCGCGCTGGTGCCCGAACATGCGGTATCGACCGGGCGCCGCAAGATTGCCATGGCCGGGGCGATGGCGGGCATCATTCTCGGGCTGGGGCTGGCCTATGTGCTGGAATGGATGCACCCGGCCATGCGCACCGCCCGCCAGATGGAGCGCGAGTTGCAGTTGCGGCCCGTCATCTCCATTCCCTACACGCGCTCCCACGCTGAAAACCGGCGCCGGAAGCTGGTCTGGGGGATGGGCACGGGGTTGTTGCTGTTCGCGGCGATACTGGTCGCCATGGCGCTGATCTGACCCTTTCGCAGCCTGCGGTTTTGCGGCATAGAGGCGCGCGAAAGAAGGCCCCTCATGTCTCAGGAAATTCCTTGCTGGGTTGACGGAACCCTGCGCCCGATGGACAAGATTGCCGTGCACCGCGCCGGGCTCAGGCATCCTGCGGTGTCGGTTTTTGTGCTGTCCGGCGGCAGGGTGTTGCTGCAGCAGCGCGCGATGGGCAAATACCATTCCGGCGGGCTCTGGGCGAATGCCTGCTGCACCCACCCGCATTGGGGCGAAGACCCCGCCGCCTGTGCCGCCCGCCGCATGACCGAAGAGCTGGGGGTGACGGGCCTGACCTATCAGCATCGCGGCCAGATCGAATATCGCGCCGATGTCGGTGCCGGCATGACCGAGCATGAACTGGTTGAACTTTTCGTGGCCGAGGTCGGTACGCCCCCCGCCCTTCACCCGGCCCCGGACGAGGTCATGGCCACTCGCTGGCTTTCCCCCGAAGCGCTGCGCGCGGAAATAACCGATGCACCCCAGCACTTTACCCCCTGGCTGCGTATCTACATGACCCACCACGAAAACCGCATTCTGGCAGGTGGCGCGGGCTAGCGGAACGGCAGGTACACAGGGGGCCACGCGGGCAGGAATGCAACACTTGCACCCCTCCTTTTTGCGATCACCCCCCTGAACGACCGATCGCTCTTGCCAGTGATCGGCTGCTTGCCATATCGCCATGGTCGAGGGTGATGCAAGAAAATGCACAAAGCTGCAAACAACACGCGCGTAGACGCCGTGGTGATCGGACGCAACGAAGGTGAGCGGCTGACTGCCTGCATCCGGTCGCTTCAGGGCCAGGTGCGCAGGATCGTCTACGTCGATTCCGGCTCGACCGACGGCAGCGCCGAATCGGCGGCTGCGTTGGGCGCTGAGGTCATCGCGCTGGATATGTCCATTCCCTTTACAGCCGCCCGGGCGCGCAATGCCGGGCTGAAGGCGCTCGCAAACCAGCCACCGGACTTCATTCAGTTCATCGACGGCGATTGTCTGCTGCGCGACGGCTGGATCGAGCGCGCCACCGGCTTTCTGGATGAGAACCTGCGCGCGGCGGTGGTCTGCGGTCGCCGGCGTGAGCGTTTCCCGGAAGCCTCGGTCTATAACACGCTTTGCGATGCGGAATGGGACACGCCGGTCGGCGAGACCCGGGCCTGCGGTGGTGATGCGCTGATGCGCTACAACCCGGTCGCCGCAATCGGCGGTTTCCGCGAAGACCTGATCGCCGGGGAAGAGCCCGAGCTGTGCCTGCGCCTGCGCGGGCAGGGCTGGACGATCTGGCGCATTGATGCCGAAATGACATGGCATGACGCCGCCATTCTGCGCTTCAGCCAGTGGTGGCGCCGGGTAGAGCGCGCGGGCTACGCCTTTGCCGAGGGGGTTACGCGCTTTGACTCGCGGCGTGAGCGTTTCCGCGTGATCGAATACCGCCGCATCCTTGCCTGGGGTTTCTGGCTGCCGCTGATCACGCTGGTGCTGGCACTGGCGCTGCATCCGGCGGCGCTGGTGCTGCTGCTGGCTTACCCGGCGCAGGTGGCGCGGCTGACGCCCCAGATGGGCTTTCGCGGCGCCTTTTTCAACACGCTGGGCAAGTTCCCCGAGGCGCAGGGCGCCTGCCGCTTTCACCTGCGCCGCTGGCGCGGCAAAGAGCCCCGGCTGATCGAATACAAATAGCCGCCGCGCCCTAGCGCAGCCGCCATGCCGCAAGCATCTGCCCCGGCAGGATCAGTCCGCAGCGCAGATAACGCATGAACAACCGCCGCGGGCTGGACAGCATGCGCCACAGCCATTCCAGCGCAAGCGCGCGCACCCAGCCCGGCGCGCGGGCCTGCGTGCCCGCCAGAAAATCCAGCCCCGCGCCGATCGAGGCAAAACCCATCTGCGGCGCCACCTCGCGGCCCAGCGCGGCAAAGGCCTCCTGCTTGGGGGCGCCCAGCGCGATCAGCGTCAGCCCGGCGCCGGAAGCGGCAAGCGTTTCAAGAATGCGCCGCGCCTCCGCGCCCTGCGGGTCAAAACCCATTGGCGGAGCGATCTGCGCGGCAATCGCCAGCCCCGGCACCCGCGCGCGCAGCACCCCGGCGGCAGCGCTCAGCGCAGCCCCGGTTGTGCCCACCAGCGCCACCGGCACACCCGCGCGCTGCGCGGCCAGCGCCAGCGGCTCCACCATGTCAGACCCCGGCACCAGCGCCACCGGGCGGCGCGCCAGACGCGAGAGCCAGACAATGGGGTTGCCATCGGCCACCACCAGATCCTGCGCGGCATAGATGATGCGGAAGGCGGGATCATGGCGCAGCTTCACCAGATGATCCAGATTGATCGTGGCCAGCGCAAAACCCTCGCGCCGCCGCATCCGCGCCTCAACCTCGGCCAGAAGCGTGGCGTGGTCGGGGACATTCACCGCAATGCGGTGGGGAGGAAAGGAAAACTCCACGAAATCGGACCCTTCGCCAATAAAGACAGCCCTGCAAAGACCTGTTATAGTCGCGCCCGAAGCGCCGCGAAACCCCCGCCAGAGGGGCAGGTGCATTTGTGCAGGCATGGGGCATCGGATGGGCAGCGAACCCCGTTCACAGCGCGGGTCGCGCGAATGATCAACATCGGCAACAGCATCGCGCTTCTGGCGCTTCTGACTTGGCCGCTGGTGGTCTTTATCCTGTTTCGCGTGCTCACCCTTGAGCGCGCGCTGATCTGGTCCATTCTGGGCGGCTATATGCTGCTGCCACAGCTGTCCGAGATCAATCTGCCCGGCATTCCAGGTTTCAACAAGGAAACCATCCCCAACCTTGCGGCCTTTGCGGGCTGCATGTTCGTGCTGGGCCGCTTTCCCGCCATCCTGCCCCAAAGCCTGGCGGGAAAGCTGATACTGGCGGTCTTCATCATCAGCCCGTCGGTAACGGTGCTGACGAACCTGGAGCCGATGCAGTTCGGCATCGAGTATTTCGGCTCGTTCCAGGTTTTTGACCCCAGCAATCTGGAGCGCGCGCAGCTTCCGGGGCTGCGGATCTATGACGCGGCCTCGTCGCTGACGAACCAGCTTTTCGTGATGCTGCCCTTCTTTCTGGCGCGCAGCGTCCTCAACACCGCCGAAGCGCTGCGCGAGGTTCTGGTGGCGCTGGTGATCGCCGGGCTGATCTATGCGCTGCCCATGTTGTTCGAGGTGCGCTTCAGCCCGCAGCTTCACACCTGGCTCTATGGCTTCTTCCAGCATGATTTCATTCAGGCCATCCGCTCTGGCGGTTTCCGGCCCTTCGTTTTCATGCCGCATGGCATCTGGGTAGCGTTTTTTGCCTTCATGTGCGTGATGGCGGCGGCAGCCCTGCTCAGAATGTCCGAGCCAGCGGGGCGTGGCCGGATGATGCTGCTGGTGCTGTTCATGGCGGGCCTTGTGCTGATCTGCAAAACTCTTGGCCCCATTCTGATGATGCTGGTTTTTGTCCCTGTCCTGCTGCTGCTGCGGCCGCGCGTGCATCTGACGATGGCTGCGCTGATCGCCGTGCTGGTGCTGGCCTATCCGCTGTTGCGGGGCTCGGGCATCATTCCGGTTCAGACCCTGCTGACACAGGTTGCCGCCATCGAGCCTGAGCGCGCGGCGTCGCTTGCTTACCGCTTTGCCAACGAAGACATGATCCTGAACCATGTCGCGCAGAAAATGCTGTTTGGCTGGGGTGGCTGGGGCCGGTTCATGCCCTATGATCCGCTTACCGGCACCTCAGACGTGGTGGTGGACGGCACCTGGATCATTGCCATCGGCCATTTCGGTTGGCTGGGCTATCTGGCCCTGTTCGGCCTTCTGGCGCTGCCCCTTCTGTCGCTCTGGTGGCATGCGCGCAAACCCTTCGCGCCAGTGGTGCCGCTGTCGGTTTCAGCCGTAGCGCTGATCCTTGCCGCGAATATGGTTGATCTGCTGCCGAATGACACGCTGATCCCTTTCACCTGGCTTATGGCCGGGGCGCTGCTTGGCTATGCCGAGGCCCTTGGCCGTGCCACCAGCGCTGCCCGCATGCAGGCGCTTCAGGCGCGGCGCGGTCAGAGAACGACGCGCGCCGGCACCGACACCACGACGGACGGGCAGCAGGAGGTCACCAAGCAGCCCGCCCGCCGGACCATCCTGTAGACACGCCCTTGAAACAGGGCCGACAACCCGTTCATATCCATTGTATCTTGCGATGTTCGCCACGTTTTCGCCCGCTTTTCGCATTAAATCCGCCTGTAAAAGCGTATTGTTTCCAATCAACTGAATAACCTTGAGCAGCGCATGCCCCCTGAACATTCTGAAAACGACATCGCCATCGTGGGCATGGCAGCGCATCTGCCGGGCGCATCGTCGGTCGCTGAATATTGGGCCAACCTGCGCGCCGGGTTGCGCGCCATCCGCCCGCTGGATGAGGCGGCACTTCTGGCTGCGGGCGAAGACCCTGCGCTGATGCGCCATCCGAATTATGTCGCCGCCGCCGCCCCGCTTGAGGGTTTCGCCCGGTTTGACGCTGAATTCTTCGGCTTCTCCCCCAAAGAGGCCGCCATCCTTGACCCCCAGCACCGACAGTTCCTGGAAGTTGCCTGGGAGGCGATGGAGCATGCGGGCCATGTGCCAGAGAATGTCAGCGGCCCCATCGGGGTTTATGCCGGTTGCGGCATGGGGTCTTATTTCTATTTCAACATCTGCTCGAACCGCGATCTGGTCGACGATGTCGGCATGTTCCTGCTGCGCCACACCGGCAATGACAAGGATTTCCTGACCACACGCGTCTCGCATATCTTTGATCTGCGCGGGCCGTCGGTGAACATCCAGACCGCCTGCTCCACATCGCTGGTGGCGGTGCATTACGCGATACAGGCGTTGTTGTCGGGCGAATGCGACATGGCGCTGGCGGGTGGTGTCACCATCGAGCTGCCCCACGGGCACGGGTATATTTTCAAGGAAAACGAGATCCTGTCGCCGGACGGCGAATGCCACGCCTTTGACCATCGTGCGCAGGGCACGGTCTTTGGCTCTGGCGCAGGCTGTGTGGTGCTGAAACGCGCCGAAGATGCGCTGCGCGACGGTGATCATGTCTGGGCGATTATCAAGGGCACGGCGATCAACAATGACGGCGCGCAAAAAGCGGGCTATCTGGCGCCCAGCGTTGACGGTCAGGCCCGCGCGATTGCCGAGGCGCAGGCGGTAGCCGATACCCCTGCCGAGACCATTGATTACGTTGAATGCCACGGCACCGGCACCTATCTGGGCGACCCGATCGAGGTTGCCGCCCTGACCCAGGCCTTCCGCCAGACGACCGAGGCCAACGGCTTTTGCCGCATCGGCTCGGTCAAAACCAATATCGGCCATCTCGATACCGCCGCCGGGGTCGCCAGCCTGATCAAGGCCGCGCTGTCGCTGCATCACCGCGAAATGCCGCCCTCGCTGGGCTATGAGGCCCCGAACCCGACGATTGATTTTGACAGCAGCCCCTTTCAGGTCAACGCCACGCTGACCCCTTGGGCTGATCGCGGCCACCCACGCCGCGCGGGCGTCAACTCTTTGGGGGTGGGCGGCACCAATGCCCATGCCGTGCTGCAAGAAGCCCCGTTACGCCAGCTTAGTGACGAATCTGACTGGCCGTTTCAGCTTCTCACCCTATCCGCCCGCAACCGCCCCGCGCTTGAAGACGCTAGCAAGAACCTTGCCGCCCATCTGCGCACCAACCCTGACCAACCCCTTGCCGATATCGCCTTTACCCTCCACGCCGGGCGCCGCGCGTTTGAGCGGCGGCGCGTGGTGGTGGCGGAAACCCATGCCGAGGCCGCTGCACTGCTGGAGGGCGACAACCCGCAGCGCGTGTTCACCCATACCACGCTGCAAAACCCCGAGGTGGTTTTCATGTTCCCCGGCGGCGGCGCGCAATATGCCGGAATGGCGCGTGATCTGTATGAGACCGAACCGGTGTTCCGCGAATGGATGGATCGCGGGCTGGACCATCTGCAACCCAAGCTTGCCTATGATCTGCGCGCGCTATGGCTGCCTGAGGAGGGCGACGAAGCCACTGCCAATGAGACGCTGAAAAAGCCCTCGGTCCAGCTGCCGCTGATCATGATCACCGAATATGCGCTGGCGCAGATGTTCCTGTCCTGGGGCATTTCGCCTTCCGCGCTGGTGGGGCATTCGATGGGCGAGAACACCGCCGCCTGCCTTGCCGGGGTCATGTCATTCGAGGATTGCATTGGTCTGGTCCATCTGCGCGGGCAGTTGTTCGATACCGTTCCGGCGGGCGGCATGCTGTCAGTGCCCCTGTCGCTTGAGGCGCTGACCCCTTATCTGGGCGCGGGGCTGGACATCGCCAGCATCAACGCGCCTGAACTGACGGTTGTTTCCGGCCCCGATGCCGCGCTGGCTGCGTTGGCGGAAAACCTGGCCGGTGTCGGGGTGCAGAGCCAGCGCATCGCCATCGACATTGCTGCCCATTCAGCCATGTTAGAGCCGATTCTGGCGCGCTTTCGCGCCTATCTCGCCGCTATCCCGCTGCATGCGCCGCAGATCCCGGTCATCTCCAACCGCACCGGGCAGCCGCTGACGCCCGCGCAGGCGCAAAGCCCGGATTACTGGGTTGAACACCTGCGCAACACCGTGCGCTTTGCCGACTGCATCACCACGCTCAGCGAAAACCCGGATCGCATCTATCTTGAGGTTGGGCCGGGCAAGGCCCTGTCTTCGCTCACCCGGATGCATGGCGCGGTGCCGGGCCAGCAGGTTCTGGCTGCCCTGCGCCACCCGGATGAAGACATCCCCGATGACCTGTATCATCTGGGCTTGCTGGGCCGGTTCTGGGCGCTGGGGGCGCGTTTTGACTGGGCGCAGATCTGGGGGGAGGGGCGGCGCAACCGGGTGCCGCTGCCAACCTATCCGTTCCAGCGGGCAGAGTATTTCATCGCGCCCGCTGCGCCCAGTGCCATGCCGGTCACAACCCTGCCCGCGCGGCTGGAGGATATCAGCGCTTGGGGAACGCGGCTAGCCTGGGTGCCCCGCTCGCCGGATATCGAGACCGATATCGAGGCTGAATTCGGCTCTGTACCGCCTGAATCCTGGTTGATCTTCACCGATGACGAGGGCATCGCCGCCCCGGTGGTGGAGAAGCTGCGCACCGCCGGTCACCGGCTGGTCACGGTCCGCGCGGGTGATACGTTCCGCCGTCTGGCTGAGGGCGCGTATCAGCTTGCGCCCGAGCGCGGGCGTGAGGGGTATGACCAGCTGATGCAGGACCTGATCGCGCGCGGCACCCTGCCCACGCGGATCGCCCATTTCTGGCTGGCAGGCGGAAACCCGCGTTTCAGGCCCGGCTCAAACCTGTTTCAGCACCATATGGAACAGGGCTTTCACTCGCTTCTGTTCCTTGGGCAGGCCATCGGCGCCGAGAATATCGCCGGGCCGCTGCATATCACCGTGGTGACCGCCGGTGCCGCGCGGGTCCACGATGAGGCGCTGCCGTGGCCCGAGAAGGCCACCATCGCCGGTCCCGCCCGCGTTATGCCGCATGAGCTGCCCGGGGTCACGGTCAGTACGCTGGATATCGAGCCGCGCAAGCGGGCAGATACGTCTCTGATATGGCCGATTCTTGAGGAACTGCTAGCCCGGCCCGGCAATGACATCGCCGCCCTTCGCGGCGGGAAGCGCTATGCGCAGGTGATGCGCCCGCAGCCCCTTGTTGCCCCGGATGCGCCTGATCTGCCGCAAGGCGCGCTCTGGGTGATTACCGGCGGGTTTGGCGGGATCGGGCTGTCGGTGGCCGAGGAACTGATCCGCCGCTCAGGCGCCCGCATCGCCCTCATCGCCCGCACCCCGCTGCCTGCACGCAGCGAATGGCCCGCGCTGCGCGACAACCCCGCCGATCCGCGCGCGCGGCGCATTCTGGCTGTCGAGCGGCTGGAAAGCCTTGGCGCGCAGGTGACGGTGGCGGCAGGTGATGTCTGCAATATTGACGAAATGCGCGGTATTCTTGACGATATCCGCACCACCCTTGGCCCCATTCACGGCGTGATCCATGCCGCCGGGCATATCGACGACGCGCCGCTTCTGGCCAAGACCACCGGCAGTGTCGATGCCGTTCTGGCGCCCAAGGTGCATGGCCTGAGGGTGCTGGATACGCTGCTGCCCGATGGCGCGGTCAAGGTGATGGTGCTGTTTTCCTCAACCTCCACGCTCACCGCGCCTGCCGGTCAGGTCGATTACGTCGCCGCCAATGAATACCTCAACGCCTTCGCCCGCTCGCGCGCCGGGGGGAAAACGCAGGTTCTGGCGCTGAACTGGGGTATCTGGGCCGATGTCGGCATGGCGGCAGAGGCGATGGCGGTGCGGCTGGGCCACGCCCCCTCGCTGCCCCCCACGCCGGTGGACCTGCCGCTGCTGGATGAGGCCGGGTTTGACGCCCAGATGAACCGCCGCTTCACCGCGCGGCTGAACACCGGCCAGTGGGTGCTGGACGAGCACCGCACAAAGGACGGCCGCGCCATCCTGCCCGGCACCGGCATTCTGGAACTCGCCGCCGAAGCCCTGCGCGGTCAGGGTGAAACCGGCGCGTTCGAGATCCGCGATCTGGTGTTCTTCCGCGCGCTTGAGGTGGATACGCCACGCGATATCCGCGTCACGCTGGCGCGCAGCGATGAGGGCTATACGTTTGAGTTGCGCACGCAGGCCGAGGTTCGCGGGCGCAAGGGTTTCGTGCTGAATGCGCAGGCCCGGCTGTTGCTCAACCCGCTGGCAGCACCCGCCCCGCTGGATATTGCTGCGGTTTCAGCGCGTTGCACCGGGCCAGTTGCTGAGGATGAGAGCGGCATCACCTCGCCACAGGAAGCGCATCTGGCCTTTGGCCCGCGCTGGCGGGTGCTGCGCCGCACCGCGCTGGGGCAGGGGGAGGGGCTGGCGCATCTGGCGCTGCCGGATGCGTTCCGCGTTGATCTGGACGCCGGGTTTGTGCTGCACCCCGCGCTGATGGACCTTGCCACCGGCTGGGCCATGGGGCTGATCGAGGGGTATGGGGCAAAGGCGCTCTGGGTGCCGGTTTCCTATGGCAGTATCGCGGTATTCGCGCCGCTGCCCGCCGAAATTGTCAGCCATGTGCGCATCAGCCCGGCGGAGCATGGTTTCGCCAGTTTCGACATCACGCTGGCCACACCCGATGGCACGGTCTGTGCCGAGATCCGGCGCTTTACCATCAAGCGGCTTGAACAGGGCTTTGGCACCCCCGCGCCGCTTCTGCCGTCAGAGCTGGTGTTTGACGAAGCCCCCGGCGAGGGCCGCGCGCTCAGCCGGGCTGAGGAGCGGCTGGCGCGCAATCTGGCGCAGGGCATCACACCCGCCGAGGGGGCTGAGGCCTTTGTGCGCGCCTTGGCGCTGGGTGTGCCGCAGGTGGTGATTTCGTCTCTGACCTTGCCGGAACTTATTGCCGAGGCCGCCGAAGCGCCTGCGCCCGAAGCCGGTGAGGGCCAGAAGTTTGAGCGCCCTGATCTGGGCAGCGATTATGTCGCCCCGCGCAATGATATCGAGAAAATGCTGGTGGGCTTCTGGGAAGACCTGCTGGGCGTGAAGGGTGTCGGCGTTGAGGACAGCTTCTTTGATCTGGGCGGCCACTCACTGATCGCGGTGCGGCTGTTTGCCAAGGTGAAAAAGGCCTGGGCGGTGGATTTCCCCATCTCTGTCCTGTTCGAGGCGCCGACGATTGCCAAAAGCGCGGCCATGATCGCCGAGCGCACCGGCTATACCGAAGCGGGCGCGGCCCCCGTCACCCCCACCCGGCGCTATGAATTTCTGGTGCCGATGCATGAGGGGGAAGGCGGCGAAAAGACCCCGTTCTTCCTTGTTGCGGGAATGTTTGGCAATGTTCTGAACCTGCGCCATCTGGCCAGCCTGCTGGGCGCCGACCGGCCCTTCTATGGCCTTCAGGCGCGCGGCCTTCTGGGTGACAAGCCGCCGCATGGCAGGCTGAAAGACGCCGCGCATGATTATCTAGCCGAGGTCCGGCAGGTGCAGCCGCATGGCCCCTATCTGCTGGGCGGCTTCTCTGGCGGGGGGCTGACGGCGCTGGAAATGGCATGGGCATTGCAGGAGGCGGGCGAAGAGGTCTCGCTTCTGGTGATGCTGGACACGCCCCTGCCGCTGCGGCCCGCGCTGAGCCGGCAGGACAAGGCGCTGATCAAGCTGGCTGAATTGCGGCGCAAGGGGCCGGGGTATCTGCTGGAATGGTGGCAGGCGAAACGCGACTGGAAGGAAGCCCAGCGCCGTATGGCGAATGAGGGCGACGGCGACAGCGGCTTTCATAACCGCGCGATCGAAGCCGCCTTCCGCAATGCGCTGCCGCATGTGCAATTGCGTCCCTATACAGGCCCGACAGCCCTTTTCCGCCCGCCGCTTGACCGGCACTGGAAGGTGTCTGGCGGCCAATGGGTCAGCGCGGCGCGGGAATATGTGCTGCCGGACAATGACTGGTCGCGCTGGATGCCAGCGCTGAGCGTGCATGAGGTGCCGGGCGATCATGACTCGATGGTTCTGGAGCCGAATGTCCGCGTGATGGCCGCCCGGATGCGCGAGTTGATCGCCAGGGCGGAGGGCGGCGCATGAGCCGGGTTCACTGCATCATCCTGAACTGGCGCACGGCGGAAATGACGCTGGATGCCACGCGCGCCGCAATGCGCGCGATGGAGGGGATCGACGGCGCGATAACCATTGTCGACAACGATTCACAGGATGGCTCTTTCGAGCGGATGCAGGCCGAGGCGGCCGATTGGCCCGGCGTGCGCGTCCTGCAATCGGGGCGCAACGGCGGGTATGGCGCAGGCAACAATTTCGGCATCCGCGCCGGGCTGCCGGGCGGGGCGGATTATGTCTATATCCTGAACTCAGATGCGTTTCCCGCGCCCGATGCTATCCGCGCATTGCTGGATTATCTTGAAACCCACCCCGATGTGGGCCTTGCGGGCAGCCATATTCACGGGCTTGACGGCGCGCCGCATACCACCGCGTTCCGCTTCCCCTCGATTGCGAGCGAGTTTGAGGGGGCGGCCTGCACCGGAATCTTCTCTCGGCTGCTGAAAAACAGCATCGTCGCGCCACCGCTGCCCACCAGCACCACGCGGGTTGACTGGCTGGCGGGCGCAAGCGTGATGATCCGTCAAAGCGTGCTGGATCAGACCGGCCTTTTTGACGAAACCTTCTTTCTGTATTTTGAGGAAACCGACCTCTGCCGCCGTGCCGCGGTGGCCGGGTGGCCCACGGTTTATGTGGTCGAAAGCCGGGTAGCGCATGTCGGATCGGTCAGCACCGGGATGAAGGAATGGAAGCGTGTGCCGCGCTACTGGTTCGCCTCGCGCCGACACTATTTCATCAAGAACCACGGCAGGGCCTATGCCGCGCTGGCGACGCTGGCGCACTGGGCCGGGCTGGGGGTGTTCCGGCTGAAAGCGCTTCTGCAGGGCAAAAAGCCGCACACCCCGCCATATTTTTTCCGCGATTTTGTAAGCTATAGTCTCACATCGCGCTCAAAACCGGAGAGTTGAAGATGACCACGTTTTCCTGCGTCATGGTCGGGAATGAATCGCTTCTGGTGGAATGCGCAAAGGTGCTGGTTCAGCGCGGTCATGCGATCCGCACCATCGCCAGCCGCAATGCCGATGTCATCGCATGGGCCGGGGGCGCGGGCATTCCCGTTGTCGCGCCCGGCGCCGGGCTGGCAGAGCGGCTGACCCCCGGTTTTGACTGGCTTTTCTCGGTCGCCAACCTGTCGGTTCTGCCTGAGGCGGTGCTTTCGATGGCCACCAAAGGCGCGGTCAACTTCCACGATGGCCCGCTGCCGCGCTATGCCGGGCTGAATGCCCCGGTCTGGGCATTGCTCAACGATGAGCGCCAGCACGGCATCACATGGCACCTGATCGAGCCTGAGGTGGACGCGGGCGATATCATCGAACAGGTTCTGTTCGACATCACCCCGGATGACACCGCCTTCAGCCTGAACGCGCGCTGCTATGCCAGCGGGATCGACAGTTTTCCGGCGGTGGTTGCCGCGCTGGAAAGCGGGGTGCCCGCACGGCGAAAGCAGGATCTGGCGCTGCGCACCCTCTGTCTGCGCGATGACCGGCCCGCCGGGGCTGGGCGGCTTGATTTCACTCTGCCCGCCGCTGACCTGCTGCGCCGCGTGCGCGCGATGGATCATGGCGGCTACTGGAACCCGCTGACGCTGCCAAAGATCGAAAGCGCGGCGGGGGTTTTTGCTGTCGGACAGGCCGAGATGGCTGCGGGCATGGGCGCGCCCGGCACCGTTCTGGCGGTTGATGACGCGCTTGTTGTTGCTTGCGGCGACGGCGCCGTGCGGCTGTCCGGGCTGACCTGTCTGGGCGGGTTGCCGGTGGAGGCGGGCACGGTTGCCGGCCCCGGCACCCTTTTGCCCCATGCGGATATGGAAGCGCTCAGTGCCGCCGTGGCCCGCGTGACGCCCGGTGAAAACCACTGGCGGCGCGCGCTTGCCGCGTTCTCAGCCGCCGATCTGCCGGGCATTCGGCCTGCGGGCGGCGGGGCGATTGCCAGCCGTGATCTGCCGGGGCTGGAGATGGTCCGCGCTGCCGCTGTGCTGGCGCATTATGCAAGCCTGATCGGTGGCGCCAGCGGCATGGCCTATCGCTGCCGCGAAATCGCTGAAGCGCAGGCCGCCGCGCCGCTCTATCTGGCGGGCTGGGTGCCGCTGATGCCGCAGGGTGATTGCCTTGCAGCGCTGGAAAGCGCTGTCCGCGCCAATGTGGATGCCGCCCGCCGCTTCCCCGGCCATACAAGTGACCTGATCGCCCGCGACCCCGCCATTGCGCCCATGGCCATGCCGCATCTGGGCCTGTCAGATACCGGCGCGATGATTGAGGGGGTGGCCCTGTGCCTCGTTTCCGGTGCGGGCAGCCTGAAGCTGATGGCCGATACCAGCCGCATCGACGAGGCCACGCTGGACCTGTTCGTCGCGCGCCTGAACCATCTCGCCGGGGCCGATGGCAACGCGCCCTTGACCACGCTGGACCTGATCACCGCGCCCGAGCAGGCGCTGCTTGCGGCGCTCAATGATACCGCGCGCGACCATGATCCCAGCGCAACCCTCAGCCGCCTGTTTGAAGCGCAGGTCGCCAGAACGCCGGACGCCCCGGCGCTCGTCTTTGAGGGCACAACCCTGACCTATGCTGAACTGAACGCTCGCGCCAACCGTGTGGCGCAGGTGCTGCAGGGCATGGGCGTGGGGCCAGATGTGCCGGTCGCGCTTTGCACCCGCCGCTCGCCCGATCTGCTGGTGGGGGCGCTGGGTATCCTCAAGGCAGGCGGGGCCTACGTGCCGATGGACCCGGCCTATCCCGCTGACAGGCTTGCACATTTTCTGGAAGACAGCGGCGCGCCGGTTCTTGTTACGCAATCAGGACTGACCGGCATTCTGCCGCCGCATAAAGCCGAATTGCTGGTGCTGGATACCGACACCCGCCTGATGAATGCCAGCGTTGAGAACCCTGCCGCCGGCGCGGGGCCGGGAAATCTGGCCTATCTGATCTATACCTCGGGCTCCACCGGCTTGCCCAAGGGCGTGATGGTCGAGCACGGCAATGTGGCGAATTTCTTTGCCGGGATGGACGACCGCATCCGCCATGACCCGCCGGGAGTCTGGCTGGCCGTGACCTCGCTGTCCTTCGATATCTCGGTGCTGGAGCTGTTCTGGACACTGGCGCGCGGCTTCAAGCTGGTGCTGACCTCGGATGAAGACCGGATGATGGTTTCCGGCGGCAGCATGCCGATCTCTGACAAGAAGATGGATTTCAGCCTGTTCTACTGGGGCAATGACGACGGCCCCGGCCCGCGCAAATATGAGTTGCTGCTGGAGGGCGCGAAATTCGCTGACAACCACG
Organism: Pararhodobacter sp.; assembly: GCF_036802785.1. Lineage (GTDB taxonomy): Bacteria > Pseudomonadota > Alphaproteobacteria > Rhodobacterales > Rhodobacteraceae > Pararhodobacter. The sequence continues at coordinate 31,167 of NZ_DAIRVN010000051.1, forward strand.
GCTTTTCCGCCGTCTGGCTGCCTGAGCGGCATTTCCACGCATTCGGCGGCCCCTATCCCAACCCCTCGGTGCTGGGTGCGGCGGTGGCGGCGGTCACGCGCAATATCGGCGTGCGCTCCGGCTCTGTGGTGGCACCGCTGCACCATCCGGTCCGCATTGCCGAAGAATGGGCGGTGATCGACAACCTGACCAACGGGCGCGCGGCGCTTGGCATAGCCTCGGGCTGGCATCCGGTGGATTTTGTGTTGCGGCCAGAAAACGCGCCGCCCAACAACAAAACCGCCATGTTCGATACGATCGACAAGGTGCGCAAACTGTGGCGCGGCGAGGCTGTGGCGTTTGACCGTGGCGGCGAAATGGTGCCGGTTCAGTCTCTGCCCCGGCCGGTTTCCAAGGAACTGACCGTCTGGCTGACCATTGCCGGCAACCCCGATACCTGGCGCGAAGCCGGTGAGATCGGCGCGAATGTGCTCACCCACCTGCTGGGCCAGTCGATTGATGAGGTGGCCGGGAAGATCAAGATTTACCACGAAGCGCTGCGCAAGGCAGGCCATGACCCGGCCAATTTCACCATCACGCTGATGCTGCATACCTATGTCGCCCGCTCGCGCGAACTGGCCCGCGAAACGGCGCGCGGACCGATGAAAAGCTACCTTCTGTCGGCGGCCGGGCTGGTGAAGCAATATGCGTGGTCCTTCCCGGCCTTCAAGCGCCCGCAGGGGGCGACGAACCCCATGGACATCGACCTGAGCGCCCTGAGTCAGGATGAGGTGGATGGCGTTCTCGACTATGCCTTCAATCGGTATTTCGAGGATTCAGGCTTGTTCGGCACGGTTGAAGACTGCCTTGCACGGATGGAGCAGCTCAAAAAGATCGGCGTATCCGAGATTGCCTGCCTGATTGATTTCGGCATCAACCCTGATCAGGTGCTCGAAGGGCTTTACCCGCTGGCCGAGGTTCTGCGCCGCACCAACCAGCCCACCGAGGTGGCTGAGGATGATTATTCGCTTGCCGCGCAGATCATCCGCCACAAGGTCAGCCATCTGCAATGCACCCCGTCGATGGCGCGCATGCTGGTGGCCAATGATGAGGCCCGCGCGGCACTTGCGCGCGTTTCAGACCTCATGATCGGCGGAGAGGCCCTGCCCGGTGCACTGGCGCGGGAACTGGCGCAGATTACCGGCGCGCCCGTGCAGAACATGTATGGCCCAACCGAAACCACAATCTGGTCAACCACCGGCATGACCGAGGGCGGCGAGGGGGTTGCGGGCATCGGCACGCCGATTGCCAACACCACGCTGCATGTTCTGGACAGCGCCATGCGCCCTGTGCCCTTTGGTGCCGCAGGAGAGCTGTGGATCGGCGGCGAGGGGGTCACGCGCGGCTATTGGCAAAGGCCGGAGCTGACGGCGGAGCGTTTTGTCGGGCAGGGCAGCGCGCGGCTCTATTGCACCGGAGATCTGGTGCGGCTGCGCGGCGATGGCGGCATTGATTTTCTTGGCCGCGCCGATCATCAGGTGAAAATCCGCGGCTACCGCATTGAACCGGGCGAGATTGAAACGCTGCTGGATGCCCAGCCGGGCATTGATCAGGCGGTGGTGATGGCGCGCGAGGATACGCCCGGCGATATGCGGCTGGTTGCCTATCTGACCGGGCCGAAGGCGGGCAACACCGATGCGCTCCGTGCTGCGCTGACGGCGGAACTGCCCGCGCATATGATTCCCGCGCATTTCGTCGCCCTTACCAGCTTTCCGCTGACACCGAACAAGAAGGTGGACCGCAAGGCGCTTCCCGCACCCGGAATACCTGTGGCGCGCGCGCCGCAGCCCGCCCTTCCCACCGGCAGTGACACACTGGCCCGGCTGGCCGAAATATGGCGCGGGGTTCTGGGTGTTGATGCGATCCGCCCCGGCGACAGCTTCTTTGCGCTCGGCGGCCATTCGCTTCTGGCGGTTCATGCGCATCGCGAGATCCGCGAGGCGCTGGCCCTTCCCGGCCTTTCGATCACCGATGTGTTCCGCTTTCCGGTTCTGGCTGACCTTGCCCGGCATATTGACAGCAAACTCAGGCCGGTCACCGCCGCACCGGCACCGCAGCCGGAAGAGGAGAGCGCGGCGCGGGGGCGGCAGGATGCCATGTCACGCCGCCGCGCGCTTCGGGCTGAACGGCTCAGCAAGATCAGCTGATGGCGGGTACGGAAAGCCGCAATCAGGGGCTGGAAGCACTGGTTGCGGGCCTGTTTCCCGTTCCGGTCGGTGTGGGCATCACCAACCCGCTAACCTATGCGGGCGGCGAATTGTTTCATGTGGAACAAGCTGCCATCCGCAATGCGATACCGGCGCGCCAGCGTGAGTTCCGCGCCGGGCGCGCTGCGGCACGGGCGGCACAGGTGGCGCTGGGGCTTGCGCCGCGCCCCGTTCCCATGGGCGATGACCGCGCGCCGGTCTGGCCCGCTGGCCTGAGCGGCTCCATCAGCCATATGGGGGATACCTGCATTGCCGTGCTGTGCAATGACCCGGTGATTGCCGCGCTGGGGCTCGATATCGAGGAGGATGCGCCGCTGCCGGCCGATATCCTTGATACCGTTCTGGCCCCGGATGAACAGCGCTGGATCAGTCAGCAAGCCGATCCCGGCCGGATGGCGCGGTTGTTTTTCAGCGCCAAGGAATGCGCTTACAAGGCGCAATATCCGCTGACGCGGCAGCTTTTCGGCTTTGAGGTGATCACCATTTCGGCTGATCCTGGCGCGGGCAGGTTTGAAGCCCGGTTCACCCGGCCCGTGCCACCTTTTGCCAGCGGCGCGCGGCTGGAAGGGCGGGTGTCAGTCACCCGTGGGCTGATCATTACCGCGATCGCCCTACGCGCCTGACCAGCCTGCCGCCACACGCCCCGCCCAGCGGCCCGTGGCAATGCAGGCGGTGAGCAGGTAGCCGCCGGTGGGTGCCTCCCAGTCCAGCATCTCACCGGCGGCGAAAACGCCGGGCAACGCGCGCAGCATCAGGCCGTCATCCAGCGCGGTGCGGGGAATGCCGCCTGCTGTCGAAATGGCCTCATCCATCGGGGCGGGCTGGCAGGGCGGAAGGGGCAGGGCCTTGAACAGTGCCGCCAGCGCCTCTGGTTGCGAGGGGAGGGGGCGGGCGCATTCCTGCACCAGCGCAAGCCGCGCACCGCTGAGCCGCAGTGCCTTTCGCGCCTTGTTAGAGACGCTTTCAGCAGCGGGCCGGGCCGCCAGCCGCTCAGTAATAAGTTCAGCGCCGAGGTCAGGAAAGAGGTCGATGGCCAGCGCCGCGCCTTCGCGCACCGCACGGCTGACGGCATAGATACCGCCCCCTTCCAACCCCTTGGCTGTAATCACCGCTTCGCCGCGCACCCTTTGCCCTCCGGCCATCAGGGCAATGGATTTGAGCGGCGCCCCGAAATACGGCACCATGAACCGCGACCAATCAAGCCGAAGGCCCATATTCGCGGGCCGGAAGGGCGCCAGCGGCACGCCATTACCAGCCAGAATTGGCGCCCAGGCCCCGTCAGAACCCAGCCGCGCCCAGCTTGCGCCCCCCAGCGCCAGCACAACGCGCTCGGCAATGATGGCGCGGGGGCCGTCCGGGGTAGCAAAGTGGAAAGTGCCGTCTTCCAGCCCGGTCCAGCGCCAGCGAAGGCGCAGATCAAGCCCACGCGCGCCCAGATCATTGAGCCAATAGCGCAGTAACGGCGACGCCTTCATCGCCTTGGGAAACACCCGCCCGGAGGAGCCGGTGAACACCTCCTGCCGATGGGTATACATCCAGCTTTTCACCTGATCGGGGCCGAAATCAGCCAGAATGGGGTGCAGCCAAGGTGCCGATTCGGCATAGTTCGGCACGAAATCAGCAAGACGCTCATCCTTGGTGACGTTCAGCCCGGATTTCCCGGCCATCAGCAGTTTGCGCCCGGGCGATGGCTTTGCCTCCGCCAGGATCACCGGAAAACCGGCGGCAAGCAGCATATCCGCCGCCATCAGACCCGCAGGCCCGGCACCGATCACAAGGGCCGGGGCCCGCTCGGTTGTCATGCCTGATACTTCCGCCAGATCGCGTTTTCACCCAGCTTTTCAACGAAAGCCGCATGGTTCTGTGCCTCAGCCTCGGTCAGGCGGGCGGGAAGGGGGGAGGGGCGGGG
>NZ_DAIRVN010000052.1:0-34890 GCF_036802785.1 Pararhodobacter sp.
GATATCGCCACCAAGGTTGTGCATGAGCTCCCGGCAGATCGCCAGCCCCAGCCCCGCCCCGCCCGCCTGATGCGTATCGGTCAGCCGCGCGAATTTCTCAAAGATCAACGCCTGGCTTTTCTTGGGAATCCCCGCGCCATTGTCGATGAAATCCACCACCACCCGTCCCGCGCGACGGCGCACGCTGATGCGCATCACCGGCTCGGACGCCGTGCAGTATTTGCGCGCATTCGACAGCACATTGATGAACACCTGCGTCAGCCGTCCGATATCGGTGCTCAGCGCGACCTGCTCATCGGGGGGATTGCGCAGGATGACAAAGCGCCGCTCGGGCTGAACCGAATTTGACGCCATCAGCGCCCGGTTCAGCAGTTCCGACAACAGGCCGGGCTGGATATCCAGATTGACCTGCCCGTTCTCCAGCACACTCAGATCCAGCAGGTCATCCAGCAGCCGGGTCAGGCGGATGCTTTCGTCATGGATGATGCCCGCGTATTTCACCTGATCGTCGCGGCCAATGCCATCCTCATCCATCAGGATTTCTGAAAACGCGCGGATCGAGGTCATGGGCGTGCGCAATTCATGGCTGATCTGCGACAGAAAGCTGTCTTTCTGCACGCTCAGCTTCTGCAGCATCTCATTGGCCTCGCGCAACTGGCGGGCGGTGCGGGCCAGTTCCTCGGATTTGGCCTCAAGCTGGGCGGAATGCTCCATGATCTGCGCGGCCTCGGAGGCCACCGCCATCAGATCCTCAACCGAGACATGGCTGGAACCCGATATCTGCACGATCATCGCATGCGCGGTGGCGGTGCCCACTGATCCGGCCAGTTCGCGCTCCAGCCGGTCCAGAAATTCGGGCGTTGCATCGGGCAGATAGCCGCCCTTGCCCTGCGCCAGCGCCTCGGCCTGAAAGAAGGCCTGCGCCTCGGTCGCGCCCATCAGCCGCTGGGCGGTGATCAGCAGATCCTCGACCTCGGTCTCGGAATCGGCGCTGCCGCGCACCCAGCCCGGGGTCATCGCCCCGTCGCCGCGCCCCGTCATCTCGAACACATTGACGAATTGCGCCGCCTGAACCCGCTCAACCGGGTTGGGAAAGCTGAACAGCGACGCCAGAATGAACACCGTGGTGTTCAGGCTGAGCGACCAGAAGAGCGCGTGCAGCAGCGGGTCCATCCCCTCGACACCGAAAAGGCCATAGGGGGTCAGCCACGAAATGCCGAAGGGGCCATGGTCCAGCAGGCTGGCGCTGAACACCACATCGGGTCCGAACGAGGGCAGGAACAGCGTGTAAAGCCAGACGAAACTGCCCAGAATCAGCCCCGAAGCCGCGCCCATCCGGCTGGCCCCGCGCCAGTAAAGCGCACCGACCAGAGCGGGCAGCACCTGCGCCATGCCGACAAAGGCAATCAGGCCAATCGCCGCCAGCGCACGCGAGCCGCCGCTGACCGCGAAATAGATATAACCGAGCCCCAGAATAACCCCGATGGACAGCCGCCGCGCATTGAGCACCAGCGCGCGCATATCCCCCGCCCCCTGCCCCTGACTGTTGCGCGACGCCAGCCAGAGCGGCACAACGATATGGTTCGACACCATGGTCGCCAGCGCGATGGAGGCGATGATCACCATCGAGGTCGCCGCCGAAAACCCGCCCAGAAAGGCCAGCATCGCCAGCCCCTCCTGCCCCAGTGCCTGTGGCAACGTCAGCACGAACAGATCAGGGTTCGTACCCTCGGGCAGCAATTCCAGCCCCATCACGGCGATGGGCAGCACGAACAGGCTCATCAGCATCATGTAGAGCGGAAACGCCCAGGAGGCGGCGGCAAGGTGCGATTCATCCGAATTCTCGACCACCAGCACCTGAAACATGCGCGGCAGGGTGACAATGGCGATGGCCGACAGCAGGGTCAGACCAACCCAGCGGTTTGGCTGGATCTCCCATTCCGGGCGCGCGGCGGCACCGATCCGGGCAATGATATCGGCCGGGCCATCGGCCAGCCCCCAGACCACGAACACCCCCACCGCCAGCAGTGCCACCAGCTTCACCACGGCCTCCACCGCGATGGCGGTCACCACGCCGTGGTGCTGCTCATTGGCATCAAGGTTGCGGGTGCCGAAAAGGATGGTGAACAGCGCCAGCCCCGCCGCGACCCACAGCGCAAGCTGGCGCGGCGCAACCGGCTGATCCTCGGTGAAAGCGTTGAACGACAGCGAGATGGATTGCAGTTGCAGCGCGATATAGGGCGTGGCCGCCGCCACCGCCAGCAGTGTCACAATCACCCCCACCGCATTCGATTTGCCATAGCGCGAGGCGATCAGATCGGCGATCGAGGTCACGCGCTGCGCCTTGCCCACCCGCACCAGCTTGCGCAACAGCCACCACCAGCCGACGAAAACCAGCGTCGGCCCCAGATAGATGGTCATGAACTCCAGCCCCGAACGCGCGGCATAGCCGACCGCGCCGTAAAAGGTCCAGGCGGTGCAATAGACCGAAAGCGACAGCGTATAGACCAGCGGCGAGCGCAGAAAGCGCGGGGTGCGCCCGGCACTGCGCAGCGCCTCGGCCCGCCGCTCGGCGAAAAAGGCGATGGAGAACAGGAAGATCACATAGGCGAGCGAGGCGAGTATGAGCAGGTTGAACATCAGCGCACCGAACCTGTCCCGCCCGACTCTGGCCCGCCTGAATCTGGCCCGTCCGGTTTTGGCCCGTCTGGCGCCACCAATCCCGTCGCCGGGTCATCCAAAGCCCCGCCCGGCGCGGGCGGCAAGGCCGGGGGCGTGTCGCGCTTCAGCCCGCTGCGCAGCGGGCGCGCCAGAATCGCCGCAGCCCCGATCAGCACGCACCACAGCACGAACAGATACACCGCCTCAGCCGCGATATTCGCGCCATTGCCGAATGACCACAGCACCGGCAGCAGGATCAGCACAAACCCCGCCACCGGCAAAATCCGCGCGCCATCCATGATCCGGCGGCGGCGATACGAGTCGCGCTCGAGAAACACGGTGCCGCGCGGGGCGCTCATGCGCCGACAAGCTGACGCACGGAAGCCAGCAGTTCGGCGTTGGAAAAGGGCTTGGCCATGAACAGCGAGGCCCCCGCCCGCATCGCCAGATCGCGCTCGGCGGTCTGGCCTTTGGCGGTCAGCATCAGCACCGGCATCTGTTGCAGCCCGGGATGCGCGCGCATCGCCTGAAGAATGTCAAAACCGCTGCGGCCGGGCAGCATCACATCCAGGATCACCAGTTCGGGCCGCAGGGATTCAATCTGTTCCAGCGCGTTCAGCCCCTCGGCATGGGTCTGCACTGCCCAGCCGTCGCGGCGCAGGATGAAGCGGATCGCCTCGGATATGTTTGGCTCATCCTCGATCACCAGCACCACCCGCCCGGCGCCATGACCCTTGCTGCCGCTCTGCTGCGACTCCCCGGTGGCCCGAAGCATCGTGCCGGGCGGTCCTCCTCTGTCGTGATGCATGCGATCGCCCTCCCCCGGCGAAACCCGCGATGATCGCTTTTTTTCAACTATCGCGGGATTTGGCGCCGCTGTCAAAGCCCGTCTGGGCCTGCCCGGCCCGCGCTTGCGCCGGGTTTCCGCTGCGCGCGGGGCGCCGGGCGCTCAGTGAGAGACGATCGAGGGCTCGCGCCGGGCAACGCAATCGGGCAGCAGGCACACCCGGCAGCTTGAACCGACGGGCAGCGCCCCGGCCTCAGCCGTACTGGCATCCCCGCCCGGCAGGCCCAGCATCTGCGCGCTGGCCGGGGTCAGCAACATGCTGGATTCCCAGGCGAAAGGCGGATCGAACCGGGCACTGCTGAGGGGTTCGGCCACCGCATGGGCCAGAAACCGATGCGCCGGGCGGCTGGCGGTTTCCAGCAACACCCGCACCGGGCGGCCGGGCTGCATCAGCGCCTGAAACAACGGCCAGACCGGGCAGGCCCCGCCGAAACGCGGCAGCGCGAAGCCCTCGATGGGGCGGCGGAAGGTCAGCGTGCCGGAGCCGTCGCAGGCCACCAGCCCGAAACGCGGCACCCCGGGCAGGGGCGGCAGGCAGGCGAGACGGCGAAAAAGGCGGGGCAGCCCCACGCCAAAGGCCGTGGCCAGCACGCCGGGCCGGAACCCCTCGCCGCGCGTGAACATCGCCGCCAGCGCCGGGGCCAGCCGGTCCAGCGGCAGGGCAGCGGCATCGGCGCTCGCGCGCGCCAGCCAGTCCCGGGCCAGAGCGCGCGATGCCTGACTGGCCAGTTCCGGCTGCTCTTCGGTCAGCCTTGCCAGCGCCTCGCGCTCCGGTTGCGCGCCGCTGCCGCTTTCGATGGCCGGAATATGGAACGCCTGCCGCGCCAGCCAGCTTTCCATCTCTTCCTGCGGCGCGGCCAGCCCGGTCTCCTCGGTGGCGAGGTCAAGATAGGCCACCAGCGCCTCGGCAGCCGTGGCCAGCCGCACGGAATCGCTGTGGATGTTCTGGTGAAAGCGGTCGCGCCAGACCTGCTCCAGATCGCCGGTTTCGGCCAGAATGGCGGCAGTGGACTGCACCGCCGTCACCGCCGAGACAATCTCGTGCAGCGCCTCGGACAGGTTGGGATCATGCGTCATCCGGTCGCTCAGACGCTCGATGATGCGGTCCTGCCCCTCGGCCCGCGCCTGAAGCGCGGCCAGATGCGCGGCCCAGCCCGGAAAGCGGCCCGCGAATTCCTCAACCCGCTCAATCTCGGGCGGCGGGTCGGCGCTGGTCAGGACGGCGGCGGCGCGCAGCCCCTCCAGCAGCGCCCCGCCCGCATCTTCGCTCAGCGCCTCGGGCGTGATGTCGAGGGCACCTGCGATCGCATCCAGAAGCGCGGTGGCGGCACGGCGGCGGTTATGCTCGATCAGGTTGAGATACGAGGGCGAGACCCCGGCGCGGCGCGCCAGTTCAGCCTGCGTCATGGCGCGCGCAAGCCGCAAGGCCCGTATCCGTGTGCCCGAAAGCGTGGTCTTTGGCATCCGCCCCTCCTTGCGCCTTGCCGTATCACGCAGCAGCCGCGCGGGCATGTCCAGCCCCCGCGCCCGAGAATTGACGCTTTTCACCCCGGACAGGCTGACGTATAACCGACAAAATAAAAAACGGGCCTGACCAGGCGCGGCCCAACCTAATCGAGGACGGCAATGACCAAAGATCACGCGGCGGCCGATGTGGCCTTCATCAAGGCCCTCGCCGAACTTCTCAACGCAAACAACCTCACTGAAATTGCGGTTGAACGCGAGTATGGCGAGAATGACATGCTCAGCGTGCGTGTCGCCAAACAGGCACCGGCGGTGACGAATGTGCAGCACAGCGCGCCTTCCGCGGCGCCCGCTGCTCAGGCACCCGCTTCGGCACCGGCCCCCAGCGCCGACCCTGCCGATCATCCGGGCGTGGTGGCCTCGCCGATGGTGGGCACCGCCTATCTGGCGGCTGAGCCGGGCGCCGACCCCTTTGTGGGCGTGGGCGCTCAGGTCACGGCGGGCCAGACGCTGATGATTATTGAAGCCATGAAGACCATGAACCACATTCCCGCGCCGCATGCGGGGGTGGTGAAGCGCATTCTGGTCGCCGATGGCACGGCGGTGGAATATGGCGCGCCGCTGATGATCATCGAATAAGGCGGGGCGTATGTTCAAGAAGATCCTCATCGCGAACCGGGGCGAGATCGCCCTGCGCGTCATCCGCGCCTGCCGCGAGATGGATATCGCCTCGGTCGCCGTGCATTCGACCGCCGACAGCGACGCGATGCATGTCCGCATGGCTGACGAGGCCATCTGCATCGGCCCTGCGCCCTCGGTTGACAGCTATCTCAGCGTGCCCGCGATCATCTCCGCCTGCGAAATTTCCGGGGCGGAGGCGATTCATCCGGGCTATGGCTTCCTGTCGGAAAACGCCAGTTTCGTGCAGATCGTCGAAGACCATGGCCTGACCTTCGTTGGCCCCTCAGCCGCCCATATCCGCATGATGGGCGACAAGATCACCGCCAAGGAAACCGCCAAGGCGCTGGGAATTCCCGTGGTGCCGGGCTCTGAAGGCGGTATCGCCGATTTCGAGGCCGCGAAGGCGGCGGCGGGTGCCATGGGCTACCCGGTGATCATCAAGGCCACCGCCGGCGGCGGCGGGCGGGGCATGAAGGTGGCCAAGTCCGAACCTGAGCTGGAAGTGGCGTTCCGCACCGCGCGGGCCGAGGCCAAATCGGCCTTCGGCAATGATGAGGTCTATATCGAGAAATACCTCCAGCGCCCGCGCCATATCGAAATTCAGGTGTTCGGCGATGGCAAGGGCAACGCCGTCCATCTGGGTGAGCGCGACTGCTCGCTGCAACGCCGCCACCAGAAGGTGCTGGAAGAGGCCCCCGGCCCCTCGATCACCCCTGAGGAACGCGACCGCATCGGGGGAATCTGCGCGCGGGCGGTGGCCCAGATGGGCTATTCCGGCGCGGGCACCATCGAATTTCTCTATGAAGACGGCGAGTTCTATTTCATCGAGATGAACACCCGCCTTCAGGTCGAACATCCGGTGACCGAGGCGATTTTCGGCGTCGATCTGGTGCGCGAACAGATCCGCATCGCTGCCGGGCTGCCGCTGTCGTTCACGCAGGATGATCTGGTGATCAACGGCCATGCCATCGAGGTGCGGATCAACGCGGAAAAGCTGCCCAATTTCGCGCCATGCCCCGGTGTGGTGAAAACCTTCCACGCACCCGGCGGACTGGGCGTGCGGATGGATTCGGCGCTTTATGGCGGCTACCGCATTCCGCCTTACTATGACAGCCTTGTGGCCAAGCTGATCGTCCATGGCCGCGACCGGCCCGAGGCGCTGGCCCGGCTGCGCCGCGCGCTGGGGGAGCTGATCATCGACGGGATCGATACCACGGTGCCGCTGTTCTTCACGCTGCTGGAAGACGAAGCCATCCTCAAGGGTGACTACAACATCCACTGGCTGGAAAAATTCCTGGCCGAAAAGCTGGCCTGACGAAGCTGGCCTGACGGGGCCTTGCCCGGCCCGCTGAACGGGCCGGGTATGCAGGAGTCTGGTGTGCAGCTCACCCCTTCGCTGATCATCCGGGCCTATGCCTCAGGGCTGTTTCCCATGGCGGAATCGGCACAGGCGCACACACTTCACTGGTTCGAGCCGCAGCGCCGCGGGATCATGCCGCTTGACGGGTTTCACACCGCCCGCTCGCTCAGGCGCAGCCTGCGGCGCGGGGCGTGGCAGTTCAGTTGCGACAGCGATTTCGCCGCCGTCCTGAGCGCCTGCGCCGACCGTGACGAGACCTGGATCAACCCGGAAATTGCGCGCGTGTTCAACGAATTGCACGGGCTGGGCGTGGCCCATTCCATCGAGGTGCGCGGGCCTGACGGCGCGCTGGCGGGGGGGCTTTATGGCCTTGCGCTGCGCGGCGCCTTCTTTGCCGAAAGCATGTTCTCGCGCCGCACCGATGCCTCAAAGCTGGCGCTGGCCGAACTGGTCGCGCGGCTGCGGCGGGGCGGGTTCACGCTGCTGGACACCCAGTACCTGACCCCGCATCTGGCCAGCCTCGGCGGGCAGGAAATCAGCCGCAACACCTATCGCCGCATGCTTGACGCGGCGCTGAGCATCGAGGCCGATCACGCCGCAGCCTTTTCGCCGGTCAATCCGGAGGCCGCAAACGGGGCTTACTCGCAGCTCAGCACCCAGACATCGTAGCGGGCATCGTCCAGCGCATTCAGCGCCGGGCTGGAGGCGACCATCCAGCCATAGAACATCCGCTCGTTGCGGGTTTCATGAATGATCTCAAGGAAAGCATAGGCTTCAGCCGAAGGGTCATCCGCCGGGTAGCGGCAGGATATCAGCGAAATGGACATCCGCCCGTAGCTGATGGTCTCGCCCACGGACAGCGCCAGATCGGTCGTCAGGCCTGAAATCTTGTCGAGGCCGCGCAGATTGACCCCATCGCCCGAGGCGACCGTGCTTTGCGCCGCAGCAGGTGCACCCGATACCCCCAGCGCAAGCGCCAGAAAAACGGGAGCCAGCCGGGCGCTCATTCGTCACCTGACCCGGTCACGAAGCGCATCATCAGCTGCACAAGGCTGACCGCGCTTTGCGAATCCTGAAACATCGCGCCCGGCTCCAGATCGAACGGCGACCCGCCGGGCAGAATTTCGATGAAGGTGCCGCCCAGAAGCCCCTCGGAGGCCACCTGAATGGTGCTGTCGTCCGGCAGGCTCAGGCTTTGGTCAATCAGCACGGAAACCTGTGCGCGGAAGCTCTCGCTGTCCAGCCCCATCCGGCTGACAGTGCCCACCCGGACGCCGCCGATGCGCACCTCGGTCCCCGGGCGCACCCCTTCGGCCGAGCGGAAGGTGGCGTTCAGCTCATAGCCGGTGTCGGACATCAGCCGCGTGCCGGTGCTTTGCACAATGAACACGGCAAAAAGCACCGCGACAAAAAGCACAGCGCCGCCAAGGGCGATTTCCCAGCGTCTGTAAACCATCGCTCAGCGACTCCGGTTCATGCAGGGCGCGGCGGCGGGCGTCATTCCGGCTGCCACGCCTCGTAATCACGCCGCTCAACCGGGCTGACATGGCGCAGCGAGCCTGCGGGCGCATAGGCCAGCGCGGTGCCGGTGTGGTTCACCTCATGCGGTTTTTCCCAGGCGCGATGGCTCATCGGCTTGTCGGTCGGCGGCTCATTCCAGGTGTGGTGCATCCAGCCATGCCAGTCAGGGCTGATGCGGCTGGCTTCCATCTCGCCGTTGAAGATCACCCAGCGGCGCTTACCATCCGTGGTCTGGTAATAGATGTTGCCCTGATCATCCTCGCCAACGCGGACCCCTTTTCGCCAGGTAAAAAGCTGGGTGCCCAGGGTCTGGCTGTTCCACCAGGTCAGCAGGCGAAGAAGGAATTTCATGGCCATGGTCCCTTGTTCCGGATTGGCTTTCATATGACGCAGATCCCTGCGGAAATAAAGCCCTGTCGGTGCCATATCCGCCCCCGCATCTGCAGGGGCGGAAGGCAGTTTCGTTCAGCGGATGACGCGCACGCTTTCCATGCGATCCGGTTCGCCGATCACGGCGCCGTTGGGGCCGCGCCCGCGCTTGATCGCATCAAGCACGTCCAGCCCCTCGGTGATCTGCCCCAGAACGGTGTACTGGCCGTTCAGATGCAGCGCCGGGGCGAACATCAGGAAGAACTGGCTGTTCGCGCTGTCCGGGTGCTGCGAGCGCGCCATGCCCATCACGCCGCGCGCAAAGGGCTCCGAGGTGAATTCGGCCCGCAGGTCAGGCAGCTCCGATCCGCCCATGCCCGCGCGCGCCGTATCGCCACCGCCGCGGCCAAACTGGACATCGCCGGTCTGCGCCATGAAGCCCTCGATCACGCGGTGAAACACAACGCCGTCGTAAGCGCCCTGTTCGGCCAGCGTGACCACCCGCTCGACATGCTCAGGCGCAAGGTCCGGGCGCAGGGTGACGCGAATCACGCCCACGCCTTCGCCCGCCACGGTGATTTCCAGCACCGGCGCATCGGCGGGTGCCGCCGTCTGCGCGATGGCAGCACCGCTGAGCCCCGACAGGCCCACTGAAAGCCCCAGCGCAAGACCGGCGGCAAGGAAAAGGCGCTTATGCATCGGATGCCACCTTGACCGAGATCATCCGGTCAGGGTTCGCAGGCGGCTCGCCGCGCGTGATCGCATCGACATGCTCCATGCCCGAAATCACCCGCCCATAGACGGTGTATTGCCGGTTCAGGAAGTGGTTGTCGCCAAAGTTGATGAAGAACTGGCTGTTGGCCGAATTCGGGTTCTGCGAACGCGCCGCACCCAGCGTACCACGGTCATGCGGGATGCCCGAGAATTCGGCGGGCAGGTCCGGCAGGTCCGAGCTGCCGGTTCCGGCGCGGCCCAGGTTGAAATCCTTCTCGGCATTGCCGTTGGCCACATCGCCGGTCTGGGCCATGAAGCCCTCGATCACCCGGTGAAAGACCACATTGTCATAGGCCCCGGCGCGCGCCAGTTCCTTCATGCGCTCGCAATGTTTGGGGGCGATATCGGGCAGCAGTTCGATCATGACGGTGCCGTTCTTCAGCTCCATCACGATGGTGTTTTCGGGGTCCTTGATCTCGGCCATGGTGGCTCCTCTGGTCATCTTTTCGCGGGGGACCGTAGCCCTCTTGCCCGCCAAGGAAAAGACCTGCCGGACCCGGATCGCGGCAAGTTCATGCACAAGAGGTCAAGCGCGGGGTGTTGACCCGCGCGCCGCCTGCGGGCATCACCTTGCTCAAGATCAGGATAAGGGGAGCTTTCCGATGGGCTGGCAATCGCTCGATGCGATGGATTTCGCAGGCAAGACCGCCTTGGTGCGGGTGGATATCAATGTTCCCATTGATGCGGGAAAGGTCACCGACGCCACGCGCATCACCGCCGTTCTGCCGACCATCCGCCATATCGCGGCGGCCGGGGGCAAGGTGGTGCTGCTGGCCCATTTTGGCCGCCCCAAGGGCAAGGTGGTGGCGGAAATGTCGCTGCGTCAGGTGCTTCCCGCGCTGGAAGCGGCGCTTGGCCATCCGGTGGGTTTTGCCGAGGATTGCATCGGCCTGCCCGCCAAGCGCGTCATCGGGGCGATGGAGCCCGGCGATGTGGTGCTGCTGGAAAACACCCGCTTTCACCCCGGCGAGGAAAAGAACGATGCCGAACTGGCCGCTTCCATGGCCGCCCTTGGCGATATCTATGTCAACGATGCCTTCTCGGCCGCGCACCGCGCCCATGCCTCGACCGAGGCAATTGCGCGGCTGCTGCCATCCTGCGCGGGCCGCCTGATGGAGGCCGAGCTGAAGGCGCTGGAGGCGGCCCTTGGCAAGCCCGAGCGCCCGGTGGTGGCCGTGGTGGGGGGCGCCAAGGTTTCCACCAAGCTGGACCTGCTGGGCAATCTGGTGGGCAAGGTCGATGATCTGGTGATCGGCGGCGGCATGGCGAATACCTTTCTGGCAGCGAAAGGCGTGCCCGTGGGCAAATCGCTTTGCGAGCATGATCTGGCCGATACCGCCCGCACCATTCTGGACCACGCCAAGGAAACAGGCTGCCGCATCCACCTGCCGGTCGATCTGGTGGTGGCGCGCGAATTCCGCGAAGGCGCGGCGCATGAGGTGGTCACCACCTGCCCTGATGATGCGATGATACTGGATGCGGGCCCCGCCAGCATCGCCGCCATCGCCGCAGTGTTCGACGCCGCGCGCACGCTGATCTGGAACGGCCCGCTGGGTGCCTTTGAAATCGAACCTTTCGATACCGCCACCAACGCCGCCGCGCGCCATGCTGCGGCGCTCACCAAAGCGGGCGGGCTGATCTCGGTCGCGGGCGGGGGCGATACGGTCGCCGCCCTGAACCGGGCTGGCGCGGCGGCTGATTTCACCTATATTTCGACGGCAGGCGGTGCCTTTCTGGAATGGATGGAGGGCAAGGTTCTGCCCGGGGTTGCCGCGCTCGAACGCTGATCACCGCTGAAAACGGAGCCGGGATGCCACAGATCGACCGCGACGACCGCGACGACCCCAAGGGCCTGATACGCGAAAGCTTCCGCATTGAGGGGATCACCGACCCGGAATGCCGGACGATCCTGATGGAATGGGCGCTGAGCCTGGAGGTCGCGCCTGATCACGGCGCGGCACTGCAACGGCTTCATGCGCGCCATGCGCAGGCCAGCCCCGGCCATCCGATGACCGCGCTGCTGCTGGAGGCGCTGCATGCGCGCCCGCTGGTGCCCGTGCGGCGCGGCGGGCGGGCCGGAAGAATGAACGCTGAACCGGCTGGACGGCGGTAAGCGGCGCCCTAGGTTGACCGCAGAACCGTTCTGAAAGTGCCTGATGTCCGCTGGTCTGACCTTTTCTCCGCTCCTGCTGGTTGTGGCGCTGCTGGCCGGGCTGGGCATTCTTGCGGGTGTCACGCTGGCGCTTGACGCCCGCGCCGATACGCGTGAGGCGCGCTGGATGGCCGCGCACCCGCCCCTCGGTGTGCGGGTGGCTGTCGACGGGCGGCAGGTGCATCTGCTTGAGCTGGGCCAGCCGCGCGGGACCGCGCCCGATCTGATTCTGATCCACGGTGCGAATGGCAATCTGCGCGATTTCACCTTTGAGCTGACCCAGCGGCTGGCCGCAGACTACCGGATCATCGCCGTGGACCGTCCCGGCCTCGGCTGGTCTGACAGCCACGGCGCGGCCGACAGCGACCCGCAGGTGCAGGCCCGTATCCTGCGGCAGGCAGTGGCGCAGCTCGGGGTTTCGCAGCCCATTGTGCTGGGCCATTCCTATGGCGGTGCGGTGGCCATGGCCTGGGCGATGCAGGCCCCCGATGACACCGCAGCGCTGGTTCTGATCAGCGGCGCCACCTATCCGTGGGAGGGGGCGCTGGGTCTTTGGTATCGGCTGCATGACGGCCCGCTCGGGCGCCCGCTGCGGCTGCTGATCAGCGCTCTGGTGCCCGAATCCGTGGCGCGCAGCGTCTTTGCCCCGATCTTTGCTCCCGATCCGGTGCCCGCAGGCTATATCGACCATTTCGGCCCCGGCCTGTCGATGCGCCGCGCCTCGCAGGAGGCAAACACCCGGCAGGTCAACACACTGAACGGTTTTCTGGCGCAGATGGCGCCGGGATATGGCGCGCTGACCCTGCCGATCGAGCTGGTCCATGGCGATGCGGATACGATTGTCGGTCTGCACATCCACAGCGCGCGGCTTGCCGATGCACGCGCCAGCGCCCGGCTGACCACCATCGCGCAGGGCGGGCATATGTTGCAGCACAGCCACCCGGAGGCGGTGGTGGCAGCCATCGCCCGGGCGCAGGACCGGGCGAGCGACCGGGCCGCGCCGCAGTAAATTTCCGATATCTGCGAAATAGCGCAATCACGCCGCCAGCCTGACACCCCCGCGCCAGACGCCGGCCAGCGTCAGCCTGTCATCCAGATGCACGAAATCAGCCGCGCAACCCGTCACCAGCCGCCCGCCCGGCGCATCGATCAGCGCGGCGGGCAGCGATGTCGCCATGGCCAGCGCGCGCTCCAGCCCACAGCCCGCCGCCACCAGCCGCGCCACCGATTGCGGCAGGCTGATATCGGCCCCCGCCAGTGTGCCATCCGCCAGGGTCAGCCGCCCCCCGCGGCGAAAAATCTGCCGCCCGCCGAGGGTGAATTCCTCCAGCGCAGTCCCCGCCACCGCCATCGAATCGCTCACCAGAAACAGCCCGTCGCTGGCCTTCAGCGCCACCCGCAGCGCGGCATCCGCGACATGGACGCCATCGGCAATTACCCCCGCCGCCACATCACTGTCCAGCGCCGCCCCCACCAGCCCCGGCGCGCGATGGCCCAGCGGGCTCATGGCGTTGTAAAGATGGGTGACGCAGCGGGCCCCGGCAGCAAGGGCGGCCTGCGCCGCCTCAAAACTGCAACCGCTGTGGCCAAGGCTGACAACCACCCCGGCCCGCGCCAGCGCGGTGATCTGCGCCGCGCTCGCCGCTTCGGGGGCAAGGGTGATCATCAGCGCGGGCAGCGCATCCGCAGCCCGCACATACAGCGCCAGATCATCCCCCGTCATCGGCCGGATCAGCCCAGGGTCATGCGCGCCGTGGCGCGCAGGGTCCAGATGCGGGCCTTCCAGATGCAGCCCGGCGATGCCCGGCATTCCGGCCCGGCAGGCGGCGATGGTGGCGGCGATCACTGCCTGCGTCACCTCGGGCGTATCGGTGATCAGCGTGGGCAGGATTGTCAAAGCACCCAGCTGCGCCTGCGCCGCGCTGATCCGTGCAAGCATCGGGCCATCCGCGCCCGCGCCCAGCATCACCCCGCCGCCGCCATTGACCTGCAGATCCACCATCCCCGGCGCGATGCCCCCCGCGCCAAGGTCCTGCAGCCGCGCCCCCTCGGGCAGCGGAGCGCCCGCAGGCAGCACCCCCGCCACGCGCCCGCCCTGCAGCCACAGCGCCGCGCCGGGGTGCAGCCGTGCCCCGTCATGCAGCCAGTCGGCGCGATAAACCGTTGCGGTGTCAGACATCGCTCACTCCGTTCTTCCTGCCCAGCCATAGCGCAACCGGGGCGCGGCGCAAAGCGGTGGCCTTCGCGCCTTGCGCGCGCTATCGCTGGGGCAACAGGAGCGCTGGCATGACTGATCCGGGCATCACCTATCTGGGCATCGACATGGGCGGCACGGCCAGCCGCTGGGTGCTGCTGACCGCCTCAGGCGCCGAGGTTGCGCGCGGCGCGGCCCCCGGCGCGACCGGGCTGATCGGCGACGCGGGCCACCGCAGCGCTTTTGTCGCCGCGCTGGAAAGCCTGCGCGCGGCCCTGCCCTGCGCGCCCCTGCGCGCGCATCTGGGGGTAACCGGCGCCGGTTTTACGCGCGATCCGGCGGTGACGGCGCTTTGTGCCCGCGCGCTGGGGCTGGCGCCCGCGCAGGTCAGCCATGAAAACGATATGGAGCTGGCCTATCGCGCGGCCTTTGGTGCGGCGCGCGGGCATCTGGTGCTGGCGGGAACCGGGTCTGTCGGCATGACACGCCTGCCCGATGGCACGGCGCTGATCATCGGCGGGCATGGCGCGCTGATCGACGACGGCGGCTCGGCCAGCTGGATCGCGCTGCGGGCGTTGCGCGCGGTGCTGCGGCGCATGGATGAGGGCGCGCCACCTTCGCTGCTGGCGCAGCATCTGTTTGACGCGGTCGGCGGCACCGGGTGGGAGGCCGTGCGCCGCCATGTCTATGCCGGTGACAGGGGGCGCATCGGCCTTCTGGCCCGCAGTGTCGCCGCCGCCGCCGCCGGGGGCGACACGGAGGCGCGCGCCCTGCTGATCGCCGCCGCGACCGAGCTGGAGCGGCTGGCGCGCATCTTGATCGCCCGCGCAGGCCCCGCGCCGCTGGTCTTTACCGGCGGCGCGCTCGCGCTTGGCCCGGAGATCCGCGAGACCCTCACCAGCCTTCTGGCCGCGCAGGCCCCGCAATTCCGCCAGGCGGACACCGCGCTGGCCGCCGCCCGCCACGCATCGGAGAACATATGAGCACCGCAGACCCAGCCGCAAAAACCGCAGAAATCACCACCGAATCCGTCGCCACCCGCTTTGCCGGGGTCGAGAGCTGGCCGACCGAAGACATGGTCAGCGCGATGATCGAAGGGCAGATGGCCGCCGTTGCAGCGGTACAGGCCGTGGCGGGCGCACTGGCGGCGGCCATTGACGCCGCAACCGAACGGCTGAGCGGGGGCGGGCGGCTGATCTATCTGGGCGCGGGCACGTCGGGCCGGATCGCGGTGCAGGACGCGGCTGAACTGCTGCCCACCTTCGGCTGGCCACCGGAGCGGGCGCTGGCGCTGATGGCCGGGGGCGAGGGTGCGCTTCTGCGCGCGGTCGAGGGGGCCGAGGATGACGGCCCCGCCGCCATCAAAGCGCTGGAGGCGCAGGCGCTCGCGGCGCAGGACGTGGTGATCGGCATCGCAGCCTCGGGCCGCACACCTTTTACCGTGGCGGGCCTTGCCCATGCGCGGGACAAGGGCGCGCTGACAGTCGGCGTTTTCAACAACCCCGGCGGTGCGTTGGGCACGGTCTGCGCCCATCCGCTTCTGGTCCACACCGGGGCCGAGATTGTGGCCGGATCAACCCGGATGAAGGCCGGAACCGCGCAGAAAGCGGTGCTCAACATCCTCTCCACCGGGGTTTTCCTGCGGCTTGGCCATGTCTGGCGCGGGCGCATGGTCGAGATGGCGCCGACCAATGCCAAGCTGCGCACCCGCGCGATTGCCATGGTCGCCGAACTGGCCAGCGCCTCGCCCGCGGAGTCTGAGCGCGCGCTCGATGAAGGGGGCTCGATCAAGGCCGCCGTCGTGATGCTGGCGCGCGATGTTCCGGGCGATGAGGCCCTGCGCCTTCTGGCCGCCTGCGACGGGCGGTTGCATCTGGCGCTGACGGCGCAGCTTTAGCGCGGCCCGGACAAGCGAAAAGTCACGGCTAGCTTTCAGGCGGCATCGCGCGGCGGCGGTCATGGGCGCGCATCACCATCAGCGCCCGCGCCCTGCCGCTTTCGCTCAGCGAGAACTGCGCGCCGGTGCGTTCCATCAACCCCCGGTCCAGCGCGTTCAGGATCACGCTGCGCGCAAGCGCCTGCGGCCAGTGCAGATGGTCGATGAAGGCCGCCTCGGTGCATTCCTCGGCCTGCGCGGGGGTGCCCGCATGGGTGGCAAGGTGGATCAGCAGAGTGTTCAGCCGCGCCTCATCGCGCAGGGTTCTGCGCCGGATCAGCGCCGCCACAACCCCGCTGCGCGGCGCGATCAGCAGCGCCAGCACCAGACCGCCCCCGGTGGCAACCGCCATCATCCCGCCGATGGAGACATCCCAGCGCACCGCCAACCCATAGCCCGCCCCCACCGACATCAGCCCTGAGGCCAGCGCGATGCACAGCATGGCCCACAGGCGGCGGCTCAGCAGCCAGCCGGTGACGGCGGGGACAATCAGGAAGGCCATGAACAGCACCACCCCCACCGCGTCAAACGCCGCCACCGCCGTGACCGAGGTCAGCGCCAGCAGCACCCCGCCCAGAAGGCCCGGGCGGAACCCCAGCGCCACGGCAAGGCCCGGGTCAAAGGTGGCCAGCTTCAGCTCTTTCCAGAACAGACCCACGAAAAGCGCGTTGATCAGCGCCACAACCGCAAGCGTCAGCGCGGCCACCGGCACATCGACCCCGCCGACAGTGGCGGTATTCAGCCAGACAAAGCCGATCTCGCCCAGCAGAACGGCGTCGACATCCAGATGCAGGTTGCGCGCGTTGAGGTTGATCAGCAGCACTCCCAGCGCGAACATCGCCGGAAACACCAGCCCGATGGCCGCGTCATGCCCCATCAGCCGGGTGCGCGCCAGGGCCTGCGCGGCCAGCACGCTGGCCAGCCCGGCCAGCGCCGCCCCGGCGATGGACAGGGGGCCGGTGCGCGCGCCGGTCAGCATCCAGGCAAGCACGATCCCCAGCACGATGGCATGCGCGATGGCGTCGCTGGCCATGGCCTGCCCGCGCAGCACCAGAAAACTGCCCAGAAGCGCGCCCGAGATCGCCACCAGCGCGCCGGTCATCAGGATCATCGCCGGGATGGATTGCAAGGCGGCAATCATGGCTGGCCTCCGGTCTGGTCTTTGCGCATGCCATCTGTGTACATTCCATCATTCCTCGGACCATCATCCGGGGCGGCCTCATGCCCCCGCCCGGTCAGCTCCCAGTGCACACGTCCCTCCGGCCCATGCGCCACCTGCCGGATCAGCCCGTCCTGCTCCAGCCGTTTCAGCGCGGGGCGGGTTGCGGTGCCCAGATAGGCGTCGAGCATCGTCTCTTCGCTGCGATAGCCCGGGTCGCCATGTTCCGTGCTTAGCCCCCGGAGCGCGCCCAGAACCTGCCGCCGGTGCAGGCTTTGACGCGCGCGCAGCCGCTGACGCGCGCGCGCCACCAGCCCGCGCCCCGGCGCAAAGGCCAGCGAGAGGGTCACAATGGCCGTCGCCGCCAGCACCATCACCGGGCCGGTCGCCACGCCCTGCCCCGTGGCGGAAAGCACCGCGCCGGTGACCCCGGCACCCGCGCCGAAAAGGGCGGCCAGCAACACCATCGGCCCCAGCCGGTCCACCCATTGCCGGGCGGCGACCGCGGGGGCGATCAGCATCGCCACCATCAGCACCACCCCGGCCAGCGCCAGCCCCAGAACAATCGCCACCGCCACCAGCACGCTGAGCACGGTTTCAAGCGCATTCACCGGCAGGCCCGCCGCGCGCGCGCCTTCGGGGTCAAAGCTGATGAACTGAAATTCCTTCCACAGCGCGGCGATCACCCCCAGCACGAGCACCGCCACCAGCGCCATCGGCACCAGATCCGCCCGCAGGACCGAGGCCGCCTGCCCGAACAGGAACACCTGCAACCCCGCCGCCCCGCCCTGCCCCTGCGCATGGCTGTAGAGCACGACACCGGCGGCAAAGAACAGGCTGAGCACCACCCCCAGCGCCGCATCGGGCTTCATGCCGGTGCCCCTTCGCAGCGCTTGCACCGACAGACCGGCCAGCGCCCCGGCCACCAGCGCGCCCAGCAGGATCGCCACGAAACTGCGGGTGCCCGACAAAAGGAACCCCGCCACCACACCGGGCAGCGCCGCATGCGAGATGACATCGCCCAGCAGGCTTTGCCCGCGCAGCACCAGAAACGAGCCCAGCACCCCCGCCACCGCGCCGATCAGCGTGGCGGCCATGGCGACGGTCATCAACGTATGGCTGATCTCGAAGCTCACGGCTGTTCCCGCCCCTTGTCAGCCGTCTTGTCAGCCGCGTTGTCAGAAGCCGCGCCCGCAGCCCCCTCCAGCGCGCCGATCAGCGCAAGCTGGCCGCCATAGGCCGCGCGCAGGTTTTCCGGCGTGTAGACCTCGGCCACCGGGCCCTGCGCGATGATCCGCTGGTTGAGCATCACCAGCCAGTCAAAATAGCGCGCCACGGTCTGAAGGTCATGATGCACCACCACCACCGTCTTGCCCGCGTCACGCTGTTTCTTC
This sequence comes from Pararhodobacter sp., assembly GCF_036802785.1. Classification (GTDB taxonomy): domain Bacteria; phylum Pseudomonadota; class Alphaproteobacteria; order Rhodobacterales; family Rhodobacteraceae; genus Pararhodobacter. Next base: position 18,513 of record NZ_DAIRVN010000052.1, read on the forward strand.
AGCAGATCGACAATTGCCGCCTCGGTCACGGCATCGACGCCCGCCATCGGCTCATCAAGGAAATAAAGGTCAGCCTCCTGCACCAGCGCGCGGGCGATGAAGACCCGCTGCTGCTGGCCGCCCGAAAGCTGGCTGATCTGGCGGCGGGCGTAATCTTCCAGCCCCACCTGCTCCAGCGCGGCCATGGCGCGCATGCGCTCCGCCCGGCCCGGGCGGCGCAGCCAGCCCAGCTGGCCGTAAAGCCCCATCAGCACCACGTCCAGCACGGTTGCGGGAAAATCCCAGTCAACCGACTGGCGCTGCGGCACATAGCCCACCCGCCGCCGCGCCGCGCCGATCGGCAGGCCAAAGATGCGCACATGCCCGGCCACCGGCGTCACCAGCCCCAGCACGGCCTTGATCAGCGTGGATTTCCCTGCCCCGTTCGGCCCGACAATCGCCGCCATGACGCCGGGCGGGATATCAAGGTCGATATCCCACAGCACCGGCTGCTCATGGTAACTGACGGTCAGGTCTTCGATATGGCAGGCGATATGTGGCTCGTGCAGCGCAACCATGGTGCCCCCTTCGGGATGCGGTCTTTGAGCAGTTTCCCCGGAAAGGCGGAAAGGCCCTTCCGGTCAGAAACTGCGACGTTCAGCAGCCTGCGGCGCTTCGTGTGGATCGGCCAAGCAAGACGCGCCGCAAAGCCGCCTGCCCGTCTTATTGCGATTCGTTCGCAAGTGGAAGGCCCTTCGCGCCGATTGCCGCGAAACAGGGCGAAACACTGTGAAACCCGCGCTCAGCCCTTGGGATGGCGCGCCTCGCAGGTCCAGCGGCCGCTGGCGCGGCTCCAGTATTCGGCGGCGATGTCGGCCTGGGTGAGCGCGCGCCACTGGCCGCGCGCCGCCTCCACCGCCTGCGGGTCCAGCCCGTCAAAGACGATGCACAGACGCTCCAGCGCGCGGGCCTCATCGGCGCTGACCGGGCTGGCATCGAGCGTGATCAGGCAGCCGGGGCGGTTGGGCAGATCGGGCGCGGGCGTGGCATCGCAGCACAACAGGACGGGCTGGTCGGCATCCTGCGGGCCACCGGCCAGACCATGCGGCAAAAAACCGTCGCCGCGCCACAACTGCAGGTCCAGCGCCTCCATCCGCGCGCGCTCAGAGCCGCGCAGCGCCACGCGCAGCCCCCCCTCGATGGCCTTGCCGATCAGGACCGGCAGCAGCACCTCCAGCGGGTCTTGCGTCAGGTGATAGAAGCGCGCGACAGCCATGCGCCGCTCAGCCGCCGAAACGGGTGCGGATCAGCGTATCAAGGGCGCGCACACCCCAGCCGGTCGCGCCCTTGGGGGCAAAGGCGGTTTCCTTGCCAACCATCGCCACCCCGGCGATATCCAGATGGATCCACGGCATGCCGGGCCGCACGAAGCGTTGCAGGAACTGCGCGGCGGTCACCGACCCGGCAGGCCGCCCGCCCACATTCTTCACATCGGCCACGCGCGACTTGATCTGCTCGTCATAGGCCGGGTCCAGCGGCAGGCGCCATGCGCCCTCATCGGTATCTGCGGCGGCTTTCAGGAAATCGGCGCAAAGCGCGTCATCATTGGCGAATACCCCGGCCTTTTCATGGCCCAGCCCGATGATCACCGCGCCGGTCAGGGTGGCCAGATCAATCATCGCCACCGGATCGAACCGCTCCTGCGCGTACCACATCACATCGGCCAGCACCAAACGCCCCTCGGCATCGGTATTGATCACCTCGATCGTATCGCCCTTCATCGAGGTGACCACATCACCCGGCCGCTGCGCGCGCCCGTCGGGCATGTTCTCCACAAGACCCACCAGCCCCACGACATTGGCAGAGGCCCTGCGCGCGGCCAGTGCGCGCATCACACCGGCGACAACGCCCGCGCCGCCCATGTCCATCACCATGTCTTCCATCCCGCCCGCAGGCTTGATGGAGATGCCGCCGGTATCAAAGACCACACCCTTGCCGACCAGCGCCAGCGGCTTTTCATCGCCGCCGCCGCGCCAGTGCATCACCACCACCTTGGACGGGCTTTCCGAGCCCTGACCAACCGCCAGCAGCGCGCGCATGCCCAGCTTTTCAAGCGCATCCTCTTCCAGCACCTCAACCTCAAGCCCGAGCGCGCGCATATCCTCCAGCCGGTTGGCAAATTCGGTCGTGGTGAGGATATTCGCGGGCTCGTTGACCAGATCGCGGGTGAAATGCACGGCCTCGGCGCGGGCCAGAAGGCCTGCGGCGGCGGCTTGGCTGGCCTCAGGGTCGGCGCAGAACAGCGTGACGGGGCCGGGCGCTTTCGGGGCCTCGGCGCGGCGCGCAAAGGCATAGACGCGCAGCGCCAGACCTTCGGCCAGATGTTCGATCTTGCGGACCGAGGCACCGGCCACCAGCCCGCCCGGAGCACCCAGACCGCGGCCGATGCTGGCCCCGGCCTTGCGCAACTGCGCCGGTGTCGCGTTCTTCGGCAGGCGGATCAGCTGCACCGCCTGCGCCGCCATCCCGGCGGGAAAGGCCAGCTCCAGCCCCTCGCCCGGTTTCAGCTTTTCCCAGCCCTCGCTGGCAATGGCACGGCTGAGTGCGCCGCGCGTCAGCCGGTCAAGGCGCTTTGACCACGGATCAAGCCCGGCATCGGCAAAGGCGATGACACGCCCGGCATGGGTGGCAAGCACCTCGGCATCGGCGGCGGCAAAATCAATCGCAACAAAGGGCATATCGGTCTCCATTTTCAACATCGGCACGGTTGCGCCGGCAAGGCCGCGCCGTGACCCGGAAGCGGGAAAGGGGGGCGCCGGGCGGGTACGCGCAGTGATCCGGGCCGAAGCTAGCCCGCTGCGCCGCCTTTGGCCAGTGCCCCCAACCGCCGCACCGCACACCCCGGGCACCCTGCCCTTGCTTTGGCGGTTTTCCTGCCCGGAAAAACCGTCTAGGGTGCCGCGCAAGATGCTAGCAGGAAGGGTTGTCGCGTGGCGCGGCTGGATCGATATATTCTGTCGCAGCTGTTGCGCGTGTTTGCCTTTTTCTCGCTCGTTCTGGTCTCGGTTTACTGGGTCAATCGCGCGGCAAGGCTGTTCGACCAGTTGATCAGCGACGGCCAGCCGCTTCTGGTGTTCATCGAATTCACCGCCCTCAGCCTGCCCATGCTGATCCGCACGGTGCTGCCCGTCGCAGCCTTTGTCGCCACGGTCTATGTCACGCAGGCCATGCTGCGCTCCAATGAGATCGCGGTGTTGCAGGCGGCGGGGATGTCACCCTACCGTCTGGCGCGCCCGGTGGTGGTGTTCGGGATGGTGGTGGCCGGGTTCCTGCTGGTTCTGATGCACTTCCTGATCCCCTCGGCCTATAGCCAGCTTGCCCAGCGGCAGAACGAGATTGCGCAGAACATCACGGCGGGCCTTTTGCAGCAGGGCGTTTTCCAGCATCCGGGCGGCGGGATCACCTTTTTCATCTCGGAAATCTCGCCCGAAGGCGTGCTGCGCGGCATCTTCCTTTCTGACACCCGCTCTTTCGCGCAGCGCATTGACTATACCGCCCGCACCGCGCTGATCGTGCCCGAGGCCAGTGGGCCGAAGCTGGTGATGATCGACGGTTTCGCCCAGATCCACGATGCGCGCACCGGGCGGCTTTCCACCACCACCTTCAGCGACTTCACCTATGATCTTGGCGCGCTGATCGGCCCCATCGGGCGCGGGCGCTCGGTGCAGGAGTTGTCGACGCGCGCGCTGATGCACCCTGACCCGGCGCTGATGCTGGAAACCCGTGCCACCCCGGCGCAGCTGCGCTTTGAACTGGTCTCGCGCTTTGTTGATGCTTTCGCGGCGGTGGCAACCGCGCTGATCGGCTTTGCGGCACTGATGGCGGGCGGGTTCAGCAGGCTGGGTTTCTGGCGGCAGGTGGTGCTGGCGGTGGTCCTGCTGGCAGTGATGCAGACCTTTGCCAATGCCCTCACCGGCGTGGCGATGCGCTCGGCCGCGCTGGCATGGGTGGGGCTGGTGCCGCTTGCGGGGGCAATCGGCGTGGCGGTGATGCTGCTGCATTATGGCGCAAGAACCCGCCGCCCCTGCCCGACCCTCAAAGCGGGGGGCGCGCCATGACGCTGGGCCTGTATGTGGTGCGCCGTCTGGCGACGACCTTCCTGATGATCGCTGCGGTGTTCTTTGGCATGCTCGTCATGTTCGAGGTGTTCGAGGTGGTACGCCGTTTCGGTGGCGAGGCGGGCCTGCCCACGCTGCTGCTGCTGTCGGTGCTGCGGGTGCCGCGCACCTTTTACCAGATCATGCCGCTTCTGATGATCCTGTCGTCGATGGGGCTGTTTCTGGCCATGGCGCGCTCGTCCGAGCTGGTGGTCATCCGCGCTGCGGGCCGCTCGGCCAAGCGCATGCTGGCAGAGCCGCTGGTGGCGGTGCTGATCTTCGGCGCGCTGGTAGTGGCGCTGCTCAACCCCATCGCGGCGGCGGCCACACGGATCTATCAGGCCCAGCTTCAGGCGCTGGAAAACCCGGAAATGGTGGCGCAGATCTCGATCAGCGATTCGGCCCTGTGGCTGCGGCAGGGCGATGCGCTGGGTCAGACGGTGATCCGCGCCGAAGGGGTGGAGGCAGACGGGCTGACCTTCACCACGGTCAGTTTTCTGGTCTTTGACCGCGAATCCGGCGCGCCGGTCATGCGGATCGAGGCCGAAAGCGGGCGGCTGGAACCGGGAAGCTGGCAGCTGAACAACGCCAAGCAATGGAACCTTGATGACCTCAACCCCGAGCAGAGCGCGCGCCGCTACCCGGTTGTTGCGCTGGATACCGACCTGACCCCGGCGCGCATCCGCGACAGCCTTGCGCGCAGCGGCACCATCTCGGTCTGGGCGATGCCCGCCTTCATCCGCGCGATGGACAGGGCGGGCCTGTCCACCCGCGACCACCGCGCACAGTTTCAGGCCGAACTGGCGACGCCGCTGCTGATGGCGGCCATGATGCTGATCGGCGCGGTGCTATCCTTGCAGCACAGCCGCACCGGGGGCGCCTCGCAGCGCATTCTGATCACGGTTCTGGCAGGATTCGCTCTGTTCTTTCTGCGCAACTTCGCGCAAGTTCTCGGGGAGAACGGGCAGATTCCCGTCGCTCTGGCAATCTGGACCCCGCCGGTCGCTTCCATGCTGCTGGCGTTTGGGGTATTGCTGCATCTGGAGGACGGCTGAGTGCGACTGCACAAGATGATGCGCAACTGGGCAAGGGGGGCCGTTTCTGCGGCCTGTCTTGGCTTGTTCATCACCGGTGCATCCCCGCTCGCCGCGCAGGGCCGGGGGCAGGCCACGCTGACCGCCGATCAGGTCTTCGTGGACGCCGCGCGACGCCTGGTCGCCAGCGGCGCGGTCGAGGTCTGGTATGGCTCGGTGCGTCTGACCGCCGGGCGGGTCACTTATGATCAGGCGCGCAACCATCTGGCCATCGAGGGGCCCATCGTGCTGCAGGACGGGCCTGACCGGCTTTTTCTGGCCGATTCCGCTGAGCTGTCGGATGACATGCGCAGCGGGCTGATTCGCTCGGCCCGGATGGTGCTGGACCAGCAGATGCAGATCGCCGCCGCCTCGATCGAGCGTGAAAATGCCAGTCTCACCCGGATGAATTCGGTGGTGGCCTCAAGCTGCCCGGTCTGCGCCTCCAACCCCACGCCGCTGTGGGAAATCCGTGCCACACGCGTGACCCATGATCAGGAGGCGCAGCAGCTTTACTTCGACAACGCCCAGTTCCGTATCGCAGGCGTGCCGGTGGCCTATTTCCCGCATCTGCGCCTGCCCGATCCGACGGTTGAGCGCGCGCGCGGGGTTCTGACACCCCGGCTGGAGGTGCTCAGCGGGCTGGGGGTGGGGCTGTCGCTGCCCTATTTCATCCCGCTCGGCGCGGCGCGGGATCTGACCATCACGCCCAGCCTGTATTCGCAGGGCGCGGTGTCGGTGGCGCTGCGCTACCGGGCCGCCTTCGCCAATGGCGGGCTTGAGCTGGGCGGGCAGATCTCGCGCGATGACCGGCTGCCCGACCGCGCGCGCGGCTATGCCTATGCGCGTGCGCTGTTCCATCTGCGCAACGATTTCCGCCTGACCGCCGATCTCATCGCCCCGGGCGACCGAAGCTATCTGAACACCTATGGCATCACCTCGGATTCGCGCATCCGCAGCCATATCACGGTTGACCGCTACCGCCGCGACCAGGCCCTGCGCGCCCGGATCGTGCATTTTCGCACGCTGGATGCGGGCGTGAACAACCGCGAACTGCCTAACCTGGTGGCGCAGGCGGAATGGGAACAGCGCATCGGGCTGGCCACCACGCCTGCGGGCGGCGAATTGCGGCTGCGCTTCGGCGCCCATGCCCACCAGCGCCGCGCGCGCACCGACGGGCCGCAGGGCCGTGATCTGGCGCGCTTCAACATGGCCGCAGAGTGGCGCCGTCAGTTCATCCTGCCCGCAGGCATCGTGGCCACCGGCGCGGCGCAGGCCCGGCTGGATCATGTGCGCATCGGCGATGACAGCGCCTATCCCGTTCCGGTGACGCGCCGCGCTTTCGAGGGGATGATCGACCTGCGCTGGCCCTGGGCCGCCAGTGGCGCCAGCGGCACTGCCTATGTGATCGAACCCATCGCGCAGGTCATTGCCAGCCACCGCAACCGCGTTGACCTGCCCAACGAAGACCATGTCATGCCGGAGCTGGACCCCGGCAACCTGTTCTCCATGGCCCGCTTCTCCGGCCATGATGCCCCCGACGACGGCTCCCGCGCCAATCTTGGCCTGCGCTGGGCGCGGCTGGATGCTGAAGGGCTGTCGATGGAGGCGCTTGCGGGCCGTATCTGGCGGCGTGACGGCTATGACGGTTTTGACCCGGTCAACCCGCAGCCGCTGGGCCAGACCCATTCCAACTGGCTGCTGGCGGGCCGCATCTGGGGGCCGCGCGGCCTGTCCTTCGGCCTGCGCCTGCTGCTGGACGATGCCAGCAACCCCAGCCGGGGCGAGGCCAGCCTTAACTGGTACGGGCGCGCCACCGGTCTCTCCACGGTTTATGTTTACCTGCCCGCCAATACTTTTGAGGGCCGCAACGAAAACCGTGCCGAATGGTACATGAACGTGAGCCACCAGTTCGCCAACGGCGTCGCGGCGCGGTTTGGCTGGGAATATGACGTCAGCCAGCGCGAATTCCGCACCGCACGGACCGGGCTGGGTTATCGTGCCGATTGCGTCTCGGTCGATGTTTCCCTCTCGCATCGCTTCGCAACCTCTACTAATGTGTCCCGGTCGACCTCTTTCGGCCTGCAGGTCGAACTTCTCGGTGTCGGCGGAGCGCGCGCCACCCCGATGGGACGTGCCTGCCGGACCTGAGTGACTGACAGAACGCCCCGGGTGCACGCGCGCACCGCCAGGGTGAACCGAACAAAGATGAACGGAATGCCTGTAATGCTGCCGATGTTTTCACGCCCCACCCCCGAAACTGCCCGCAACACTTTCGCCCGGGCTGGCCGAAGGCCGCGCCGCGCAGCGCCGCTGGCAGCGGCGCTTGCACTGGTGCTGGCGGGGCTTGGCGCACCGCTTCCGGCAGGGGCACAATCACCCTTTGCCGCCGCGCTCTATGTCAACGATCAGGCGATCACCAATTACGAGATCAGCCAGTACGCCCTTTTTCTGGAATTTCTCGGGGTCGGCGGCAATGATCCGCGCACCGAGGCCCGCGAACGGCTGATCGAAGACCGGCTGCGCATGCAGGAGGCGCGGCGCCTTGGCCTTCGTGTCGCCCCGGAAGATATCCGCGCGGGCATGAACGAATTCGCGGCGCGCGCCGAACTGACGCGCGAAGAGATGATAGAGCGGCTGGCACAGGCCGGCGTTGACAGCGCCACATTCGAGAACTTCATCCATGCCGGCGTGCTGTGGCGCGACCTTGTCAACCAGCGCCACGGCGGCGATGTCCGGGTGACCGGCGCGCAGGTCGATCAGGCGCTGTCGGTTACCGCCGTCCGCCCGGTGACCGAGGTGCTGTTGTCCGAGATCTTCCTGCCCTCCGACCCCGAATTCGCCGAGCCGGTGCAGCAACTGATTCCGCAGATCCTTGCCATCACCTCGATGGAAGAATTCTCGAATGCCGCGCGTCAGGTCTCGGCTGCGCCTACCGCACCGCAGGGCGGCCGGATCGACCGCTGGATCGAACTGACCTCGCTGCCTGAGCCTGTGGCGATTCCGGCCATGGCAGCCGCAACCGGCGAGATCATCGGCCCCATCGAGGTGCCCGGCGCCTATGCGATCTTCCAGTTGCGCGGTCGCCGTGACACGCGCGACGTGCCCGCCGGGGATATCGAGGTTGAATACCGCCGCGCAGGCCTGCCGGGTGGCCGTTCCGAGGCCAATCTGCAGCGCGTCGCCCAGATCCGGGCAACCACGGACAGCTGTGCCGATCTGGGCCGCGTCATCGGTCAGGTCGCGCCGGAAATCCCCGAAGGGGGCGTGGCCACGCTGACCCAGCGGCAGAATGAGCTGTCAACCGGGGTCGCCACCGAACTGGCGCGGCTCAATCCGGGGCAGATTTCGGCCAACCTGTCGGAAAGCGGCGAACTGGTGGTGCTGATGCTCTGCCATCGCAATATCGTCCCTGATCCGCGCCCCGCCCGCGCCGATATCGAGCTGTCGCTTTACAACCGCGCGCTTGAAGGGATTTCCGAGATCTATCTGCAGACCCTGCGTGCGGAAGCCGAAATCCGCACCCGGTGACCTCATGAACCGCCTGCCGCTTTCCTGCCTCCCGTGGGGCTGAACCATGCAATCCGCCCTCTCCCCGCTGGTGGTCAGCTGTGGCGATCCTGCCGGGATCGGACCTGAGATCGTAGCGCGGCTTGTCGGCGCTGCCGGTCTGCCGCGCTTTGTCTGGCTCGGCGACCCCGCGCATCTGCCCGTGGGCACCCGCTGGGCGCAGGTGGCGCATCCGCGTGACGCGCTCACCCTGCCCGCCGATGTTCTGCCGGTGCTTCCGGTCCCTTTCGCCGCCCCTGCGCAGCCCGGCAGGCCGGACCCGGCCAACGCCCCCGGCATCATCGCCGCGATCGCGCAGGGGGTGGCGCTGGTGCAGCAGGGGCATGCTGCCGGGCTGGTCACCTGCCCGATCAACAAGAAAGCGCTGAAGGACGGCGCGGGTTTCGCCTTTCCGGGGCATACCGAGTTTCTCGCGCATCTGGCAGGCGGCTGTGATGTGGTGATGATGCTGGCCTGCGAGGCTTTGCGCGTGGTGCCCGCAACCATCCATATCCCGCTGCGCGACGTGCCCGGCGCGCTGACCGGACCGGGGCTGGAGCAGGTGATCCGCATCACCCATGCCGGGCTGAAGCGCGATTTCGGACTGAACACGCCGCGAATCGCCGTGGCCGGGCTGAACCCCCATGCGGGCGAAGGCGGCGCGATGGGCCGCGAAGAAATCACGCTGATCGCCCCGGTGCTGGAACGGTTGCGCGCTGAGGGGTTTGACCTGTCTGGTCCGCTGCCCGCCGACACGATGTTCCACCCGGCGGCGCGCGCGCGCTATGATGCGGCGGTCTGCATGTATCACGATCAGGCGCTGATCCCGATCAAGGCGATCGACTTTGCAGGCGGGGTGAATGTCACGCTGGGCCTGCCTTTCGTGCGCACCTCGCCGGACCACGGCACGGCCTATGACATCGCGGGCAAGGGGCTGGCCGACCCGTCCAGCCTGCGCGCGGCGCTGATCATGGCGGCGGCGATGGCCGCAAGGCGCGCGGCGTGATCGACAATCTGCCGCCCCTGCGCGATGTGATCGCCCGCCACGACCTGCGCGCGCGCAAGTCGCTGGGGCAGAATTTCCTGCTGGACCTGAACCTGACCGCCAGGATCGCCCGCGCCGCCGGTGATCTGGCCGGGGCCGATGTGCTGGAGGTGGGGCCCGGCCCCGGCGGGCTGACACGCGGCCTGCTGGCCGAGGGCGCGCGCCGGGTTCTCGCCATCGAGAAAGACCCGCGCTGCCTGCCCGCGCTGGCCGAGATCGGCGCGGCCTATCCCGGGCGGCTTCAGGTGATCGAGGGTGATGCGCTGGAGGTGGATGCACTGGCGCATCTGACTCCGCCGATCAAGGTGGTGGCGAACCTGCCCTATAATGTCGGCACCGAACTTCTGGTGCGCTGGCTGACCCCCGCGCAATGGCCGCCCTTCTGGGACAGCCTGACGCTGATGTTCCAGCGCGAGGTGGCCGAGCGGATTGTGGCGAAGCCCGGCGGCAAGGCCTATGGGCGGCTGGCGCTGCTGGCGCAGTGGCGTTGCGATGCGCGCATCGTGCTGACCCTGCCGCCCGAGGCCTTCACCCCGGCGCCCAAGGTCAGCTCTGCCGTGGTTCATCTGACCCGCCTGCCCGGCCCGCGCTTTCCGGCGGATGCAAAGATGCTGGAGCGGGTGGTGGCGGCGGCGTTCAACCAGCGCCGCAAGATGCTGCGCGCCAGTCTGCGCGGGCTGGACCCGGAAATCGGCGCACGGCTGGAACGGCTGGGAATTGCCCCCACCGCGCGCGCCGAGGAGATCGGGCTGGAAGCCTTCTGCGCGCTGGCCCGCGATCTGAAAGAAGGTTGAGCGGCGGGTTGATCCGGCCTGAAGGTCTTTTTCCTCCGCGACAGCGAGGCGTTTCATCTCGCCGGGAACCCGGGCTCAGGAGCCGTGCTCTGGTCTACCGCCGGCATGATGCCTGATAGGCAGGAAAGGGGGCTTTGCCCCCTCTGGGCCTGCGGCCCATTCACCCCCAGGATATTTTTGAACAGATGAAGGGGCGGGCGTTCTGGCTTTGCCTCTATGCCGCGCGCCTGAAGGGGTTAGAGGGAGGGCGCGGCGTGCCGGTGCAAGGCGCCCGGGGCGCGAAGACCCGGAAGGCATTCGCCATGTGGCAAAAACCCGTGCCTGCCGCTGGCCGGGCGGCGCGGGCGGAAAACAGGGGCGGACCTGCGCCCGCCCCTGAGCGGTCACAGACCCTTGGCGCGGTAGCTTGCCGCGACGCGTTCGATGGCGACGATATAGGCGGCGGTGCGCAGGTCTGGCACATTCTCGCGGGTTTTCCAGACCTCGCGCATCGCCTGATAGGCGGTGCGCATCGTGTCATCGAGGCCCGAACGCACCAGTGTCAGCTCATCCGCGCCAAGCAGGTAGCGCTTCTTGAAATCCGGCGCGAGTTCCCAGCCCAGTTGCCGGTCCGCCGAGAGGCGTTCAAGCTCGTCCACCAGCAGCAGGGCATGCGCCTCTTCGTTGCGCCGCTGCATGCGGCCAAAGCGGATATGGCTGAGGTTCTTGACCCATTCGAAATAGGACACGGTCACGCCCCCGGCATTGGCATACATGTCCGGAATGATCACGGTGCCCTTGCCCCGCAGGATTTCGTCAGCCCCGGCGGTGGTGGGGCCGTTCGCGGCCTCGATGATCAGGGGGGCGCGGATCCGGGCGGCATTGCCCATATGGATCACCGCCTCCAGCGCCGCCGGGATCAGGATGTCGCAGTCATCTTCCAGCGCCACGGCCCCGTTTTCATCAAAGGTGCCGCCCGGAAAATCGCGCACGCCGCCGGTCTGGCCGATCCAGTTGCGCAGGCTTTCGATATCCAGCCCGTCCGGGTTGCGCACCGCGCCATCGCGCTCGATCACCGTGATGACCGGGCAGCCATCCTCTTCGGACAGGAATTTGGCCGCGTGATAGCCCACATTGCCAAGCCCCTGCACCACCACCCGCTTGCCCGCCAGCTTACCGGAAAGCCTGGCTGATGCGACATCCTCGGCGTGGCGGAAGAATTCGCGCAGCGCGTATTGCACGCCGCGCCCCGTGGCCTCCACCCGGCCCTTGATGCCGCCCGCATTCAGCGGCTTGCCGGTGACGCAGGCGCGCGCGTTGATGTCGGTGGTGTTCATCCGCGCATACTGGTCGGCGATCCAGGCCATCTCACGCTCGCCGGTGCCCATGTCGGGCGCGGGCACGTTCTGGGCCGGGTTGATCAGGTCGCGCTTGGCCAGCTCATAGGCGAAGCGGCGGGTGATCTGTTCCAGCTCATGCTCTTCATACTGGCGCGGATCAATGCACAGCCCGCCCTTGGAGCCACCGAAAGGCGTTTCCACCAGCGCGCATTTATAGGTCATCAGCGCCGCCAGCGCCTCCACCTCATCCTGATTGACCTCGATCGCGTAGCGGATGCCGCCCTTGACCGGCTCCATATGTTCAGAATGGACCGAACGGTAGCCGACGAAGGTTTCGATCCGTCCGCGCAGCCGCACCCCGAAACGCACCGTATAGGTGGCGTTGCAGACACGGATCTTTTCGGCAAGCCCCGGCGACAGGTCCATCAGGGCGACGGCCCGGTTGAACATGATATCGACATTCTCGCGGAAGCTTGGTTCGTTGTTCTGAAGCATGGTCTCACCTTTGGCCGGGGCGCGGCGCTGGGGCCGCTGACTGACATCTATTGCCTGCGATTTGCCGAAGCTAGCTCATTTCCTGAGCAGTTTCAAAAACAACCCCTCGGCTCATCCGGCGTTCAGTCGAAACAATATCCTCCACAGGTCACAGTTTCGCACCAAACGCGCCGCAAATTGACCATGCCGGGCCTTAAGATGCGGTGAAGGAAAGTGCTGTAGGCGTGCTTTTCGGCTTTTGTATCGTGGTGAGTCTGATGACTGGTGTTCCGTCCGGCATTTTCCTGCCCCTGCTGCTGGCCCGGCTGCGTGCGTTTCAGACGCGCAGTGAGGGCGCGCTGGCCCTTTTCGCGCTGTTCCTGTTTCTGGGGCTGGTGCTGATGGGCGGGGTGGGCATCGACCTGATGCGCTATGAGCAGGAGCGGGTGCGCCTTCAGGGCGCCACCGACCGCGCGGTGCTGGCGGCAACCTCATTGCGCCAGACGCAGGACATGGAAACCGTGATCCGCGACTATCTGGCGCGTGAAAATCTGGAGCATCTGATCGATTCCATCGAAACCGATCAGGGCGTGAATTTCCGCGAGGCACGGGTGACGGCGCGGGGCACGGTGCCGACGCTTCTGATGCATATGGTTGGCATCCGGGAGCTGGGGATGCAGGTGGTTTCCGCCGCCGAAGAGCGGGTGCCGAACCTGGAAATCTCGCTGGTGCTGGATCTGTCAGGCTCGATGAACAGTTTCGGGCGGCTGCAGAACCTGCAGACCGCCGCGGAGGAATTCATCAACACGGTCTTCGGCACCTCGGATGAGGGCAGCATCTCGATGTCGCTGGTGCCCTATACCGGGCAGGTGAACGCAGGCGCCGCGTTGCTGGATCATTTCGATGTCGCGCATCGCCAGCCGTTCTCGCATTGCGTCGATTTCGACAGTCATCACTACAACACCACGGCGCTGCCCCCCGACATCCGGTTGCAGGGCGCGGGGCATGGCAATCTCTATCTCTATCCGCAATACGGCTATTACCAGCAGAACAACCCGCTGGGCGATTCATGGGGCGACCCCACGATCTATAACTGCCCGACCGCGCCGGGGAACAGCGGTGTGGTGGTGCGCGCACTGGGCACCGAGGCCGCGGAGCTGATCGGGCGGGTCAATGCGATGCAGGCGCGCGGCGCCACCTCGATTGACATTGGCATGCGCTGGGGCGTGGCGCTGCTGGATCCCAGCCTGCGGCCGGTGGTCAGCGGGATGATCGGGGCCGGTCATGTCGATGCGGGGATGGAGGGGCGCCCGGTGGCGTTCGACGATCCTGAGACCATGAAGATCGTGGTGTTGATGACCGACGGGCAGAACTTTGAGGAACGCCGCCTGCGTCCTGAGTTCAAATCCGGCCTCTCTCCGGTCTGGATAAACACCGCGCAGGGAAATTCGCTCACCACCTATTCACTGCACGAGCCCTCCGACAACCGCTACTGGCACCGCAACGACGGGCAGTGGCATGACTTTCCCTGGGGCGCGACGGGTCAGAACTGCACGAATACCTGCGCCGCCTACAATACGCGGGGCAATTGTACGCGGTGGGAACAGCGCTGCGCTTCCTTCGACAACAATACCGCCCGGCAACTGAGCTGGCCGGAATTGTTCCAGCGCAGCTATCCCTACTGGGCCGCGCGCCATATCTGGGCTGAGGCGCAACTGCCCGGCGGCACCAACAACCAGCGCAACACGCGCGCCCAGCAGATCAGCCAGAGCTGGCTCACCGCCAGCAATGTCAGCGTCACCGCCAAGGACCAGCGCCTGCAACAGATCTGCAATGCGGCGCGCGAGGCCGGGATCACCGTTTTCTCGGTCGCCTTTGAGGCGGATACCGGCGGGATCAACGGCTTGCGGCAATGCGCCACCACGCCGTCGCATTTCTTTGATGTCGAAGGTGTCGAGATATCCGAGGCCTTCCGCGCCATCGCCTCGCATATCCGTCAGCTGAGGCTGGTCGAATGAGCGCGCGCCCCCCCTTTCTGCGCCGCCCCTTCCTGCGCCGCCCCTTCCTGCGCCACATGGCCGCGCGGTTGCGATTCTGGCAGCGCGATGAGGGTTCCACCACCGTCGAATTCGTCATTCTGGTGCCGGTTTTCCTGTCGATCCTGTTGGCCGGGGTCGAAGCCGGGGTGCTGAGCGCGCGCCAGACGATGATGGAGCGCGGCATGGAGCAGACGATGCGTGCGCTGCGGCTGGGCAGGTTGCAGCCTGTCTCACCCGAAACGCTGCGCGAAAGCATCTGTCGCGACACGGTGATCATCCGCAATTGCGAGGCCAGTCTGCTGGTCGAACTGCGCCGCCTGAACCCGCAGAACATCGTCCTTCCCGCCGGGAATGCGCCCTGCGTCAACCGTGCCGAAAACACCGTCCCGGCGGTGGTGCTGACACCGGGGGTTGAGCATGATCTGGTGCTGGTGCGCGTCTGCCTGATTGTTGACCCGGTCTTCCCCACCTCGGGCCTTGGGCTGGGCCTGCCGCGCGATGCGTCGGGCGGGTTCGGGCTGGTGACCAGTTCGGTCTATGTCAATGAACCGCGATAGGGGCAGAAGCATGAAAGCCCGGACATCAGACAACCAGCCCGCCCCGCAAATCCCGCGCCACGGTGCGCTTGGCCAATGGCTGCGCGACACACGCGGCGCGCTGGCCATCGAGGCGGTGCTCGTGCTGCCCGCGTTGCTGGCCGCCTTCATGGCGCTGCTGATCTTCTATGACGCGTTCCGCACCCAGAAGGTCAATGTCTCAGCCGCCTACACGCTTTCCGACCTGATCTCACGGCAGGTTGCGCCGGTCACCCCCAACTATCTGGAGGGGCTGCACAATGTCTATGATTACATCAGCCGCTCCAACCATGCCACGAGCCTGCGGGTTTCCAGCGTGTACTGGAACGTGATTGATGAGGAATATCAGGTCGTCTGGTCCTATGCCACGCGGGGCGGCATACCGCTGAGCACCGCGCGCCTGAACGAATCCGTTGACCGCCTGCCGGTCATTCCGCGCGCGGACACCGCTATCCTGATGGAAACCGAGATGCATTATGTGCCCCCGGTGACAGACGGGCTGGGGGAGCGGATCTTTGCGCATTTCGTGGTCACGCGGCCCCGTTTTGCGCCGCAGATCGTGTTTGAGCCCTCAACTGGCACCCAGATTGCGCTGACGCCCTGCCAGCACGGGCATGTGGTCTGCGGCTGGTAATCCGTTTCAGGGCGCGACGGCCTTGCGGATCATGTCGATATGGATGTCCTCGACCATGTCACGGCTGAGGCGCCCGCCCTCACGAAACCATGTATTCACACCGTTGAGCATGGCGATGATGGCCAGTGCCGCAAGTTTGGTATCGGGCAGTGCCATGCTGCCCTCGGCCTGCCCGGCGCGCAGGATGCTTTCCAGCTCGGTCTCATAGCGCCGCCGCAGGGCCTCGATCCGCGCGAAATTCTCAGGGGTGAGGTTGCGCAGCTCCATATAGGCGATGAAAACCGCGTCCTGGCGCGCGGCGTGGAAGCGGATGTGAAAGCGCGCGAAATGCTCAAGCCGGGCCATGGCGGTGTTTGCGCCCGCGCCGCCCTGATCCACACTGGAAAGGCTGTCCTGCCATGCCTGAAACAGCTCCTGCATATGGCTGTGCATCAGGTCAAACAGCAGACTCTGCTTGTCGTCGATGTAAAGATAAAGCGCGCCCGCCTGCACACCGATTTCAGCCGCGATCTGGCGCATCGACACCGCCGCATAGCCGTGGCGCGCGAACAGCAGCAGCGCTGCATCGCGCAGACGCGGGCCGGTGATTTCTGCGCGGGATCCGGATTTGCGGGCCATGGCGCAGCATGGAATGAACACCCGTTCAATTCAAGCCCCGATCCGCGCCGGAAAAGCGGCTTCCCTCGGCGCAGCACGCGCCGTAAAGTGTTGCTGGCGCACCCGCGCCCCCTGCCCCGACA
>NZ_DAIRVN010000053.1:0-34014 GCF_036802785.1 Pararhodobacter sp.
ATGCGCCTGCCCGTCACCATCGGCATGCAAGTAGCCCGAGACGTAGCGCCCGGGCAGGCCGCGCACCCGGGCGCAGGCGATCAGGGCATGGGCGTGGTCCTGACAGACGCCTTCGCCCAGTGCCAGCGCCTCGGCGGCGGTGGTATGGGCATGGGTCACGCCGGGGCGGTAGGCGATGGCATCGGCAACCGCCCCGGCCAGCGCATGCGCCAGCGCCAGCTTGTCCGCACCTTGCGCGGTTCCGGCCAGTTCGACCAGCGCGATATCCGCCGCTGTG
Organism: Pararhodobacter sp.; assembly: GCF_036802785.1. Classification (GTDB taxonomy): domain Bacteria; phylum Pseudomonadota; class Alphaproteobacteria; order Rhodobacterales; family Rhodobacteraceae; genus Pararhodobacter. The sequence goes on from NZ_DAIRVN010000053.1 coordinate 278, forward strand.
GGCGCTGTTTCGCGCAGATAAACCGGGGGGGCGACCAGTTCGCGGTGGCCCCGCAACACGCCGGACAGATCGCTGGTCTCGATGGTGCCGTGCACGGTCACCGTGATCTCGGAAACCGGGCCCGGAATGGTCCAGCCCTGCACCCAGTCACCTGCGCCGTCGCGAAAGCCGCCGCCCTTCTGGCCGCCGGTGACCAGCACCTCCCAGCCCTCCACCCGCTGCCCGTCAAAGCGCGCAGGCGTCAGGCGATGGCTTTGCACCACGCCGCGCACGGGGGTGTCATAGCGGTAGATGCTTTCATGATGAACTGTCAGCCTCATCGCTGGTCCCCGCTCAGGTAGCTGTCGCCCATCCGGCCACCCAGCGCCGATACATCGCGGATGAAGCGGGTCAGGAATTCGTGCAGGCCTTCGTCAAAGACCAGTTCGGTATTGGTCTCTGACAGCTCTTCCAGCAGGCAGCGCACTGCCGTCTGCGCCGGGGTTGTACGCCCGTAGCCCCGCGAGAGGCGGTCAAGATGGTGGTTCGCCCCTTCGATACAGGTGATCAGCGCGCGCGGGCACTGCCGGTTGAGGATCAGGAAATGCGCGATCTTCGCCGCCGTCACCTCGCCGCCATAGGCCCAGTGAAAGGCCCGGTGCACCGAGAGGGCGCGCAGAAGGGTGGACCACTGGTAGTTGTCCAGCCCCGATCCGACGAAGTCGATGCGCGGCAGCAGGACGTAGTATTTGACATCCAGCAGGCGCGCGGTGTTGTCGGCGCGTTCCAGATGATAGCCGATGTTGAGGAAATCATAGCCGTCATTGCGCAACTGGCTGGCGTCGATGGCGCCGCGCACCAGCGCGGCGGCGCGCATCGTCCAGTCCGTCAGGCGGGTCAGCGTCAGCTCACTGCGCGGCAGACGTTCCAGCGCGCGCAGCTCCTGAAAGGCCGAATTCAGAGCATCCCAGACCTGCGTGGTCAGGGCAGTGCGCACGATCCGCCCGTTTTCACGCGCGCGGGTGATGCAATTGGCAACCGAGAAAGGGTTGTCATGGTCAAAGAACAGATGGCTTTCCAGATTGCGCTGCACGGCATCGCCGTATTTGCGCTTGAAGGCATCGGCTGTGCCCATGGCCATCAGAAGCGCATCCCATTCATTGCGGTTGCCCTGACCCACGTTCGGCAGCAGGGCAATGCGCCCGCCGACCTCCAGAAAGCGCGCGGCTGTCTCGGCCCGCTCCATGTAGCGCGCAAGCCAGTACAGGTTGTCGGCGGTGCGGCTCAGCATGGGTGGCCCCCCGTCGTGCTGCGGGCCGGGTCAAGGGCCTTCGCCGGCCCTTGCTGTTGCGTCTCTTGCGGCCGCTGCCCCCTGCCCAGGCTCATTCCGCCAGCACCCATGTGTCTTTTACCCCTCCGCCTTGCGATGAGTTCACCACCAGCGAGCCTTCGGTCAGCGCCACCCGCGTCAGCCCGCCCGGCACCAGTTCGATCCGGTCACCCACCAGACAATACGGCCGCAGATCGACATGGCGCGGCGCCACCCCCTCTTCGACGAAGGTGGGCACGGTTGACAGGGCCAGTGTCGGCTGGGCGATGTAATTGTCCGGATCCGCCTTGATCTTGGCGCGGAACGCCTCGATCTGTTCTCTGGTGGAGGTCGGCCCCACCAGCATCCCGTAGCCGCCTGAGCCGTGAACCTCTTTCACCACCAGCTCGCCAAGGTTCTCCAGCACATATTTCACGTCATCCGTGCGGGAGCATTGCCATGTCGGCACGTTCTGCAGAATCGGCTCTTCGCCGAGATAGAAGCGCACCATGTCAGGCACATAGGTATAGACCGCCTTGTCATCGGCAACGCCTGCGCCGGGGGCGGAACAGATGCTCACCCCGCCCGAGCGATACACATCCATCAGCCCCGGCACGCCCAGCATGCTGTCCGGCCTGAAGCACAGCGGGTCCAGATAGGCATCGTCGATCCGCCGGTAGATCACATCCACCCGTTTCGGCCCCTCGGTCGTGCGCATCCAGACGAATTCACCCTCGACGAACAGATCCTGCCCTTCGACAAGCTCCACGCCCATCAGGTCAGCCAGAAAGGAATGCTCATAATAGGCCGAATTGAAATGCCCCGGTGTCAGGATCACCACGCAGGGATCGCGGTCACATTTCGTGGGCGCGACCGAGGCCAGCGTGCGGCGCAGCAGGCCGGGGTAATTCTCGACCGGCTCGATGCGGTTCTCGCGGAACAGTTCGGGGAACATCCGCATCATGATTTCGCGGTTTTCCAGCATATAGCTGACGCCCGAGGGGGTGCGGCAATTGTCCTCCAGCACCACAAAGTCTTCCGGCCCGGTGCGCACCAGATCAATGCCCACGATATGGCTGAAAACGCCTTTGGGCGGCGTGATGCCCACCACGGCCTTTTCATAGGCCTCGTTGCGCCAGACCAGCTCCCCCGGGATACGGCCCGCCTTGATGATCTCGCCACGCCCGTAGACATCGGCCAGAAAGGCGTTGAGGGCGCGCGCGCGCTGCTTGATCCCGCGCTCCAGCCGGTGCCATTCCAGCGCCGAAAAGACGCGCGGGAACATGTCAAAAGGGATCAGCCGGTCAGGATCGCCCCCTTCGCCATACACGGCAAAGGTGATGCCGATGCGGCGAAACAGCTCCTCTGCCTCGGCCTGTTTGAGGCTGCGCAGCCCGGCGGGCATGGCAGAAACCCAGTTTTCCAGGCGGGCATAGGGCGTGCGCACCGCGCCGGACTGAAACATCTCGTTGAAGAACTCACGCATGCCGGCCCCGTTCTTGCTACAGAGTGATGTTCACCCGATCTGGTGGCAAAGAGAAAGCCCGGACGCTGAAAAAACACCCATAAGCCGCAGCTTTGGGCCGGAAGTGATGTGTTGCGCCTGATTTTTGGGCGGTTTCAGGAGAGTAGGCCCGCTTCGATGGCTGCTGCCAGCCGGTCGGTGGCCTGTGCCAGCCTCTCGTCGATGATGTGCAGATACTCCGTCCAGTCGGAGACCTGCGTCAGCTCCTTCGCGCCATCCGAGATACCGCGCAAAGCCACCAGCGGCACCTCCGCGCCATGGCAGGCGCGCAGCACCGCATAGGTCTCCATATCCACCATATCCTCGGCAATCGGCCCATACCCGGCGCCCGAGACGATATTCGCCCCGGTTGACAGGCTCGCCCCGTCAAGCCCCGCAATGCGGTGCCCGAGGTCAAGCACGGGCGGCAGGTCCAGAAACGGGGTCTGACCGCGCGCGAAGCCCAGCGGGCTCGCGTCCATGTCGCGGTAGGCGACGCGGGTTGCCTGATAGATGGCGCATTGCTCCAGCCGTGCCGATCCCGCCGATCCCAGTGAAACCACCAGATCAGGCGCCGCCCCCGCCGCTTCCAGCCGCGCCAGCGCAAAGGCCACGCTGACCGCTGCCTCAACCGGGCCGACGCCGGTGATCAGCGGACGAAAGCGGGCGCGCAGGTGGGGGCCGTATTCGGCCTGCGCGGCCATCACAAAGAAGACACGTCTTCCGTGCAGGGTTTCAACGGGCAGTGAGCGGGGCATGGCGGGCTTTCCTTTGCGGTGCGGCGCGAAGATGCCAGCCGCAGCCCGCCGCGCCAAGGGGCGCTTGCACTTGGCAGGGCGGGTTGCGTAAGCTGCGGTGCAGCAAAAGGGGGTTTTCATGCGGGTTCTGGTGTTCAATGCGGGCAGTTCCAGCCTGAAATTCGGAGTGTTTGACGCGGGAAAGGCCACGGATCAGTGCTTCAAGGGCAGTTTTGAGCGCTTCCGCGACGGTGAGTGCAGCTTCCGCTTCTGTGCGGGCGGGCGCGATGAAGCGGGGCAGGCGCCCCATGGTGACCTTTCCGCCGCCATTGCCGCCGTGCCGGGGGTGCTGGCGGACTGGGGCATTGACGCGATCACCGCCGTGGGCCACCGCATTGCCCATGGCGGGCCCGATTTCGTCGCCCCCGCCCGGCTGGACAGCGAAACACTGGCGCGGATCGAGGCGCTGACCCCGCTTGCCCCCCTCCACAACCCCGCCAATCTGGAGGCGGTGCGCGTGGCGATGGCGGTCTGGCCGGACCTGCCGCAACTGGGCGTCTTTGACACGGCCTATCACCTGACCAACCCGGCCCGCGCCACCACCTATGCCGTGCCCAGGGCGTGGCGCGATGCCGGGCTCAGGCGCTATGGCTTTCACGGCACCTCGCATAAATATGTTGTGGAGCGCGCCGCGCAGGAGATCGGCCAGCCGGTCGGTGCACTGAAGATCATCTCGGTTCATCTGGGCAATGGTGCCAGCGTCTGCGCGGTCAGTCTGGGGCAGAGTATGGACAGCTCGATGGGCCTGACCCCGCTTGAGGGGCTGGTGATGGGCACCCGTTCCGGCGATGTGGATCCGGGCGCGTTCGGCTTCCTGTCGCGGCAACTGGGGCTGACGATCGAGCAGATCGAAGCCGCGCTTTATAGTGACAGCGGGCTGAAGGCGCTGGCGGGGTCATCCGACATGCGCGATGTCGAAGACCGCGCGGCGGCGGGCGACGGGGCGGCGCAGCTGGCGATCAACGTCTATGCCTACCGGGTGCGCAAATATATCGGTGCATATGCGGCGGCGATGGGCGGGCTGGATGCCGTTGTTTTCACCGGCGGCATCGGCGAAAATTCGGCCTCGATGCGGCGGCGTATCTGCGACGGGCTGGAGTTCATGGGGCTGCGGCTGGACCATGACCTGAATCAGGCGGTGCGGCTGGAAAACCATGCAGCGCCGCAGATTCAGGCCTATGGCGCAAGGGTGCGGGTGATTGTGACCGAGACCGCCGAGCAGTTGCAGATCGCGCGCGAGGTTGCCGCGCTGCTGACCCGTGCCGAACCCGTGAACACGCCCATTCCGGTTGCCGTTTCGGCGCGCCATGTGCATCTGTCTGCCGAGGCGGTGGAGGCATTGTTCGGCAAGGGGTATGCACTCACCCCCGGCAAACCCCTGCGCCAGCCCGGTAACTGGGCCGCACAGGAGCGGGTGACGGTTGAGGGGCCGAAGGGGCGACTGGAACGCGTCGCCATTCTGGGGCCGCTGCGCAAGCACACGCAGATCGAGGTCTCGCGCACCGACAGTTTCGCGCTGGGTATTGATGCGCCGGTGCGCGACTCGGGCAAGCTTGACGGTACGCCGCGCGTGCGCCTGCACGGGCCTGCCGGCATCTATGATACCGACGGGCTGATTGTGGCAGCGCGCCATATCCACATCGGTCCCGCCGATGCCGAGGCGCGCGGTCTGTCTGACGGGGATTTCGTCGATGTGCGCATCACCGGCCCCGAGCGCGGGCTGACCTTTACCCGGACCCTGATCCGGGTGCAGCCCGAAGCCTTCACCGAAATGCATATTGATACAGATGAGGCCAATGCAGCGGGCATCGGCGCGGACAGTGCGGGTGAACTGGTGCCCGGCGTGGCGGCCGAGGCTGTGACCCTCACGCCCTGAGGGCGAGGGGCGTGGCGGTTAAGGGGCCGCGCCCCTGTCGTCATGCGCGCACCGGCCATCTGCGGACGATGCGCCGGAGGGGGTGGAGGAGCCGGTTGCTCAGTTGCCCCAGCCGCCGATGCCGACGCCGACGCCACCCACACCAACGCCGATACCATCTGCGCCGATGCCGACCCCAATGCCATTCTCGCCGCCGATACCGATATTGGCTCCGCCGGTCTGGCCGGAACCTGCGCCGGTGCCGCCACCGCCGATGTCAGCATTGATACCGCCGGTGTTTCCGGTCGCGGCATCCTGCCCGATGCCGATATTCGCGCCGCCGCCACCGCCGGTGGCAGCGCCGTCACCGACCCCGACATTGACGCCGCCGGTATTGTCAGCCGCTGCGCCGGGGCCAACGCCGACATTGACGCCGCCCTGATTCCCGGTTGCGGCGTCGGTACCAAGGCCGATATTCGCCCCTCCGGTATTGTCGCCCGCAGCGCCTGCGCCCACGCCGACCGCAATCCCGCCGTCGTTTCCGGTTCCGGCACCCGGGCCGACACCGAGATTCACGCCGCCATCGCCGATTTCAGCGGTGACGCCGCTGTCATCGGGGGTGGGGCTGCCCGGTGTAGGCGGTGAGGGCTGGCCCGGCTGTGCGCCAGCGCCCCCGGACCCCGCGGCGGCACCTTCAAAACTGTTGCAAAATCCACCGGCAACAATCTGTATCTCAGATGGAGACAGATCACGTGCGGAGCGGTCACAGAGGTGCGCACCGCCCCCCTGAGCGAAGGCAGGAACGGTAAAGGCTGCGGTGCAGCCAACAATAGCCATTAATCCTAGTGCATTGTTTCTTCTAAACATTTGGTATCCTTCTCAAGTTTACCTGTCAGGATGGGTTAGACAACCCGCCGCGAGACAAGGTTGTTCCGGACAATCACGGAAGGGTGAGGTTGACATGGGAAGGCAGTCGGTCTGCACCACCGCCGGGCGGAGCGCGGGCAGGAGGGCCCGGGCCGCGACAGGCGCAGCGCTTCGGGTTGAAAAACGGGCTGGGGAACTGGTGGAGCCGAGGGGGATCGAACCCCTGACCTCGTCATTGCGAACGACGCGCTCTCCCAACTGAGCTACGACCCCAACGGACGTTGGGATAATGCGGTTTGGGAAAACCGTCAAGGCCCGGGAACGGGGTTGGGTTGCGCCGCCGCCCATGGGCGTTGCTCTTGGCGGTGTGCAGGTCTATGGTGCGCGCTCTCTGGAACAGCAAACGGGATGACAGCATGTCGCTGCGCGCGCGGATATCGACGGACCTCAAGGAAGCGATGAAGGCCAAGGACACCTTGCGGCTGTCCACGCTCAGGCTGATCAACGCCGCCATCAAGGACCGCGATATAGCCCTGCGCGGCGAGGGTGAAGACCGGCTGCTGACCGATGCCGAGATCATGGCGATCATGACCCGCATGGTCAAACAACGACACGACAGCGCGCGCGCCTACGAAGAGGGCGGGCGGCTGGAACTGGTGGAGCGCGAACTGGCCGAGATCACCGTGATCGAGGGCTATCTGCCGCGCCAGCTGACCGAGACCGAGACGCAGGCGGCCATCGAGGCCGAGATCAAGGCCTCGGGCGCGGCGTCGATCCGTGACATGGGCCGGGTAATGAATGCGCTCAAGACGCGCTACAGCGGGCAGATGGATTTCGGCGCGGTCGGGCCGATGGTCAAGGCACGCCTGAGCTGACGCTTCAGGCGTCGCTTTTTAGCCGTAGCTTTTCAGGCGGATCAGCAGCGCCGACAGCTCATCGTGCAGGCGCCGCCGTTCGCCGGGCGTCAGAAAGGCGCCCAGCTCCACCTCGCGCCCGCCCCCGGTCAGGATCAGGTAGTTTTCCACCGGGCCGCCCCGGGGCAGCAGTTTCAGCGCTACAAAATGCGGATCGGCGCGCCAGTCCTGCGGCGGGCCTTTCGGATTGGTGCGGGTCAGGGTGACGGCGGTGCGGCTGAAGGTCATTTCTTCCGCGATGCGCCGGTCGCGCCAGTTGCGATCCAGCGCGAACCACAGACCCCAGACCGCCGCTGCCGCGAAGGGCAGCACACCCCAGAGCGCCGGGGTACCCAGCACGGCGATCAGCGGTATGGCCAGCGCCGCCGCGCAAAGGCCGATCGCCAGCACAAAGCCGCGCGGGTTCAGCGCGTTATGGGGCCAGGCGCGCAGATGGGCGGCGGTGGGACTGTCCTGGATCAGGGTGTAGGGCATTGGTCGCGCAGAGCGTCAAAGGATACCATCACATGGTTCTGATAGGCCGGGCGTTCCGTCAGCCTTTCGAAATAGGCGCGCAGGCACGGCAGATCCGGGCGGTCGATGGGGATCATATAGTAGCGATAGAGGATATGGCCGAATTGGATGTCAGCAAGGGTCAGCGTGTCGCCGGTCAGGAAGCGATGCGCCGAGAGCTGTGTTTCCGCGATGGCTAGCTTCTTCGTCAGGGCTGTAATGGCGGCGGCGATCGCGGCCGGATCACGCTGCTTTGCCGGGGTGCGCCAGACGCGCCAGAAGACCGGCCCGGTGAAGCCGAGCGTGACGTTGATCTTGGCCCATTCTGCCCAGCGGTCGACATTGGCGCGCGCCACCGGCTCCGATGGCCAGAAGCTTTCGGGCGCGTAGCGCGTAGCGAGATACCGCAGGATCGCGCCTGTTTCCCACAGCGCCGGTCCGTCGCCGTCGCGCAGCACCGGGATTGTGCCATTGGGGTTCATGGCGCGGAACCCGGGCGTGTCGGTGCCACCGAAGCGCTCACCGATGTCGAAGCGGCGGAAGGGCAGCTCCAGCTCGGATACCGCCCAAAGCAGCGCCTGCACGTTGGAGGAATCAAAACGCCCCCAGATCGTCAGCATTCCGGGCCCTTCAGGGCAGCGATGACGCGGATTTCGACAAGCGCCCCCTCCCTGCGCAAACCAGCGACCTCGATTGCTGTCCAGGCGGGGAAGGGCGCGCGGAGATAGTTGCGCCTGACGGCGTTGAAATGGTCAAAATGGGCGCGCAGGCCGATGTGGTAGCTGGTCATTTCGACAATCGCCTCCATCCCCAGCCCGGCCTCAGCCAGAACGGCGGCGATCTTGTCAAAGGCGTTGCGGAACTGGGTTTCCTGATCAGCGGGCATGGTGCCGTCCGCTTGGCTGCCGGTCATGCCGGTGACAAAGACATGACCATGCGAAAGAACGCCGGGTGACAGCGCCAGCGCCGCACAGGCCGCCTCGCTTCCTGCGGGGAAAAGGGCTTTGGGGAGCATGGTTTCTGCCGTCATCGGGGGAACGGAAAAGGCCCCGGGGATGATCCCGGGGCCCTTGGTCAGTGTCTCAGTGGGCGGGCTGCCTGTCCCAGTCCTCACGCTTGGGGAGCGTCTCGAAAGTGTGCTCCGGCGGCGGGGAGGGCAGGGTCCATTCCAGCGTATCGGCGTGCTCGTTCCAGTAGTTGTTCTCGGTCACGCGTTTGCCCCAGCGCAGCGTGTAGAACACGATGCCGATGAAGAACACGAACGAGGCGAAGGACAGGAATGCGCCGATCGACGAGATGTAGTTCCAGAGCGCGAAGGCCTCCGGATAGTCGATGTAGCGGCGCGGCATGCCCTGACGGCCCAGGAAGTGCTGCGGGAAGAAGGTCAGGTTGGCGCCGATGAACATGGCCCAGAAGTGCAGCTTGCCTGCCCATTCCGGATACTGCCGCCCCGACATCTTGCCGATCCAGTAATAGATCCCGGCAAAGAGCGCAAAGACCGCCCCCAGCGACATCACATAGTGGAAGTGGGCCACGACATAATAGGTGTCATGATAGGTCCGGTCGACGGGGGCCTGCGACAGCACGATGCCGGTCACGCCGCCCACGGTGAACAGGAACAGGAAGCCGAACGCCCAGAGCATCGGTGTCTTGAACTCCACCGAGCCGCGCCACATTGTCGCGATCCATGAGAAGATCTTGATGCCGGTCGGCACCGCGATCGTCATCGTGGCCAGCATGAAATAGGTCTGCTGGGTCAGCGACATGCCCACCGTGTACATATGGTGCGCCCAGACCACGAAGCCCAGAACGGCGATGGCGATCATCGCGTAAACCATCGGCAGGTAGCCGAAGATCGGCTTGCGCGAGAAGGTCGCGATCACATGGCTGATGATGCCGAAGCCCGGAACGATGATGATATACACTTCCGGATGGCCGAAGAACCACAGGATGTGCTGATACAGGATCGGATCGCCGCCACCGGCAGGGTCAAAGAAGGTGGTGCCGAAGTTGCGGTCAGTCAGCAGCATGGTGATGGCGCCAGCCAGAACCGGCAGTGCCAGCAGGATCATCCAGGCGGTGATGAACACCGACCAGGCGAAAAGCGGCACCTTGTGCAGCGTCATGCCCGGTGCGCGCATGTTCAGGAAGGTGGTGATGATGTTGATCGCGCCCAGAATGGACGAGGCGCCCGAGACGTGCACCGCGAAGATGGCGAAATCCATCGCATACCCCGCTTCGGCCGTGGTCGACAGCGGCGGGTAAAGCACCCAGCCCACGCCGGTCCCGGTGCCCAGTTCGCCACCGCCACCCGGCGCGAAGAGTGAGCAGACGGCCAGCGCCGAACCCGCAACATAGAGCCAGTAGGAAAGGTTGTTCAGCCGCGGGAAGGCCATGTCCGGTGCGCCGATATGCAGCGGCATGAAGTAGTTGCCAAAGCCGCCAAACAGCGCCGGGATGACGACGAAGAACATCATCAGCACGCCATGCGCTGTTACCAGCACGTTCCACAGGTGCCCGTTGGGCGTACATTCGCCATCGGCGAACATCCGTGCCCCTTCGGCGCACATGTATTGCACCCCCGGTTCCATCAGCTCCATGCGCATGTAGACCGTAAAGGCCACCGCGATGAAACCAACAACACCAGAGGTGAAGAGGTAAAGGATACCGATATCCTTGTGGTTGGTGGACATGAACCAGCGGGTAAAGAACCCCCGGGTGTCCTCGTGTCCGTGAGCGGCTGCGTTGGCCATACGTTGCTCCCGTTCCCTTGACGAACTTGTTTTTTGCACGGAATCATCCGCCGACACGAGCGCGCCAGCAGATACCTGACCCTCGTTCTAATGTGCCCGGCGGGTGGCGGCAACGGCCCTGATGTCGCATCCGGGAAAAAATTGATCCACATCAAGGCGCGTCAGGGGCAGCTTTGCTGCGCCCCTGACGCGCAGCCGCCTGATGTCACTCGAAATACAGCCAGTCGTTGGTCGCCCGGACGATTGCGGTTCCGCAGTAATTCACGACCCCGTCGAACACCGAACCATCGTGAAACACCACCCGCGTCAGAACCTCGCAACGGGTATCAAGCGGGTCGGAGAACTCCAGCGTCAGCCCGTGACCGGCGGCCATGGGGCTGCCGAGCCAGTTATGGCCGAATGCGCCGCTCATCTCGGCGACGCGGAATTCGGTCACTGTGTAGCTGGAATCGTTAAAGAAATTAAAAGACCAGTCGTCTTTCTGCAGGTCCTGCGCCAGCGCGGGGGCGACGGCGATGGCTGAGGTGAGCACGGCAGCAACAGCGGCGGAGCGAAGGGCGGCCGCGGAACATGTACAGGGTTTCATGATGACTCATATGGCTGGTTGCGACAGTGCAACCCGCATACGCTAGCGATACCGTTGCGGCGGCCTGAATCATTTGTCAGGGCCTGCGCATTATCAGGTGCCCAGTTGCTCAAGCGCCACATCAAAGCGCCGGCGCAGCGCCAGATCCAGGTCATCCATTGTCACTGGCAGCCCCAGATCGACCAGTGAGGTGACGCCGTGGCCCCGGATGCCGCAGGGCACAATGCCCTCAAAATGGCTCAGATCCGGTTCCAGGTTGATGCTGATCCCGTGGAAACTGACCCAGCGGCGCAGTTTGATGCCGATGGCGGCGATCTTGTCTTCGCGCGGGGTGCCGTCAGGCAGCGGTGGCTTGTCAGGCCTTGCCACCCAGACACCCACGCGGCCCGCGCGGCGCTCGCCGGTGACGTTGAATTCGGCCAGCGCGCCGATCACCCAGTCTTCCAGCGCGCAGACAAAGCGGCGCACATCGCGCCCGCGTTTGTTGAGGTCGAGCATGACATAGGCGACGCGCTGCCCGGGCCCGTGGTAAGTATATTGCCCGCCGCGCCCGGCCAGATGCACCGGAAAGCGCGCGGGGTCGGTCAGATCCTCCGCGCGTGCCGAGGTTCCGGCGGTATAAAGCGGCGGGTGTTCCAGCAGCCAGACGGCCTCGGGCGCAGTGCCCGCCGATATGGCGGCGACCCGTTCCTCCATGGCGCGCAGGGTCTCGGTATAAGGGGCGAGGCCCGGGATATGGGTCCATTCCATCGGCAGGGTTCCGGTCATTTTCTGTGAGCGAGGAGATAACCGACTTGGCGCTTTGCGCAAGTGGCCGACGGTGGTATGGTATCACGCCATTGTGTTCTCGGGGGTATGATCATGTTTGCGAAGTATATGACAACTGCGGCCCTGGGCCTTGCGCTGTGCGCGGGGCATGCCAGCCGGGCTGATGCCGATGCCTTCATCGGCGGGCTTGTGGGGGGCATCATCGGGGGGGCGATCGGTTCCAACGTCCGCACCCAGCCGCGCCAGAGCCAGCCGCGCTACACGCAGCCGCGCACCGCCTCGCCGCAGAGCCAGCAGAACCGCGAGGTGCAGAGCGCGCTCAATCATTTCGGTTTCCATGTCGGCACACCTGACGGCTCGCTCGGGCCGCGCTCGCGGGCGGGGATTTCCCAGTATCAGGCCTATCTGGGCTTTCCGACCAGCGGGCAGCTGACAGATTTTGAGCGCACCATCCTGCTGAGCGCGTATCAGCGCAGCCAGATGGGCGGGCCGCAGGTGATGCGGATCGCCAACACCCACCGCGATGGCATGCGCGGCCTTCTGCCCGCCGTGCGCGATGAGATGATGGGCGGCAGCGGTGGCGGGCGCAGCGCGGGGGCCTATGGCCTTCCCGGCGAGGTGGCCGATGCGGTTGACGAGATCGCCGCCAGTTCTGACCCCTCCGCTGAGCAACTGGTTCAGCGCGCGGGTTTCATCCAGCTTGCCGATCTCAACGGAGACGGGCGCACCGACTACATCATTGATACCTCGGTGACCGGCAGCAGCTTCTGGTGCGGGGTGCGCGATTGTACGGTGGTGGTCTTTGCCTCCACGCCGGACGGCTATATGCGCAACGATTTTCTGGCGCGCGAGGTGACGCCCGCCATGGTCACCTGCCGCCGCGGGGACTGCGCGATTGACAGCGCCGCGCCGGTCACCACCCTTGCCGCCGCACCCGCTCCGGCCCCTGTTCCGGCACCTGTGGCCACAACCGAGGCCGTTGCTGCGGCGCCTGCCGCACCGGGACTGCCCAGCTTTTTCGGCGGGCAGGGGGCGCAGACGGTGTCGCTGGCCTCGCATTGCAACCGCGTGGGCCTCGTGACCAATGCAAACGGCGGTTATACCGACATCAGCACGATGGATGACCCGGTTTTCGCGCTGAATGAGCAGTTCTGCCTCGCCCGATCCTTTGCCATCGCCGATGGTGAGGCATTGGCGGCACAGGTGCCCGGCGCCACGCCGCAGGCCATCGCCGATCAGTGCAACGGCTTTGCCCCGGCCCTTCAGCCCCATGTTGCCGCGCTGGCGATGCAGCCGCGCGATGCGGTGCTGCGCGGGGTTGCCGGGCTGATCCTTGAATCGGGGATGGAGCCGTCAGACCTTGCCGCCACCGCGCGCATCTGCCTGTCCAGCGGCTATATGAGCGACACAATGCCGGTCGCGGTGGGCTCGGCGCTGCTGCTGGCCGGGCTGGGCGAAACCGGCTATGGCGAGCTGGCGGCGCATCACCTGATGCAGGGCATCGGCGTGTCGCAGCGCCGCGAGCTGGCGCGCGAGTGGTTCGCCACCAGCGTTCCGCAGGCAGGCGCAACGGGCGCGACAGCCGCTGGCTTTGCCCCCGGCCCCGAATCACGCAACGCGCTGATCCATCATGCGCTTGGGGTGATGGACGGCTCTGCCGGGGCCGTGGCCGTGCCGGTGGAGGGGGCTGTCCCTGCCGCCACGCTGCCGGTCTTCAATCTTGGCAACAACTGATCCTGCCCGCTTTTGAACAGAGTTTGTCACGCCCGGTGCCTGCGCCGGGCGTGATCATTTTTTCCTCTTCACATTGCCGGATCAACCCGCTAATAGCGGCGCACCAATCCAGTGCGGTCGTGGCGGAATTGGTAGACGCGCAGCGTTGAGGTCGCTGTGGGGTAACTCCCGTGGAAGTTCGAGTCTTCTCGACCGCACCAATCTTCCCATTCATTCGCAGATGAACGATTCACCGTCCCAAGGCGGCTGAGCGTTCATTTTGCATGTCCTGATTCCTGAACTGAGGGAAATCGGTCCGGAAGATATGCCGTTTATGACATGTCTTCCTGCATTGCCGTCAGATTGAGCGCAAATGACGTGAAATGGTCGCTCCGGGCGCGACCGGGGACATAGCGATTGCAAAAATCGGTGAATGTCGTTTTACTTGCAATCAACAAGGCGAAAAATCGCCGGTCAACAGGGGGTCTATTGGTGTCATCAGGCAATCCTGACGGATTCGTCGTCTTTGATCATGTCCAGAAAAGCTATGACGGCGAAACACTTGTCGTTAAGGATCTGAATCTCAGCATCGCCAAGGGCGAGTTTCTCACCATGCTTGGCCCCTCAGGCTCTGGCAAGACAACCTGCCTGATGATGCTGGCGGGTTTTGAGACGGCCACCCATGGCGAGATTCTGCTGGGCGGGCGGCCGATCAACAACATTCCGCCGCACAAGCGCGGGATCGGCATGGTCTTTCAGAACTACGCGCTGTTCCCGCATATGACGATTGCCGAGAACCTTGGCTTTCCGCTGGAGGTGCGCGGCATCGGCAAGTCTGAGCGTGAGGCAAAGATCCGGCGCGCATTGGACATGGTGCAGATGGGCGCCTTTGGCAGCCGCCGCCCGGCGCAGCTTTCGGGCGGGCAGCAGCAGCGCGTGGCGCTGGCCCGCGCGCTGGTGTTCGAGCCGGAACTGGTGCTGATGGATGAGCCGCTGGGCGCGCTCGACAAGCAGCTGCGCGAACATATGCAGTTTGAAATCACCAATCTGGCGCATGCTCTGGGTATTACCACGGTCTATGTCACCCATGACCAGACCGAAGCGCTGACCATGTCCGACAATGTAGCCGTGTTCAACGATGGCCGCATCCAGCAGCTTGCCGCGCCCGAAGACCTGTATGAACGCCCGGCCAACAGCTTTGTCGCGCAGTTCATCGGCGAGAACAACAAGCTTGAAGGTGCGGTTGAGACGATTGACGGTGATCGCTGCACGGTGCGGCTGGATGACGGCACGCTGATTGATGCGCAGCCCGTGAATGTGACGCGGGTGGGTGAACGCACGCGCGTCTCCATCCGGCCTGAGCGCGTGGAATCGAACCCCGCGCGTCTGCCCGCCGATGGTCATCTGGTCGAGGCCGAGGTGCTGGAATTCATCTATATGGGTGACACGTTCCGCTTTCGCCTCCGGGTGGCCGGACAGGATGATTTCGTGATGAAATACCGCAATGCGCAGGATCAGACCCGCCTTGCCGTCGGTGACAAGATCCGCATCGGCTGGCTGCCGCAAGATTGCCGCGCGCTCGACGCCTGAGGCGTCGGCGTCAACCCTCATGCCGTCCGAATGCCCGCGCGGCGGTCTGGTGAAAAGAAGCGGGCAATGACAACAAGGGAGCTACCCGATGAAACTGAAAACCGTGCTCATGGGGGCCGCCGGGGCCATGGCGCTGAGTGCCGGCGCCGCATCGGCGCAGGATATGGCCAATGAAATGGTCGTCGTGTCCTGGGGTGGCGCGTATCAGGCCTCGCAGGTCAACGCCTATCTGGACCCCTATGCCGCCAATACCGGCATCAACATCATCACCGATGAAAGCTCGCCCGATGCCGTTGCGCGCCTGCGCGCCATGGCCGAGGCCAACAATCTGACCTGGGATCTGGTCGATGTTGAGGCCGCCGATGCCATGCGCCTGTGTGACGAGGGGCTGGCCATGGTCATTGATCATGACGAGATGCTGGCCGCTGCACCCGACGGGACGCTCGCAACCGCCGATTTCGGCGAGACCATCGCCTCCGAATGCTTCATTCCGCAGATCGTCTTCTCGACGACCTTCGGCTACCGCACCGATATGGTCCCCGAGGGTGTCGAACCGCCGACCGATGCCTGCGCGGTGTTTGATCTGGCGACCTATCCGGGCCGGCGCGCGCTTAATCGCCGCCCGCTGGGCAATATGGAATGGGCGTTGCTGTGCGATGGCGTCGCCATGGAGGATGTCTATGAAACGCTGGAAACCGAAGAGGGTATCCAGCAAGCCTTTGCCATGCTCGACACCATCAAGGATCAGACGATCTGGTGGGCCGCCGCCGCCGAAACGCCGCAGCTTCTGGCCGATGGCGAGGTCTTCATGGGCTCCACCTACAACGGCCGCCTGTTCGCCGCGATCGCTGAGCAGGATCAGCCGATCGGCATGGCATGGGGCTATCAGATGCTCGATCTTGACGGCTGGATCGTGCCGACCGGCCTGCCCGAAGACCGTCTGGCCCGGGTGATGGACTTCCTCTACTGGGGCACCGACACGCAGCGTCTGGCCGATCAGGCGCAATATATCTCCTACGGTCCGGCGCGTGCCTCGTCGCAGCCTTTCGTGTCAACCCATGCCACGCTGGGGATCGAGATGGGGCCGCACATGCCGACCGCGCCCGAGAACATGGAGGGTGCCTTCGTGACCAACTACCTGTGGTGGGCCGACTACCGCGATGAGATGGACGCCCGCTTCCAGGCCTGGCTGGCGCAGTAAAGCCTCCGGCTTCCGGCCCGGCCTGTTCCCGGGCCGGGCCACCATCAACGGCGGGGCCCGCACCGCAATTGCGCGGGCCTCGCCCCCTGACCATGCCCGGATCTGAAAAAGCGAGACCCCGCGATGAGCGTAATGGCAACCGATACCGACAGCCAGGATCTGCGCGGCGGCATGCCCCTCAAGCGCAGCCTCCGGCACGCGCTGCGGCGTCAGAAGCTGCGTGCCCTGCTGCTGATCGCGCCGCTGCTGGTGTTCATCCTCGTCGGATTCCTGATGCCCATCGGCTCGATGCTGTTCCGCTCGGTCGAGAACCAGATCGTGCAGGAAAGCCTGCCCAACACCGTTGTCGCCCTGCGTGACTGGAACCCGCGCGGCACCGAGCTTCCGCCCGAAGAGGCCTTTGTCGCGCTGGTTGCGGATCTGCAGGAGGGGTTTGCCAACCGCACCGCGCTGAACTTCGCCCGCCGCATGAATTTCGAGATCACGGGCTTTACCACCATGATCCGCCGTGGCCAGCGCGACATTCCCTCCTGGGATCTGGAAACCGACGGGCCGTTCCGCGAGCGGATGATCGACATGCACCGCGGCTGGGGCGATCTGGCCACCTGGCGCGGGCTGGAGGCCTATTCCTCGCCCTATACCATCGGCTACTACCTTGCGGCGGTGGACATGACGATGGTCTCGGGCGAGATCGCGGCCATGCCGCGCGAGATGTCGCTGCACCAGATGCTGTTCTGGCGGACAGCCTGGATGAGCGGGCTGATCTGCTTCATGACGCTGCTGCTGGGCTATCCGATCGCCTATCTGCTGGCCAATATCAAGGAACGCCACGCCAATGTGCTGCTGATTCTGGTGCTGCTGCCGTTCTGGACATCGCTTCTGGTGCGCACCTCGGCCTGGAAGGTGCTGTTGCAGGAGCAGGGCGTGGTCAACCAGATCCTTGTGTATATCGGCCTCGTGGCCTCGGATAACCGGCTCCAGATGATCAACAACAAGCTGGGCGTGATCATCGCCATGACGCATATCCTGCTGCCCTTCATGATTCTGCCGCTGTATTCGGTGATGAAAACCATCCCCTCCACCTATGTCCGCGCCGCCAAATCGCTGGGCGCCAATGACTGGACAGCCTTCTGGCGCGTCTATTTCCCGCAATCGGTGCCCGGGATCGGGGCGGGGGCGATCCTCGTGTTCATCATGGCGGTGGGCTATTACATCACGCCTGAACTGGTGGGCGGCCCCTCGGGCATGTTCATCTCCAACCGCATCGCGCATCAGTGGACGGTATCGGGCAACTGGGGCCTTGTCGGCGCGCTGGGAACGATCCTGCTGGTGGCGGTGCTGGTGCTCTACTGGGTCTATGACAAGATTGTCGGCATCGACAACGTGAAGCTGGGGTAAAGAGACATGGCACTTCCAAGCTACGCATCCCCGCTGCAACGCGTCTGGTATTACGGCTTCCGTGTTCTCTGCGGGCTGATCTTCTTTTTCCTGATGTTCCCGATCATGGTGATCGTGCCGCTGGCCTTCAACGCGCAGGATTTCTTCACCTTCACGCCGCAGATGCTGGCGCTTGATCCCGCGGGCTATTCGCTCAAACACTTCCGTGACTTCTTCACCAATCCTGACTGGCAACATGCAATGCGCAACTCGCTGGCCATCGCGCCGATGGCAACGCTGGTCTCGGTGTCGCTGGGAACGCTGGCGGCCATCGGCCTCAGCCAGAGCCATGTGCCGTTCAAACGGGTGATCATGGCGGTGCTGATCTCGCCGATGATCGTGCCGCTGATCATCTCGGCGGCGGGGATGTATTTCTTCTTCTCGTCGATCGGGCTGCAGGGCACCTACTGGGGCGTGGTGCTGGCCCATGCAATTCTGGGCATTCCGTTCGTGATTATCACCGTCACAGCCACGATGGTGGGCTTTGACCGCTCCCTGACCCGCGCCGCCGCCTCGCTGGGCGCGGGGCCGGTGCGGACCTTCTTCAAGGTGCAGCTGCCGCTGATCCTGCCGGGGGTGATCTCGGGCGGGCTGTTTGCCTTCATTACCTCGTTCGATGAGGTGGTGATCGTGATTTTCGTGGGCTCGGCGGGGCAACGGACGCTGCCCTGGCAGATGTTCATCGGCCTGCGAGAGCAGATCAGCCCGACAATCCTTGCCGTGGCGACGCTGATGGTGGGCCTGTCGATCCTGCTTCTCGCCACGCTGGAGATGCTGCGCCGCCGCAACGAGCGGATGCGCGGCGTGAGCCCGGCCTGACAGCCCGCCGCTTCCCGGCGGCCGGCTGCGCCGACACCTGTTTGCCTGCCGCTGCGCGGCGCCGGGGGGCGCTGCCCCCGCCGCCCGTGCCGGGCGACTCCCCCGGGATATTTGTGAACAGATGAAACCCGGACGGATCGCCCATTCATCTGTTCACAAATATCCTGGGGGTGAATTGGCCGCAGGCCAAGAGGGGGCAAAGCCCCCTTGCCGCGCCGCCTTACACCAGCGCCAGCTTCTCGCGCACCATGCGTTCCAGTTCGGCCGCCGGGCGCGCGCCCGAGAAGCGGGCCAGTTCGCGGCCCTTGTGGAACAGGATGAAGGCCGGGATGCCGCGGATAGTGTAGCGGATGGCGGCGTCAGGGTGGCTTTGGGTGTCGATCTTGGCCAGTCTGACCTGCGGTGCGAGGTTGCGCGCGGCACGCTCGAATTCGGGTGCCATCGCGCGGCAGGGGCCGCACCACGGTGCCCAGAAATCCACCAGCAGCGGCAGGTCGTCGGTTTTCGCGGCTTTCTCCAGTGTTTTCAGATCCAGAGCGGCGACCTTGCCGCTGTTCAGCCCTTGCCCGCAGACCCCGCATTTCGGGTTCCCGGCGGCCTTGTCGGCGGGAAACTGGTTGGTCTGCCCGCAGTCGGGGCAGGTCAGGCGGATTTTTCGGTCGCTCATGGCGCGCTCCATCGTATTCCTGTGTTGGAATGTATAATGGGGTCTTGCCGCAGCCGGTTCAAGCCCCTGTCCTGCGGGGCCAGACCCCGTCAGGCGCGCGGAGGTCGGGGTTTGTAGACCGGCAAGCGCCAGCCGAACCACATTGAGCCCGCGCGCAGCAGGAAGGTTGCGGCCATGCAGCCCAGCAGGGCCACCTGCATCTCCAGCCCCAGCCAGATCAACCCCAGCGCCGTGATCGCCCCTGAGAAGGCGGCGCTCAGGTAAAGTTCGCCCTGCCGTAGCACCATCGGCACCTCGTTGCACACCACATCGCGCATCAGCCCGCCGAAAGCGCCGGTGGCCATGCCCATCATCACCACCACTGCCGGTGACTGCCCCATGCTGAGCGCAACCCCGGTGCCGGCGGGCACTGCCACGGCCAGCGCGCCCGCGTCCAGCCAGTCGAGCGTGCGGCGGCGCGATTCCAGCAGATGGGCGGAAAAGAACACCAGCACCGCCGCCGCGCAGGCGGTGCCGATCATCCAGGGGTCCGAGACCCAGAAAACCGTCTCGCGGCGCAGAAGCAGGTCGCGCACCGTGCCGCCGCCCACCGCTGTCAGGCTGGCGATGAACAGGAAGCCGACCAGATCAAGCTGCGCGCGGCTGGCGGCCAGCGCGCCGGTCAAGGCGAAGATGAACACTGCCACATAATCGAGCGCGACCAACAGGCTCATTACCGTGCCCCGCCCACCGCAGATCTGCCCGCCGAGGATTTTCCGGCCATGGATTTTCCGGCCGCAGGCTTGAACGGCGCCATCCCTTCGCGCGCCAGTTCATCGGCGCGCTCGTTCTCGGCATGCCCGGCATGGCCCTTGATCCAGTGCCAGATGACCGTATGGCGCGCCTGCGCCAGATCCAGCCGCTGCCACAGATCGACATTCTTGACCGGCTTGCGGTCGGCGGTGCGCCAGCCGTTCTTCTTCCAGCCGTGGATCCAGGTGGTCACGCCGTTTTTCACATAGGCCGAGTCGGTGGTGATGGTCACCTGTGAGGGCCGGGTCAGCGCCTCCAGCGCCATGATCGCGGCCATCAGCTCCATCCGGTTGTTGGTGGTGACGGCCTCGCCGCCCGAAAGCGTGCGCTCTTTCAGAACCGCCTCGCCGTTGGAGGCGCGCAGCAGCGCCCCCCAGCCACCGGGGCCGGGATTGCCCGAACAGGCGCCGTCGGTCCAGGCGTGCACATCAGGCATGGCGGGCGATCCACAATGAGGCGAGAACCACTGCGCTGGCCGGCAGGCGGAGCATCAGCCACCAGCGCGGGGCCAGCCCCTTGGCCTGAAAGACGGCATCAAGCACCAGAACCCCCAGAAACCCGACGATCAGATGCGCGAGCGCCTGACCCTCCAATGCCCAGGGGTGGCGCAGCGAGAAGAAGAAGCCATAGAGCGCGGGAAAGACGCTGACGATATAGGCCCAGGGCGCACCGCCGCTGCGGCTGGCAAAACCCCAGAGCACGCCGGACATGAACGACAGGATCACCACGCCGTAGGCGACAATCAGCGCGCGCCCCTCGCCGGGCCAGAAGCCCAGCACCATGGCTGCGCCCACCAGAAAGGGCAGGGCGCCCGCCGCTGTCAGGATAATGGCGATGCGCGGCGGTCTCATGCAGGAACCCTGAGCACACGCGGCACCTTGAACTCCACCCGCTCCACGGCGGTTTCGACCAGTTCGCGCGTCAGGTCATAGCGGTCGGCAAAGGCGTCGATCACTTCGTTGATCAGCACTTCGGGTGCGCTGGCCCCTGCTGTCAGCCCCACGGCGCGCGCACCATCCAGCGCGCGCCAGTCGATATCCGCGGCGCGCTGGATAAGCTGGGCATAGCCGCAGCCCGCCGCGCGCCCCACCTCTACCAGCCGCCGGGAGTTGGACGAATTGGGCGCGCCGATCACCAGCAGCGCATCAATCCGGCCCGCAATTTCCTTGACCGCCGCCTGACGGTTGGTGGTGGCGTAGCAGATATCTTCCTTGTGCGGCCCGATAATGGCCGGGAACCGTGCCTTCAGCGCCGCCACGATTTCGGTGGTGTCATCGACCGACAGGGTGGTCTGGGTGATGAAAGCCAGTTGTTCCGGGTCGCGCGGGGTGATGGTGGCCACGTCAGCGACGGTTTCCACCAGCAGCACCTCGCCCTCAGGCAGCTGGCCCATGGTGCCGATGGTTTCAGGGTGGCCCTCATGGCCGATCATCACCATCTGAAGGCCGTTTTCAAAATGACGCTCGGCCTCGATATGCACCTTGGACACCAGCGGGCAGGTGGCATCGACATAGATCATTTCGCGGGCCTGCGCGGCGGCGGGGACCGATTTGGGTACGCCATGCGCCGAAAAGATCACCGGGCGGTCGTCCGGGCATTCATCCAACTCTTCGACGAACACCGCCCCCAGCGTGCGCAGGCTGTCCACGACATATTTGTTATGGACGATCTCATGGCGGACATAAACGGGCGCGCCCCATTTCTGAATCGCCATCTCTACAATCTTGATTGCCCGGTCCACACCGGCGCAGAACCCGCGCGGGGCGGCAAGGTAGAGCGTAAGGGGGGATTTGTCAGGCATCAGAAAGCTCCGGTTCGTCCAGTGCCAGACCTAAGGCCCAAGCGCCGTCCAGTCCAGCCCCCTCAGCCCAGCCCCATCGCAGTGGCCGTCAGCCAGCCGAGAGCGATGAAGCGCCCGGTCTTGGCTAGTGTCACCAGAAGTGCGAACTGCCACAGCGGGGTACGCATTGCCCCGGCGACCACTGTAAACCAGCCCAGCACCGGCGCCCAGCTGAGCAGAAGCGACCACACGCCCCACCTGTCCCACCAGCGGCGCGCGCGCTGAAATCGCGCATCGTCGATGCGCAGCCAGCGGTGCGCCCCCGCCGTTTCCAGCCGTGCACCGACCCAGTAATTGACGAAAGCCCCCAGCGTGTTGCCGACACTTGCCACCAGCACGAGCAACCAGAGCGGCGCAAGCCCGGCCAGTTGCAGGCCTATGAACACGACCTCGGACTGAAAGGGAAAGACGGTTGCGGCGAGAAATGTCGCCGCGAACAGCCCTGCAAGCGCCGCCAGCACCGGCGCTTAAGTGTCTTCGCTGCTGTCGGCGCTGTCGAAACGGGAATCTCGCGGCTCACGCGGGGGGCGGCCGATCACGTCGCGCAGCTCATCCAGTTCAATGAAATTGTCGGCCTGACGGCGCAGCTCGTCGGCGATCATCGGCGGCTGGCTGCGGACGGTCGACACCACCGATACCCTGACGCCTTGCCGTTGCAGCGACTCGACCAGCGGGCGGAAATCGCCGTCGCCTGAGAACAGTACCGCATGATCCAGCCTCGGCGCGAGCTCCATGGCGTTCACCGCCAGCTCGATATCCATGTTGCCTTTGACCTTCCGGCGCCCGGCGCTGTCGGTATATTCCTTGGCGGGCTTGGTCACCATCGTGTAACCGTTATAGTTCAGCCAGTCGATCAGCGGGCGGATGGGCGAGTATTCCTCGTTCTCCAGCAACGCCGTATAATAGAAGGCGCGCACCAGTTTACCCCTGCGGATGAACTCCTGACGCAGAAGTTTGTAGTCGATGTCGAAGCCAAGCGCCTTGCCTGCGGCGAACAAATTGGCTCCGTCAATGAACAGCGCAAGCCGTTCGTCTTTGTAGAACATTGTGCTTCCTCTCGAAGCCGTGCCATGGGACGGAAATGGGAATGAGAACGATTGCCTCACCAAAGCTCTTCCGGCTCTGTGCAGGGATCGCTCACAGCAATGATTAACTCTGCAATTGGCACGGACTGTGGAAAGTCATAGGTATGCATTTTGCAAACTGCAACCGTTTCCTGATCGCCCTCGGGGCAAATCTTGGGGGATCGCCGGGAAAAAACGCCGACGTGATTAATGTGGCTCTCGGCATGATTGAGCGCGTCGGAATCAAGGCCACCCTGACGAGTGACCTGTGGCGCACACCGGCTTTCCCGGCTGATTCGGGGCCGGACTTTGTAAACGCCTGCGCCTGCCTTGAAACGGCGCTTTCTGCCGACGGGGTGCTTGATATCCTGCATGAGGTGGAGGCGGCGCTGGGCCGGGTGCGTGGCGCGCGCTGGGGGGCGCGGGTGATTGATATCGACCTTCTCGCCGCCGGGCCGCTGATCCTGCCCGATGCCGCGACGCTTGCGCACTGGATGGCGCTGCCCGCCGAAGATCAGCGCCGCCTTGCCCCTGACCGCCTGATTCTGCCCCACCCCCGGCTGCATGAGCGCGCTTTCGTTCTGGTGCCGCTGGCCCAGATCGCGCCGGAATGGGAGCATCCGGTGCTGAAAAAAACGGTGCGGGAGCTGGAGAGCGCGCTTGATCCGGACGCGCGCGCGCAGATCAGGTCGATTTGACCGGGTGCAATCTTGCTTTGGCTTGTCAATCCCCGACAATGCCGTTAGATACCACAGGCTGATCCTCCCCTAGACGGAATTGGAGCATTGCATGGCCCGCGTGACGGTCGAAGACTGCGTTGACAAAGTCCCGAACCGGTTCGAGCTGGTGATCCTGGCCGCGCATCGCGCGCGTGAGCTGGCTGCCGGTTCTCCCATTACGGTTGACCGCGACAACGACAAGAACCCGGTGGTCGCGCTGCGCGAGATCGCCGATGAAACGCAGTCGTCCGACAGCCTGCGCGAGCGGCTGATCGAAAGCATGCAGACCCAGATCGAGGTCGATATGCCGGAAGATGACGACATGGCCCTGTTGATGAGCGCGCAGGCTGACCGCCCCGCGACCGACGACATGAGCGAAGAGCAGATGCTGCGCCAGCTTCTTGAAGCTCAAAGCCAGCAGGGGTGACCAAAATGCGCACAGGGTCTGGCAGTGATTACGCCTGATGACCTTGTTGCGCTGGTCCGCAACTACAACCCCGACAGCGACGAAAATCTGATCCGCCGCGCCTGGGATTATGGCGCGGCGATGCATCAGGGCCAGAACCGTTATTCCGGTGAGCCCTATTTTACGCATCCCGTCGCGGTGGCCTCCATCCTGACCGAGATGCGGCTGGATGATGCCACCATCGTCACCGCCCTTCTGCATGACACGATCGAAGACACCCGCTCAACCCATGATGAAGTTGCGCGGCTGTTCTCGCCGGAAATTGCCGAGCTGGTCGATGGTGTGACCAAGCTGACCAATCTTCAGCTTTCCTCGTCCGAGGCCAAGCAGGCCGAGAATTTCCGCAAGTTGCTGATCGCCATGTCGCGCGATCTGCGGGTGATTCTGGTCAAGCTGGCCGACCGGCTGCACAACATGCGCACCATCCGCTCGATGCGCCCGGACAAGCAGGCGCAGAAAGCGCGCGAGACGATGGATATCTATGCGCCGCTGGCCGGGCGCATGGGCATGCAGTGGATGCGCGAAGAGCTGGAAGATCTTGCCTTCCGCGTTCTGAACCCAGAGGCGCGCAACTCCATCCTGCGCCGCTTCATCACGCTGCAACGCGAATCCGGCGATGTGATGGCCCGGATCACCGCCGATATCCGGCTGGAGCTGGAAAAGGCCGATCTGGACGGCACGGTCTATGGCCGCGCCAAAAAGCCCTATTCGATCTGGCGCAAGATGCAGGAAAAGGACCTCGCCTTTTCGCGCCTGTCCGACATCTACGGTTTTCGCATCATCGTCGATGACGTGGCGCAATGCTATCAGGTGCTGGGGCTGATCCACCAACGCTGGCGTGCGGTGCCGGGGCGGTTCAAGGATTACATCAGCCAGCCCAAGACCAACGGCTACCGCTCGATCCATGCCACCGTCTCCGGGCGTGATGGCAAGCGTGTCGAGGTGCAGATCCGAACGCGCGAGATGCACGAGGTGGCCGAGGCCGGGGTGGCTGCGCACTGGGCCTACAAGGACGGCACCCGCACCGCCAACCCCTTCGCTGTTGACCCCGCCAAATGGATTGCCACGCTCACCGAGCGGCTGGACTCGTCCGAGGATCATGACGAGTTTCTTGAGCATGTGAAGCTTGAGATGTATTCCGATCAGGTCTTCTGCTTCACCCCCAAGGGCGATGTCGTCCAGCTTCCGCGCGGTGCCACGCCGCTTGATTTCGCCTATGCCATCCACACGCGCATCGGCCATGCCACGGTCTCTGCCAAGGTTGACGGGCTGCGCGTGCCGCTCTGGACCCGGCTGCGCAATGGCCAGTCGGTGGAGATCATCACCGCCGAGGGGCAGCGCCCGCAGGCAAGCTGGATCGAGCTGGTCCATACCGGGCGCGCAAAGGCCGCCATCCGCCGTTCACTACGGGAGGAAGACCGCGAGCGCTTTATCCGGCTGGGCCGGGAGCTGACGCGCGTCGCCTTCGAGAACCTGGGCCGCCGCGTGACCGAAAAGGCGCTGGATACGGCTGCGAAAAAGATGGGGCTGAAAGGCCCGCAAGACCTGCTGGCGCGGGTGGGCAGTGCCGAGCTCAGCTCCCGCACCGTCGTGGAACAGCTTTATCCCGAACTCGTCGCCACGCAGGCTGAGGAAATTGACGCCACGCGCCCGGTTGTGGGGCTGGAGCCGGGGCAAAGCTTCCGCCGTGCCAATTGCTGCCAGCCGGTGCCGGGTGAGCGCATTGTCGGCATCACCTATCGCGGCAAGGGCGTGGTGGCCCATGCCATCGATTGCGCCGTGCTGGCCGGGCTTGAAGACCAGCCTGACCGCTGGATAGACCTGCGCTGGCATGACGGGCGCCACCCGGCCATCCACACCGTGGCGCTGGAACTGACCATTTCGAACAATGCGGGCGTGCTGGGGCGCGTCTGCACCTTGATCGGCGAGCAAAAGGCCAATATCTCGGACCTGCGGTTTCTGGATCGCAAGCCGGATTACTTCCGCATTTTCACCGAGGTCGATGTGCGCGATGCCGAACATCTGCACCGGATCCTGACGATGCTGAACGCCGAAAACGATGTTGCACAGGTCACGCGGCTGCGCGATCCCACCAGACAGCCCTGACGGGGCAGAGGGTTAAACAGCGTGGTCTTCAAGCGGCGAACCAGAAAAGGGCTTTTGCGCACGGTAGGAGAATTCTTCTACCCGCGCGGGGGCTGGCGCCGCTCCACCTCGTATATCCTGCACCGCCTGCGCCGCCTGCCGGACACGCCGCACCGTATCTGCATCGGCATCGCTGTGGGGGCGTTCGTGTCGTTTCTGCCCATCTATGGCCTGCATTTCATGGCGGCAGCGCTGCTTGCCTGGCTTCTGCGCGGGAACATTCTGGCGGCGCTTCTGGGCACCTTCTACGGCAACCCCATCACTTTCCCCATCATGGCTGTAACAGCGCTTGAGCTGGGCAACTGGCTGCTGGGGGAGCCGGGCGGCATGTCGTTTTCCGCGGTTATGGGGGCGATCGGGCGGGCAAGCTCGGAACTCAGCCACAACCTGATGGCGATCTTTACCTCTGATGCGGTGCACTGGGGGCGGCTTGAAACCTTCTGGTGGCGTGTCTTCCTGCCGTTCTTTATCGGCGGTACGATCATCGGTGCGCCCTGCGCGGTGGCGATCTATTTCATCCACCTGCCGCTGGTGCGCGCCTATCAGCGGGGCCGGCAGAAGCGGCTGCGCCAACGCTTTGACGAGGCGCGCAACCGCCAGCGCGCTCAGGACAACGGAGAAGAGCCATGACCAGATCCCCGCTGCGGTTGGGTGTGAATATCGACCATGTCGCCACGCTGCGCAACGCGCGCGGATCGGCCTATCCGGACCCGGTGCGCGCAGCCCTTGTCGCGCAGGAGGCCGGGGCCGATGGCATCACGGCCCATCTGCGCGAGGACCGGCGCCATATCGTCGATCTGGATATCGAGCGGCTGATGGAGGCCATTGCGCTGCCCCTCAACTTCGAGATGGCCGCCACCGCCGAGATGCAGGCCATCGCCCTGCGCCACCGCCCGCATGCCGTCTGTCTTGTGCCCGAAAAGCGCGAGGAACGCACGACCGAGGGTGGGCTGGATGTGGCGAGCGATGCAAACCGCCTGACCGATTTCATTGCCCCCCTGCGCGAGGCCGGGTGCCGGGTGTCGCTGTTTATCGGCCATGATCCGCGCCAGATCGAGGCATCGGTGCGGGTGGGGGCGGCTGTGGTGGAACTGCACACCGGCCATTATTGTGACCTGATTGCCGAGGGGCGCCCGGACGCCGCCGCCGGGGAGCTTGCAGCGCTCAAAGCGGGGGTGGCGCAGGCGCATGCGGCGGGGCTGGAGGTTCACGCGGGGCATGGCCTCAGCTTTGCGACCGTCGCGGCCTTTGCGGCCATGCCTGAACTGCGCGAGCTGAACATCGGTCATTTTCTGGTGTCCGAATCCGTGTTCATGGGGCTTGGCCCGGCTATTGCCGAGATGCGCAGGCTGATGGATGATGCCAGATCCTGAGTTGCGGAGGTTCCGATGACCCGCCATACCCTCGCCTTTGCAGTAATTCTGGCGGTGCCCGCCGTTTCG
The DNA here is from genome assembly GCF_036802785.1 of Pararhodobacter sp. Classification (GTDB taxonomy): domain Bacteria; phylum Pseudomonadota; class Alphaproteobacteria; order Rhodobacterales; family Rhodobacteraceae; genus Pararhodobacter. Next base: position 27,997 of record NZ_DAIRVN010000053.1, read on the forward strand.
CAGGCGCAGGTTATCCGGGGCTGTGGCCGGGTCGGCAACCCAGCCTCGACGAGGGTGATTGCAGAGTGATCCTGGGCATCGGCACCGATCTGGCCAATATCGACCGCATCGCGGGCACGCTTGAGCGCTTTGGCGACCGCTTCCGCCAACGCGTCTTCACGCCGACCGAGCTGCGCAAGGCCGCAAGGCGGCGCGACGAGGCCGGAACGCTGGCCAAACGCTGGGCCGCCAAAGAGGCCTGTTCAAAGGCTTTGGGCACCGGGCTGCGGATGGGGATAAGCTGGAAGGATATGGCCGTGTCCAACCTGCGCACGGGCCAGCCGGTGATGGAGCTGACCGGCTGGGCCGCCGAGCGCCTTGCGGGGATGACCCCGCCGGGGCATGAGGCCATTGTCCATGTCAGCCTGACCGATGACCACCCCTGGGCGCAGGCCTTCGTCGTGATCGAAGCCCGCCCTTTGCAGGGGGCCGCGCTGCCATAAAGGCTGGCCAGTTGGTTGCCGGGGTGACGTTAAGCGCCTTCGAAGGCGCTTCCTGCGCGATTTCGAAATCGCGTTTTCGGGTGCTCGTATTCTCCGGCGCTTGCGTCTTCCGGCCCTATTTCCCCGCCTCGAACAGGTCGGCCTGCCCGGGTGCGCGCGGAGGTTCCAGCCCCAGATGCCGCCAGGCATTGGTGGTCAGCATCCGCCCCCTCGGCGTCCGGGCAACCAGACTTTGCTGCAGCAGGAAGGGCTCGATCACTTCCTCGATCGCATCGCGCGATTCCGAGAGCGCCGCCGCGATTGTCTCTACCCCCACGGGCCCGCCGGCATAGCCGTTGGCCAGAAGCCTCAGATACCGCCGGTCCGCCCCGTCCAGCCCCAGATGATCAACGCCAAGCCGCGTCAAGGCGCTGTCCGCCAGCGCCCGCGTCAGCCTGCCATCCCCTTCGACCAGTGCAAAGTCTATGACCCGGCGCAACAGCCGCCCGGCAATGCGCGGCGTGCCCCGTGCGCGCCGGGCAATCTCGCTGACGCCTTCTGCCTCGGTCCCCACGCCCATCAGCCGCGCGCCGCGCTCGACGATCTGGCACAATTCGGCCTCGGTATAGAATTCCAGCCGGGTCGGAATGCCGAAGCGGTCGCGCAGGGGCGTGGTCAGCAGGCCCAGCCGGGTCGTCGCGCCGACCAGCGTGAAGGGCTGAAGCTCGATACGCACGGTGCGCGCCGCGGGCCCTTCGCCGATCACCAGATCCAGCTGAAAATCCTCAAGCGCCGGGTAAAGAACCTCTTCCACGACCGGGCTCAGGCGGTGGATTTCATCGATGAACAGCACATCGCGGGCTTCAAGATTGGTCAGGATCGCGGCCAGATCGCCCGCCTTGGCCAGCACCGGCCCCGAGGTCATGCGAAAGCCCACCCCCAGTTCGCGCGCCATGATCTGCGCCAGCGTCGTCTTCCCCAACCCGGGCGGGCCGTAGAACAGCGTGTGATCCATCGCCTCGCCGCGCATTTTCGCGGACTGGATGAAGACACGCAGATTGGCGCGGGCTTCGTGCTGGCCCACAAACTCATCCAGCATCTGCGGCCGCAGGGCGCGGTCGGCATCATCGGGCTGGCGGTCAGGGCGCAGGGTGGGGTCTGGCGTGGTCATGATGTGAGAGTGATCCGAACTTTCAGGCTTGGCAAGGGACGGGGGGCGCTCAAGGGGCCGGTCGGGCGCTGTCGCTTGCAAAATCAAGGGTTTGTGGGTGGGGCTTGTTTGTCAAAGGGGGGTGATCTGCCCCGGGCCGCCTACGGAAAAGGCGCGCGCGGGCGGGGCCATGGGGGTCAGGCTTTCGGCGCAAGCAGGCGCAGCGCGGCACGGATCAAGGCAGGTGTCTCGCTCTCATTTTCGGCGGCCTGCGCTACGGCAGAGGCGGCGTCTGACGGCGCGTAACCGAGGTTTGTCAGCGCCGAAAGGGCGTCTGCCTGGGCCTGGGCAAGCTGCCGGGCGGCGGTTGACCTGCCGCGGTTGCGGGCCGGTTCGGGGGCAGGGGCGGGGCTGACCATGTCTTCGGCCTCGGCGCCTTCGATCACCGCAGTATCGTCATCGAGGTCAGGCGCGGCAGAGGTCATGGCCATGACCGCAGGCGCCTTGTCCTTCAACTCCAGCACCACGCGCTGCGCCAGTTTCGGGCCGACACCGGGCGCCTTGCGGATTGCTGACGCATCGCCGATCGCCAGCGCCCGCGACACCCCGTCAGGGCCAAGCGTGCCAAGGATCGCAAGCGCGGCCTTGGCGCCGACGCCCTGCACCGAGGTCAGCAGGCGATGCCATTCCTTCTCGGCCAGTGTCAGGAAGCCGAAAAGCTGCAACAGATCCTCGCGCACCAGCAATTCGGTATACAGCGCCGCCATCCCGCCCGGCCCCGGCAGCGCCATCAGCGTGCGTTCCGAGACATGGACAATATAGCCCACGCCGCGCACATCCAGCAGAACGTGGTCGCTGCCCCGGTAATCAACCCGTCCTGACAGCTTGCCGATCATCCCGCCGCCCTCACCGCAGCGGCCAGACGCCCGGCGGATTGCATGTGATGCGCGTGGCAGATGGCAATCGCCAGCGCATCGGCAGCGTCGGGCCCGTCAATCTGAACGCCGGGCAGTTGCATGCGCACCATGTGTTCGACTTGTTGCTTGGCGGCTTTGCCCACGCCCACAACGGCTTTCTTGACCGCGTTCGGCGCATATTCCCCCACCGCCAGCCCGGCCTGCGCCGGTACCAGCAGGGCGATTGCGCGCGCATGACCCAGTTTCAGGGTGGCGACGGCGTCCTTGTTGACGAATGTCTGCTCCACCGCCGCGCAATCCGGCGCGAAGCGCGCCAGAATCCCGGCAAGCTGGCCATGCAGGCTGAGAAGCCGGGTCGCCAGATCATCGCCCAGCGAATGACAGACACCATTAGCAACGTGGGTCAGGCGGGCGCCGCTTACATCAATCACCCCCCAGCCCATATTCCTAAGCCCGGGGTCAATACCCATCACCCGCATCTGCTGCCACCTGTCCCCGAACCTGCCTGTTTCCGGTCATGCCGGAGTTGCGCTTTGATTAGCACGAAAAGTGAACATGTGCCAGTTGGAAATGGCCGAAGTGCTGTGGCCGGGGCCGATGGGTTGCGCGGGGGCGCAAAGCTTCTTAAAAGGGTCGCATTCAGGCTGTGCCCACCGCTCTCTGGGCACCAGCCATTTTTATGCTGCGCTGCGTCATGCGATTTCTGCATGGCGGGAATGCAGCCAATCAATCTTCTCGTTGCACGTTTTATGGCCTATCTGGATCGCAGAAGCACAGTGCTTCAGCAGAATCAAAACAGTTTATCAGGAGCCTAAAATGGCCTTCTTTGCTCACAGCCGCCCCGTCGCCGACGGTGTGTTTGGCGGTGGTCTTCGTTTCTCGTTCGGTGATTTCTTTGCCTCCATGGCAGCATGGAACGACAAGCGCGTCACTCGCCGCGAACTTTCAAAGCTTTCGGACCGCGAACTGGACGATATCGGCCTGTGCCGCGCCGATATTGAGCTGGTGGTAAATCAGCTGCGCTGATTTCCACGGTTCACGAATGCAAAACGCCGCTCCGATAGCATCGGGGCGGCGTTTTCTGTTGTTCGCGCGCGTTCACCCGTGCGCCGGGCCCAGAACATCGGCAATCAGCCGGGTGAGCGGGTCAACCCCCGTCAGCCACAGGCGCAGCGCCGAAGCCCCCTCGGCATGCGGGGCGAAACCGTTTTCGCCGTGCCATGCCAGGGTTGCACCCTTGAGCAGAAAGAAACAGACGACCGTTGCGGCAAGAGCGCCGGTAACGGCCAGAACGCGGCGCGCGGGTTTGTTGCCCCTGCGTTGGCGGGCGGCAGCATGCGCGGCGAGAACGCTCGCCTTGCGCTCGGTGAATCCGGTGCGTTGCATGGGCGATCCTGTGCCGCTTTGTGATACCGTCTGTCAGACTGGCCGGTGAAACAGGCGGAAATTGGGCACGCGAGACCCGGTTTGTGGCCGGGCCTCTGGCGGGATCAGGCGCGCGTCAGGGTCAGAATGCTCCATTCGCCGATATCTTCACGGTGGTGCAGGGTGAAGCCTTGCGCGACATAGGCGGCCAGCACATCCTCGGCCTGCGTGACCAGAAGGCCCGACAGGATGGCATAGCCGCCGGGCGCGGTGTAGCGGCCCATATCCGGGGCCAGCGCGATGAGCGGGCCTTTGAGGATATTGGCGAAAACCAGATCAAAGGGCGCGCGCGCCTTGATCGCGGGATGCTCAAAGCCCATGGCCTCAAGGCATTCAACGCGGCCTTGCAGGGCGTTGGCCTGAACATTGGCCTCGGCCACTTCGACGGCCACTTCGTCAATATCGCTGGCCAGCACCGGATCAGGCCAGATGCGCGCTGCCGCCATGGCCAGAACGGCGGTGCCGCAGCCCACGTCAATCACGTTGCGGCCCTGAAAACCGGCCTCGGCCAGCCGGTCCAGCGCCTTGAGGCAGCCCAGGGTGGTGCCGTGGTGGCCGGTGCCGAAGGCCATCGCCGCCTCGATCAGCAGGCCGATGCGGCCCTCGGGCAGTTTGTCGGCGTCATGGCTTCCGTAGACAAAGAAGCGCCCGGCCTCGACCGGCTTCAGCTCACGGCGGACATGGGCGACCCAGTCGATATCCGGCAGTTCCGAGATGGCGAAAGGCGCGGCACCATGGGCAGCCGCCAGAAGCGCCAGCGCAATATCGTCCGGTGCCTCGACAAAATAGGCGCCGACCTCCCAAAGGGCGGAGCCGTCCTCAAGCTCGAACACGCCGACGCCGACGGGCTCGGGCTCAAGGTCTTCGAGCGCCTCGCCAAGGGCGGTGGCGCGGTCTTCGTCGGGAAGGGTGGTCAGGGCGGTGAAAGTGGGCATGCGCGGGCCTTTCGCTGTTCAGCGCGGCTTAGCGGCATGCCCCTGATGCGTCAAGCGCTCAGCCCGGCCGGACAGCTGACCCCGGTGCCCGCGATGCCGCAATAGCCGTTGGGATTCTTGGCCAGATATTGCTGGTGATAACCTTCGGCAAAGTAGAACTCCGGCGCGGGCAGGATTTCGGTGGTGATCGGCCCGAAGCCCGCAGCCGAAAGCCGCGACTGATAGGCCTCGCGGCTGGCGAGCGCCGCTGCCTGTTGCGCGGGCGTGGTGGTGTAAAGGCCGGAGCGGTATTGCGTGCCCCGGTCATTGCCCTGCCGCATGCCCTGCGTGGGGTCGTGGTTTTCCCAGAAGATCTTCAGGAGCGCCTCATAGCTGATCACCCTGGGGTCATGGATCAGGCGGACCAGCTCATTATGGCCGGTGCGCCCCGAGCAGACCTCCTGATACGTCGGGTTGGGGGTATGGCCGCTGCCATAGCCGACCATGCTGAGCCAGACGCCATCAAGCGGCCAGAACAGCCGCTCAACCCCCCAGAAACAGCCCATGCCGAGGATGACCGCCTCCATCCCCTCAGGCACCGGCGCTTTCAAAGGGCGGCCGGAGAGGAAATGGGTGTCGGCGGTGGGGATCGGCGTGGGGCGACCGGGAAGGGCCTGCGACGCGGGGATCATGTCATATTGCTTGGTGGAGAAGAGCATGGGGCTGCCTTTGGCTTCAGGGGCTTTAGCCATAGATAGTGCGCGCAGGGGCACTTGGCAAAGGGTCAGCCGTTCAGCCCGTCTTCGTCCAGCAGGTGGCGGCCCGCGCGGTCCTCGATCTCGATCACCCATAGATCGCGGTCGCGGCTGCGTTCGCGGCTGATCTGGGCGTCGATCTGCGCCTCATCGCCCTGCGCCAGCACCGCCCAGCGGCGGCGGTCTTCCATCAGATCGAAGAGGCGCTGGTAAAGCGTGGCCTGCCCGTCAAGCGTGGCAAGCTTGACCATCACCGAGCCTGCGGTGCCATCGCCGCGCGCCACCACATAGGCCGGAATACCGGCCAGCCGGAGGCGGGTGAGATAGGCCTGAACCCAGAAATCGGAGGTGAGTTGCGGCTGCATGCGTGGGGCCTTGCCGGGGGCGGGGAGGAGG
>NZ_DAIRVN010000054.1:0-33756 GCF_036802785.1 Pararhodobacter sp.
TACGCGCCCAGATGCGCGTGGCCTCGGTCAGGGTGGGGTAATCGCGCTGCTGCATTATCCTGCTTTCGACTTGTTCGTGGGCCAGTTGTGGGTCTCGTCGGTTGCATCCCGCGCCCAGCGAAAGAAGGCGTCGTAAAGCAGCATCCCGGCATCAAGCTGTTCCAGATCGTCGGAATACATCCGCGACAGGCCGAGCGAGACCGCAAGCAACCCAGCCGCTTCGGGTGCGAGATCAAGCCGGGCGGTGTCAGCGCCACGAACGATGGTCGCAAGCCGGTTGAGCGCGGGAATGGTCAGGCCGAATTCGGCCAGCAGCACATCGAAGGTGCACAGATCACCGCGATGGCTCCAGAATACATCCTCGATGTCAAAGGCGGACGCATTGTAGCGTTCAGCCACGCCCATCACTTCGGCGGGTGCCACGAACAGGATGACCGCGCGCGGATCAAGGAAGCGGCGGATCAGCCAGGGACAGGCGATGCGGTCGATCTTCGGACGCGACCGTGTCACCCAGACGGTGCGGCCCTGTGCATCGCGTGCAGGCAGCTTCGCCGGATCGATCAGGGGCAGACCCGCCGCGCGCCAGGCTTCGAACCCGCCTTCGAGATATTCCGACGAGAAGCCTTCGGCGCGAAGCCAGGCGGCCGCACCCTGACTGCGTCGGTGGCCAGCCTGACAGACCGAAACCGACGGCAGCCCGTCAAGTCGCGGAGCGAGAGCAACAAGCGCCCGGTCATCAACCCGGAATGCGCCCGGCAGAAGCCGGGGATCGGTGGCGAGATCCTCCTCAGACCGCACGTCCAGCAAGAGCGGAGCGCGAGGAGTTCCGATGATTCGGGCAAGTTTGTCGAACGAAATGGCATTAGGCGCAGACATGTGCGTTCCTCCGTAGCCGGCGTTGAAGTGGAACGCGATCTTTGGCTGGCGCCTCGTGGGGAGTTCGCGGGTCCCCATGATTCATGTTCTTGCAGGTGAAGGTGTTTTGTCAAGAACACCTTGCCTGCCGCAACTGGCCGCCGCCTGTTCAGTTTGGGGTTTCGATGGGGCAGCTTTCGTCGGCCGCCCAGTCGGAAAAGCTGAGATAATAGACTGAGACGGGCGCGAACCCCGCCTGCACCGCTGCAACCGCCGCCAGCGCAGCGCGGCCGCCGCCGTCGCAATGGGTGGTGATTGGCTTGTCGGGCGTGAAACCTGCAGCGGTCAGGCGCGCGCGCAGGTCATCGGGCGGGCGCAGATGGGTGCCGTCGAGGAGATCGGCATGGGGCAGCAGCAACGCGCCTGGCAGATGGCCACCCCTCGCGTTGGCCTTGAGGTCCTGGCCGCGGTATTCGGCACCGGTGCGGGCGTCGAAAATGGTCTGCGTGTCCAGCGCGCCCTTCAACTGCCTGCGATCCATCAGGCCGACGCTGCCGCTGCCCGGTCGGAGGACGCGCGGTCGGGCATCAGGTTCAACGCCGGTCAGTCCGGCAGCATTCACCGCCGCCCAGCCACCATTCACGATCACGGCCGGCACGCCGAAATATTGCAGGATGAACCAGACACGCGCGGCTTCGGTCATGCGACCGTCGTCATAAATTCCGGCGACGCCTTCGGGACCTATGGCAAGGGCGTTGATGGCGTCTGTCCAGAACCCGGTGTCGGCGAAATCGCCCTCTGGTGTGCGGGCGGCTGATACCCAGTCCTCAAGCGGCACCCGGACAGCACCCTGCGCATGCCCATTGGCAAAGCTGTCAGCGTTGCGGGCATCGAGGAGGCGGAGATTTGTGTCGAATTCGTCGGAGTTGATCACGGGAGCTCTGGTCATGTTTGCCAGTATACCTTTCTTCGGGGAACGCCTTCATCAGAAGCTCGATGACAGCGAACAGCGTGGGCGTGGTCAAGGCGACAAAGGCGCCCGGTGCATTCAGGTGATTTAACAGCAGCCCGACATGCGAGGGAAGGGTGTTGGTCTGGTGACCGACCTGTCCTCCGCCTTTCTGTTCCGGAGGTGGGGCAGAGAAGCGCGTTTGACGTGACAGGCGGCGCGGCCTGTCCTGAATGGCCGGCCGCGCGATAAGTTTCCCGGCACTTTCGCCCGGTGCCCGGCACGGATGCGCGGAGCTTGGTGAGCGAAGGCCTTCCGTGCCCAAGGAGCACAAACGCCGGAGAGATCACATCTGCATCGCATCTGGCCGCACATACGGGGAAATCCTTCTTACCGGCCTGCGGGCACGGAAACGCTGTAGGGCGGCGAAACAAAGGTTCCTTTCGGAGCGAAGATCACGAACAGGAGGCCGGCATAGGCGATGAAGAAGATCGCCAGCGCGATGGGGCTGTTCCTGCGTTCAGAGGTGATCACGCGGCGTGCGGGTTTCACTGACATCTCCTGCATTACTGTGCCCACCGCTGTGCAGGAGCATACCTGCCTGCAGACGGGCGCACCCGGATTCGCGCGCGGCGCACAACCGCGTCGCGCAGTGCCATCCCCTCGGGCCAGGGGCCAAAGCCGCTGGCGACATTGACATGCCCGGCATTGCCCAGATCGACCAGCGCGGCACCCCAGTCATCGGCCAGATCAAAGGACTGCGCGAAGGACATCCACGGGTCATTCCGGCTGGCGGCGACGGTGACCGGCGCCGACAGTTCATTGCGCGGGATGTCGGCGAAGCGTCTGAGCCTTGGGCTGTGGCGCGGATCGGCCGGGGCGACCAGCAGGGCGCCCGCAATGTTCAGTTGCGGCCAGTTCGCAAGCAGCCGCGCCACCACAAGGCAGCCCAGCGAATGCGCCACCAGCACAGCGCCCGGATGGTGCAGGACTGCGCCTGCCACCTCGGCCTCCCAGGCCTCGGGCGTGGGGTTGGCCCAGTCATCCTGATGCACGGTCAGGGCGGTGGGGTCTTTGGCCTGCCACCAGGCCTGCCAATGCGGATCGGGTGAGCCGTCGATGCCGGGGATAAGCAAGGTGCGGGTCATGTCGGTCTCCTTCCCATCTCGTTAAATTCTAGCAGCTTGATCGTGTAAGTGGCGTTCGTTTCGCGCCGCTTGAAGAGAACAGTGTTCTCTGCTTCAGGGGCCACGCAGAGTCAGGGAGTTATGGTGTCGATCGGCAGAGCCGTGGTGGCCTTCATGCGCTCCATCGAGAATTTCGAGGTTACATTCCGGCAGGGCAGCTCATCGGTGAGACTCAGATAGAACGCATCAAAGGACGCCATATCCGGCACAACGACCTTGAGAAGGTAATCCACTTCACCGGCCATGCGATGCACCTCCACCACTTCGGGATAGACAGACATCAGGTCGGCGAAGGCCTCGCGCCAGTCCGAGGTGTGGTCGGCGGCCTCGATTTCGACAAAGACGGTGAGACGCAGGCCGATCTGCTCAGGCGCGACCAGTGCCACCCGGCCGGTAATGACGCCTGCGGCCTCCAGCTTCTGGACGCGCTTCCAGCAGGGGGTCTGGGAAAGCCCCACGCGTTCGGCAAGCTGCGCCACGGGCAATGTGGTGTCCTGCATCAGTTCAAACAGGATCTTCCGGTCGATCCGGTCGAGAGTCATCCCACTCATCGTCGGCCTCCTCTGCGGCCGTTCTCACCGGCTGCGTTGTTCAGCCAGACGGGCGCGAGGGATTGCCTGCGTTTGCGCTCTGCCGATTGCAGGGTCAGCGGATCGGTGGTGCCGGTGCGCAATCCTGCTTGGGCCAGCCGTAGCCAGGACAAGGCCATGCGTTCATACGTGCTCATTCCGAACCCCTTTCCAGGTAAAACGACCACCCGCACGCGCGCCAGAGCGCAGGCATAGGGCCGCCAGACAGCGTCCCAGCGGGGCGAGGCGCGGCGAAACCACCAGCCGTCCCGCGCGGCGGCGAACAGGATGGCCTTGTCGGCATCCGACAGCCCGCGCGGCGGATGCCAGCGCGCGGTGCTGACCCACAGTGCCAGACGCATCCAGAGGGGCGGGCCGGTTTTGGCGATTCCGGTCATCGTGCCTTGCCTTCCTCATGCCGAGAAGAACTCGCGCACGAAGTCGGTTTTCGGGCGGGCGCGGATGTCGTCCGGCCTGCCGACCTGTTCGATGCGCCCCATCGACATGACGACCACCAGATCGGCCAGTTCCATCGCTTCATCCTGATCATGGGTGACGAAGACGGTGGTCAGCCCCGTGGTGTCGTGGATGTCACGCAGGCCTTGACGCAGCTCCTTGCGCACCTTGGCATCAAGCGCGCCAAAGGGCTCATCAAGCAGCAGCATGCGCGGCTCGATCGCCAGTGCGCGGGCCAGCGCCACGCGCTGGCGCTGGCCGCCGGAAAGCTGGCTGGGGTAGCGCGCGCCGATATCGGGCAGCTTGATCAGCTCCAGCAGTTTTGTCACCCGACGCGCGGTTTCGGGGCCGCCGGGGCGCGACTTGCGCGGACGGGCGCGCAAGCCATAGGCAATGTTGTCGAACACCGTCATGTGCCGGAACAGCGCATAGGACTGGAAGACAAACCCCGCCCGGCGCTCCTGCACGCTGAGGCCCGTGGCGTCAGAGCCGTCGAACAGAACCCGGCCAGCGGTGGGAAACTCCAACCCGCCAAGGATGCGCAGCAGTGTCGTCTTGCCCGAGCCTGAGGGGCCCAGCAGCGCCACAAGCGTGCCCGAGGGGATCGACAGCGAGACGGGATGCAGTGCCGCCGTGGTTCCGAAAACCTTGGAAATCTCTTCAATCTCGATGTTCATGGCGCTCTCCATCAGTGGCGGTGCGTGGCGGCAAGCTGGTCGGCGTAGCGCCATTCCAGGGCCGATTTCAGGGTAAGGGTGACGAAAGCGAGCAGTGCCAGAAGCCCTGCCATCGTGAAGGCCGCGACCGAGAGGTATTCGTTGTAAAACATCTCGATCATCAGGGGCATGGTCGTGGTCTGCCCCCGGATCTTGCCCGAAACCACCGCCACCGCGCCGAACTCGCCCATGGCGCGGGCGTTGCACAGCAGAACACCGTAAAGCAGCGCCCAGCGGATGTTGGGCAGGGTCACGGTGAAGAACACCCGCCAGCCCGAAGCGCCCAGCGTCAGCGCGGCCTCCTCTTCGGCGCGGCCCTGTTCCAGCATCACCGGGATCAGTTCGCGCGCCACGAAAGGGAAGGTGATAAAAAGCGTCGCCAGCACGATTCCCGGCACGGCGAAGACGATGGGAAAGCCGCTGGCCACCAGCCAGACACCCAGCGCCGAATTGGCTCCGAACATCAGCACGAACAGAAGGCCCGCCACCACCGGCGAGATCGAGAACGGCAGGTCGATCAGTGTGATCACCCAGGCCTTGCCGCGCCAGTCGAATTTGGTGATCGCCCAGGCGGCGGCAATGCCGAAGGCCGCGTTCAGGGGCACGGTGATTGCGGCGACCAGCAGCGTCAGTCGGATCGCCGCTTGTGCATCGGGCTCGGCGAGGGAGGCCAGCGCAAAGGCCCAACCGCGCCGCAACGCCTCGTCAAAAACGGCGATCAGGGGCGCGAAGAGCAAAACCGTCAGCACCGCAAGGCAAAGGCCGATCAGTGCCCATTTTACGATCAGCGGCTCGGTCGTTGCTGACCGGAATGGCCGCCTGCCTGCGGGTGCCGCCTGCCCGGCGGGTGCAAGAAGGCCGGTCATATCCGCAATTCCCGACCGGGCCGCACGGCTGCCGTTTTGGCGCGCGTTGCAGGAAGCCGGGGCGGTGAGATGTGTCCGTCCTCATCCTCGTCCTCAGGTTTGCAGTGGAGCGCGCCGATAATGGCAAGAAACACCGCAGGCACCGAGGCGATCAGGCACCACGCCAGCGCGCCAACAATCACCGGGTAGCCCGCCAGAATCAGCATTGCAGCGGCCCCGATTGCGAGCAGATGATAGGCGAGTGTATAGGCAAGAAACGCGCCGCGCAGGGTTGCGTCAGGTCTGTGTTGTTCAGCGTTCATGAAGTCCTCCATCATATCGCGCCCATTCGGCGGCGGCTCCAGATCTGGATGAGGTTGATGGCGAGAAGCAGCGCGAAGGAGATGGTCAGCATCGCAATGGCGATGGCGACAGCCCCGTTGTAATCGAACTCCTCCAGCCGGATGACGATCAGAAGCGGTGCAATCTCGGTCACATTGGGCAGGTTGCCCGCGATGAAGATGACCGAGCCGTATTCCCCCACCGAGCGCGCCAGGGCGAGCGCAAAGCCCGTCAGCGCGGCGGGTGCCAGCATCGGCAGCACCACATGGGTGAGGGTGCGCAGGCGTGAGGCGCCGAGGGTGGCCGAGGCTTCCTCGGTCTCGCGGTCGATCTCCTCGATAACCGGCTGCACGGTGCGCACGACAAAGGGCAGGCCCACGAAGATCAGCGCAATCCAGATGCCGATTTCGGTATAGGCGATGCGCAGGCCGAAATGCTCGACCATGAACGACCCGAACACGCCGCGCGGGGCATAGAGCGCTGTCAGTGCGATGCCCGCCACGGCGGTGGGCAACGCGAAAGGCAGATCCACCGCCGCGTCGATCAGCCGCTTGCCGGGGAAGCGGTAGCGCACCAGCACCCAGGCCAGCAGAACCCCGAACACAAGGTTGAAGAGCGAGGCGACCAGCGCCGCGCGGAAGCTGAGCGCCAGCGCGTTCCAGACGCGGGGGCGGTTGACCACCGCCCACATCTCGGCGGCGCCGAAGCCGACAAAGCCGCGCCAGAGCAGGACACTCATCGGGATCAGAACCACCACCGACAGCATCGTCAGCATGATCCCGAAGGAAAGCCCCCACCCCGGCATCGGGGTGGGCGCCTTGAGGCTGAAGGAGCGCGCGGCCATCACGTCACTGCCCCTGATAGATCTGGTCGAAGATGCCGCCATCGCCGAAATGCAGGGGCTGCGCCTCGGCCCAGCCGCCGAAATAGTCGATGCTCAGGCGATTGACCTCGGGGAAGCGGGCGATGTCTTCAGGCGCGGCCACCGAGGTATCCCAGGCGCGGTAGTAATGGCGCAGGGCAATGGCCTGTGCCTCGGGGCTGTAGAGCTGTTCCAGATAGGCCGTGGCCAATGTGCGCAGGTTATCATCGGTCAGATGGCCGGGCACCAGTGCCACGGGCGGTTCGGCCAGAACCGAGACCGAGGGCACGATGATGTCGAACTGATCCTCGCCCAGCTCCGCCAGCGCCAGATAAGCCTCATTCTCCCAGGCCAGCAACACATCGCCCAGCCCGCGCTGCACGAAGGTGGTGGTGGAGCCGCGGGCGGCTGTGTCCAGCACCGGCACGTTGCGATAGATCTGGCCCACGAATTCCTGCGGGTCCAGGCCGTTCTCCTGCGCGTAGCCCCATGCCGCCAGATAGTTCCACCGCGCCCCGCCACTGGTCTTAGGGTTCGGAGTGATCACCTCGATGCCGTCGGCAATCAGATCATCCCAGTCCTGAATGTCGCGTGGATTGCCCTCACGCACCAGAAACACGATGGTCGAGGTGTAGGGCGAGGCGTTGTGCGGCAACTGGCTTTGCCAGTCCTCGGGGATCAGGTCGGTGCGGGTGGCGATGGCGTCGATGTCACCGGCCAGCGCCAGCGTGACCACATGCGCCGCCAGCCCGTCGATCACCGCCCGCGCCTGTGCCCCCGAGCCACCATGCGAGGTCTGGATCGTAGGTCGCGGGTTGCCCTGCGCTTCCCACCAGTCGGTGAACCAGGCGTTGTATTCGCGGTAAAGCTCGCGCGTGGGGTCGTAACTGACATTGAGCAGCGTGAGACCTTGTGCGCTGGCCTGAGGCGCCGGGGCCAGTGCTGCCCCAAACGCCAGCGCCCCTGCGGCCATCATCGGCCAGAATCGCAGCGTGTGCGGGGTTTGTTCGACACGGACGGGCACAGGGGCCAGTGGCAGACGCCTGAGCCGGGTGGTGAGGGTCCGATAAAGCGACATGGGATTTCCTTTGAAGCTGGGTGAAAGAGTGGCGGTTGCAGCGATACCGGCCCGGCGGCCCGCGCCGGGCCGGCACGGTCAGGTGATCAGCCGTAATGGCGCGCCTGCGCAGGCGGGCGGCGCTCGACAAGCCATGTGTGCCCGTCACGCACCATGAACGCGGGATGGCCCTGGCGACCCTCCTCAGCAAGTGTGCCGCAGCCCATCGCATGGGCCATCTCGCTCAGGTGGTCATCGCCGGTTACGGGCTGCGTCGCGGGGAAGCAGTTGCGTGCAAACATCTCGTCCTCCTGCCGGGTCGGAGGCACCGCGCCTCCATAACGACAATCACGACAGAGATGCTCGTGAAAAGCAACGAAATAATCACGTCAAAACCAGTCGTGAAAAGAGATGATTATTCTTTGTGCAGGGGGCGCGGCGAACGATCGTGACCTGAAAGGGCGATATGCGCGGTTCAGAGGCCGATTCGGCGTGCCGCGACAGGGGCTTCGCCAACACCCGGCCGCTCAACCAGGTCAGCCAGCGTCAGCGAGTCGATCAGCAGAAGATACGACCAGAACACCTGCCCGAAAATCTCGCGCAGTTTGCAGGCCTCCTCGTCCGGGCAATCATCACAGCGCTGATAGGCCCGCCGCGACAGGCACGGCAAGGGTGCGATGGGCCCGTCGATCAGCCGCATGAGCTCGCTCAGTGGCACCTCGCGCGGTTCCTTAATCAGCACGTATCCGCCATGCCGCCCCCGCGTGGAGGCAATGAAGCCCACATTGCGGATCTCCAGCAGGATGTGCTCCAGAAACCGCTTCGGCGTGCCTGACCGGGTGGCGATCTCCTCGATCCGCAAAGGCTTGCCCTCGCCAGCCCGTTCGGCAGCGAGTTCCATCAGGGCCTTGAGCGCGTATTTCATCTTCTGCGTGATCATGATTCTGAATACGACGCTCAGCAAAGCACCTCAACCGAAATCCCACACATCGAGGTCGTGTTTTCTCAGCATGGCGCCCAACGCCCCAAAAAGAGAATGTCGTTTTACGGCGATGCCTTGAAGCTGATTGACCGGGCGAATCACATGATGCCGCCGGGCAAGTTAGCCGCCTACGATCTGCAAGCAAGCCAAGCGGATTTTTACTACGACCAACCCGAGACAATATATTGTTTCTGCCCGACCCAGGTCGCGCAGTGCCTGCCTTCCAAAGATGGGCGACCTTTGAACACACGGTTGCAAGCCCTGTTCTGATCGGCAATGTTCACGTCAGATCATCAAGAAGAACGCAGGCAAATCCATGAAAAGACGATATTTTACTGCCGCAGCAGCGGCACTTGCAGTCATGGCCGCTACCGGCCCCCGGCTTGACTTCAGGCACCAACACAGCGCCTTCGGCACGGCTGATCGTCGCCGATCAGAGCGAGCGAGTGCGCAATCTTCTGGACGCAAGCGGTGAGCGCGATTCACTGGACTTCGGACTGGAGTTCCCAAATTTCGCGGGCGGTCCGGCGATACTTGAGGCCATCCGCGCCGGGGCGCTCGATGTCGCGCTCGTCGGTGATGTGCCGCCAATTCAGGCACGCGCTTCGGGCACCCTGTTGCCCATCGTGCTGACCTTTACCCGCGAAACCGCCGAATACCGCCTCGTCTCGCGCAGCGGCGTTCCGGTTGAAACCTTGTCGGATCTGCGCGGCAAGCGGGTGAGCTATATCGAAGGCTCAGGTCGCCAGGCATTCCTGATCGAGGCGTTGACGCGCGGTGGCGTCGGACTTGATGAGGTGGAGCTGGTCAATCTGCGCGTGGCCGACCTGAACGACGCGCTGCGCTCAGACGCCGTTGATGTCGCAGTGCTGATGGAGCCGCATGTGACTCGGTTGACCAATCAGGGCATCATCACCCCGATCAGTGATCCTGAGGAACGCAGGCTGCTTCCCAGCACGACTTACTTCTACGCCCGGCCAGCCGTTTTGGCCGACCCGCAGAAAACCGCAGCTCTGGCCGAGTTCCTTACGGCCTTCATCCGGGCGTCGAACTGGAGCAACGTCAATGCGGAAGAATGGGGAGACTACTATTACACCAACTTCAACCGGATCGCGCCCGAAGATACACAGGCCATTCTGGCGTCCCAGTCGCCAGTAGTGTTCCAGACATCGGCTGAAGCGATCCCCCACCATCAGGCGCTGATCGACATTCTTCACGACGCAGGCACCCTGCCCGAATGGTTCGATGCCGAAGGATCTTTTGTCGACACATTCGACGCGATCATCGCAACAAACCGGTAACATCCGCGCCGGACCCGAAACAGGAGGAGGCGACCATGAGCGACATTCCTTATCAGAGGCGGGCAGCCCGCATCGAGGCATCGTCCGTATCAGCAGTGCTTCCCGAACGGCGTCTGACACCCAAACCACTGTCAGCAGAATGGCGATTGCTTGGCCCCTTGCTGCTGATTGTTGTTTGGGAGGGGGCGTCGCGTCTGGGGCTGCTATCGCCCCATACGCTTGCTTCGCCGACACAGGCGGTCATTACCGGGTATGAGCTGTTCGCTGACGGCACCTTACTGCCGCATCTTCTGGCCTCGGCGGCACGAGCCTATTCAGGGCTGGTGCTGGGCGTGGCGGCAGGGTTGATCCTGGCTCTGCTGTCGGGCCTGACACGCTCAGGCGAGGCACTGATCGATGGGCTTGTGCAGATCAAGCGGGCGGTGCCGACCCTGGCGCTGATCCCATTGGTGATCATTTGGCTGGGTATCGGGGAGTGGATGAAGATTTTCCTTATCTTCACGGCTGTGCTGGTGCCCATCTACATCAACACCCACGCCGCGTTGCGTGGCATCGACATCGGCTATGTGGAACTGGCGCGCACCCTGAGTCTGACGCGCGCGGAGTTCATTCGCAAGGTGGCATTGCCTGGTGCTCTGCCGGGCTTTTTTGTCGCCCTGCGTCTGTCGGTCACCATGTGCTGGACGGCACTGGTAGTGCTTGAACTGATCAACACCCAGACCGGCATCGGCTACCTGATGAACCGAGCGCGCGACTGGGGGCAGACGGATATCATCGTCGTCGGCATTTTCATCTACGCGGTGCTGGGGCTGATCTCGGACGGAATCGTTCGCGGCGTCGAGGGACGGGCACTGCGCTATCGGAGGTCACTGGGATCATGAATACGCTCATAGGCCGCTCTTCATCCGCCATACCCGCCGCTGCTGTCAGGCTGCGGAACCTCAGCCGAGGGTTCAAAGGGCGCACCGTTCTTGACCACATCTCACTTGACATCGCGCCAGGCCAGTTTGTGGCGTTGCTGGGTGAATCCGGCTCGGGAAAAACCACATTGCTACGCGCGCTCGCCGGGCTGGATGATGACGCCGAAACCCACGGCCATTTCTCGGTCCCCGGCAGCGTCTCGGTCCTGTTTCAGGACTCACGCCTGCTGCCTTGGCTAACGGTGATCGACAATGTCACCCTCGGCCTACGTCTGGCTGATGCGCAGGAGGCCGCGCGCGACATGCTGGCGGCGGTCGGGCTGGGGGAAAAGGCCGATGTCTGGCCCTCCACCCTCTCAGGGGGCCAGAAACAGCGCGCCGCGCTCGCCCGGTCCCTGCTGCGCAGGCCACAGTTATTGCTGGCCGATGAGCCTTTCGGCGCGCTCGATGCGTTGACGCGGCGAAAGATGCACGGGCTACTGTTTGAACTGATCCACCGCCACAAACCCACTGTCGTGCTGGTCACACATGACGTGGACGAGGCGCTATTGCTCGCCGACCGCATCCTTGTGCTCAAGGACGGTCGCATTGCCGAAGACCACACCGTCGCTCTGCCCCACCCCCGCCGCGCCAGTAACCCCCGGTTTGAGGGGCTACGCCTGCGCCTTCTGGAAAACCTCGGTGTTGATACCGACACCGTCTGAAAGAGACCGGACATGACACGCCAACTGCACCTCAACCTGTTCCTCATGCCGCGCGGCCACCACGAAAGCGCCTGGCGGCACCCTGCATCAACCCCGCGCGCGCTGACCGATCTTGAGCTGTATGTCGAGGCCGCACGCATTGCCGAAGCCGCGAAATTCGATGCCGTCTTTCTGGCCGATGCCGTGGTTGCGCCCACGGGCGGCCTGCTGGCCTCCGGCGCGTTCGAGCCGATCACCCTGTTGTCGGCGCTGGCCGTCGCCACACAAAAGATCGGCCTGATCGGCACCGCATCAACCACCTACAGCCTGCCCTACACGCTGGCCCGGCAGTTCGCCTCGCTCGATCATCTCTCAAAGGGGCGCGCGGGCTGGAACATCGTCACCTCATGGGCACCTCAGGCAGGGCTGAACTATGGTCGTGACAAGGATATCAGCCACGGCGAACGTTACGCCATGGCCGAGGACTTCCTGAAAGCCGTCGATGCCCTCTGGCGCAGCTATCCCGCAGAAGCAGTGCTCGATGACCGGGCTTCGGCGCAGTATCTGGATACTTCGCTGATCCGGCCCGTCAATCACAAGGGCCCCTATTGGCAGACGCAGGGGCCCCTCAACATCCCCGGCAGCCCGCAGGGACGTCCGGTGTATGTGCAAGCAGGGCAGTCAGACGACGGTCGTGCTTTTGCCGCCCGCTGGGCCGAAGTGATCTTTACCGCACATCTTGCAAAAGAATCCGCGCAGGTGTTCTACAGTGATGTGAAAGGCCGGGCGGTCGCCAATGGCCGTCAGCCCGCTGATATCGCCATTCTTCCGGGCCTCAGCGCCGCCATCGGCTCGACCGAGGCGGAGGCATTGCAGGTCTGGGAAGAACTCGATGACCTGACCAGCCCCGAGATTGGCCTGACCCGGCTTTCAGCGCGGTTCGGCGGGCATGATTTCTCGTCTCTGCCGTTGGACAAACAGCTTACCCGCAGTGATTTCCCTGATCCTGAGCGGGTGGATGCCTCCAAAAGCCGGGTGAAGGGTTACATTGATCTGGCGGTGCAAGAGGGGCTGACCCTGCGCCAGTTGCTCAAACGGCTGGCCGGTGCGCGTGGACATTTCACTTTGGCCGGCACGCCGGAAAAGGTGGCCGATGTAATCGAAGACTGGTTCACTTCGGGCGCTTCAGATGGTGTCAATGTGATGCCGCCAATCCTGTATCGACAGTTCGAGGTTTTCACCGCCGAAGTGGTGCCGATCCTGCAGAAACGCGGTCTGTTCCGGCGCGACTATGAAGGGGAAACGCTGCGCGAGCATTTCGGCCTCGCCCCTGTCGCCCGCAACTTCCCCACAGAAAACGCTGCATGACCGGGCGCACCTTGATGTCAGCCTCATAGATCAGGGGCTAACAGGTCTGCGCCCCCTCCCGCACAGAAGAAAAGCGCGCCGCATTGACTGCGGCGCGCTCATTGCTCTGCCAGGAATGGCTGGGTTATCCCAGCCAGAGAAAAAGTCCGAGAATCGTCGCCGCAACAGATATGCCCGCGATCAGCGCAAAGATGACATCCTGCGCCTGAACCTTGGGCTCATCAAAAACACTCACCGGCGCTTCGCTCTCTGAACGATCCCGGATCATGAATTCGGCGAGGGCCGGATCTGGATGATAGAACATGGCATCTCCTTCGGTTGGGTTCATACGGTCCGGTTCTTTACGACCGCGCTGACGGCGGCTCCATACACGGCTTATCTAGTCGTGATTGTATCCTATCCCACCGGTCTAACCATTCCAAAGGCCGCCGTGAGACAGTGGTTTTGTTCTCTCTTCAGGTCTGGGTTGCAGTGCGCATCGCGGGACTTGTGACTGGCATCTGTTGCAGTTGATGGGGATCCATCAGGTTCAGCCACGCATCCAGAGAACAGCATTCCAAAAAGTAGCCAAAGAGAGAATGTCCATATTCACGACTATCATGCTAGATATTATTGTGAATGCAGAGTTCATCAACCGCACAGGAGTGTCCTCACATGGTCCAGGTGCCGGGCAAGGACGGTTTCAGCAGCGCCGCTCAGGCGGCGCGTCACGTGATTATCGTGGGTGGCGGGGCAAGCGGCGTGCTGCTGGCGGCTCACCTGTTGCGCAATGAAGGAAACACGCGCGTTACCATCGTCGAACGTCGCGCGCTTCTGGGCTGCGGTGTCGCCTATTCAACGGCAGACCCAGGCCACCTGTTGAACACCCGCGTTTCGAATATGTCTGCCTGGCCCGATCAGCCTGAACACTTCCTGAACTGGGTGCGCGTCACGCATGACCCGGATGTCTGCCCGTTCAGCTTTGTCAGCCGGGGCCTTTACGGCGAATACATGGCGGGCCTGCTGGACCCTTGGCGCAATTCCGACATGCTGAACTGCGCGCGGCAAGATTGCCTGCGCATCGAAGAGTCCGACGGGGGTGGCGTGATCGCCCATCTGGCAGACGGCACCCGTCTGGTGGGCGACATTGCGGTGCTGGCAACCGGCCATCTGCTGCCGGATACCACCAGCACCCAGGCACTGACGCAGCCCTGGGCAGCAGCTGCCGACGGCACGCCTGAGGATCGCGTTCTGATCGTCGGTTCCGGACTGACGATGATCGATCAGGTCGTGTCCCTGCGCGCGCAGGGCCATCGCGGTGCCATCAGCGTGCTTTCGCGCCGGGGCCTGCTCCCGCAGGTCCATGAACCCACAACGCCGGTCAGGTTCACGCAAGACACACTGCCCCTCGGCGCCGGTGCGGCCGCGACGATGCACTGGATCAGGGCTGCGGTTCGCGCCCGATTCGCCGCCGGTGGGAACTGGCGCGATGTGGTGGACGGGCTGCGCCCGCATGTGCAGAGCCTCTGGCGCGCCAGCCCCGAAAAGACCCGCGCGATTCTGGCGGGCAAAAACGCGCTCTGGGGCTACCCGCTGGCGGCCCTTCTGGGCGTGGCGACGCCGTTCTGCTCCTGCTCCTCGGTGCCCTTGTTCATCGGTTTCGTCTCGGCGGGGATTCCGCTTGGCGTGACCTTTTCCTTCCTCATCGCGGGGCCGATGGTGGGGCCCGTGGGCCTTGGGCTGCTCTATGGCCTCGTCGGCTGGCGGATCGCCACAATCTACCTCGCGCTCGGCTTCACCATCGCCACCGTGGCCGGGTTCATCCTCGGCCGGATGCGGCTGGAGCGCTATCTGCAGGACTGGGTGCGCGAGCTGAACACAGGCGCCATCGGCGCGCTGCCGGAACAGCGGCTGACGCTGGTGGACCGGCTGAAAATGGGCTTTGAGCAGGTGCGCGAGATCGTCGGCAAAGTCTGGATCTGGGTGCTGGTCGGCATCGGAATCGGGGCCATGATCCACGGCTATGTGCCCGAGGCGGTGATGCTGCGGATCATGGGCGGCGAGGCCTGGTGGTCGGTGCCCGCCGCCGTCGTCATTGGCGTGCCGATGTACACCAATGCGGCGGGCGTCATCCCCATCGTCGAGGCGCTGCTGGGCAAGGGCGCGGCCCTTGGCACGACACTGGCTTTCATGATGTCGGTGATCGCCCTCAGTCTGCCCGAGATGATTATTCTCAAACAGGTGCTGACGCTGCGTCTGATCGCGATCTTCGTCGCCGTGGTGTCGGCGGGCATCCTTGCCACGGGCTATCTGTTCAATTTCCTCCTGTGAAAGGACTTCTCATGAAAACCGTCAAGGTCTACGGCCCCGGCTGCGCGCGCTGCGCCACCACCGAACAAATGATCAAGGATGCCGCCGCAAAACTGGGCGTGGCGGTGACTGTCGAGAAAATCACCGACGCGCGGTCCATTGCCATGGCAGGCATCATGTCCACGCCCGGCATCTCGGTCGATGGCAAGCTGGTGCATGCGGGTGGCCTGCCGGATGCGGCAAAGCTGGAAGGATGGCTGAGCGCCTGACCCGGTTCCCCGCCGCCGCTGTCCCTGGCGCGGCGACGGGCTTTCGCGCCTATCGCGTTCAGTCGCATTCACGGGATACGCACCGTGCTGTTGTTCCCGTATGCCAGGGAAGCGCAAAGGTCCGCCCCGCTCCCGTCGCCCGCATTTCCGCATCCAACCAGCAGCGAAACTGACGGATCATTCCGGACTCCGGGTGGCGCTGGTCGCGGGTGCCGGGCTGACCGGACACGCAAGGGGATTCTTTCAGCCCCTGACAGGCTGCGCGGTAAACAGCACCTGCCCCCGGGGAAGCATCACCGTACTGCGCGTCACCTGCCAGCCGCTGCCCTGCGCCAGATAGGCCACATCCCCGGCGAGGATGTGATAGGGCGCGCGGAGGTCATGGGTGACCACGCCATCGGCCTGCCGGTAGGGTTTCATGGCGGTGGCAAGGTCGGGGGCAAGGAAGACCGTGAACAGAAAGCTCTCCAGCCGCTCGAACCGGCGCAGGCTGGTCAGGGCGCGCCGCAGACAGGCCATCGGCAGGTGTGGAAACACGGCGAAGGCGATCGCATGGGTGATACTGGCCGGGATGCCGGGAAACCCGAACCCGGCATCTTCGATCAGCTGGGCCGGGTCCAGCCGCGCGGGGTCTTCCAGCTCGGTGCTATACCCCGCCAGCATGATCGCGCGCGAGGCATCGGTGGCCCAGTAATGCCCGGGCTCCAGATAGGGCACCGCCTTGCAACCCAGCCGCAGCGCCCCGGCGCCGATATCCAGCAGGTGATGATGGGGCAGAAGGCCCGCCTCCTTCAGAACCGAGAGCGCGATCCGCCCGGTCTCATCCCACCGCCCGCCGACAATCGCACGATGCCGCCCCGCGGCGATGGCGGTGTCATAGAAGCCGACGGTTTCATAGGGGTTGGTGGACACGGTCTGGGTGTTTCCGGGAGGCAGCCTGCGCGCCTCCCATGCGCCACCCCGCACCCGCAAGTCAAGAACGCTTTTCGATGGGCAGGCGGGAGGAGAGGCAGTGATCGGCATGTGCTGACAGGCGCGGCGCAGTCTTGACTGCATCCGTATTCAAGGCATTGAAAAAAAAACACATCGCCCGCCGATTGGCGGGCGATGCGCATTCCTTGTGTCGCTCCGGGCAAAGTTGCTCCCGTTGGACAGTGAATACCCAATCAAATCATAACGATAAGATATTCGTGCGATCATAAATTCTCCCGTTCGGGACCATAATTTCTCCCGTTTTCACATGCGTGTGAATCGGAATCAGAAAGGCCCGCCGAAGCGGGCCTCGAAACATGCGCATGCGAATTTAGAAGTTCAGCCGGGATGAACCGCTGACGGGGGCCGCCGGGTCCGGATCGGGTCAAGATCGGCCAACCTGAACCGGATGTTTCTTAGCGCGAGATCGCCCCCGATCCGACTGGCAGGCACCTCACCCGAGAGCACACCCTTCATGACCAATCCCGTCCTCAGCCCGGTGCGCTTGGCTGCGTTGACCAGATTCACGATCTGCTGGCAATCCTCGGAGACGAGGGGCAGCGGCTCAAGGCGCTGAAGCAGGGTCTTCAGGTCACGCTTGGCGAAGGTCAGCTTCCCGATCCCATACCTCGGATCCAAGGGAATCGCCGACCGCAGGACGCCGTCCTGAAACAGGCTTTCCGCCTGACTGCGCGAGCACCCGATCACATTGGGCACGTCATGCAACGACACCCCATGGAGAACCCCACGGCATAACTGCTCGGCCTCCTCGGCAGGGAATACCAGACGGTTGGCGGCGATGTCCCAACTGTCGTCCGAGGCCATCCCGGCCTGCACGAGGATCTTGCGAAGGCGTTTGCGGTGCAGACCGGACCACTTAGAAAGGCTGTGAACGGAATGCAGCCGGCGCCCTTCCACGCGCTCGCCCAGCAGGAGTTGTCCCGGTTCAATGACCATGGAATTGAGGATGTGCTCTCTCAGCAAGACGCGGATCGGACCCGGATCAACTGCGGGGCTGGAATAGGCCAGCCATTCATAGATCCGACCATAGATCGCCTTGGGGCCAGCCTGCCCCGCGGTCGTGGTGGCGAGGGCCGCGACACACGACAATGCTTCGAGCACAATTTCCTCGCCGAGCCGGGCAAACTCGAAGCCCATGGCGCCTGCCCGCTGCCAGTCCTCGGGCGAGAAGCTCTTGTGTTCGAAGGTCAGGCCATGGAGGAGCGTGGCGCCGATCATCTCGCAGGCCCGGGCACCTTGTTCGACGGTCTGCCCGTCCATCCAATCGCCCGCGCCCGTCGGCAGCCTTGCCAGACGCTTTGAAATGGCGAGCTCGAGGTCAGACGGTGACTGTGCCATGATCCGAACACCCTCGCCGGCCGCGAGCTGCTGAAACGCGCTTGCAATCTCCCCCGGGACGGGCGGCGGCACCAACCGGCAGTCATGATCTACGCAAGTCAGAACCGACCGGAGCCGCCACGAGATGCGCCCCTTGAGCATCCACCCACGTCCGTCCACTGCGTCCTCGGCAAGGCACTTCGGGCAGATCAGCTCACCTTCGGCGCGCACGAAATCACCGCTCCAGCGTTCACCGCGGAATTCCCGGTGCCGAGCGAACCGGCGAACGGCAGCACCCATCAGGATATCGGGTGCAACGCCGGACGCGGCGGCGAGTGTCACGATGGCTTCCGTTGAACCGGCAAGAAAGCTGTTCCGTTCGATCCGCAGGTCCGCCAGCAGGGTCTGGGCATCCCGACCCGTGTGGAAGGATGCGAGCCGGCGCACGAAGGACTCGAGGGTCTCCTCCGCATCATAGGGCAAATGCGGCATCAACATACCTGCGCCACTCATGCCGCCCATCCCTTCTTGGCGAGCATTTCCTTCAGGGTGGGCCAGTCTTCCGCGTCAAAGGGCCCATCATCCTGGCCCCCCCGCCGCAGATCGAAGCTGCGCCGGTAGTGTTCCAGCGTCAGCCTGCCGGTCTTGCTCTCGAGGGCCCGCCGGATCGCCGCGTAGGTCATCTCGAGAGACCGACCGAGGCTACCACGGGTGGCGAGCTCCAGCCGTTCGACAAGATGCTGGTTGCTAGGGGGCGACAGCCCCAGCAGGCCGCAGCAGCGCACGATGTAGGTCCACAGTTCGTCCCGCTCGCGCACCGTGCGGTAGACCTCAATGCCGAACCGAGTGACGTTGCGCTCCAACGTTTCGCCGAATGCGAGGCGCAATCTCCGGTCATCGCACATCACCAATGGCGGTTGCTCTGCGACCGCGGCCTGCCAGGCGTAGAGAGGTGCCTGACGGCCCAGCGTCTGCGGTTTGGTCGTGTGATGAACGTCGACGATCCAGCGCACCAGCCAGCGGAGGAATTCTTCCAGCGAGATCGTTGCGCGCTTCGCCGGGTTGTTTTCTCCCCTGAGCACGACATTGGAGAAGGTCCGGCCAGTGAATTGCTGAAGAAACTTCGCGCCCAAGGTCGCGAAGAACCGCTCGATCCAAGGCTTCAGAAAGGGTTTTCCGGCGGGTAGCGCAAGGTTGGTGATGCCAGCGCTGGCGAGACGCAGATAGATCTCGTCGCTCATGTTCACCTGAGCCCGGTCGAAAGCGATGGTCTGAGGATGGCCATGCATAGGCCAAGGATTGATTGCCCCGACCGACGATCCAATGGCGTTCTTGTCGGTATAAATCATTTCGATGGTGCGGATCGCCAGGTTCATCGACGTGGCCGGCGCGATTTGCAGCGCGACGATGGCACCCGTGTACACGTCGATCGCGGCAGAGACAATCAGGCGCTCGGGCAGCCCCGAGAGGCCGAGGGCGAGCTTTTCTTGCGGGGTGATCACGGTGTCGAGTTTCAGCAGCTTCATGAAAACCATGAGATCGACGGTGTATTCGTCGATCTCGACACGCTCTAGCGGGCGGTTCACGACCAGTCCTCTGCCCAGAGTATGCAAGTCGCGGTAGGCCACTTCCATACCGCGCGTGCGGACCTTGTGATCAATCGGCGCCATGTTCGCGATCATCGACCATACCGTATCGTAGCCGGGACACTGCAATTCGACGTGTTCAGCCAGTTCGGCGCGCTGCCTGTTCTCCAGCCGAAATCTGGCCTTCATTGCGTCAAGGATCTTGGCGATGGAAACCCGCTCCTCGGCAAGCCAGTTCGCACTCACCTCCCGGGCGAGCAGTTCTTCTTCCGATGTAAAACGGTTCGTCCTGTTTCCCGACTCACGATAGTTATCGAAGCAGCCGCCGGCACCGTGCCGCTTCGCCTCCGACCACCACCTGAAAACGGTTTCGCCGCACTGGGGCGGGCGCCTCACAGAGACCTTCTGCCCGCCCCGCACCGCCTTGCCGCCATGCGCGGCGCTCTTGATTTCGCGCTCGAGCGCCAGGTCGATCACCTCGCCCAAGTGCGAGACGAAGTCAGTTCTGCGCGGGCGGATCCTGCCTTCCTCGATCAAGGTATTGGCCGCATCGACATAGCGGTGACGCCAGGACGCCCGTTCCAGCTCCTTCGGACGGGGCGCCCGAGCAGCTTTCGACTGGCCAACGACAGGGCTGATGCCCGGCGGCAAACTCACAATGGTCAGGCGGCCCCGAGCCATCGCCAAGGCGATCTCCTCAACCTTCAAATGTCCCGCAACTCTCTGGAAAATCTCACCCGTGTCCGGGTTAACCCATTCATCCCAGACGACATCGCAGGCGCTCGCCCGCGAGAGGTAGACGATGCCGCTCTTGCCGTTCATCGCAAACCGGGTGCCTTCGGCCATCTGGGCGCGAGGAGTGGAAGGCGCCGCCATCAGTGCACCAGCCTCCGGCGGACCGTCGAAGACAGGGTAACGATCCCGCTCTGAAGGGTCTCAATGCGCCCGAACCTGACAAGCCGCACGGCGGCATGAAAGCCCGCGTCACCGGTGCCCGCCAACCTCAGGAAGTCCCGAACCGGCAGGGGCTCGTCGATCCGCTCGACAGCGGCCAGCACCGCCGCATCGAATTCAGGCTGTGCGAAACGGCAGGCATGGAACTGCGCGACAAGTGCCAAGCGCCCGGGATCCAGCATCTTCTCGGTGACAATGACAACACGATCTGCAATCCGCGGCGAAACGGCGCAGGCAACCCGGGCGGCGATGTCCCGGAAGTCTGCTCGGATCGCGCGGTGGTGCGGCTTCACCAGCACCGCCGTCCGCCGCCCGCCCTCTTCCTTGGCAACGTAGTCGATAAAGTGACGCGCATGCTTGCCGTCAGCCTTGACGTAGAAGACCTCGACCTGTTCGTAGACGTCGACCACGCCCGGCGTGTAGATCAGGAGAAGGGCCAGATCATGCTCGAGCTTGCTTTCGAAGCCGAGGCACTTGCCCTCCCCGCGCTCCTCACCAAACGTCAGCTGGCCCACGAAATGGTGGGACGACTTCCTCGGAATCGCGCGTTCAGCCCGGCTGGGCTTCGGCGGCAACCCGCCACCCTGAGCAATAGACAACACGCCTTCGACCTCCGGCAGAGGGTCGGACAATGACTTGGCCGAAATAATCCATGAAGTGCCGGGAGAACCGCTTGCGCTTTTTCTTGATGCGCGTAGGCTTGTGCTTGGAAATAGGTTGGGTTCGCCCAGCTCGACTCATGGGCCCTGTCCACCCGGACTGGGCCCTTTTTCTATGTGTTCGCGATCAGCCGTCTGCCATTCTTTTCACCTCCTGCTACCCCCGCAGTTTGACTCGGATTCGTCGAAACGCCGAGTCGCTGAATCGAGTTCTCCACAGAGAATGTCTCCGCGGCGAGCCGGATCGGCTTCCCATCGAACACAAGATAGATTCGCAAATTGTTGTTTTCGTTGCGAATATTGTCAGAGGAACCTCGCCAACCCGCTATCATTGACCTCGCCACATACTCTGGGCGAAAGGTCCGTCTAAAACTTGGGAGCCCATGGTGTCGCCAGAAAAAGCCTGTCGAGTGACCTGGCGCCGGAACATGCCACTCCGAATTGACCAAATGCCGTCACGCCCGATCACGCGCTTGGCCATGCGCGACGGGGGCGTGTGCTGGAATGCAGCGCGCGTGCAGACCGGCCCTCGCTTACGCTGAGCCCTCCTTTTCTCAGCGCCGGCGATCCCGAACCCGGCGCGGCCATCGCCGACGTCGACGATCCGGCCCGCAGCTGAGCGCGCTCGGCCAAGCCTGTGGCCCCAGCCGCCCTAGCGAAGGCACAGCGCTGCCCTGTGCGCGATGGGCGGATATTCGTTTCGCGTCAGGAGATCGACCAGGCAGTCATAGAGCGAGCGAGCCTCGTCCACTCTGAATATATGTGTGAAGCGGCTCTTGCAGAACTCTGCGATCTTACGTGGTGTGAGAGCATAAGCTGTTGATTTCATTTTCCGACTTTCGATTTCTGGGGTGGCCAAAATATCGAAATGTTCGGACAGCGGGGAGGGTTAGTCGGCTTGAAGAATGTTGGAGGGTGCGCTGACGGTCTTCCCCACCATGCAAGGATCATACCGATCTCGTCGTCAAGCTTGCCGAATTGCCTGGCATCTTCCGGGCGCGCTGCAACGAGATCGAGGCCCGCGCTATGCAATCTCAGCCGCAACAGCTCACCTCGACCTTTCCAGCTTCACTTGCGCACAGGTGGACGGGTCAACTTAGAGGAAAAAGCGTTTCATCCCCCGATTGACCAAATACGTTCTCGCGGTGCCACCGGAGGTTCTCGGGGTGCGGCGCATCTCGCGGGTTCAAGGGCCGAACCAGCTTCCCATCCCGCGCCAGCAGTCTCGTCACCGCCTCGCCAGGGACTTTGTTGTGAGAGACGAGGATCGTTTCACAATCCTCAGCCACGGAGATCAGCCCGCGGTCGAACATCCAATGCAAGGTTCCTGACAGAGCGAGGCCGTTGCGCACCGAATCGCTGCCACGGTTCTCTACGGGGCGGATATGCGCCGCTTGCACCTCCGGTCGTCCGCCGCCATTGCGCAGCATCAGGCCCGAAATCGCACAGCGATAACCGTAAGCCTCGCGCACCTTTCGACGGAAGGCAATGTCTCGGTAAGGACGGCGGGTAAGGCGCTCAAGTACCGGTCGTGCAAAGGGCTCCGCTCCGTCACGCAGCCCGGGCACCTGTAAATCATAGCGCGTTGCCTCCATCTGCTCTAAATCCTGCGGCAAACCGCTCTCCACGATACGGGCGAAATCAGCCTCGGACAGCCAGCGCACCGCAAGTCGAACGACAGGAAGCTGCCTGCCTCAATGATCGCCAGGAAACGCCCTTCAGTACCAGGTTTCGGAATCACTCGCTCGATCTTTGCCACCGCGAAATAGCCACGAGGCCCGGCCTTCACCGGCTCATAATAGATGATCCAGTCGCCAACTGCCTCAGTGATCGCCCTGAGACAGGAGCGCGGAAAGTCATACACTACGTCCGGCTCATCCTCGTAGATCGAGTCGGCCTTGTGGAGGAGGACAAGCTTAACCATCGGCCCAAGAAACCTGTAAGGCGACAGGATACAAGGGTTTTGGGTGTTTCCAACCGCCCCTTATCGCACTGATCCTCCGAAGACCCGTGGACAAGAAACCGATACACGGCCCAGGGCCCACCGAGGTGCCCGTGGAGGGCCGTCAGTGCACGATAGGGCTGGCCAGCAACATTGAGCTGCCAGAGTGGGAACCTGACGCCAGTTCCCGCCCCGTCGGGGCTGAGAAGCTGACCTCTCCGGCGTTTCGCGTGCATGGTCGCGCGGCTTGTGCCGAGCTCATGCGCGAGGGCACCGGCACTCACCATGTCATCCGCACCCAGGATATGGGCTGCAAGGAGAACCCCCCGCTGACGCGCGACGGTCAGTGCCGCCACCAGTTCAGCATCTGGAGCCACAACTTCCTCCGTCAATGGCTCTTCCGAGCACGCGGCGGGGCCGACGCGAGTCACGCTCGTCTCGCTTAATTGCAGGGGTGCGGAATCAGGCCTGCTCCGTCTCACACGTCTGATCCAGTTAGTCAGGTGAGCGAGGCGCAGATCGCCCTCAGCAGTCAGTAAAGTGCCCCGAAGCCCTTATTTCGTGGGGCTTAGGGGCTTTTCAGGTCTGCGTCACTCAGGTCACTCAACTCGCCCGGGAGAAACTTTGCCCCCAAACCGGGACAAATATGCCCGATTTGGGAGCAACCTTGCCCGGAGCGACAATGGGCAGGGTAATCAGCTACACCCGCTCGTGCCGCCGCAGGTGTTGCACTTCATGCAGGTGCCGTTGCGCACCAGCGTGTAGTTGCCGCATTCGCCGCAGGGGTCGCCCTCGTAGCCCTGCATCCGGGCCTTGGTGCGCGGGTCAAAGGTGGCCACGCTCAGGGCTTCGGTCGAGGTTTCAGAGCGCAGGGCCACAGCCACCGCGCCGCCTGCCGCCAGTGCCGTCGCATCCAGCGACCGCGTGGTGGTGGCGCCGCCTTGCAGCACCACCAGTTCCTGCGGCAGGCGCTTGCGCAGATAGCCGGTGGAGCTGATCTGGCGCAGCACTTCCAGCCCGCGTGACGCGGCATCGTCGGTCAGGGTCGAGACATTCGACTTGCCCTCGCTCTCACCGCCGCCAAGGTCGTCAAAGGATGCGCCCAGCGGTTTGACATGGGCCAGATCGGTGCGGTCCAGATAGCTGACGGCCAGTTCGCGGAAGATGTAATCCAGGATCGAGGTGGCGTTCTTGATGCTGTCATTGCCCTGCACCATGCCCGCCGGCTCGAACTTGGTGAAGGTAAAGGCGTCGACAAATTCCTCCAGCGGCACCCCGTATTGCAGGCCGACCGACACGGCGATGGCGAAGTTGTTCATCATCGCCCGGAAGCCAGCACCTTCCTTGTGCATGTCGATGAAGATCTCGCCCAGCTTGCCGTCCTGATACTCGCCGGTGCGCAGGTAAACCTTGTGCCCGCCGACGACCGCCTTCTGGGTATAGCCCTTGCGGCGCTCAGGCAGTTTCTCGCGGTGGCGGCGGATCACTTCCTTGATGATGATCTTCTCGACAATCTTCTCGGCCAGCACGGCGGCCTTTTCCTGATTGCTGCCGGAAGCCATGATCTCCTCGGCCTCCTCATCATCCTCGATCAGCGCCCCGGCCAGTGGCTGGCTGAGCTTGGAGCCGTCACGGTACAGCGCATTGGCCTTGATCCCCAGCGACCAGCTCAGCTCATAGGCGGCCAGCGTCTCTTCGATGGTGGCGACATTGGGCATGTTGATGGTCTTGGAAATAGCGCCCGAGATGAAGCTTTGCGCGGCGGCCATCATGCGGATGTGGCTTTCAACCGACAGGAAGCGCGTGCCCTTCTTGCCGCAGGGATTGGCGCAATCGAAGACCGAAAGATGCTCGGCCTTCAGATGCGGCGCGCCTTCCAGCGTCATAGTGCCGCAGACATGGTCATTGGCAGCCTCGATCTGCGCTTTGGAAAAGCCCAGATGGCGCAGCAGGTCAAAGCCCGCGTCGTTCAGCTTGTCGGCGGGAATGCCCAGTGTCTCGCGGCAGAAGGCCTCGCCCAGCGTCCACTGATTAAAGACAAAGCGGATGTCAAAGGCCGAGGGCAGCGCGGCCTCGATCTTGGCGATCTCGGCGGCGCCGAAACCATGGCCGATCAGCGCGGTGTGGTTGACAGCAGGGCAGTTGCCAAGGCTGGCGTGGCCCACGGCATAGGCCGTGATCTCGCCGATCTGGGCCTCGGCATAGCCCAGTTTGCGCAGGGCGTCGGGCACCGACTGGTTGATGATCTTGAAATAGCCGCCGCCCGCCAGTTTCTTGAATTTCACCAGCGCGAAATCCGGCTCAATCCCGGTGGTGTCGCAATCCATCACCAGCCCGATGGTGCCGGTGGGGGCGATCACGGTGGCCTTGCGCGTTGCGGTAGCCATGCGCCTCGCCCAGCGCCAGTGCCTCATCCCAGGCGGCGCGGGCCAGCTCTACCAGCCGGGCATCGGGGCAATGCGTGGCATCCAGCGCGACGGGGGTAACATTGACGGTCTCATAATCACCCAGCCCATGGGCGGCACGGCGATGGTTGCGGATCACGCGCAGCATGTGCTCGCGATTCTTGGCAAAGCCCGGGAACGCGCCCAGCCCCGCCGCCATTTCAGCCGATGTGGCATAGGAAACACCGGTCATCAGCGCGGTCAGCGCACCACAGAGCGCACGGCCCTCAAGGCTGTCATAGCCCAGCCCCATGTTCATCAGCAGGCCGCCGATATTGGCATAGCCCAGCCCCAAAGTGCGGAACTCATAGCTGCGCTGCGCGATTTCCTTGGAGGGGAACTGCGCCATCATCACGCTGATCTCCAGCGTGATGGTCCACAGCCGGGTGGCGTGGATATAGGCCTCGGCATCAAACGCGCCGTCGGTGTAGAATTTGAGCAGGTTCATCGAGGCCAGATTGCAGGCCGTATCATCGAGGAACATGTATTCCGAGCAGGGGTTTGAGCCGCGGATCGCCCCGTCGGCCGGGCAGGTATGCCAGGCATTGACCGTATCATGAAACTGGATGCCGGGATCGGCGCAGGCCCAGGCGGCGTGGCCCACCTGATCCCAGAGGTCACGCGCCTTGACGGTCTTGGCGACCTTGCCATCAGTGCGGCGCAGCAGCTCCCAGTCGCCGTCTTCCTTTACGGCTTTCAGGAAGGCGTCGGTCACGCGCACCGAATTGTTGGAATTCTGCCCCGAGACCGAGACATAGGCCTCCGAATCCCAGTCGGTGTCATAGGTGGGAAACTCGATCGAGGTGTAGCCCTGACGCGCATATTGCAGAATGCGGTTGGTGTAGGTGTCAGGGATCATCGCCTTCTTGGCCGAGCGGATCGCGGCTTTCAGGGCCGGGTTCTTGGCCGGGTCAACCGCATCCTCGCTGTCGCTTTCGAACTCGCGGATCGCGGTGAAAATCTCGTTGAGGCGCAGCTCATGCGCCTTGGAACCGGCAACGAGGCTGGCAACCTTCTGCTCCTCGATGACCTTCCAGTTGATGAATTGCTCGATATCGGGGTGATCCATGTCGCAGATCACCATCTTGGCCGCCCGCCGCGTGGTGCCGCCGGACTTGATGGCGCCGGCTGCCCTGTCGCCGATCTTCAGGAAACCCATCAAGCCCGACGACTTGCCACCGCCCGACAGCTTCTCGCCCTCTCCGCGGAGCGATGAAAAGTTGGTCCCGGTGCCTGAGCCGTATTTGAACAGCCGCGCCTCACGCACCCAAAGGTCCATGATGCCGCCCTCATTCACCAGATCATCGCTGACTGACTGGATGAAACAGGCATGCGGCTGGGGGTGCTCATAGCTGGATTTCGATTTCACCAGCTTGTGGGTGAACGGGTCGACATAGAAATGCCCCTGGCTGGGGCCGTCGATTCCATAGGCCCAGTGCAGGCCGGTGTTGAACCATTGCGGGCTGTTGGGCGCGGCCATCTGCGCGGCCAGCATGAAGCGCATTTCGTCGAAATAGGCGCGCGCATCCGCCTCGGTGGTGAAGTAGCCGCCCTTCCAGCCCCAATAGGCCCAGGCACCGGCCAGCCGGTCAAACACCTGCCGCGCCGAAGTCTCGCCACCGAATCGCTCCGATTCGGGCAGCGCGGCCAGCGCCGCCTCATCGGGAACCGAGCGCCAGAGGAACGCAGGCACGCCCTTTTCCGACACTTTCTTCAGCCGCGCAGGGACACCGGCCTTGCGGAAATATTTCTGCGCGATCACATCCGACGCAACCTGGCTCCAGCCCTGCGGCACTTCAACCTGGTCGTTGCGGAACACTACTGTGCCGTCGGGGTTGCGGATTTCCGACACCACCGTGGTGAAGGCCAGGGCTGCATACGCGTCCTTGCCGTCCGTGGTGAATCTGCGCTCGATATTCATCTGCCTGTCCCTTTTTTATCCAACCCGGCGCCGACACCGCCCGAAAACCAGTCCCACGCCGCGCCCGTTCCTGCGCAGCGACGCCCACGCCGTTTTCACGCAATGGGTTCCTTGGGGTTCTTGGTTGTCCGGAGCCAAACGCCGACTAGATGTTGTGTCCGCGCCGCCGACCAACACAAACTGACGCAAAACGGGGGCAGGCGTCAACGGATTTTTTAGACCTTCATGACAGATTTTGCGCTTGACCCCCGCCACAACCCATAATTGTTGAGCCGGGGCCGCATTGCCACGTTGCAAGACTGTCACATGCGTTGCGCGGCCAGAACGCCGAACAGGCCGCGTGTCCTGCCCCGTGACCTGATGGCCTGCTGCGCAGACGCCTTTTTGTTCAGAAGGGGGGCGCTGCCCCCGCCCGTCCATCTGCGATGGACGGACTCCCCCGGGATATTTCTGAACAGGTGAAGCAGGGGAGCAGCGCCTCCTTTCATCTTGCCGGAAATACGCGGGGGTGAATGGGCCGCAGGCCCAGAGGGGGCAATGCCCACTGATGCCGCGTGGCGCAGCCGCGCGGCCAAACGGGATGAGGGTTGCGGCGCAGCCGTGATGCGAAGACGGGCGGGAGCGCCCCGGCCCGCCCCCCTCAGAAAGCAGAAAAGGGGGGCGTTACCCCCCTTCCCCGTCGCTCCATCCGGCCACTGCCTCAGTCGAAGGCGGCGTCGGTGACAGCGTGGGTCCATGCCCCTTCGGGTGCGCGCGAGATGACCGGGTCCGAGCCGCCGCCCAGCAGCGTGGCAACCGTGCGTTCATAGGCCTCGACATCCAGCACGCCGTTCGAGCCTTCGGTCAGCATGGCAACCTCGCTCACCATGCGGATCTGGTGCTCTTCGGTCTGCGCGCCGGTTTCGTCATAGTCGAGCACGATCATTGCCGCGTCTTCGGGGTTCTCGGCGGCCCATTCCCAGCCGCGCATCGAGGCACGCACGAACCGTGCCATACGCTCTACAAATTCCGGGTCTTCCAGCCGGTCCTCCAGCACATAGAGCCCGTCTTCCAGCGTCGCCACGCCCTGATCTTCATATTTGAAGGTGATCAGCTGGTCCTCGCTGATGCCCGCGTCGATGACCTGCCAGTATTCGTTATAGGTCATCGTCGAGATGCAATCGGCCTGCCGCTGCAGCAGCGGATCGACATTGAAGCCCTGACGCAGCACCTCCACCCCGTCAGCGCCGCCTTCCGTCGGAATGCCCAGCGTCGCCATCCAGCTCAGGAACGGGTATTCGTTGCCGAAGAACCACACCCCCAGCGTGCGGCCCGGGAAGTCTTCCGGCCCCGTCACGCCGCTTTCGGCAAGGCAGGTCAGCATCATGCCCGAACGCACGAAGGGCTGGGCAATGTTGACCAGCGCCAGGCCCTGTTCGCGCGCCGCCAGCGCGGCGGGCATCCATTCGACGATGACATCGGCGCTGCCCCCCGCGATCACCTGCGGCGGTGCGATATCCGGGCCGCCGGGGCGGATGGTGACATTGAGCCCCTCTTCCTCATAAAAGCCGTTCTCAAGCGCCACATAATAGCCCGCGAACTGGCCCTGGGTGACCCATTTCAGTTGCAGGGTCACATCGTCGAGCGCGAAGGCCGATCCCGCGCTCAGCGCGAAGGCTGCCGTCAGCCCGGTCAGTCTGGTTTTCATCATCACTTTTACCTCCATGTTGTCCGGCCAGTGCGTGGCATCACGCGGGCCGGTGATTATCTGCCGCGTTGCGATGGGTGCCAGAAGGTCACCCGCCGCTCCAGCAGAGCCCAGAGCCCATAGAACGCCGATCCCACCAGCGCCGCTACGGCTATTTCTGCCCAGACCATGTCAAGCTGCAAGCGCCCGACCTCGGTCGATATCCGGAAACCCAAGCCCCGCGTGGGTGAGCCGAAGAATTCGGCCACGATTGCCCCGATCAGCGCCAGTGTTGCCGAAATCTTCAGCCCGTTGAAAATGAACGGCATCGCGGCGGGGAGGCGCAGGGCGATCAGTGCCTGCGCCCAGCTGGCCGACCATGTGCGCATCTGGTCGCGCTGCATGGCGTCCGTCGCGGCAAGGCCCTGCACCGTGTTGACCAGCATCGGAAAGAACACCATCGCCACCACCACCGCCGCCTTGGACGGCCAGTCGAAGCCGAACCACATCACCATGATCGGCGCGGTGCCGATGATCGGCAGCGCCGCCAAGAAATTGCCGACCGGCAGAAGCCCGCGGCGCAGGAAGATGTAGCGGTCGACCACCAGCGCGAAGAGCAGCGCCGCCCCCACGCCGATGGCAAAGCCCGAGAGGGCGCCCTTGACGAAGGTCTGCACGAAATCGACCCAGAGCACATCGGTCGAGGCCGCGATGCGCGCGCCGATAGCCGAGGGCGGCGGCAGGATAACGCGCGGCACGCCAAGGGCGCGCACCACCACCTCCCAGAACCAGATCAGCGTCAGGCCAAAGACAACCGGCGCCAGCAGCGCCTGCATCCGCCCGGCAGGCCCGCGAGGGTGCGGAGGGCGCAGATCGGCCAGGCGCGCCACCAGCATCCAGCCCCCCAGCCAGACCGCCGCCACGGCGGCCCAGAAGGCCGCGCCCTCGGCCCCGGTCTGGCGGAAGGCAAGGCCGATGGCGGCAATCACGAGGCCATTCCAGAGGACCAGCAGCAGCAGCGCGTACAGCCCGCGCCGGAGGCGCTTTGCGCGGCCCTTGTCCATTGTCAGCGACACCAGCGCCGCCAACGCGAGCGCAAGCATCACCGGAATGCCCGGCTGCGCCGCGCCCCCCGTCAGGCCCAGCCCCACCGCCGCCAGCGTGGCGAGCAGAAAGCCCAGCCGCTGCCAGCCGCCCGCTGTCTGCACCCGCGCGCTCATGCTGCCATCCCCATCCGCTTCAGCGTGACGCGCTGAATCGCGCCGATCACGCCCACCAGCACCGCCGCAAGAATCGCCGCCGCGAAGAGCGCGGACCAGATCTGCACGGTCTGCCCGTAATAGCTGCCCGAAAGCAGCCGCACGCCCAGCCCGCCCTGCTGCACCGGCAGTTCACCGACGATGGTGCCGACCAGCGCCGCCGCGATCCCCACCTTGAGGGAGGCGAACAGATAG
This sequence comes from Pararhodobacter sp., assembly GCF_036802785.1. GTDB lineage: Bacteria > Pseudomonadota > Alphaproteobacteria > Rhodobacterales > Rhodobacteraceae > Pararhodobacter. Next base: position 30,587 of record NZ_DAIRVN010000054.1, read on the forward strand.
GGCATCGACGAAGGCAGCCGCAGCCGCAGGAAGACCGCAGGCCCCGGCGCGGACCATGTCTTCATCAGGTCAAGCTGCATCGCATCGGGTGCGCGCAGGCCCTTGACCATGCCCACGACGACCGGAAAGAAGCTGAGATAGGCCGCGATCACCGCCTTGGGCACCATGCCCGATATGCCCACCGAATTGAGAACCACGATGATCATCGGCGCCAGCGCGATGATCGGAATGGTCTGGCTGGCAATCGCCCAGGGCATCACGCTGGCATCCATTGCCCGGTTATAGACGATCCCCACCGCCAGCAGGATACCCAGCCCGGTGCCGATGGCAAAACCCAGCATAGTCGCCGAAAAGGTGATCCAGCCATGATAGACAAGGCTGCGGTTCGACAGGGTGCCGGTGTTCCACCAGCCGCGCCGCCCGGTCATTTCTTCCACCCAGGTGGAATTCCACAGCTCGACCGCCACCTGATGCGGGGCAGGAAGGCGCGGGCGGTCCTGCGCCATGGTGCGGCTGACAAGCTCGGAGAAGGTGATTTGGGTGCCCGCGCGGGCAGCCTGATCGCGCTCCCACTGCGCATTCATCGGCACCACGGCCAGATACCAGCCGATCAGCAGCGCCAGCGTGACGCTCAGGACGGGCAGGATGTTTCTCATCGGCTTTTCCCCGGTACCTGCGCCCGTGGCACCTGCGGGAGGGGGGCGCTGCCCCCCGTCGGCTGGCGCCGCCTCCCCCCGGCGTATTTGGGGCAAGATGAACGGGCGATGGGTGTTGCCGGCTCAGTCATCGACATGCCCCGCCCTCAGCCCTTCGCGCACGCGGTGGGCGATCTCGATGAATTCGCGCGAGTCGCGGATATCCAGCGGGCGTTCACGCGGCAGGGTGCTGTCGATGATATCGGTGATCCGCCCGGGGCGCGGCGACATGACCACGATCCTGGTGGACAGATAGACCGCTTCTGGGATCGAATGGGTGACGAAGCCGATGGTCTTTTCGGTGCGCGCCCAGAGCTTCAGCAACTCCTCATTCAGCCGGTCGCGCACGATTTCATCGAGCGCGCCGAAGGGTTCGTCCATCAGGAGGATATCGGCGTCAAAGGCCAGCGCGCGGGCGATGGAGGCGCGCTGCTGCATGCCGCCGGAAAGCTGCCAGGGGAATTTCTTCTCGAAACCCTTCAGCTCTACCAGCTCCAGCACCCGCGCCACGCGCTGGCGCTGATCTTCGCGCGTGTATCCCATAATCTCCAGCGGCAGCCGCACATTGCCCTCGATGGTGCGCCACGGGTACAGCCCCGCCGCCTGAAACACATAGCCATAGGCGCGCGCTCGCCGCGCCTCTTCGGGCGACATGCCGTTGACGGTGAGCGTGCCCGATGAAGGCTGCTCCAGATCGGCGATGACGCGCAGCAGGGTGGTCTTGCCGCAGCCCGAGGGGCCGATGAAGCTGACGAATTCGCCCTTGCCGATGGTCAGGTTCACATCCCTGAGGGCATGAACCGGGCCGTCATTGGTCTGAAAGGTGAGGTTGAGGTTTTTGGCCTCGATCACCGGAGAGGACGCGCTTTCCTGCATCACACCCCCGTCGCGGGAACGCCGCTGCGGTTGACCGGGCGCGGGGCGGTCAGGTCTTTCCACTGGCTCAGCGCGCGGTTCACCGCCGGGCGGGCCTCGCGGGCGACGAACTGGCCATGACCCTCCTGCCCCCGCATCTCGCCGTCATGGACCGCGACACGCCCGCGCGTCAGGGTGAAGCGCGGCAGGCCCTTGACCTTCTTGCCCTCGAACACGTTGTAGTCGATGGCCGATTGCTGGCCCGTGGCGCTGATGGTCTTCTCCTTCAACGGGTCCCAGACCACGAGGTCGGCATCGGCGCCCACCATCACCGCGCCCTTTTTCGGATAGCAGTTCAGGATCTTGGCGATATTGGTCGAGGTCAGGGCCACGAATTCATTGGGCGTCAGCCGCCCGGTATTCACCCCATGCGTCCAGAGCATGGGCAGCCGGTCTTCCAGCCCGCCGGTGCCGTTGGGGATTTTCGAGAAATCCCCCAGCCCGAAGCGCTTCTGCTCGGTGGTGAAGGCGCAATGATCGGTGGCAACGACCGACAGCGAGCCCGACTGCAGACCGGCCCAGAGGCTCGCCTGATGCTCCTTGTTGCGGAACGGGGGCGACATGACGCGGCGGGCGGCGTGGTCCCAGTCGGCGTGGAAATACTCACCCTCATCCAGCGTCAGATGCTGGATCAGCGGCTCGCCAAAGACGCGTTTGCCCTGTTGGCGGGCGCGGCGGATGGCCTCGTGGCTGTCCTCACAGGAAACATGGACCACATAGAGCGGCACACCGGCCATATCGGCAATCATGATCGCGCGGTTGGTCGCCTCGCCCTCCACCTGCGGGGGGCGGGAATAGGCGTGGCCCTCGGGGCCGCTGTTACCCTCGGCCAGCAGCTTCGCGGTCAGGTCCGCCACCACATCGCCATTCTCGGCATGAACCATCGCCAGCCCGCCCAGATCGCCGATCCGGCGGAACGAGGCGAACAGCTCATCGTCATTCACCATCAGCGCGCCCTTGTAGGCCATGAAGTGCTTGAAACTGGTCATCCCCGCCTTGACCGCATCCTCCATCCCGCGCCAGACTTCCTCACCCCACCAGGTGATGGCCATGTGATAGCTGTAATCGCAATGCGCGCGGGTGGATTTGTTGTGCCACATCTTGGCGGCATCCATCAGGCCCTGACCCTGCCCGGGCAGGACGAAATCCACCACCATCGTGGTGCCACCGGCCAGCGCGGCGCGGGTGCCGGATTCGAAATCATCGGCGCTGTAGGTGCCCATGAAAGGCATCTCCAGATGGGTATGCGGATCAATGCCGCCGGGCATGACATAGCAGCCGGTGGCGTCCAGTTCGGTATCGCCCTTCAGGTTGGGGCCAATCTCGGTGATCGAACCGTTCCCGATGCGGATATCGGCCTGATACGTCAGGTCATGGGTGACGATGGTGCCGTTTCTGATGACGGTGTCGGGCATTGGGGGGCTCCCTCGTTATGAAGCGCTGGCAGGGTTGGGTCCGGTGACTGGCAGAAAACGTTGCAAAGGGCCGGTTCTTTCCCGTGTCAACGCGCGCTGTTCATGGGCGGCGTGGGGGGTCTTGGGGGGCGCAAAGCCCCCCAAG
>NZ_DAIRVN010000055.1:0-32113 GCF_036802785.1 Pararhodobacter sp.
AACGGCAAGGGGTGGGGTGTCGCAGCGGGTGGCCGCAAAGAAAAAACGCGCGCCCTTGTGCAGGGCGCGCGCTTTGCGGTTCTGCTCTGCCCGCAGGCAGGGCAGCTTTATTCCGCCATATCTTCGTCGTCGACCGCGCCGCCCAGATCGTCGAACAGCTCTGCGATTTCGAAATCGGCTGCTGCTTCTTCTTCGGCAGCCAGTTCCTGGATCGACTTGCCCGAAGCCTGCAGTTCAGCCTCTTCGGCCGAGCGGGCGACGTTGATCGAGATGCGCGCGGTGACTTCGGGGTGCAGAACCACATTCACCGAATGCAGGCCAAGCGACTTGATCGGGCCGTCCAGAACGACCTGACCACGCTCAAGGCTGAAGCCATTGGCGGTAACGGCATCGCTGATATCGCGCGGGGTGACCGAGCCATAGAGCGCGCCACCGTCCGATGCCGAACGGATCACGACATAGGACGTGCCATCCAGCCTGGCCGCGAGCGCTTCGGCTTCCTTGCGGGTTTCAAGGTTGCGTGCCTCAAGCTGCGCCTTCTGGGCCTCAAAGGCCTTCAGGTTGCTGTCGGACGCGCGCAGCGCCTTGCCTTGCGGCAGCAGATAGTTGCGGGCGAAGCCTTGCTTGACGTTCACCACATCGCCCATCTGGCCCAGCTTGGCAACGCGTTCGAGAAGAATCACTTGCATGGGGTGCTCCTTACTTCACGGCGTAGGGCAGCAGGGCGAGGAAGCGGGCGCGCTTGATGGCGCGCGCCAGTTCGCGCTGCTTCTTCGCCGAGACGGCGGTGATGCGGGCAGGAACGATCTTGCCACGCTCGGAGACGTAGCGCTGCAGCAGGCGCACATCTTTGTAATCAATCGCAGGCGCGTTTTCGCCCGAGAAAGGGCAAACCTTGCGGCGGCGGAAAAACGGTTTGGTAGCCATGGGTGTCGAACTCCTTACTGGCCTGGATCAGCGACGCGGGCGGTCACGGTCGGGACGGTCGCCGCGCTCAGGGCGGTCACCGCGCTCGTCGCGCTTCTGCATCTGCACCGAAGGGCCGTCCTCATGCGCTTCGACCTTGATGGTCAGCACGCGCATGACATCGTCATGCAGGCGCGCCAGGCGCTCCATTTCCTGCACCGCGGCCGAAGGCGCATCGGTACGCAGGAAGGCGTAATGCCCCTTGCGGTTCTTGTTGATCTTGTAGGCCATGGTCTTCACGCCCCAGTATTCGGTGCCGACGACGCTGCCGCCGTTGTCCGAAAGAATGGTCGAGAAGTGTTCGATCAGGCCTTCGGCCTGCGCGGAGGACAAGTCCTGACGCGCGATCATGACATGCTCATAAAGCGGCATGCGGTCTCCAGTTCTTTAGGGGCGCATTTCACAGGGCGGAAGCATCAACCCTGCCGCCTCCGCCCACGAGAGACTGCGCCGGATACGTGGTATGCGGCAGGGAATGGGGCCTTATAGCCAAACTGGCGCGTGGCGCAAGGGACAAAGCAGGGGGCAACCGTGCCCCACCATTGTGCGGGCCTGCACAGATTGCTATGGGGCAGGCAACATGACGCCGCAAGGAGATACAGATGAGCCGCGCATTCGTCTTTCCGGGGCAGGGCGCCCAGACCATCGGCATGGGCCGCGCTCTGGCCCAGGCCTATCCCGCCGCGCAGGCGGTCTTTGACGAGGTCGATGAGGCGCTCGGTGAAAAGCTCTCCGCGCTGATCTGGGAAGGCGCGATCGAGGATCTGACGCTGACCGCCAATGCCCAGCCCGCGCTGATGGCAACCTCGCTGGCCGCGATGCGCGCGCTTGAGGCCGAGGGCTTTGGTGTGAGCGATGCCGCTTTCGTGGCGGGCCACAGTCTGGGCGAGTATTCCGCGCTGGCCGCCGCCGGGGCGCTGAGTGTCGCCGATACCGCGCGCCTGCTGCGCATCCGGGGCCGCGCGATGCAGGAGGCCGTGCCGGTGGGGCAGGGCGCGATGGCGGCGCTGCTGGGGCTTGATTTCGCCACGGCTGCCGAGGTCGCCGCTGACGCCGCGCAGGGCGAGGTCTGTCAGGCCGCGAATGACAATGACCCGGCGCAGGTGGTGGTCTCCGGCCACCGCGCGGCGGTTGAGCGGGCGCTTGATCTGGCCAAGGCGCGCGGCGCGAAACGCGCGCTGCTGCTGCCGGTATCAGCGCCTTTCCACTGCGCGCTGATGCAGCCCGCCGCCGATGTCATGGCCGAGGCATTGGCAGCCGTCACCATCCGGGCGCCCAGGGTGCCGCTGGTGGCCAATGTCCGCGCCGAAGCCGTCACAGACCCCGATACGATCCGCGCGCTGCTGGTTGAGCAGGTCACCGGCTCGGTCCGCTGGCGCGAGTCGGTGGGCTGGATGGCCGCGCAGGGGGTGGGCGTGTTCTGGGAAATCGGCGCGGGCAAGGCGCTGTCGGGGATGATCAAGCGGATCGCGCGCGAGGCAGAGACCCGCGCGGTGGGCACACCTGAGGATATTGCAGCGCTGAAGGGCTGACGGCGCGCGAGGCAGGGAGTGTCGGTTTGTCGCTTCACCTGTGAAGGAAGCCTCTTCCCTCCCGCCCCGGCTGGCAGTAGTCAGGACGCATGACAACGCTCGCCCCCCCCCATTCCGACGCGCGCGCCAAGCGCAATGTGCTGGTTCTGGTTGCCGCGCAGGCCATTCTGGGCGCGCAGATGCCGATGATCTTTACCATCGGCGGGCTGGCGGGGCAGACGCTGGCGTCAAACATCTGCTGGGCAACCCTGCCGATTTCGCTGATCGTGCTGGGATCGATGCTGACGGCCACGCCGCTGGCGGCTTTCATGCAGCGTTACGGGCGGCGCGCGGGCTTCGTGCTCACCGCATCGGGCGGCGCGCTGGGGGCGGTGATCGGGGCGATCGGGCTGATGCAGGGCTCGTTCGGGCTGTTCCTGCTGGGCTCGCTTTTCACCGGCGTCTATATGTCCGGGCAGGGTTTCTACCGTTTCGCCGCCACCGATACGGCCAGCGACGGCTTCAAGCCCAAGGCGATTTCGCTGGTCATGGCCGGGGGTCTGCTGTCGGCGGTGATCGGCCCGCAACTGGTCAAGGTGACGGCGGAATCCATGGTGGTGCCGTTTCTGGGCACCTATCTGGCGGTGATCGCGCTCAATCTGGGCGGTATGACGCTGTTTGCCTTTCTGGATATTCCCAAGCCGGTGCAGGCGGTGCGCGGCGCGCCCGTCATGGGGCGCTCACGCGGTGAGATGCTGCGCGACCCGGTGATCGCCGTGGCGATTATCTGTGCCACGGTATCCTATGCGCTGATGAATCTGGTGATGACCTCATCGCCGCTGGCGGTGGTGGGTTGCGGTTTCAACACCGGCAACGCCGCCGATGTGGTGACGGCGCATGTGCTGGCGATGTATGCGCCGTCGTTCTTCACCGGCCATTTGATCGCGCGTTTCGGCGTGGAAAAGATCGTGGCCGCCGGGCTGGCGATTCTGGCCGCTGCCGGGGCGGTGGCGCTGACCGGGGTGGAGCTGGAGCATTTCTTCCTCGCGCTGGTGCTGCTGGGGATTGGCTGGAACTTTGGCTTCATCGGCGCCACCACGATGCTGTCGCGCTCGCATTCCACCGCTGAGCGCGGCCGCATTCAGGGGATCAACGATGCGATCGTCTTTGGCGGGGTGACGGTGGCGTCGCTCAGCTCGGGGCAGCTGATGAATTGCTCGGGATCGGATGCGCAGACCGGCTGGCAGCTGGTCAATCTGGCGATGCTGCCCTTTCTGGTGCTGGCGGGCGGCGCGCTGATCTGGCTGGCCCTGCGCCCGCGCGAGAACTGAGCGGGCGGCAACAGGCAAACGCAAAAAGGCGGCCCCTAGGCCGCCTTTTTCATTCAGATCAACAGGGTTCAGACGGGTTTGAACGCCCGCATCAGGAAGTCAGGGACATGGTCGCCCATGCCGACAACCTGCGCATCATCATCGCGGCCCTTGCCACGGCCACGCCCGCCCCGCCGGTCATCACGCCGGTCGTCGCGGCGCTCATCACGGCGTTGTTCGTCGCGGCGGTCATCCTGCCGGTCTTCCTGACGCTCAGAGCCGCGCTCGCTCCGCCGATCATCGTGCCGCTCATCCCGGCGATCATCGCGCCGCTCTTCACGCGGTGCCGGGCGCTGAGCCTCGGCAGGGGCCGCCTGCACCGCCTCAATCGCTTCGGTCACGGTATCCGCGGGTTGTTCGACCAGCACCTCGGCAGGCTTCTCCGCAGCCTTCTCGGCGGGCTTCTCTGTGCGCCGGGTCCGCGTCCGTGTCCGGGCGGGTTTCTCGGTTGCACCCGCCGTCTCAGTGCGCGGTTCAGCGGCAGCCTCGGCGCGCGGGGTGGTTTCCATCGGTGCCGTGCCGCGCGGCAGGGGCCGTTGCAGCATATGCTCGATGGCGGCGAGATATTTGTCGTCCGACGGCGTGCTGAGCGTAAAGGCCTTGCCCTTGCGCCCCGCGCGCCCGGTGCGCCCGATGCGGTGAACATAATCTTCGGCATGGCTGGGCACGTCGAAGTTGAACACATGGCTGACCGCCGGAATATCCAGCCCCCGCGCCGCCACATCCGAGGCGATCAGGAACTTGAGCGAGCCATCGCGGAAACCGTCCAGCGTGCGGGTGCGCACCGACTGATCCAGATCGCCATGGATGGGCGAGGCATCAAGCCCGTGCTTCTTCAGCGATTTGGACAGCGTATCGACATCAATCTTGCGGTTGCAGAAAATGATGGCGTTGGTGAGGGCGTCGCCCTCGGCCTGAATCAGCGCGCGCAGCATGGCGCGCTTTTCGGCAAAGCTGCGGTCCTTGCGTGAGGGCGTGAAGGCGATCAGCGCCTGTTCAATGGTCTCTGATGTGATCGCAAGGCGCTCAACCTCAACCCGCGCAGGGTTGGACAGGAACATGTTGGTGATGCGCTCGATCTCGGGCGCCATGGTGGCTGAGAAAAAGAGCGTCTGGCGCGTGAAGGGCGTCAGGTTGAAGATGCGCTCGATATCCGGGATGAAACCCATATCGAGCATGCGGTCGGCTTCATCCACCACCATCACCTCGACGCCGGTCAGCAACAGCTTGCCGCGCTCGAAATGGTCCAGCAGGCGGCCCGGCGTGGCGATCAGCACATCCACGCCACGGTCGATCAGCTTGTCCTGCTCACCAAACGAGACGCCGCCGATCAGCAGGGCCTTGGTCAGTTTGGTGTATTTGGCATAGGTGTCGAAATTCTCGGCCACCTGCGCCGCAAGCTCGCGGGTGGGGGCCAGCACCAGGCTGCGCGGCATCCGCGCCCGCGCCCGGCCACGCGCCAGCCGCGTGATCAGCGGCAGCGTGAACGAGGCGGTTTTACCCGTCCCGGTCTGGGCGATGCCCAGCACGTCGCGGCCTTCCAGCGCATGCGGAATGGCCTCCGCCTGGATCGGCGTTGGGGTTTCATAACCGGCTTCGGCTATGGCTTTCAGGACCTTCGGGTCCAGCTTCAGGTCAGAAAATTTGGTCATCAGCGTCCATGCGTTACGGCATCGGGCCGTAATAAGATCAAGGGACGCTCTTTATTTCTGCGCCCCGGCATCGGTCAGTCAACAATCAGTCAACGGTCAGTCATCGGTCGTTGCAGCAAAGGGCTGCGCAAGCGCCCTATCGCAAAAGCGCCCCGGGGTCAATCGACGCAGGTTCCCGTTGCCGAATTGCGGCGCAATTGCGGCGTAATTGGCGCGGGCTGCCTTGGTTAACCCCAAATTAACCCAGATTTCGCCGCACCCTTTCCCCATGCCGGTCGCATTCGGGCAGCACAAGCACGGCATGTATTACGTAGATTGCGAGTAACCTTGATGAACACGCGTGCCGCCATTCACAGCTTTCCGGTTTCTCCGACACCCGTGAAAGCGCCCAAGTCACCCAAACTCAAGGTTCTGGTGCCCACGCCTTCCGTATCAGCGATGCCCTCACCGGCACAATTTGCGGCAGTTACCGATCTGATCAAGGCCGTGTTCAACGTCCCTGCGGTCTCGGTCACACTGCATGGCGCGCCCTGCGAAGCGGAGGGCGGGGCCTATCGCTCGTTTCTGGAGATCCCGCTGTCTGACGGGGGTGAGGTGATCGGCGCGCTGCGTGTGCTGGATACCGAACTGCGCGAGTTTACTGACCGCGACTGCATGCTGCTGGAGGGTTTCGCCCGGCTGGTCGTAGAGCAGGTGGTGCTGTGGTCCGAGGCCAGCCGCGACATGCTGACCAACGCCATGACCCGGCGCGCCTTCATGGATACGCTGCGCAAGACCTTTGCTGCGCGTCAGCGCACCGGCAGCAAGAATGCGCTGGCGATCTTCGATCTGGATCACTTCAAATCCATCAATGACACCTGGGGCCATACCGCCGGCGATGCTGTGCTGCACACCGTTGCGCGGCTGGTCATGCGCGAGTTGCGCACCGAGGATTGCTTTGGCCGTCTGGGCGGCGAGGAGTTCGGCGTGATTCTGGCCAATGCCGACGGCGAGGATGCTGCCGAAGTTTCCGAGCGTATCCGCCGCGCCATCGAACTGGCGGTTATTCCGGGCTATGAGGATATCCGCATCAGCGCGAGCTTTGGTGTGGCCGATCTGACCGATCTGACGGTCAGTGCCGATGCCTGGGTCACCACCGCAGATGCGCAGCTTTACCGTGCCAAGGATGAAGGCCGCAACTCGGTCTGTGTTGCGACCGAGACCAGCGCTGCGCCGCTGCTGAACTGACTGGCGCCTCTTTCAATTCTGACCACATCGCCGCTGGCCGGATCTTTCCGCGCGCCCTTCTGGGCCGTTGACAGAGCGCCCGCCGCTGGCCGAATGTCTGGCGATGACCATGCCCCCCGCCACCCGGCTTTCACACCCCCTGGTTCTGGCCTGCCTGCTGGCCATCGTCGCGCATCGCGCGTTTGTCGGCCTGTGGCTGGGCATTGCGCCTGACCCTGCGTTTCTGACCGGGCATTGGCAGCATCTTGATCTGGCCGATCTTCACGCCGATCTGACGGGCACCCTGCTGAACCTGCAGTCGCAGCCGCCGCTGTGGAATGCGACCCTCGGTCTGGCCTCGGTCGCTTGCGGGGCGCAGATGGCCTGTGTGGTGAGCGCCGTGCATTTTCTGCATATGCTGCTGACGATGGTGCTGTTCCTGCTGCTGGCGCATATCGCTTTGCGGCTGACCGGCCATGCAGCCGGCAGTGCGTTGATCGCGCTGGGTTTCTGCCTGAGCCCGGCAGCGATCTATTATGAGAACTATCTTTTCTACCCGCATCTGACGGCGTTCCTGTTCACCCTGTTCGCATGGGCGCTGCTGGAATGGCTGACGCAGCGCCGCCTCTGGGCGCTGGCGCTGCTGGGCGGCGCGCTGGTGCTGCTGTCCTGGACATGGACCTTGTTTCACCCGCTGTTCGTGGCGCTGGTGCTGGGCAGCGTGCTGCTGGCGGCGCGCCCGCGCGGATGGGCCGGGGCGGCGGGATATGGCGTGGCGTTGGTGGTGCTGGCCTTGTCGCTGGCCCCTTCGGTCAAGAATCAGGCGATGTTCGGCTTTTTCGGTGCGGGAAGCTGGATGGGCCTCAACCTGGCGCAGGTTGCACCCGGGGGCGTGGAGGGCTGCGGATTTGGTGATTTCATCGAAAGCCACGGGCTGACGGGCGTGCATCTGGGCACCGCGCTGAACGATCCGCGCATCATCGCCTTTTCCGATGAATGCCGGGGTAGGGCGGTGGAGCGTATCATCGCGCAACCGCTGACCTATGGCACCGACCGGCTGCGCCAGATTCTGAGCGCGCTGTCGATGCGGCCCAGCGACTATATCTTTGACCCGCTGAACTGGGAAAACTACCCCGGTATCCTGCGCGATACCGAGGTGCGCGATGCGCAGGGAAACCTGCGCCCGGTGGCGGTGGCCACGCGGCTGAGCACGCTGGCGTTCAATCTGGCGCTGCTGGGCTTTCTGCTGCTGCGCCTGACCTACAGCCGCGACGCGCTGGAGCGGCGGTTTCTGGCGGTGATGGTGGTGTTTTTCGTGCTGTTCTTCGGCCTTGCCCATGCCGCCAACGGCAGCGAGCAGGAGCGCATGCGCTACACGCTCCATCCGCTGTTGTGGCTTTATGGCTGGCTGATGCTTTGGGCGGTGGCCCGGTTGGTGACGGGGCGGCGTGAGGGGCGGCGTGATACGGCGCCATCTCGGCCCTTGCCCGGCGGCGGGCGCTGACCTATACGCCGCATCATGCTGGACACGCCCAAAAACCGCCCCTCCCTGCCGCCCGAGATCGCGCGGCGCCGGACCTTCGCCATCATCTCGCACCCCGATGCGGGCAAGACGACGCTGACCGAAAAATTCCTGCTGTTCGGGGGCGCGATCCAGATGGCGGGGCAGGTGCGCGCCAAGGGCGAGGCGCGGCGCACACGATCAGATTTCATGCAGATGGAGAAGGACCGCGGGATTTCGGTCTCGGCCTCGGCCATGTCATTCGATTTTGACGGGCACCGCTTCAATCTGGTCGATACACCGGGCCACAGCGACTTCTCGGAAGACACCTATCGCACCCTGACCGCCGTTGACGCCGCGATCATGGTGATCGACGGGGCCAAGGGGGTGGAAAGCCAGACGCGCAAACTGTTCGAGGTGTGCCGGCTGCGCGACCTGCCGATCCTGACATTCTGCAACAAGATGGACCGTGAGGCGCGCGACACTTTCGAGATCATCGACGAGATTCAGGAAAACCTCGCCATCGACGTGACGCCCGCCAGCTGGCCCATCGGTCAGGGGCGCGAGTTTCTGGGCTGCTATGACCTGCTGCACGACCGGCTGGAACTGATGGACCGCGCCGACCGTAACCGCGTGGCGGAAAGCATCCGGATCGAAGGGCTCGATGACCCCCGACTGGCGGAGCATGTCCCTGCCGAGCTGCTGGAAAAGCTACGCGAAGAGCTGGATATGGCGCGCGGCCTGCTGCCGGTTTTTGACCGTGAGGCGGTGCTGAACGGCTCGATGACGCCGATCTGGTTTGGCTCGGCGATCAACTCCTTCGGGGTGCAGGAGCTGATGCGCGGCATGGCCGAATACGGGCCCCCGCCGCAGATGCTGCCCACCGACAAGCGCCCGGTCGGCCCTGAGGAGGAAACCGTGACCGGTTTTGTCTTCAAGGTGCAGGCCAATATGGACCCCAAACACCGCGACCGGGTGGCGTTTCTGCGCCTCGCCTCGGGGCATTTTCTGCGCGGGATGAAGCTGACGCATGTGCGGGCGGGCAAGCCTATGGCGATTTCCAACCCGGTGCTGTTTCTGGCATCGGACCGCGAACTGACGGAAGAGGCATGGGCGGGCGATATCATCGGCATTCCCAACCACGGCCAGTTGCGCATCGGCGACACGCTGACCGAGGGCGAGGCGCTCAGGTTTACCGGCATCCCGTCCTTTGCGCCGGAACTCTTGCGCACCTGCCGCGCGGGCGATCCGATGAAGGCCAAACATCTGGAAAAGGCGCTGACCCAGTTCGCCGAAGAGGGCGCGGCCAAGGTGTTCAAGCCGACCTTTGGTTCGGGCTTCATCGTCGGTGTGGTGGGGGCGCTGCAGTTCGAGGTGCTGGCCAGCCGGATCGAGCTGGAATACGGCCTGCCGGTGCGGTTCGAGGCCTCGCAATTCACCTCGGCGCGGTGGGTGGTGGGGGCCAAGGCCAAGGTCGAGGCCTTCGTGGCCGCCAACAAGGCGCATATCGCCACCGATCATGACGGCGATATGGTGTACCTCACGCGGCTGCAGTGGGATATCGACCGCGCGATCCGCGATTATCCGGATGTGCAGCTGACCGCGACCAAGGAAATGATGGTCTGAGCCCTTTGGGTGGGGAAGGGGGCGTTGCCCCCCTCTTGGCCTGCGGCCAATTCACCCCCCAGCGTATTTCCGGCAAGATGAAAGCGCGGCCTGCGCTCAGGGGGTGGGCGGGTTTTTTGCGGCGTCCTGAAGCCAGCCCCAGATGCGCACCGGGGTCAGCGGCATCTCCACCTGCCGCACGCCTGCGGGCCAGAGGGCATCAAGGGCCGCGTTCGTTATGGCGGCGATGGCGCCCACGGTCCCGGCCTCGCCGCAGCCCTTCATGCCCATCGGGTTGTTGGGCGAGGGGGTGGGCACGCTTTCAAAGCCGAACATCGGCAGATCCGTGGCGCGGGGCATGGCGTAATCCATGAAGCTGCCGGTGAGCAACTGGCCCTGATCGTCAAACAGCGCCTCTTCGCGCACCGCCTGCCCATAGCCCTGCGCCACGCCGCCATGGACCTGCCCCTGCACCAGCGCCGGGTGCAGCAGGTTGCCGAAATCGTCGAAGGCCAGATAGCGCGCGAGTTCCAGCGCGCCGGTCTCCGGGTCGATCTCGACCTCGCACAGATGCGCGCCGTTGGGGAAGGAGCGGCCGGGAAGCTGGCTGCGTTTTTCATGGCGCGTCAGGTCGTCGCGCCCCTGTGCGCGGGCCAGTTCAACAGCTTCGGTCAGGGTGAGACGGTGGTTGGTGGCAGGAGCCTGAAAGATGCCGTCGTCAAAGGTGAAAGGGCCCGCGCCAAGGGCCTGCTCCAGAAATTCCGCGAAAGCCGCCACCATCTGCACCACCGTGCCATGGGTGGCCAGCGTCTGCACCGTGACCGAGCGTGAACCCCCGGTGCCGCCGCCGCGCGCGATGCGGTCGCTGTCGCCCTGCACGATGGTGATGCTGTCGGCGTCCAGCCCGGTCAGATCGGCCAGATACCGGGCATAGACGGTTTCATGGCCCTGACCGTTGGACTGGGTGCCGACATAGAGGTTTACCGCGCCATCGGGCTGAAATTCGACCGCGGCGCCCTCGGAATCCTCGCCCAGGATCGATTCAATATAACAGCTCAGCCCCAGCCCGCGCAGCCTGCCACGCGCGGCACTCTCCGTGCGCCGGGCTTCGAACCCGGCGACATCGCCTGCCGCCTCGGCCCGCGCCAGAACCTGCGCGAAATCGCCCACATCATAGGCCATGCCCGCGGCGGTGGGATAAGGGAACTGATCGGGCGCGATGAAGTTGCGCCTGCGCAGATCAAAGGGTGAAAGGCCCAACTCACGCGCGGCCATGTCCATCACCCGCTCGATCAGGGTGATCGCCTCGGGCCGCCCGGCGCCGCGATAGGCGTCAACCGGCGTGGTGTTGGTGTAGATGCCCTGCACATGCAGGAGTGCTGCGGGAATGTCATAGACCCCGGTGAAGACCTTTGAGAACAGCTCGGACTGGATATTCTGCGCGAATTGCGAGTTATAGGCCCCGAGGTTGGAGCGCGTGAAGACCCGGTAGCCGATGATCCGGTGACCGGCGTCAAAGGCCATCTCGGCCTCGCTGGTCAGATCGCGCGCGCCATTGTCGGAAAGCATCGCCTCGGCCCGGTCAGAGATCCAGGCGACCGGCGCGCCGAGTTCGCGGGCGGCCTGCGCGATGGCGAAATATTCGGGATAGCCCATCGCCTTCATGCCAAAGCCGCCGCCCACATCGGGGGTGGTGACGCGCACATCCCCGGGGGCAAGGCCCAGCATCCGCGCCAGTTCGCGCTTCATGTTCCACACGCCCTGCCCGTTGAAGGCCAGATGGAGGCGCTTGCCGTCCCATTCGGCGAGGGCGGCGCGGGGCTCAAGGCTGGCGGCCATCAGGCGGTTCTGGCGCACCGGCAGGCGGGTGACATGGGCGGCGCGGGCGAAGGCGGCATCAAGGGTTGCGGTGTCACCCAGCATCCAGTCGAAGGCCAGATTGTCGGGGGCTTGCGCGTGGATCGCGCTGCCGCCCGGGGCCAGCGCCAGATGGGTCGGCAGTTCGTCATAGTCGAGGGCGATTGCCTCGATGGCGTCCAGTGCGGCGGCACGGGTGGTCGCCACCACCAGCGCAACGGGCTCACCCATATGGCGCATCACGCCGTCTGACAGGATGGGGCGCGCAGGGGCGGCACCGCTGCGGCCGCGCGGATCGCGCGCGATGACCGCCCAGAGCGCGCCATCCACCCCGGCGGCCATCAGGTCATCGCCGGTCCAGATGCCGCACACGCCGGGCAGGGCGCGCGCATCGTCAAGGTCCAGCGCGGTGATGCGGCCATGTGCGACGGGGGCGCGCAGAAAGGCCGCATGCAGCGCGCCCTCGGGCAAGAGATCGGCCATGTAGCGGCCTTCGCCCGTCAGAAAGCGGATATCCTCACGGCGTTTGCCGCCCTGTGATGTGCCGAATGCGCGCATGGTTACTTCCCCTGTTCCACCGACAGAGGATAACGGCCTCCCCGGCAGGGGCAAGGGCCGTCGCGGCGGGCAGAGGGGCTGCCCGCCATAGGGAAGGGTGCAGGAATGAGGGGCAGGGAGGAGGGGCTGTTACCCCTCCAGATTCAGCACCAGATGAACAGCCAGCGCCCCGAAGCCGTTGAAACGGGTGTTGGTGACGACCGAATAAGCGCCCATCCCCTGTACCAGCAGGAAATCACCCTCTTCCATATCGGCGGGAAGCAGGGTTTCGCCGGGCAGGCGGTCAACGCTGTCGCATGTGGGGCCAAAGATCACGCGGCGCTGGCCCTCGCCGGTGCGGCGGGTGCCTTCGGGCGAGAAGACGCTGATCCGGTCCATCATCCCCATGAGCGGCAGTTCGGCCAGTGTGCCGTAAACCCCGTCATTGAGAAACACATGCTGGTCATCGCGCACGGCCTTGACGCGGGCGATCAGCGCGAAGCTGTCACCCACCATGCCGCGCCCGGGCTCGCAGATCAGGGCGGGGGCATCGGTGCCGAACACCTCTTCGGTGACGCGCCCGATCAGCCGGAAGATCGCATCCAGCGAGGGTGTTTCGGCATGAACCCGGTGCGAGGGGAAGCCGCCGCCGACGTTCAGCCGCGCAGGCATGACCCCGGCGGCATCAGCGATACGCCCGGCGGCGCGGATATAGGCCTCCCACGCGGCGGGATCGGCGCATTGGGTGCCGGGGTGGAAGGTCAGCGACGGGGTGTAGCCGCGCGCGGCGATGCGCTTGAGGATCTCGGCGGCGCGCTCTTCGGTGGCGCCGAATTTGGCACCGAAATCATAGGCGGCACCGGCCACCGGCAGCTTGAAGCGCGCGGTAATCTCGACCGGCGCGCCGTTGCTGCGGCGGTTGGGGACGCCGGCAAAAAGCTTGTCCAGCTCGCTGAGCGAATCGACAGAGTACGAGGCCACATCATGTTGCACCGCGAATTCGATCTCATGGCGCGCGCGCACCGGGTTGTTGTAATGCAGCACCCCGCCCGGAACCAGCCGCCGGATCAGCGCGATCTCTTCGGGGGAGGCCACGTCAAACGCCATGATACCGGCAGCAGCCAGATTGACCACCACGGCCTCTTCGGGGTTGGCTTTTACGGCGAATGTCACCAGACCGGGGAAACCGGCCAGAAAGCGGCGCGCCTGCGCCTGCAGCACTGCCGGAGACAGAAACAGAACCGGGTCATTCGGACCCACGACACGCAGAAATTCGACGGGGTCGGCCCAGATTGTCTCAGAGATTCCCATTGGCGCACCTTTCACCAAAGCTGTTCATCGTGTCCGGGCCGGTCCCGGCACTGTAGAACAGGATCGCGCATTTAGGTGACAAATTCACCGATCAAAAGGCTGTATTTGACGAAAAGCATGGTTATTATGACAAACAATTCGTTATTTTGGCAGGTGTTGCATGGATGACCTCGACAAGGCGCTTCTGGCGCAGCTGACCATGGATGCGCGCCTGTCGCTGGCAACACTGGCCCGGCGGCTGAAGGTGGCGCGCTCGACCGTGCAGTCGCGGCTTGAGCGGCTGGAAAGCTCAGGCGCCATTGCCGGTTATACGGTCAAGCTGGGCGATGCCGCGCGCGCCAGCCTGATCCGCGCCAGCGTGTTGCTGATGGTCGAGCCGCGCAATCAGCCGGCGATTCTGGCCCGGCTCAAGGCGATCCCCGAGGTTGAGCGCGTGAACACCACCTCGGGGCGCTGCGATCTGCTGTTGCTGGTTGCCGCGGCCTCGACGGCGGCGCTCGATTCGGTTCTGGATGTGATCGGCGAAATTCCCGGCGTGCGCTCGTCCGAAAGCCTGATCCACCTGTCCACGAAACTTGACCGCAGCTCCTGAGCCTGCGCGCCTGCTCAAAGCTCCTCTTCCCACCAGCCGCGCCCGCTGCGCCCGTCCACATAGACCACGATGACCGACCCTTCGGGTGGCAGCACTTCGGCCCTGAACAGGCCTGAGCGCCCCGCGCTTCCGGCCGCATCGGTCCATGTCAGGCGGTACTGCCTGTGCCCGTTGATGCGGGTGTTGGTCACCACCCGCCCCGTAACCCGCGCCTGACGCACCTCGCCACGGCGCGCGGCCCGGAAAAGCGAGGCCTTGCGCCGCCCGACCCAGAACGCGATCCCCAGCGCCACCACCATGCCTGCCGCCGCCAGCCAGCCCAGAATCCGCCCCGTCAGCGCGGCGCGCCCCGGTTCGATCTCGCTGATCGCAGGGTCATGGCCGACATAGCGCAGCGGGGTTTCCGTGCCGGGTGGCAGGGCCTCATACCGGGTGCGGCTGACGCTGTGGCGGGTGGTGACCTCAGGTCCGGTGGCGGGCTGGAAGCGGGCGGTGACATAATACTCGACCCGCTCGTTCCCCTCGCTGTCGCGGCTGCGCCGGATGTCGCGCGCGGTGATGGTGGCTGTCGCCTCGATCCCGTAGATATCCAGCAGCTCAGCCGTGCGCAGCTCATGCGAGGCAATGGCGCCGGCAATCAGTGCGAACAGCATTGGTATCAGCGGCGCCCAGATGAAATGCCGTGTGAAAAGCCGCCTCCACGAGATATGGCGCCGTTGCATTGCCTGTGTCACTGCGCATGCCCTCTGATCCCGCTGGCCGCCAGTTTAACGGCAAAAGCGGTGCAGAGCGCAAGCGCCCGGGGAGTGCCGGGCACCTCTTTGACAGCGCCAGCGCTTCTTCAGCGCGCGCCCGGCATCTCTCCCTTCCCGTGGCGCGCGATTTCAGCCGTGGCAGCGGCCAGTGCCCCGCTGCCATGCTCGATCCCCAGCGCCTCCATCCCCGCTTCCATCACCGACAGCGCCCCCAGCACCATATGTGCGTTCACATGGCCCATATGCGCCAGCCGGAAGAAGGCATCCGCGGCGGGGGTGCCCGGCTCGGCCATGCCCAGCCCGATACCCAGCGTCACGCCGGCCTCATGCTCGCACCACCGGCGAAGCCGCGCTCCGTCGGCGCCCGAAAGCCGCATGGCAGTGACCGAATGGCCCCGCGCCGCCGGGTCGGCGATGTTCAGGCGGAAGGCGCCCTGCGCCGACCATGCCGCGCCCGCTGCCCAGACCGTGCGGGCCAGTGTGGCATGGCGCGCCCAGACGACCTCCATCCCTTCCTCATGCACCAGCATGTCCAGCGCTTCGCGCAGGCCGAACAGGTGATGGGTGGGGGCGGTGCCGCAGAAATGCTGGTAAAAGCCGTCGGCAAAGGCGCGCGGCTCCCAGTTCCAGTATGGGGTGCGCAGGTCATTGCCGCGCGTGGTGGCGCGCGCCTTTTCTGAAAACCACAGGAATCCCAGCCCCGGCGGCACCATCAGCCCCTTCTGGCTGGCGCCGACCAGCACATCCACGCCCCAGTCATCCATGCGGAAGGTATCGCAGGCGAGGGAGGCGATGGAATCGACCATCAGCAGCGCGGGATGGCCCTGATCATCCAGCACCCGGCGCAGCCCTTCGATATCGTTGCGCGCCGTCGAGGCCGTATCGACATGCGTCACCAGAACCGCCTTGAACGCATGGGCCTTGTCGGCGCGCAGTGCCTCGGCCACGCGGTCAAGATCGATGGGGGCGGAACGGCCGAAATCCAGCCGCTCGGCCTGCACGCCCATCGCCTCGGCGCTGGTTGCCCAGCCCTCGCCGAAACGGCCGGTGATCAGCACCAGTGCGCGGTCACCCCGGCTGAAGACATTGGCATTGGCCGCTTCCCACGCGGCATGGCCGTTGCCGATGTAAAGCGCGACATGCTGGCGGGTGCAGGCCAGCGCCTTGAGGTCAGGCCAGAGCGTGGCGACCATCTCGATCAGCGCGCCCTCATAGATATTGGGCGCCGCGCGATGCATGGCGTTGAGCACGCGGTCAGGCATGACCGAGGGGCCGGGAATGGCCAGATACGGGCGGCCGCGGGCGAGAGACATGAGCGCACTCCTGCACATGTGAATGATCAGGGCGGCACTCTAGGAGGGCGCCCCGGCAGCGTCAATCGCGGCCGGTGCCGGGGCTGCGGGCAGGGGGGCGCCCCCTGTCCAAAGGCGCCGCCCTGCCTTATATCCGGGCAAAGACGCAAGGGTGAGGCCCCCATGACCGATACCGATATGCACCCCGCAACCCACACCGCCGCCCGGACGGGCTGCGCCCCCGCCCCGGGCCGCGCGATCCTCAGCGTCAGCGGGCCTGACCGGCTGAGCTTTCTGCAGGGGCTGGTGACGAATGATGTGAACCGGCTGGCCGCACAGGGCATTGTCTATGCGGCGCTGCTGACCCCGCAGGGCAAGTACCTCGCCGATTTCTTTCTGATCGCACAGCCGGATGCCGTGCTTGTCGATACCAGTGAGGCGCTGGCCGAGGATCTGATGAAACGGCTGACGCTGTATCGCCTGCGCTCGAAAGTCACGATCGAACGGGTGGAGATGGCGGTCACGCGCGGCATCGGCCAGGCGCCTGAGGGGGCGCTGAGCGACCCGCGCCACCCCGCCATGGGCTGGCGGCTCTATGGCCAGGCGCTGACGCAGGGTGACCCGGTGGACTGGGATGCGCAGCGGGTGCAGGCCTGTGTGCCCGAAACCGGGGCAGAACTGGTCCCGGGGGAAAGCTATATCCTTGAACAGGGTTTTGAGCGCCTTGCCGGTGTCGATTTCCGCAAGGGCTGCTATGTCGGGCAGGAGGTGACCGCCCGGATGCATCACAAGACCGAACTGCGCAAAGGTCTGGTCAGGGTGGTGATCGAGGGCGCCGCCGAACCGGGCGCGCCGATCAGCAGCGCGGATGGCAAGGCCGCGGGCGTGCTGCATACCCGCGCCGGAAACCGCGCCCTCGCCTGGCTGCGCCACGACCGCGCCGAGGGCGCGATGCAGGCGGAGCAGGCGGTTCTGCATTGGGACAAGGACGCAAACACCACCACCTGACCCCCGTCATCCGGGCCGCAACGGCGCCCCCTCTCTTTCATCTGTTCAATAAATATCCCGGGGGAGTCCCTTCTGCGCAGCAGAAGGGGCGGGGGCAGCGCCCCCTCTTCGGAATCACAGGCGCGCAAAAACCCGGCGGCGCCCCCTTCCGTAACGGCTCTTGACGCGCGCGCGCCGGAGCGCCAAACCCGGCGGATGCTTCCAACCGAGACGCTTGACCAGATCACCCGCCGTTTCGGCTATCTTGAGGCCCTTCTGACCGAAGGGGCTGACCCGGCGCGGCTGGCCGGGATTGCGCGCGAATATGACCAGCTCAAGCCCGTGGTGGGTGCCATCGCCGCCTGGCGCGCCGCGCTTGATCAGCGCGCCGAGGCCGAAGCCCTGCGCGCCGACCCCGAGATGCGCCCGCTCGCCGAGGAAGAGCTGGCACGGCTGGAGGCTGAGGTTCCTGCGCTGGAACACCATCTCAAACTGGCGCTTCTGCCGCGCGACATGGCCGATGACCGCCCCGCCATCATCGAGATCCGCCCCGGCACCGGCGGCGAGGAGGCCGCGCTCTTCGCCGGTGACCTTCTGCGCATGTATCAGCGCTATGCCGAGGCGCAGGGTTGGACCTGCGATCTGATCAGCCTTGCCGAGACCGAGCTGGGCGGCGTGCGCGAGGCCGTCATGCGGGTGGGCGGCGAGGGGGTTTTCGCGCGGCTCAAGTTCGAATCCGGGGTGCACCGGGTCCAGCGGGTGCCGGTGACCGAATCGGGCGGGCGCATCCATACCTCCGCCGCGACCGTCGCCGTGTTGCCCGAGGCCGCCGAGGTGGATTTCGCCATTCCTGAGAGCGAGCTGCGCATTGATACGATGCGCGCGTCCGGGGCCGGGGGGCAGCATGTCAACACCACCGACTCGGCGGTGCGCATCACCCATCTTCCCACCGGCATCATGGTCACCTCATCCGAGAAGTCACAGCATCAGAACCGGCGGCTGGCGATGGAGGTGCTGCGCGCGCGCCTCTTTGACATGGAGCGCCAGAAGCAGGATCAGGCCCGCGCCGCCGACCGGCGCGCCCAGGTGGGAAGCGGCGACCGCTCAGAGCGTATCCGCACCTATAATTTCCCGCAGGGCCGCATGACCGATCACCGCATCAACCTGACGCTCTATGCCCTGCCGCAGATCATGACCGGGGATCTGGAGCCGGTGATCGGGGCGCTGATCGCCCATGATCAGGCGATGAAGCTGGCCGAGCTGGAGGCATGAGCAGCCCGGGCGAAACCGGGCGCAGCGCGCTGGCCGGGGCAGTGCCGCGCCTGCGGGCGGCGCAGGTGCCGGACCCGGCGCGCGACGCCCGCCTGTTGCTGGCCCATGCGATGGGTCTTGCGCCCGACCGCCTGCTTCTGCACCTCGACGAGCCGCTTGCACCGGATGCCGCCCGTCGTTTTGTCACTGCCCTTGCCGCGCGCGAAAGCCGGCAGCCGGTCAGCCAGATCACCGGCACCCGTCTGTTCTGGGGCCGGAGCTTCCGGGTTACCCGCGATGTGCTCGACCCGCGCCCGGAGACCGAGGTTCTGGTCGCGGCCGCGCTTGAGGTGCCCTTTGCATCGGTGCTTGATCTGGGCACCGGGTCTGGCGCGATCCTGCTCAGTCTGCTGGCCGAACGCCCTGCGGCCACCGGGCTGGGCGTGGATATCTCGCCCGCCGCCCTGAGTGTCGCGCGCGCCAATGCCGGGCTTCTGGGGCTGGAAAGGCGGGCGGCACTCAGGCAATCGGACTGGTTCGCGCAGGTCTCCGGCCTCTTTGACCTGATCGTCTCCAACCCGCCCTATATTGCCGCCGATGAGATGCAGGTGCTCGCACCCGAAACCCGCGACTGGGAGCCCGCGCTGGCCCTGACCCCCGGCGGTGACGGGCTGGACGCCTATCGCCGCATCGCCGCCAGTGCCGGGGCCTATCTGCAACCGGGCGGGCGCATCCTGCTGGAGATCGGGCCCACGCAGGGCGATGCGGTATCGGCTTTGCTGCGCGATGCGGGGTTCGGCGACATCGCGCTGCGGCGCGATTTTGACGACCGGCCCCGCGTTGTCAGCGCGAAAAGCGTGAAGCGTTAACGGAAACTTATGCTTTTTTCGCAACGATACAGCACAAACAGTCACTTTCCGGAGAGTATTCGCCGATTCAGGGTTGTGTGCAGGCGTCCGGCATGATTATTCCCTCTGGTGCCCGGACAGGTTGCGCCTCTATCAGCAACTGTGACCGTGTCGCACAATCTACCCGCGTCAGACCCGAAGTGTCGCGCCAAGATGGCGCCGCGCGGGTCCATAGTCCCGACCAAGGCCGGAACCAGACCTGATGAGATCATCGAATAAACGTTCGCGTTCAAAGTCGAACCGTCCCAAGCCTTTGGGCAATATTGTCAACCGTGTGTTTGACAGTTCGGGGCCCGAAGGCAAGGTGCGCGGTACGCCGCAGCAGATTATCGACAAATACCTCGTGCTTGCGCGAGATGCGCAGTTGTCGGGCGACCGTGTCGCTGCCGAGAATTTCCTGCAGCATGCCGAGCACTACCTGCGCATGCTCAGCGAAGCGCAGCGCGAAATGGTCCGCGAGGCCGAGACGCGCCAGCCGCAACAGGGCAATAACATGCCCAACCAGAACCGCCGCTTTGACCAGCGCGATGATGGGGACAGCGGGCAGGATGGCGGGGATTCCGGCGATTACCAGAATGGTGAGCGCCAGAATGACCGGCAGAATAACGATCGCCAGAATAACGACCGCCAGAATGACCGGGGCGGCGATCGCCAGAACGACCGGCCCAATGATCGCCAGAATGATCGCCAGAATGACCGCCCCAACGAGCGGGCTGGCGAGCGTCAGAATGAACAGCGCCCGGCGGAGGGTGGTGGCAACCGCCGCGTCAGCCGCCGTGACGACCGCCCCGAACGCGCAGAGCGCCCCGAACACCCGGAGCGTCAGGAACGTTCTGAACAACGCCCTGAGCGCCAGGATCGCCCCGAACGTCAGGACCGGCCCGAGCGCCGCCCGGCGCGGCAGCAGCGTGACCTGAGCGATCCGCGCGAAACCCGGCCCGCCCGTGAAGACGGGGAGTCGATGCTTGTCGAAACCCCGGAATCGCGTAGCGAAAAGCCCCCGGTTCCGCGCGCTGAAGCACCCAGGCCCGCTGAAGCCGCACAGGCAGCCCCCGCCGCAACTGACGCCGTGCAGCGCGATGAGACGCAGGCACCGCCCCCCGCAGTGGCTGAGGCTTCCGCAGAGCCGGTGGGTGAAGGCAAGCCCGCGGCCAAGCCGCGCAAGCCCCGCGCCGCACCCGCCACGCGCCGCGCACCGCGCAAACCCAAGGCTGAGGGCGACGCGCCTGAACAAGGCGGCGACGCCGCGCAAGTGGCGGAATAACCGGAACTTTCATTGCCACGGCAACACTATAGGAGAACGCCCTGACCATCTGGTCAGGGCGTTCTCTTCTGTGACAGTGCCGCTTCAGATCAGGCTAGACGGCCCCGGCCTTTCCGCACCCGCCTTTCAGCCACAGGCTTTGCCACTCAGTCGGGCACGAAATTCATCGCCAGCCCGTTGAGGCAATGGCGCAGGCCGGTCGGCGGGGGGCCGTCTTCAAATACATGGCCCAGATGCCCGCCGCAGCGCGCGCAATGCACCTCGGTCCGGCGGATGAAGATGAGCTGGTAATCGTCCTTGGTGCCTACGGCCCCCTCGATCGCATCCCAGAAGCTGGGCCAGCCGGTGCGGCTGTCAAACTTGGTCTCGGAGCGGTACACTGGCAGATCGCAGCCCGCGCAGGTGTAATTCCCGGCGCGTGATTCGTTCAACAGGGGTGAACGTTCGCCCAGATGCTCGTTGGTGAAGGCGCGTTCGGTCGCATGATCACGCAGAATCGCATATTGCGCCGAGGTCAGCCGCTCGCGCCATTCCGCATCGCTCAGTTCGATCTCGAAGCGCGTTTCGGCGCGCGCCGCCCATCCCGGCGCAAGAGCCGCCGCCAGTCCCAGCGGGGCCAGCCCCGCGCCGATTGTGAATGCCCGCCGAGAGATCATCGCGTTCTCCTTTGCCCTGAACTGCGCTAGAACCTATATCACCTTAGCTGCCCTTCCACATGAACCCGCTCACAACCGCGTCACCGCCATATCGGAAATACCCATGTCCCTGCCCAATGGCTTCCTTGATGAATTGCGCTCCCGCGTGTCGATCGCGCAGGTCGTGGGGCGCAAGGTGTCGTGGGATATGCGCAAATCGAACACCGGCAAGGGTGATTTCTGGGCGCCGTGCCCGTTTCATCAGGAGCGTTCGGCCTCGTTCCATGTCGATGATCGCAAGGGATATTATTACTGTTTCGGCTGTCATGCGAAGGGCGATGCGCTGACCTTCCTGCGTGAAACCGAGAATATGGGCTTCATGGAGGCCGTGGAAACGCTGGCGCGCGAGGTGGGCATGCCGATGCCCGCGCGCGACCCGCAGGCCGCCAAACGCGCCGACCGGCGCAGCGAACTGGCGGCGGTGATGGAGCAGGCGGCGCGCTACTACCGCATGCAGCTCAATGGCGGGGCGGCGGCCGATGCCCGCGCCTATCTGGACCGGCGCGGCCTGTCAGAGGCGCAGCGCGAGCGATTCGGCGTGGGCTTCGCCCCTGACCAGCGGCAGGCGCTTTACACCCATCTGACCTCTGCCGGGGTGGCGCCCGATCTGATCATTGATGCCGGGCTTTGCGCGCGCCCGGATGACGGCGGCGCGCCCTATGACCGTTTTCGCGGGCGCATCATGTATCCGATCCGCGATGCGCGCGGCCAATGCATTGCCTTTGGTGGCCGCGCCATGGCCGAAGGCGCGCGCGCCAAGTACCTCAATTCGCCCGAGACTGAACTGTTCGACAAGGGCCGCACGCTTTACAACCTCGGCCCGGCCCGTGCGGCGATGGGCAAGGGCGCGCCCCTCATCGTGGCGGAGGGGTATATGGACGTGATCGCGCTGGTGGGCGCGGGGTTTGAAGGGGCGGTCGCCCCCCTTGGCACTGCCATCACCGAGGAACAGTTGCGGCTTTTGTGGCGGCTGCATGAGGAACCCGTGATCGCGCTGGACGGCGATACGGCGGGGCTGCGCGCGGGTCAGCGGCTGGCCGATCTGGCGCTGCCGCTGCTGGCGGCGGGGCAGGGGCTGCGTTTCGCGCTGTTGCCCGCGGGTCAGGACCCTGACGATGTGCTGCGCACCGGCGGCGCGGGGGCGATGCGCGCGGTGCTGGAGCGCGTGGTGCCCATGGCGCGGCTGCTGTGGGAGCGCGAGATCGCCGGGCAGGTCTTTGACAGCCCGGAGCGCCGCGCCGCCCTGGACCGCCGTCTGCGCGCACTGTTGCAGAAAATCACCGATCCGGTGCTGCGCAACCATTACACCGACGAGTTCCGCAACCTGCGGCGAGAGTTGTTCGCCACGGCGGGGGGCGGTGCCCGGCCTGGCCCGTTCCGGCCCGGCCCGTTCCGCCCGGGCGGGCGCGATACGGGGCGAGACGGTGGGCGCAAACCGGGGCGCGGCGCCTTCTCTTCCGCGCCGCTGGCCTCGACGCGCGGCACGCTTCTGGCCGCCGCCGCCGCCTCTGAACAGGTGGAGGAGGAATTGCGCGAGGCGCTGATCCTTGCGGCGCTGTTTACCCACCCTGACCAGATTATCCGCTTTGAGGATGAACTCTTCCGCCATGAGCCCACGCGCAACGAGCACCGCGCGCTGCTGGCGATCCTGCTTGATGCGGCGCATGAAACCCCGCTTCCCGGGCGCGCGGAACTGGCGGCGCGCGGCGGGGCGGCCCTTGACGAACTTATGGCGCGCCCCCACATCGCTATTGCGCCCCTGCTGAAACCCGGGGCTGATCCGACCTTTGTGGCCAATTGCATAGCTGAGGATTTCGCGATCCTTGCCGCTCGCCGCGCCGCCCGCCGTGAGATTGCCGAGGCCATGAACGACCTTGAGCATTTGCCCGATGAGGGGCTGACCTGGCGGCTGGGGCAGGCCGCCGCAGCGGTCGAACGCGCCGGAAAGTCCCGGCTGGAGGAAACCACCGACCTTGGCGAGGACCGCGCCAGCCTGTCAAATCACCTGCAAAGCCTTATTGATTCGCAGATTTGGGTTAAGAAGCGCCCGAATCAGTAAAAAGAGCCGACAACCCCTGTGATTCGCCCCGGCGAGTCGCTACATCTGAACAGATTCGAATCACCGCCTTCGGCCGGAGGACCCATGGTCGCCAAAGAAAACGACGACACGAAAACCGAAGAACAGGACAGCGAATTCACCCTCGACATGAGCCAGGCCTCTGTCAGGCGGATGATCGCCGCTGCCCGTGAACGGGGTTTCATCACCTATGAGCAGCTCAATCAGGTGATGCCCTCCGATCAGGTTTCGTCCGAGCAGATCGAAGATGTGATGTCGATGCTCTCGGAAATGGGCATCAACGTCGTCGAAGAAGAAGAGACGGATGAGGCAGAAGCCGTCGTCCCCGATGCCCCGGCATCGGGCGCGACGGAGCTTGTTGTCGCAGGCACCTCCGCCGAGGCGCTGGACCGCACCGATGACCCGGTGCGGATGTATCTGCGTGAAATGGGCTCGGTCGAACTGCTGAGCCGCGAGGGCGAGATTGCCATCGCCAAACGCATCGAGGCCGGCCGCAACACGATGATCGCGGGCCTGTGCGAAAGCCCGCTGACCTTTCAGGCGATCATCATCTGGCGCGACGAGCTTCTGTCCGAGGATGTTCTGCTGCGCGAGGTCATCGACCTTGACGCGACCTTTGGCACCGCGCTTGACGGCGATGAGAACGGCTCTTTCGCCGAAGAGTTGCAGGCCGCCGCCCCCGCTTCCGCGCAGCCGCGCAAATCCTCCGAGCCTGAGATGGACGCCGACGGCAACCCCATCTCATCGGGCGATGACGATGATGACGAGTTCGACCAGTCGAGCATGTCGCTGGCCGCGATGGAGGCATCGCTCAAGCCGCGTGTGCTGGAAACGCTGGACCGGATCGCCGCGAATTACGAGCAGCTTTCGGCCATGCAGCGCCACCGCATGAAGGCCACGCTGGAAGAAGCCGCGCGCTTTTCCGCCAGCCAGGAAGCCGCCTATCAGAAGCTGCGCTCGGAAATCGTTGAACTGGTGAATTCGCTTCATCTGCACAACAACCGCATTGAGGCGCTGATCGACCAGCTCTACGGGATCAACAAGAAGATCATGGCGATCGATTCGGCGATGGTGAAACTGGCCGATCAGGCCCGCGTCAACCGGCGCGAATTCATCGACGAATACCGCGGCTATGAGCTGGACCCCACCTGGTGTGACCGCATGGCGCGCAACAAGGGGCGCGGCTGGGAAACGCTGTTTGACCGTTTCGGCATCAAGATCGAAGAATTGCGCAACGACATGGCGCAGGTCGGCCATTATGTTGGCGTCGATATCTCGGAATTCCGCCGCATCGTGCAGCAGGTGCAGAAGGGCGAGAAAGAGGCCCGTCAAGCCAAGAAGGAAATGGTCGAGGCCAACCTTCGGCTGGTGATCTCGATCGCCAAGAAATATACCAACCGCGGGTTGCAATTCCTTGATCTCATTCAGGAAGGCAATATCGGCCTGATGAAGGCGGTCGATAAATTCGAATACCGCCGCGGCTATAAATTCTCCACCTATGCGACATGGTGGATCCGTCAGGCGATCACCCGCTCCATCGCCGATCAGGCCCGCACCATCCGTATCCCGGTGCATATGATCGAAACGATGAACAAGCTGGTGCGCACCTCGCGTCAGATTCTGCACGAGATCGGCCGCGAACCCTCGCCCGAGGAGCTGGCCGAAAAGCTGCAGATGCCGCTGGACAAGGTGCGCAAGGTTCTCAAGATCGCCAAAGAGCCGATCTCGCTGGAAACGCCGATTGGCGACGAGGAAGACAGCCAGCTTGGCGACTTCATCGAAGACAAGAACGCGATCCTGCCGCTGGATTCGGCCATTCAGGAGAACCTGCGCGAGACCACCACGCGGGTGCTTTCCTCGCTTACGCCGCGTGAAGAGCGGGTGTTGCGGATGCGCTTTGGCATCGGCATGAACACCGATCATACGCTGGAAGAGGTGGGGCAGCAGTTCTCGGTGACCCGCGAACGTATCCGCCAGATTGAGGCGAAGGCACTGCGCAAGCTGAAGCATCCTTCACGTTCACGCAAGCTGCGCAGCTTCCTGGATCAGTGAAGAACGCGGCCTAAGTCATTGATTAAAAAGGCGCCCTCTTGGGCGCCTTTTCGGTTTGCGGTGGGATTCTGTTTCGTGCTTCCCGGTTGTCCGAAGATCCGGGGCTCAGTCGCGCTGGCTCAGTCGCGCTCACGCTCGATGATCTGAAATTCGGCGCTGAGCTTCAGGTCGTACTCCACGCCCTCGGCGGTGAGGGCATCGTCAACCTCCCAGTAGCCGTCATCATCCCATTCGATTTCCTTCCAGCTGACGAAGCCTTCGGCGATCAACGCGGTCTGGATCAGCTCGCGTTCTTCCAGCGTGGGCGGGCGGTCAGCCAGCGCCGGGGCGGCGAGCAGGGCCAGTGCAGCGGCAAGCGGGACAAGAGCTTTTTTCATCGGGATCTCCGTTTGATGGATACCTGAACAACTTAGGCGCGGCGGGCAGGGCTTCAACAAAGGGTGGCGGGTTTTTGCCGGTGGTACCCTTCCGGCCGCTGCCGGGGCACGCTAGGCTTGTGCCATGCATACGCTCTTTACCATTCCGACCTCAGGCCCCGGCCTTTATGACATCACACCGCAGATTGCGGACTGGCTGAAGCGTGATGCGGCGGCAGAGGGGGTGTTGACCCTTTTCATCCGGCACACCTCGGCCAGTCTGGTGATTCAGGAGAATGCCGACCCGGATGTGCCGCGCGATTTGATGGAATATTTCCATCGGCTGGTCCCGCCCTCTGATGACCGGGCGATGCAATATCTGCGCCATACCAGCGAAGGGCCGGACGATATGCCCGCCCATATCAAGGCGGCACTCCTGCCGGTTTCGCTGCAAATTCCGGTGCTTGGCGGAAAGATGGCGCTGGGCACATGGCAAGGGGTGTTTCTGTTCGAGCATCGCCGCGCGCCGCACCGGCGCAGCGTGGTTGCGATGCTGCGCTGACGCGAATGGGCAAAGAATTGAAAGGTCAGGCAAATATCCATCCCGCGCATTGGTTCGACCGGTCTGCAAGCACTGTTGCGCCGGAACTGATCGGCGCGGTGCTGATGGTGCGCGGCTGCGGCGGTATCGTCACCGAGACAGAGGCATATGAGCCGGATGACCCTGCCTCGCACAGCGTCCGTGGCCCCGGGAAGCGCAACGCGGCGATGTTCGGACCGCCGGGGCGGGCCTATGTGTATCGCTCCTACGGGATTCACTGGTGCCTGAACGTGGTCTGCGCGCCGGGCCATGCAGTGCTGCTGCGCGCGCTCGCGCCGGGGCTGGGGCTGGGCGAGATGGCAGCGCGCCGGGGCACCGACAGCCCGCGCCTGTTGACCACGGGGCCGGGGCGGCTGGGGCAGGCCTTGGGGATCGGATTGCAGGATAACCACGCCGCGTTTGACCGGCCGGATTTCGGCTTTTACGCGGGTGAGCCTGCCGAGGTGATCGCTGGCCCGCGCATCGGCATTACCCGGGCGGCGGACTGGCCGTGGCGTTTTGGCCTCAAAGGGTCAGCCTTTCTCAGCCGCGCTTTCCCGGCCGCCCGCGCATAAAAAGGGGTGGCGCCGGAACGCCGCCCCTGACAAAAGGCAAGAAACCCTCAGGCCTTGCCGCGATAGATTTCCACCAGCTTGCCCAGCATCGCCAGCGCTTCATCGCGCGGGCGCTGGAAGCTGTTGCGCCCGATGATGGAGCCGTTGCCGCCGCCGTCACGAATGGCGCGGGCATCGTCATAGACCGAATCGGCGCCCTTCTTGGCCCCGCCCGAGAACACCACGATCCGGCGGCCGTTGAAGCTGGCCTGCATGCAGTGACGCACCCGCGCGGCCTGCGTGGCGATATCAATCCCCTCGGCCTCATAAACCTTCTTGGCTTCAGGCAGCATCAGGTGGTCGGTGGACAGCTTGATCTTGATGACATGCGCGCCCAGCAGAGCGGCGATCTGCGCGGCATAGGCGGCTACGTCGATACCCGTCTCGCCGTCCTTGCTGATCGCCTCGCCGCGCGGGTAGGACCAGATGACAGTGGCAATGCCCTTGCGCGCCGCCTCTTCGCGCATCACGGAAATCTCTTCGTACATCTCAAGCTGCGCATCCGAGCCGGGATAGATGGTAAACCCGATGGCCGCACAGCCCAGCCGCAGCGCATCATCCACGCAAGCGGTGATCGCCTGATTCTTGCCCGCCGTATCCGAGAGCAGCGAATTGGCCGAATTGACCTTGAGAATGGTGGGGATCTGGCCTGCATAGGTGTCGGCCCCGGCCTCGATCATGCCGAGGGGTGCGGCATAGGCATTCAGCCCGGCATCGAGCGCCAGCTGGAAGTGGTAATGCGGGTCATAGGCGGCGGGGTTGGCGGCAAAGGTGCGGGCCGGGCCATGCTCAAACCCCTGATCGACGGGCAGAATGATCATCTTGCCAGTGCCGCCCAGCTTGCCCTGCATCAGCATCCGGCACAGATTGGCCTTCACGCCCGGGGTTTCGCCTTCGTAATTGGAAAGGATTTTCTGAACGGTTCTCGTCGCGCGCATCGGCGGGCTCCTCTGGTGGCATGATTTGGCACAGGGATAGTTGGGTAAATGCGGCACGGCAATGGCGAAGCCCGGGCGTTATCGCTCACAGGTCGAATTTCAGGGGTTCATTCCCCCAGATGGCGCTGCGCCTCGCGCCGGGCAAAGGGTTTGAGGCGCGCGCCATGCGCTTCCAGCCAGTCGCGCACGCGGGCGGGGTCATGGCGTGACAGGTCGCGCAGCCACCAGCCGATGGCCTTCTGGATGAACCATTCCTTGTCATCCAGATACCCCTCGGCCCAGCCCAGAACCCGCTCGCGCACCGCCAGATCGGCGGGTTTGGGATGGTTGAGGCGGGTCCAGGGCAGGGTCATCACCAGCGCAGCGCGGCGGGCCCACATACTGGCATCGGTTGTCCAGCCTTCGACTTGATCAAGGCGCGCGGGGTCGGCCATCAGCCGCTTGCCCCCGGCGATGCTGGCATGGTCGGCGATGGCCCAGCTGTCAAATTCGGGCACCCAGCCCGCGATCAGCGCCCATGCGGCGCTGTCATCGGGGCGGATGCGGGCCTGCAACAGCAGTTTGGCGGCGGCGATACGGGCCTCGTGGATATTGCTGTCCCACAGGCCTGAGGCGAGCGCCAGCCGCTCGTCCAGCGTGCAGGCTGCGCGCCATTCCTTCACCAGCCCCTCGATCTGCGGCACCGGAACCCCCAGAAAGGGGCGCCCGGTCTTGTGATAGGCCTGCATCTCGGTGGCCTTTTGCGGGTCAGCAAGGGCATGCAGGGCGGCGAGCGCGGTCTCAGTGCCGGTGGCGTCAGTCGCGGTGGCGTCAGTCATTGGCGGGCCTCGGTCATGCCGGGAGCCTGTCGCCCCCGGCTTTGCCTTATTCCACCGTGACCGATTTGGCCAGATTGCGCGGCTGGTCAACATCGGTCCCGCGCCCCAGTGCCGCGTGATAGGCCAGAAGCTGGGCAGGCACCGCATATATCATCGGGGCGATCAGCTCGGGGACGGTGGGAAGCGACACGCTCTGCCAGACCTCGCCCGCTTCCTCCAGCCCGGCGGCGTCGGAGATCAGCAGTACCTGACCCTGCCGCGCCATCACTTCCTGCATGTTCGACACGGTCTTTTCGAACAGGCTGTCGCGTGGTGCCAGAACCACCACCGGCATGGTCTTTTCGATCAGAGCGATGGGGCCATGCTTCAGCTCGCCCGAAGCATAGCCTTCGGCGTGGATATAGCTGATTTCCTTGAGCTTCAGCGCGGCTTCCAGCGCCAGCGGAAACATCGTTCCACGCCCAAGGAAGAGCACATCGCGGGCTTCGGCCAGCGTGTGGGCGATCCGCTCGATCTCTTCCTCGCGGTCAAGGGCCTGACGCATCAGGCCGGGCAGGGTGTGCAGGGTCTCCAGATGCGCTTCGATCTGCTCAGGGGTCAGCGTGCCCCGGTCCTGCGCCGCTTTGAGGGCCAGAAGCAGCAGCACCAGCAACTGGGCGGTGAACCCTTTGGTCGAGGCCACGCTGATTTCCGGCCCGGCAAGGAGCGGCAGCGCCACATCGGTTTCGCGCGCGATCGACGAGGTGGCGACATTGACCACGCCGATGGTGCGCGCCACATGGCCCTGAACATGGCGCAGCGCGGCCAGCGTGTCGGCGGTCTCGCCCGACTGGCTGACAAAAATCGCCACCCCTTTGTCGGAAAAGACCGGCTGTCGATACCGGTATTCCGAGGCGATATCGGCCTCCACCGGCAGGCGGGCAAGCTGCTCAAACCAGTATTTCGCCACCTGCGCCGCATAGAAGCCAGTGCCGCAGGCCACCAGCGTAACCCGGTCGCAATTGGCGAAATTGATACCCTCGGGCAGCGCCAGCGCCTTGCCCGACGGCGCCAGATGAAAGCCCAGCGAGGCATGCAGAACACCGGGCTGTTCGGCAATTTCCTTGGCCATGAAGTGGCGGTAGCCGCCCTTGTCGACCCGTGTCTGATCAATGCGGATCTGGGCCACGGGGCGGTTGGCGCGGCGCCCCTCGCTGTCGAATATCTCGGCGCCGCCGCGGGTGAGGATTACCCAGTCGCCCTCTTCCAGATAGGTGATGCGGTTTGTCATGGGGGCAAGCGCGATGGCGTCCGACCCCAGATACATCTCGCCGTCCCCATGGCCTACCGCCAGCGGTGAGCCCTTGCGCGCGCCGATCATCAGGTCATCCTCGCCCTCGAACAGGAAGGCCAGTGCGAATGCCCCCTCCAGCCGTGACAGCGTGGCGGCAGCAGCCTTGACGGGCGGCATGCCCTGATCAAGGTAATGGCGCGTCAGCAGGGCGACGGTTTCGGTGTCGGTCTCGGTCTCATGGACCAGTCCGGCCAAAGCAAGTTCGGCCCGCAACGCCTTGAAATTCTCGATAATTCCGTTGTGCACCACCGCCACCCCACCCGAGCGGTGCGGATGGGCATTGACCACGGTCGGCCCGCCATGCGTGGCCCAGCGGGTGTGGCCGATACCGGATTTCCCGGTCAGCGGTTCATGCACCAGCAGGTCCGACAGGTTGACCAGCTTGCCCACCGCGCGGCGGCGGTCCAGCGTGCCGTTGGTGATGGTGGCGATCCCGGCGCTGTCATAGCCGCGATATTCCAGCCGTTTGAGCGCCTCAAGGATCAGCGGGGCAACTTCATGTGTGCCCAGCACTCCGACAATCCCGCACATTTTCAGCCCTCGCTCTTGTTTGCTTTCAGCGCCAGCAGTCGCGCGCGCAACCGCCGCGCCAGACCCGGTTTGTTTTCCTGCCGTGCGCGCCCCAGCGCCAGCGCGCCGTCGGGAACATCGCCGGTGATGACCGAGCCGGAGGCCGTCATCGCCTCGGCTCCCACCTGCACCGGCGCCACCAGCATTGAGCCGGAGCCGATGAAGGCCCGCGCGCCGATTGTGGTGCGGTGCTTCATCACGCCATCATAGTTGACGGTGACCGTGCCCGCACCCACATTCGCGCGCTCGCCTACATGGGCATCGCCGATATAGGACAGATGGTTCACCTTGGCGCCCTCATCCAGAATGGCGTTCTTGATCTCGACGAAGTTTCCGACGCGCACATCCTCGGCCAGTTCCGCACCGGGGCGCAGCCGCGCGAAGGGGCCCACCACCGCGCCGCGGCTGACATGGCAGCCCTCCAGATGCGAGAAGGCGCGGATTTCGGCGCCGCTTTCGATGGTCACGCCGGGGCCGAAAATCACGTTCGGCCCCACCACGGCATCGCGGCCGATAACCGTATCCAGCGCGAAAAAAATTGTCTCGGGCGCGATCAGGGTCACCCCGTTTTCCAAAGCCTCGGCCCGGGCGCGCGCCTGAAAGACGGCCTCCGCCCCGGCCAGCTCGGTACGGGTATTGATGCCAAGCGTTTCGGCTTCGCTGCAGGCGACTACCCCCGCCGTCAGGCCGCGCGCGCGGGCCAGATCGATGATATCGGTCAGATAGTATTCGCCCGCCGCATTGGCATTGCCGACCCCGTCAACAAGGTCGAACAGAAGCGCGGCATCGGCACAGATTACACCTGAATTACAAAGCGTTATGGCGCGTTCTTCAGCGCTCGCATCCTTGTATTCGACAATGCGTTCCAGTGTCCCGTCCTGCGTGACCAGCCGGCCATAGCGCCCCGGATCGGCGGCTTCAAAACCCAGCACGACCACCCCGTGGCGCCCGCGCGCGGCAACCACCGCTTCCAGCGTCTCAGGGCTGACAAAGGGTGTGTCGCCATAGAGCACGATGATATCGCCCGAAAAACCGGCCAGCGCCTCGCGCGCCTGCGCCACGGCATGGGCAGTGCCCAGCTGTTCCGCCTGATGGGCGATCAGCGCCTCGGGGTTCTCGGCGCGCGCGGCTTGCGCGACCTCTGCCGCGCCGTGGCCGGTGACCACGACCACGCGCTCAGGCCCCAGGGCAGCCCCGGCGCGCATGGCATGGGCCAGAAGCGGTGCGGCGCCCAGTGGATGCAGCACCTTGGGCAGGTCGGAGTTCATACGGCTGCCCAGTCCGGCGGCCAGGATGACGAGCGAAAGTGGCATGCACATGTCCTTGAGATTTCCCGCCCGTTCTATCCTAAGGCTACGCCATTGCAAGTTGGTGGCGAATCACAAGGCATGACAGGCTGAAACATTGGCGGGAGGCCGCCGCAGCGGAAAAGTGGCCGCCTGGGGTGGTGCGTTCCGGCCCCCTTCATCTTGCCGGAAATACGCTGGGGGGTGAATTGGCCGCAAGGCCAAGAGG
>NZ_DAIRVN010000056.1:0-31316 GCF_036802785.1 Pararhodobacter sp.
CCCCCCCCCCCCCCCCCCCCCCCCCCCCCCCCCCCCCCCCCCCCCCCCCCCAATGCGCCCCGCCGGTCAGACGATCAGGCGGTCAGACGCCCAGACACCAGCGCATCACCGCCTTCTGCGCATGCAAACGGTTCTCGGCCTCGTCAAAGATCACCGATTGCGGGCCGTCCATCACCGCATTGGTCACCTCATCCTCACGATGTGCGGGCAGGCAATGCATGAACAGCGCATCGGGTTTTGCCGCGGCCATCAGGCGCTCGTTGACCTGATAGGGGCGCAGCTGGTTATGGCGGCGTTCCTTGGTGGACTGGCTGTCATGCATCGACACCCAGGTATCGGTCACCACCAGATCGGCGCCCTGAACGGCCTCCATCGGGTCGCGCACGATCTGCACATCACTGCCGCGCTCGCGCGCAAAGGCCACAAAAGCGGCCTCAGGATCAAGCGTTGGCGGGCCGGTGAAGGTGAAATCGAAACCGAACTGCCCGGCGGCATGCAGGAACGAGGCGCAGACATTGTTCCCATCGCCCGACCACACCACCTTTTTCCCCGCGATGGGGCCGCGATGCTCCTCAAAGGTCAGAACATCGGCCATGATCTGGCAGGGATGGGTGCGGTTGGTCAGCCCGTTGATCACCGGGACCGAGGCGAACTCGGCCAGTTCCTGCAACACCGATTCCTCGAAGGTGCGGATCATGATCAGATCGACATAGCGCGACAGCACGCGGGCGGTGTCAGCGATGGTTTCGCCGTGGCCCAGTTGCATTTCCGAGCCCGACAGAACCATCGTCTGCCCGCCCATCTGCCGCACGCCCACATCGAACGAGACGCGTGTGCGGGTCGAGGGTTTTTCAAAGATCAGCGCCACCATCTTGCCCGCAAGCGGCTGTTCATCATCGGGCGCGGCGCGGCCCCGCCCGTTGCGCGCCGATTTCATCGACTGCGCCTGATCGATCATGGCCCGCAGCGCGGCGGGGTCGGTGGTATGGATATCAAGAAAATGATTCATCACTTGAGACTTTCGAGAGACCGGGGGAAGGGGGCTTTGCCCCCTCTGGCCTGCGGCCATTCACCCCCAGGATATTTAGAGACAGAAAATGAGCACTAGGCGCTTTCCAGCGATGACGCGGCCTGATCGAGGCGGGTGGCGGCCTCGGTCAGATCCTCATCCGGGATGTTGAGCGCGGGCAGAAGGCGGATGACATTATCCGCCGCAGGCACCACCAGCACCCCGGCGGCGCGGGCAGCGGTGGCGAGATCCGCATTGGACATGCGGCATTTCAGACCCAGCATCAGGCCAGAGCCGCGCACCGCTTCAAAGACATCCGGATGGGCGGCGACAAGCCCTTCCAGCTTCTGGCGCAACAGACCCGCCTTACGGCTCACCTCGGCCAGAAAGGCGGGGTCGGCGACGATTTCCATCACCTTCAGCCCTACCGCGCAGGCCAGCGGATTGCCGCCATAGGTGGAGCCATGCGTGCCCGCGACCATGCCCGAGGCGGCCTTTTCGCTGGCAAGCACCGCGCCCAGCGGGAAGCCTCCGCCGATGCCCTTGGCCACCATCATGATATCCGGGTCCACCCCCGCCCATTCATGGGCGAAAAGCTTGCCGGTGCGGCCCATGCCGCACTGCACCTCATCAAGGACCAGCAGCGCGCCGGTGCGGTCACAGGCCTCGCGCAGCCATTTCAGGCTGGCCTCGGACAGGGGCCGGATACCGCCCTCGCCCTGCACGGTCTCGATCATCACCGCCGCCACGCTGTCATCCAGCGCCGCCTCCAGCGCTGCCTGATCATCCCAGGGCAGCACCTTGAAGCCGGGCATCAGCGGGCCGAACCCCTTGGTCATCTTTTCCGACCCGGAAGCCGCGATGGCGCCGGTGGAGCGGCCGTGAAAGGCGCCCTCAAAGGTCAGGATCGTCACCCGCTCCTGCCCTTGTTCATACCAGTATTTGCGCACCATCTTGATCGCCAGTTCGGCAGCCTCGGTGCCGGAATTGGTGAAAAACACCGTATCGGCAAAGGTCTGCTCCACCAGCGCATCGGCCAGCGCCTGCTGCTGCGGGATCTGGTAGAGGTTGGACACATGCCAGAGGTTCTGCGCCTGCGCGCTCAGCGCCTCAACCAGCGCGGGATGGGCATGGCCGAGCACATTCACGGCAATGCCCGCGCCCAGATCAAGAAAGCGTCGGCCATCCGCCTCGATCAGCCAGGAGCCTTCGCCCCGCACAAAGGACAGCGGCGAACGGTTATAGGTGGGCAGAACGGATGCGATCATGGGAATGCCTTCGGAGTGAAGTGCAAGACGTGCCAAAGCCTTCTGGCCAAGTCAATGCACGGATTGGACGGTAACGGGGAAGAAATGCCTGCCGGGCAGGCGTGATCAGGCTTCAGACGCGGGTGCGTCGGCGTCGCAGGTCAGCAAAAGGGGCGATGCGCGTGATCATGGCGTAAGCCATAGCGCCGGGCTTTGTGCTTGTCGATGGTCTTTTTCGCGCCGTTGCTGCCCCCTGCCCGCGCGCAAAGGCACCTTGCCCCGCCCTGCCCCATTCATTATCCCTTTGCTTCAGCACGTTTGCCGGAGGACCAGCGATGACCAACCAGCGTTTCGACAAGTCGAAACTTCCCAGCCGCCATGTGACCGAGGGCCCGGCCCGCGCACCGCATCGCTCTTACTTCTACGCGATGGGGATTTCCGAGGAGGAGATCCACCAGCCCTGGGTTGGCGTCGCGACCTGCTGGAACGAGGCCGCGCCCTGCAACATCTCGCTGAACCGGCAGGCGCAGGCGGTCAAGGCCGGGGTCAAGATGGGCGGCGGCACACCGCGCGAATTCACCACCATCACGGTCACTGACGGCATCGCCATGGGCCATGAGGGCATGCGCTCGTCGCTGGCCTCGCGCGAGGCGATCGCCGATACGGTGGAGCTGACGATGCGCGGCCATTGCTATGACGCGCTGGTGGGCCTTGCGGGTTGTGACAAATCGCTGCCGGGCATGATGATGGCCATGGTCCGGCTGAACACGCCCTCGGTCTTCATCTATGGCGGGTCGATCTTGCCGGGGCGGCTGAACGGGCAGGACGTGACCGTACAGGACGTGTTCGAGGCGGTGGGCAAGCATCAGGCCGGCAACTACTCGGACGCTGAGCTGGCGATTTTGGAACGTGTCGCCTGCCCCAGCGCCGGGGCCTGCGGCGGGCAGTTCACCGCCAACACCATGGCCTGTGTGTCCGAGGCGATCGGGCTGGCGCTGCCCAATTCCTCGGGTGCGCCCGCGCCTTACGAATCGCGCGATGAATATGGTCAGGCCTCGGGCCGGGCGGTGATGAACCTGATCGAGAAAAACATCCGCGCGCGCGACATCGTCACCCGCAAGGCGCTGGAAAACGCCGCGCGCGTGGTGGCCTGCACCGGCGGCTCCACCAATGCCGGGCTGCACCTGCCCGCCATCGCCCATGAAGCCGGGATCGACTTTGACCTGTTCGATGTCTGCGACATCTTCCGCGATACGCCCTATTTCGTCGACCTCAAGCCGGGCGGCAAATATGTGGCGAAAGACCTCTATGAGGCAGGCGGGGTGCCGGTGGTGATGAACGAGCTGCGCAAGCAGGGGCTGGTTCATGAGGATTGCATGACCGCCACAGGCCGCACCATGGGCGAAGAGCTGGATCTGGTGAAGCGCGAGGCCGATGGCCGCGTGATCTATCCCGCCGCAACACCGCTGACGAAAACCGGCGGCGTGGTCGGCCTGAAGGGCAATGTCGCCCCCGAAGGCGCTATTGTGAAAGTGGCGGGGATGAGCCCGGAAGAGCAGGTCTTTTCCGGCCCCGCCCGTGTTTTTGAATGCGAGGAAGATGCGTTCGAGGCGGTGAAGAAGCGTGAATATCAGGAGGGCGAGGTGATCGTCATCCGCAACGAGGGCCCGGCAGGCGGCCCCGGTATGCGCGAGATGCTGGCCACCACCGCCGCCCTTTCCGGTCAGGGGATGGGCAAGAAGGTGGCGCTGATCACCGATGGCCGCTTCTCGGGCGCAACGCGGGGCTTCTGCGTGGGGCATGTCGGCCCCGAATCGGCGCATGGCGGGCCGATTGCGCTGCTGGAAAACGGCGATGTTATCACCATCAACGCGATCACCGGCGAGCTGTCGGTGGCACTGTCGGACGATGAGCTGGCGGCGCGCAAGGCTAAATGGAAAGGCCCGCGCAAGACCATCTATTCCAACGGGGCCTTGTGGAAATATGCGCAACTCGTCGGCGGCGCACGCAAAGGGGCGGTGACGCATCCGGGCGGCGACGATGAAGCCCATGTGTATATGGACCTCTAAGGCCCGGGCCACCGCATCACTTCTGGTCGCCAGCCTGTTGCTGGCGGCCTGTTTTGAGAATGCATCGCTGTCCCGGGCCACAAGCCGTGGCGGCGACGGCCCCTCGGGGCCAGCCGCGGTGAGCGTGCTGGATGGCAGCGTCACCGTGACCGGCCCCGCAGGCTATTGCGTGGATGAAAGCGGGACGCGCGAAAGCGCCAACGAGGCCTTTGTGCTGCTGGTGCGCTGCGTGGCCACCCGCCGCAACAGCCCGATCCTGAGCGCGACAGTCACCGGCCTGATGGCGCCGGGCTCTGCCGATGCTGACAATCTGATGCGGCTGGGCACGTTTCTGGACACGCGCGGCGGGCGCAGACAGCTTTCGCGTGACGGCGACGCCAGCGATGTCACCATCATGGAAACCCGCGTTGAAGATGGCGCGCTGTGGCTGCGGATCGAGGACAGCGGCAACCCTGACACCTTTGAACCCGGCTACTGGCGCGCAATCCTGCCGGTATCCGGGCGGGTTGTTACCCTGTCTGTCCTGTCATCGCGGGCGCATCCGGTGGCCGAGGAGCGCGGCCTGATGGTGCTGCGTGATTTCGTGGCCGCCCTGCGCAGCCGCAACACCCCCTGACCTGACGCGGCGGGCCTTTAGGCCCCACCTGACGCAAGGTTTGTCGTGACAAAGCGGCGCGCTGCTTTCACCCTGCGCGCAATCGCCAGTCCGGAGGAACCCATGACCAGCCCATACCCGCATCTTCTTGCCCCGCTCGATCTGGGCTTTACCACGCTCAGAAACCGGGTGCTCATGGGCTCCATGCATACCGGGCTGGAAGAACGCGGCGACTGGCAGCGCGTGGCGACCTATTACGCCGAGCGCGCGCGCGGCGGCGCGGGGCTGATCGTTACCGGCGGCATTGCCCCGAACACCGAGGGCGCGGTTTTCTCCGGCGCAGCGGGGCTGTTCACCGATCAGGACATCGCCAATCACCGGCTGGTGACCAACCGGGTCCATGCCGAGGGCGGCAAGATTGCCATGCAGATCCTGAATGCCGGGCGCTATGCCTATGTGAAGAACTGTGTCAGTGCCTCGGCGATCAAATCGCCCATTTCACCCTTCGTGCCGCGCGAACTGGATGAGGAAGGGATTGAAAAGCAGATCGCCGATTATGTCACCGCTGCCCTGCGCGCCCGTGAAGCCGGGTATGACGGGGTCGAGGTGATGGGCTCGGAAGGGTACCTGATCAACCAGTTCCTCTGCCTGCACACCAACCACCGCACGGATCGCTGGGGCGGCAGCTATGAAAACCGGATGCGCCTTCCTGTCGAGGTGGTGCGGCGTGTGCGCGAGGCCGTGGGGCCGGATTTCATCATCATCTACCGCATTTCCCTGCTGGATCTGGTGCCGAACGGCCAGACCTGGGATGAGGTGCTGACACTGGCCAAAGCCATCGAGGCCGCCGGCGCGACCATCCTCAACACCGGCATCGGCTGGCATGAGGCG
This sequence comes from Pararhodobacter sp., assembly GCF_036802785.1. Classification (GTDB taxonomy): domain Bacteria; phylum Pseudomonadota; class Alphaproteobacteria; order Rhodobacterales; family Rhodobacteraceae; genus Pararhodobacter. Next base: position 5,812 of record NZ_DAIRVN010000056.1, read on the forward strand.
CGCATTCCCACCATTGCCACCTCGGTCCCGCGCGCGGCCTTCACCTGGGTCACGCAGAAGCTGATGGGCGAGGTAGGAATTCCGGTCATCACCTCGAACCGGATCAACACGCCCGAGGTGGCCGAGGCCGCGCTGGCCGGGGGATGCGCCGATATGGTGTCGATGGCCCGGCCCTTCCTTGCCGACCCGGATTTCGTGAACAAGGCCGCCGAAGGCCGCGCCGATGAAATCACGCCCTGCATCGCCTGCAATCAGGCCTGTCTGGACCATACCTTCATGGGCAAGATCTCAAGCTGTCTGGTGAACCCGCGCGCCTGCCATGAGACCGAGCTGGTTTATGACCGCGCTGCCCTGTCGAAAACCGTGGCAGTTGTAGGCGCCGGGCCTGCCGGGCTGATGGCCGCGCTGGTGGCCGATCAGCGCGGCCACAGGGTGACCCTGTTCGAGGCCGATGCCCAGGTCGGTGGCCAGCTGAACATGGCGCGGGTGATCCCCGGCAAGGAAGAATTCCACGGGCTGGTCGAATGGTTCGAAACCATGCTGGCGCGCTCCGGCGTGGCAGTGAAGCTGAACACCAAAGCGACGCCGGAGACGCTGGAAGGGTTTGATGAGGTGATCATCGCCTCAGGCGTGATCCCGCGCGACCCGCAGATACCGGGGGCCAATGGCGCGCAGGTGCTGAACTATATCGACGTGCTCCGCGGCGGGGCCACGGTGGGCAAGCGCGTGGCCGTGGTCGGCGCCGGTGGCATCGGCTTTGATGTGGCCGAGTTTCTGACCCATCAGGGCATCAGCCCCACGCTGGACCTTGCGGAATGGAAGCGCGAATGGGGGGTGGGCGACCCGGCCAGCACCCCCGGCGGCCTGACCGAGCCGAAGCCCCCTGCCCCCGCCCGCGAGGTGGTGCTGCTGCAACGCAAGGCCGAGCGCCCGGGCAAGCGGCTGGGCAAAACCACCGGCTGGATCCATCGCGCCAGCCTAACCTCGCGCGGGGTGAAAATGCTGGGCGGCGTCAGCTATGAGGCGATCACGGCTGAAGGGATCGTGCTGGGCACCGACAAGGGGCAGGAGTTGCTGGCCGTCGATACGGTGGTGCTGTGCACCGGGCAGGAACCCCTGCGCAGCCTTGCCGATACGCTGGAAGCATCGGGGCGCCCCGTGCATGTGATCGGCGGCGCCGATGTCGCGGCTGAGCTGGACGCCAAACGCGCCATTGATCAGGGCGCGCGGCTGGCGGCGGCATTGTAAGCGGTGGCTGAAGCGCTGTGCGGATACAGCGGTCCCGCTGCGGAAAGGGGTGTTTCCAGTGTGGCGGTAAAACTGTCGTCGCTTTGGATACAGCTTATCAATTATGAAGGCATTGTGGATGAAAGCCCTCGTACTGACCGAGGAATGCCCGCGCGTCTCCACAATCGTGCCTGAATTCGCGCCCTAAAAGGAAACAGAAGTTTTCCTGAATTTAGCGGGTGAGAGATGGATCGACTGACGGAGATGGAAGCCTTTGCCACGGTGGTGGATCAGGGAGGTTTCACAGATGCCGCGCGCAAGATGGGGATTTCAAAATCCGCGGTGTCAAAGCATGTCTCCTCGCTTGAGGCACGCCTTGGCGCAAGGCTGCTCAACCGCACCACCCGGCGTGTCAGCCCCACCGAGATTGGCCTCGTCTATTATGACCGCGCGCGCCGCGTGCTCAATGACGCGGGCGAGGCCGACAGCATTGTCACCGCCATGCAATCTGCCCCCTCGGGTGTGTTGCGGATGTCGGTGGCGACCGATTTCGGCGTCTCACTGCTGTCGCCGATTTTGGATGAGTTCCTTAACGAATTTCCCGATATCAGCGTCAACATGGTGCTGAAGAACCGCTATGTCGAGCTGATCTCGGAAGGGTTCGACATGGCGATCCGGCTGGGCGAGATGGAAGATTCAAGCCTGCGTGCGCGCAAGGTTTCGGAAACCACGCAGCGCCTTGTCGCCGCCCCCTCGTATTTCGCCCAGCATGGCCGCCCCACCCGGATCGACGATCTGACCGAACATCGGCTGCTGCATTATTCGAACCAGTCCAGCGCCAATGTCTGGAAGCTGATGGCGCCGTCGGGCGAAGAGCGGCAGGTGCGTGGCACGGGCTGGCTGACGGTGAATGACGGGCAATCGCTGCTGAACGCGGCCATCAAGGGGCTCGGCATCGCCTATCTGCCCAGCTTTCTCTATCATAAGGCCATGGCCGAAGGGCTGGTCGCCGATGTGATGCCTGAACTGCCGCGCACGGTGCTGGGCATTTATGCCGTCTATCCGCCGGGGCGGTTCACCCAACCAAAGGTGCGCGCGTTCATTGATTTCCTTGTTGATCAGTTCTCCGACAAGGGACCGGACCTCTGGTAACGCCGCCTGAGCGGTGCCTTGCCTGTGGCGCTTGATCTGCGGGGTGTGAATGGGCATGCTGGCACCATGACCGATTCCGCCCTGCCCCCCGCCCCCGTCCCGTCGCGCGCGCTGGAAGTGGCGCTCTATGCGACGGATCTGGAAAGTTGCGCCGATTTCTACGCCCGCGTGATCGGGTTGGAGCGCGGGCCAGAGGTGCCCGGGCGCCATGTCTTTTTCCGGCTGGGCGACGGGATGCTGCTGCTGTTCAACCCCGAGGCAACGGTTGTGCCCGGCGACAACCCGGATATGCCGGTGCCGCCCCATGGCGCGACCGGCGAGGGGCACCTGTGCTTCGCCGCCGATCGCCCGGCAATCGCGGCATGGGAGGCGCGGCTGCGCGCGGCGGGCGTGGCGATTGACGCTCGCTTTGACTGGCCCAACGGCGCGCGCTCGCTCTATTGCCGCGATCCGGCAGGCAATTCCATCGAGTTCGCTGAACCCCGCCTCTGGGAGCGCAGCGCGTAACCGGCGCGCGGGAAAGAAGGCCGCGCGCGCGGCCTTCCGTCGCTGCCGATACCGGGTGTCAGGAGGCGACCTTGCCACCAGCATCCTGCAGCCCGTTCAGCACCTGGCCCCCTGGCAGGCGCGGGGCGATGGTCAGCCGCCGACAACCTCGGTAATCGCGCCGTCGATCGCATCGGTGATCTGGTCGATCTGATCGGCGGTCACCATCAGCGCGGGCGACAGGCAGAGCGTGTTGTTCAGCCCCGGAACCGAGCGGTTGGTCATGCCGATCTGCACGCCCCGTTTCATCGCCCCGGCAACCACGGCTGCAACCATCTTTTCGGGCAGCGCCTCTTTGCTGGTGCGGTCTGCAACCAGTTCGGCCCCCACGAACAGCCCCTTGCCGCGGACATCGCCGATCACCGGGTGTTTTTCCATCAGCCGCTGCAGGTTGTCCATCAGCCGGTCGCCCATGGCCAGCGTGTTGCCCATCAGGTTCTCGTCCTGAATGATGCGCATGTTCTCCAGCGCCGCCGCAGGCCCCGCCGTGCAGCCGCCAAAGGTGGAAATATCGCGGAAATACGACATCGGGTCTTCGGGATCATCCTTGAACATCTCGAACACCCGCTCGGTCGTCACCGTGCAGGAAATCGCCGCATAGCCCGAGGCGACGCCCTTGGCCATGGTCACGATATCGGGCTGGATGTCATAATTCTGGTAGCCGAACCACAGGCCCGTGCGCCCCACGCCACAAACCACCTCGTCGATGATCAGGAGCAGGTCATATTTGCGGCAGATCTCCTGCACGCGGGGCCAGTAGCCCTCAGGCGGGGTGATCACGCCGCCGCCTGCCGTGACCGGCTCAAGGATGATCGCGCCCACGCTATCGGCACCTTCGCGCAAAATCACCTCTTCGATGGCATTCGCCGCGCGCAGCCCATAGTCGGCCACGTCGCCCCACTGGCTGCGGTATTCCAGACAATGCGGCACCGCCACGAACCCGGCCGGGAACGGGCCATACATCGCCTTGCGCTCTTCCTGCCCGCCGGAGGCAAGCGCCGCGATGGTGGTGCCGTGATAATCGCGCTCACGATACAGGATCTTCCATTTCTTGCCGCCATGCCGGCGATGGGCGATCTGGCGTACCATCTTGTAGGCTTTCTCATTCGCCTCAGAGCCCGAATTGGAGTAATAGACCCGCGACATGCCCGGCATCGTGCCGATCAGCGCCTCGGCATAGAGCGCGCCCGGGACCGAGCCAGCGGCACCGGCGAAATAGTTCATCTTCAGCAACTGGTCGCGTACCACATTGGCGATGCTTTCGCGCCCGTAACCCACATTGACCGTCCAGACCCCGCCTGAAACCGCATCCAGCGTCTCACGCCCCGTGGCATCCCAGACGCGCAGGCCCTTGCCCTCGACAATCACGCGCGGATCGACGGTTTCATACTGCTTGTGCTGCGACAAATGGTGCCAGACATGCGCGCGATCGGCCTCGATCACGCCTTGCAGGTCATTGCGGTTGAGAGCGTCTTCCATAAGGGTCCCCTCCAGGGTGACATAATTCGATGCGGGCAAAGATGCCGGATACAGCCGGGCCGTGATAGGGCCAGATTTCCTCTATCAATACAGCCAAGGACTGATATTCTGAACCTTGGAAGCCTTGGGTGCAATGGCAATTTCTGGGGGGTTTCCGGTGCCTATCTCGGTTGATTGTTTCTTTCTCAGCCCCCACCAGCAGGGGACATTGCAAAGCCGTATCCGGCAGGTCGTCGCCGAGGGGATTCTGGCCGGGCGGCTGCGCCCGGGTGAGCGCATGCCCTCCAGCCGCAAGCTTGCCGAACATCTTGGTGTCAGCCGCATCACCGTGACCATGGCCTATGCCGATCTGGTCGCCGATGATTACCTCAGCGCGCGCGGCCGCTCAGGCTATTTCGTCTCGGACGATGCGCCGCAGCCGCAGGATTTCCCTGCGCGCGCCGCGCCGCAGGCCGATACCGTGGATTGGGCGCGCGCGCTGGGTCACCGGCCCGGCAGTGCGGCGGGCGACGGCACCGGCGGCGGGCTGGCCGATATGGCGGGCGGTGCGCTGGGTATGGGCAAGCCGCGCAACTGGCGCGATTATCGCTATCCTTTTGTCTATGGGCAGGCCGACCCCACGCTGTTTGATCATGCCAACTGGCGCGGCTGCACCCTGCTGGCACTGGGGCAGAAGGATTTTCACAGCCTGACCGATGACCAGTTCGAAGAGGATGATCCCGGGCTGGTGGAATACATCGCCCGCCACACCCTGCCCCGGCGCGGCATTCTCGCCCGGCCTGATGAAATACTGGTCACGCTGGGGGCGCAGAACGCGCTCTGGCTGGCCGCGCAACTTCTGCTCAACCAGCGCCGCACCGCCGCCATCGAGGAGCCGGGCTATCCCGGCCTGCGCCAGATCCTCAATCAGACGCGCTGCCGGGTGCTGCCGCTTCCGGTGGGCGAACAGGGCCTGACGCCCGAAGCCCTGCCCGAAGCGCTGGATGTGCTGTTCTGCACCCCCAGCCACCATTGCCCCACCGGCGCCACCATGCCCCTGCCCCGGCGCGAGGCACTGCTTGCGTTGGCCACCGAGCGGGGCTTCCTGATTGTCGAGGATGATTACGAATTCGAGATCGCGGGCCTGCGCCCGCCCCTGCCCGCGCTGAAATCGCTCGACCGCGACGGGCGGGTGATTCACGTCGGTTCCTTCTCGAAATCGCTGTTCCCGGGGCTCCGGCTGGGCTTTCTGGTCGGCGCCGCGCCCTTCATCCGCGAGGCCCGCGCCCTGCGCGCCACCATCCTGCGCCACCCGCCCGGGCTGGTGCAGCGCGCGGCCGCCTATTTTCTGTCGCTGGGCCATTATGATGCGCAGTTGCGGCGCATGGGCCGCGCGTTTCAGACCCGGCGACAGGTGATGCTGGAGGCCGTCAGGGCAGAGGGGCTGGAGGTTGCGGGCGAGGTCGGCGCGGGCGGCTCCAGCCTGTGGATGCGCGCGCCCGAGGGGGTGGATTCAGCCGCGCTGGCCCTTGCCCTGCGCGCCGACAGCGTGCTGATCGAACCCGGCCTGCCCTTTTATTCCGCCACCGACGCGCCGCGCGGGTTTTACCGTATCGCCTATAGCTCCATCAGCTCAGAGCGCATCCCCGAAGGCATTGCCCGGATCGGCGCGCGCATCCGCGCGATGCAGCACAGCGCAAGCGGCTGAAACCGGTAGCGGCTAAACCAGCACGTCCTGCGCCGCCTGCGCGCCCACGCTGAACACACGCTTGTAGCGCGCGATTTCATCGGCAGGGCCCATCGCCTTGTTGGGATTGTCCGACAGCTTGACCGTGGGCCGCCCGTCAGCCGATACCGCCTTGCAGACCAGCGAAAAGGGCGCCAGCCGGTCATCGGGCGCGAGGCCGCGGAAGTCGTTGGTCAACAGCGTTCCCCAGCCGAAGCTGACCTTGACGCGGCCGGTAAAGCGGGCGTGCAACTCCTCGATCTTGTCAACATCCAGCCCGTCCGAGAAAATGACCAGCTTCTCGCACGGGTCCTGCCCGCGCTCCTGCCACCAGCGGATCGCGTCTTCGGCGCCCTGTGCGGGGTCGCCGGAATCTACCCGCATCCCGGTCCATTCCGACAGCCAGCCCGGCGCGCGCTTCAGAAAGCCTTCGCTGCCGAAGGTATCCGGCAGAATGATGCGCAGATTGCCGTCATGCTCTTCATGCCAGTCCTCCAGCACGCGGTAGGGCGCTTCGGCAAGCTCCGCGTCGGTTTCGGCCAGCGCGGCATAGACCATCGGCAACTCATGCGCATTGGTGCCGATCGCCTCGATATCACGGCCCATGGCGATGCGGCAGTTCGAGGTGCCGGTAAAGGCGCTGCCCAGCCCCTCGATCAGGGCCTGCACACACCAGTCCTGCCAGAGGAAGGAATGCCGCCGCCGGGTGCCGAAATCGGCCAGCTTCAGCCCCTCCAGCTTGCGCAGCCGCTCGACCTTTTCCCACAGGCGGGCGGTTGCGCGGGCATAGAGCACCTGCAGCTCGAACTTGCCCATCCCCTTGAGAACGGCGCGGCTGTGCAGCTCCATCAGCACGGCGAGGGCGGGAATTTCCCACATCATCACCTCAGGCCAGCGCCCCTCAAAGGTCAGCTCATACTGGCCGTCGCGCTTTTCCAGATGATAGGGCGGCAGTTGCAGCCCCTCGAACCATTCCATGAAATCCGGGCGGAACATCTGGCGCTTGCCGTAAAAGGTGTTGCCGCGCAGCCATGTGCTTTCCCCGCGCCGCAGCCGCAGCGAGCGCACATGATCAAGCTGTTCGCGCAGCTCCCCCTCATCCACCAGATCGGCCAGTCGCACGCTTTTGGTGCGGTTGATCAGGCTGAAGGTGACGCGGGTTTCAGGCTGGTTGCGAAAGATTGTCTGGCACATCAGAAGCTTGTAAAAGTCGGTGTCGATCAGCGAACGCACGATCGGGTCGATCTTCCAGTTCTGGTTATGCACACGGGTGGCAATATCGACCATCGGCGGTCTCCGGTTACGGGCTTCGCGGCGACCGTCTTACAGGCAGCGCGGCGGATAGGCAAAGCCTGTGTTGCGGCGGCGTGACAGTGGGGGGCGGCAGGGGCGGGTTGACAGACGGGGGCAGCCTGCCGATACCCGCAGAAACCAGATGCAGGAGAAGGGCATGGCAGAAGCGGAACGGATCGGTGTGATCGGGGCGGGCGCGTTCGGCACCGCGCTGGCCATCGCGCAGGCCACTGCGGGGCGTGCCGTGACGCTCTGGGCGCGCAACCCCGATCAGGCCGCCGAGATGGACCGGCTGCGCGAGAACCGCGCCCGCCTGCCCGGCGTTCCCCTGCCCGGTGCGCTGCGCGTGACCAGCGATTTTGACGAGGCTGCGGCAGCCCCCGTCCTGCTGCTGGCCCTGCCCACCCAGACCCTGCGCTCGGTGCTCGGGGCGCATGGGGCCGCGCTGAGCGGGCGCATGCTGGTGGCCTGCAGCAAGGGCGTGGAGCTGGGAACCGGCCTGCTGCCCGCGCAGATCATGGCAGAGATGGTGCCGGATGCGCGCACCGCAGTGCTGACCGGCCCCAGCTTTGCCATTGATATTGCACAGGGCAAACCCACGGCGCTGACCCTTGCCACCACCGCACCTAGGGCGCAGGCGCTGCAAAACAGCCTCTCCACCCGCAACCTGCGCCTCTATCTCAGCGATGATCCGCTGGGCGCGCAACTGGGCGGGGCGCTCAAGAACGTGGTTGCCATCGCAGCCGGGATCACCATGGGCGCGGGGCTGGGCGAGAGCGCGCGCGCGGCGCTGATGACGCGCGGCTTTGCCGAAATCGCCCGCTTTGCCGAAAGCCGCAAGGCGCAGGCGGCCACGCTCTGGGGCCTGTCAGGCTTTGGCGATCTGGTGCTGACCTGCACCTCTGAAAAATCGCGCAATTTCCGCCACGGGCTGGCGGTCGGCGCCGGGCAGGCACCGGACACCAGCCAGACGGTTGAAGGGGTGATGACGGCGCATGCCATGGCCGCCGGCGCCGATCAGGATGCGCTGCCGGTAACCTGCATGGTTTCAGCGCTGCTCAACGGGCAGGTGGCGCTGCCGGATGCCATCGACCTTCTGCTCACCCGCCCGCTCAAACGCGAAACGGACTGAGGCAGGGTGAGGGGCCAGCGCGCCCGCTCATGCCCGGGTTCAGGCCGCTTCAGCCAAGCGCCGCCTCTGCCGCTGCCCCCAGCCGCAGCAGCCGCGCCTCCTGCATCGGCCCGGCCATCAGGCTGATACCGGCGCAGGGCGTCTGCGTCGGCAGGGTCAGCGCACAAAGCCCCATCAGATTGCCGATCCGCGTATTGCGCAACGTGCGCAGGTTCTCGCTGGTGAAGTAGTCATGATCGGCCAGCAGCGCTGCCGTTTGCGGCGGCAGGTTCGCCGTGGTGGGAACGAGCACCGCATCAAACCCCGCTGTCGCGCGCGCATAGGCGATCCGCAGGGTATCAAGCTGCTGCCATGCCGCGATGTAATCTGACGCCGCATGCTCGCGCCCGGCGCGGAACCGGGCCAGCACCGGGGGAAACATCCGTTCCGGATAGACCTCAATCAGCGGTGCCCAGGTGCCGTAGCATTCCGGCGTGTAAAGCACGCCCGCCAGCTGCATCGCCTCGTCAACCTCGGGCAGGGCCTTGCGGATGATCTGCGCGCCCGCCGCCGCAAGCCGCGTCACCGCCGCCTCGAAAGCGGTGTCGATCACCGGGTCAAGCCCGTCCAGCGCAACGGTTTCCAGCACCATCAGCCGCGCCCCTTTGAGGCTGGCGCCGCGCAGGTCAGGCGCGGGGCTGGCATCAAGCAGCGCGAAGGTCAGCGCCGCATCCTCGACAGTGCGCGCCAGCGGCCCGACCGTATCAAAACGCGCGGCAAGCGGCACCACGCCTTCCAGTGGAATACGCCCGGCGGTGGTTTTCAGGCCCACAAGGTCATTCCAAGCGGCAGGAACCCGCACCGAGCCGCCAGTATCCGAGCCGATTGCCACCGCCGCCAGCCCATGCCGTACCGCCGCCGCCGAGCCGGAAGAAGAGCCTCCGGGCGCAGCGCCCGCATCATGGGCACCGGGCGGTGTTGCGGTGACCGGGTTCACGCCCAACCCGGAAAAGGCCAGTTCGGTCATATGCGTCTTGCCCAGCGGCGGCATGCCGGCCATGCCCAGCCGCGCCACCACCAGCGCGTCGCTGTCCGGCACCCGGCCCTTGAGCAGCGCGGTTCCCGCCTCGGTCAGCACGCCCGCAGTGTCGAACAGGTCTTTCCACGCGACAGGCACACCGTCCAGCGCGCCCCGGCGCTGCCCGGACCGGGCGCGGGCGCGGGCGGCTGCGGCGGCATCCAGCGCCTGCTGGCGCATCATCCGCGCATAGATCTGCTTGCCATGGGAGTGCGCCCCGGCCGCATCCAGATAGCTTTCGGTCAGTTCCACCGGGCAGATTTCGCCCGCCGCGATCGCGCGCCCCAGATCGGCCGCGCCCATGCTGTGCCAGTTCCTGCTCATCCCGCCCTCCAACAACTTGCGGCACGCTAGTGCATTATCCGCGCCAGTGGAATCCGGTTTCGTACCCCCGGCTGCAACAAGGCGCCGCAGCGGTTGTGCATGGACAAATCTGCCTGCCGGCGCATATTGATGGGTATGAAACAAGATGCCGATATTCTGATCGTGGGTGGCGGGCTGAATGGCCCGGCGCTGGCGCTCGCGCTCGCGCAAGGCGGCTTTCGCGTCACGTTGGTGGATGCCCGCCCCGCTGGTGCCCGGGCCGATGACGGGTTTGACGGGCGCGCCTATGCGCTGGCGCTGGCTTCGGTCCGGGCGCTGACAGCGATAGGCGTCTGGCCGGGGCTGGCGGAACAGGCGCAGCCCATTCTGGGCATCCGCGCCAGTCAGGGGCACCCGGGCAAGGGCGCTTTCCCGCTGTTTCTGGGCTTTGACCACACCGAGATCGAAGAAGGCCCGATGGGCCAGATGATCGAGGATCGTTATCTTTACAGCGCGTTTCTTGAAGCGATGCGGACTGCGCCGGGCATCACCCTGCGCCATGGCGTCTCGGTCATCGCGCAGGAAACGCAGGGCAACCGCGCGCAGGTCACGCTCGACACCGGCGAGGTGCTGACGGCGCGCCTGCTTGTGGGTTGTGACGGGCGCGACAGCCCCACCGCGCAACGCGCCGGTATCAAGCGCTGGGGCTGGGATTACGGCCAGACCGCGCTGGTCTGTGCCATCGCGCACGAATTGCCGCATGAGGGCATCGCGCATCAGTTCTTCATGCCCAGCGGCCCGCTGGCCATTCTGCCGCTGCCCGGCAACCGCTGCTCGATTGTCTGGAGCGAGCAGACCGCTGCCGCCCGGACCATCGCCGCGCTGGATGACACCGGCTTTCTTGAGGTTCTGCGCCCGCGCTTCGGCTCGTTCCTTGGCGAGATCGCGCTGGAGGGGCGGCGCTTTGCTTACCCCCTCAAACTGACGGTGGCGGAAAACTTCATCGCGCCGCGTCTGGCCCTGCTGGGGGATGCCGCGCATGGGGTGCATCCGATCGCCGGGCAGGGGCTGAACCTTGGCCTGCGCGATATGGCGGCGCTGGCCGAGGTGCTGACCCTCGCCGCGCGCCGGGGCGAAGACATCGCCAGCCCGCTGGTGCTGGAGCGTTATCAGGAATGGCGGCGCTTTGACACGGTCAGGATGGCGCTGGGGATGGACGCTGTGAACCGGCTGTTTTCAAACGATAATCCGGCTCTGGAACTGGTGCGCGGGTTGGGTCTGGGCGCGGTCAATGCGCTGCCCGGCCTGCGCCGCTTCTTCATCCGTGAGGCGGCGGGCCTGAACGCGGCCCAGCCCCGGCTGATGCAGGGGCTACCGGTCTGAGCCGCATCCGGCCCCGCGCCATTCAGGCGCCGTCGCCCTCTTCCGGCCCTTCTGCGGGTCCTTCTGCGGGGCCTCCTGACATCACCATCCCGGCCATCACCGCCGCCGCAACCAGCGCCAGCCCGCGTGGGCCCAGCGCCGTGCGCGACAGCGTGACCAGAGCGCTGGCGTAGAACGCGCGACGCGAGCGCACCCATTCCCGGTCGCGCCGGTTCAGCACCGACACCACCGCGATCACCACCAGCGCCAGCGCAGCGAATGCCGCCGCCGCAAAGGTGGCCGCCAGCACCGGGTCAGACCAGCGCGCCAGCAACAGCACCCCCGCCGCAACCAGACAGACATAGGCCGTCAGCCCCGCCACCCCCGAAACCACGTAAAGCATCACATTGCGCTGGCGGGTGCGCGCGTAATGCCCGGCATCTGCCGCCGCCAGCCGCATCAGGCTTTCGATAACCTCGCGCATCATCGCCTCAGCATCAGCCCGGCCATGAGCCCCACCAGCGCCGCCAGCCCCAGCGATTGCAGCGGGTTCTCGCGCACTTTCGCCGTCATCTCGCCTTCCAGCGTCGACAGTTGGCGCTGAAGCTCGGCCAGTGCCTCATGGGGCGGGAAATCGGTGCGCACACCACTGATCTGCGCGCGGCCATAGGCCTGCATCATCCCCCCAAGCGCCGCCAGATCGGCGCGGATCCGGCCGATCTGCGCCTCTATCGCGGCGCGATCAGGGGGGGCGGCAGGGTCAGTATCGGGTTTCGCGGTTTTCTGTGCCATGCGCAGACTCCTGTTTTGCGGCGCCTGCCGATCATCGCCCGGATCGCGGCAAGCGCATTGACCTTGGTCAAGTCCTGCGCTGAATAGCACGGAACCGCGCCCGCCCAAACCGTGAATCCTGAACCCCTCGCGGCGCAAAAGCCACAGACCCCGCCCGGAACCGGCGAAGGGGGCAGCGTTTTTCTGGACCTATCGGATTTTTAACGATATCCTTGCGGCTGAACGGGGCGTTACGACCCCGAATTGAGAGGCAGATATGGCATTCCCTGAGCGGTTCTCGAACCTGCCAGAATACGCATTCCCGCGCCTGCGCGCCCTGATCGATCACCTGCCAGCGGGCGGTGCGCCCATTGCCATGACCATCGGCGAGCCCCGCCACGCCATGCCCGGTTTCGTGGCACAGGTGCTGGCCGACTCGGTCGACGGCTTCGCGCGCTACCCGGCGAATGACGGCACGCCCGCGCTGCTGGATGCGATTTCGGGCTGGATCACGCGGCGCTACGGCGTGACGCTGGGGCGCGAACGGCTGATGGCGCTGAACGGCACCCGCGAAGGGCTGTTCAACGCGGCGCTGGCGCTGTGCCCGGAAGAAAAGCGCGGGCAGAAGCCGGTTATTCTGACGCCGAACCCCTTTTATCAGGTCTATGCCGTGGCCGCGCTGGCCGTGGGGGCTGAGCCGGTCTATGTGCCCGCCACCGCTGCGACTGGCTATCTGCCCGATTATACCGCCCTGCCGCCCGCGCTGCTGGACCGGGTCAGCATTGCCTATCTCTGCTCACCGGCAAACCCGCAGGGCGCCGTGGCCAACCGCGATTACTGGGCCGACCTCCTGCATCTGGCCGAAAAGCATGATTTCCGCATCTTCGCCGATGAATGCTATGCCGAGATCTATCGCGACACCCCGCCCCCCGGCGTTCTGGATGTGGCGCAGGAAACCGGCGCCGACCCTGAGCGCGTGGTGAGCTTTCATTCGCTGTCAAAACGCTCAAACATGCCCGGCCTGCGCTCGGGCTTTGTGGCGGGTGGTCCGGCCTCGATCAAGGCGATCCGCCAGTTGCGGGCCTATGCCGGTGCGCCCCTGCCTGACCCGTTGCAGGCCGTTGCCGCCGCCGCCTGGGCTGATGAGGAGCATGTCACCGTCAGCCGCGCGCGCTATCAGACCAAATACGCCATTGCCGACAGCATTTTCGCCGGGCTGAACGCCTATCATCCGCCGCAGGCAGGCTTCTTCCTGTGGCTGCCGGTGCCGGATGGCGAGGCGGCCACAGTGCGGCTGTGGCAGGAAACCGGCGTCCGGGTGCTGCCCGGCGCCTATCTGTCACGCAATGTTGGCGGCGAAAATCCCGGCGCAGGCTATGTCCGCGTCGCGCTTGTGGCCTCGGAAGAGGAAACTGAGCGCGGCCTGACACTGCTGCGCGACTGTCTTTACTCCTGAGCGAGGAATATCATGGCCTCTTACCCCAGCCCCCAGCGCCAGCCGCTTCTGGATCAGCGCCTTCAGCAGGCCCTCAGCCAGCGCGGGAAAGAGCTTCTGGGCATCGGGCTTATCGGCGCCGGTGCCCTGATGGCGCTGATCCTCGGTTCCTATTCGCCCGATGACCCCTCGTGGATGGCCACCAGCGACGGGCCGGTGAACAATGCGCTTGGCCGCGCAGGTGCCGCCATCGCCGCGCCGGTGACGATCATCATGGGCAAGGCGGGCTGGGGCATTGTGCTGGCGCTTCTCATCTGGGGCCTGCGGCTGGTAACCCATCGCGGCGAAGAGAACATTCTGGGCCGCTCGGTCTTTGTGCCCATCGCCATCGCGCTGAGCGCGGTCTGGCTGGCCACGCTGGTGCCGGGCGCTGGCTGGGCGCTGGATTTCGGGCTGGGCGGCATGTTCGGCGATACGGTGCTGGGCGCGCTGCTGACGGCGCTGCCGCTGACCTCCACCGGCGGGCTGAACATGCTGACGGTGGTCAGCTTCTGGGTGATGGTGGCGCTGTGGCTGTATGTTCTTGGCACCTCGGGACCGGAATTGCGCCGCTTCGGGCGGTTTCTGGTGACAGGGCTTATCCTCAGCTATATGGGGCTGATCACGGTTCTGGGCGGCGGCGCGCGGGGCATGGGCGGGCTGGCACGGCGCGCACAGGACCGCATGCAGGACCAGCGCGATGCACGACAAATGCAGCGCGCGGCGCAAATGGCGGCGGGTGCACAGATGCCCGCAGCCAGCGCGCACTCCGGCTGGCAGCCTGAGCCTCAGTATGCCGCACCGCAGGATCCCTCCTCTTCGCGCGGCGCGCGCGTGGTGCGGGCAGAGCCTGCCCTGCAGCATCCGATACCCACCCATCTGCCCGGTCATATGCCCGGTCAGGCGCCGGTGATGCGCGCCCCGGTCGCGCCGCAACCGGCCGCAACCGCGTCCATGTTCCACCACCAGCCGCAACAGCATCAGCCGCACCGCCAGGCACCCGCCCCGGCTGCCGAAAGCTGGGAAGCCGCCCCGCGCCCCGGCCTGCTGGCGCGGGTTCTGGGCCTGCGTGGCAGCGACGATGCAGCGCAGACTGATGCAGCGCGGCATCAGACCGACCCCTCTCTGCCCCCCGGCGATGAACGGATCAAAAGCCGCATCAGCGATGTGATCCGCGCTCGCCAGCGTCAGGTGCCCACCCTGCGCGTTGACCAGCGCGCGCACGTTCATCACCCCGTGCAGCATCCGGCACAGGCGCAGGGGGTTCCGGGCTTTGCCCAGCCGCATCTTCAGGCGCCGTTGCAGGCCCACCAGCCCCCTGCCCCGCCGGTGGTGCCCTCCCATCAGGCCGCAGGAATACTGCGTCCGGAACCCGCGCTTTCGGCCGCTTTCTCGCGCCCGGTGCCCGAAGTGGCCCGGCCCGTTCCCCCGGCGATGCCGGTCGCCATGCCCGCCGCAATACCTTCTGCCACGGCTGCACCGCAAAGCGCTTACCCGCTCACGTCGCAACCCGCCACGAAGGTCAATCAGGCTGATCTCTACCCCGATCTGGACGATGACGACGACAGCGCGGTATTCGACGACCCCTATGCCGCAGCACCCCAGCCCACCCGCAGCACGCCGGTTCTCAACCGCCGGGTGGTGCAGACCGGGCAGCGCCGCAGCGCGCCGCCGTCGCGTCAGGCACAGGCCGAGGCACAGCCGAATCTGAAATTCGAAGACACCCGCGTCGCCTATGAACTGCCGCCCCTGTCGCTTCTGTCAGACCCCTCCAAGATCGAGCGCTACACCCTGTCTGACGATGCGCTGGAAGAAAACGCAAGGATGCTGGAATCGGTGCTGGACGATTACGGCGTGCGCGGCGAGATCGTCTCGGTCCGCCCCGGCCCCGTGGTCACCATGTATGAACTCGAACCCGCGCCGGGCCTCAAGGCCAGCCGGGTGATCGGCCTTGCCGACGATATCGCGCGCTCGATGTCTGCGCTGTCGGCGCGGGTTTCGACCGTTCCGGGGCGCTCGGTCATCGGGATCGAACTGCCCAATGCCACCCGCGAAAAAGTGGTGCTGCGCGAGATCCTTTCGGCGCGGGATTTTGGTGACAGCCAGATGCGGCTGCCGCTGGCACTGGGCAAGGATATCGGCGGGGAATCGGTGGTGGCAAACCTTGCCAAGATGCCCCACCTGCTGATCGCAGGCACCACTGGCTCAGGCAAATCGGTGGCGATCAACACCATGATCCTGTCGCTGCTCTACAAGCTGACCCCCGCCGAATGCCGGTTGATCATGATTGACCCCAAGATGCTGGAACTGTCGGTCTATGACGGCATCCCGCATCTGCTGTCGCCGGTGGTGACCGACCCCAAGAAAGCCGTTGTCGCGCTGAAATGGGTCGTCGGCGAGATGGAAGAGCGCTATCGCAAGATGTCCAAGATGGGCGTGCGCAATATCGAAGGGTTCAACGGCCGCGTACGCGAGGCACAGGCACGCGGCGAGATGTTCAAACGCACCGTGCAGACCGGCTTTGACGACGAAACCGGCGATCCGGTGTTCGAGACTGAGGAATTCGCGC
This sequence comes from Pararhodobacter sp., assembly GCF_036802785.1. Lineage (GTDB taxonomy): Bacteria > Pseudomonadota > Alphaproteobacteria > Rhodobacterales > Rhodobacteraceae > Pararhodobacter. The sequence goes on from NZ_DAIRVN010000056.1 coordinate 21,882, forward strand.
CCGAACTGCTGCCCTTCATCGTGGTCATCGTCGATGAGATGGCCGACCTGATGATGGTCGCGGGGAAAGAGATCGAGGCCTGCATCCAGCGTCTGGCGCAGATGGCGCGGGCATCGGGCATTCACCTGATCATGGCCACACAGCGGCCCTCGGTCGATGTGATCACCGGCACAATCAAGGCCAACTTCCCCACGAGGATCAGCTTTCAGGTCACCTCGAAAATCGACAGCCGCACCATTCTGGGTGAGCAGGGGGCTGAGCAGCTTCTGGGCATGGGTGACATGCTCTATATGGCGGGCGGTGCCAAGATCACCCGTATCCACGGCCCCTTCGTGTCGGATGAAGAGGTTGAAGAGGTGGTGAACCATCTCAAAAGCTTCGGCCCCGCAGAATACATGCACGGCGTGCTGGAAGGTCAGGATGCCGAGCGCGAGGCCGATATCGACGCGGTGCTGGGGCTGGGCGATTCAGGCGGTGAGGACGCGCTCTACGATCAGGCCGTGGCGATCGTGGCGAAGGACCGGAAATGTTCGACCAGCTACATCCAGCGCAAGCTGGGCATCGGCTATAACAAGGCCGCGCGACTGGTGGAGCAGATGGAATCCGAAGGCGTGGTCAGCCCGGCCAACCATGTCGGCAAACGCGAGATTCTGGTACCGGAAAGCCACTGACGCCGGTTGCGCCGGTGGGTGAGGGGGCAGAGGGGGGCCAGCCCCCCTCGCCGCTGCGCGGCTCACCCCCCGGCGTATTTTTGGCAAGATGAAAGCACTCAGGCCCGGCGCGCGGCCCAGTCCTGCACCGCCGCGCCGAACGCCGTGAACAGCGGGCGCGAAACCGGGTCATTCGCCGCGTTCCATTCAGGGTGCCATTGCACGGCAAGCGTGAACCCCGGCGCATCGCGGACATAGGTTGCCTCGGGCGTGCCATCGGGGGCGTGGCCGTCAATCACGATGCGCTCGCCGGGATGCTTGATGCCCTGACCGTGCAACGTGTTTGTCATGACTTCGGCCGCACCCAGAAGACGGTGAAACACGCCCCCGTCGGAAAAACGCACCGAATGACGCAGGGCGAATTTCTCCTCCAGCGTGCCGTCGGGCGGCATGCGGTGGTTCATCCGGCCCGGAAGATCGCGGATCTCGGGATAGAGTGTGCCGCCAAGCGCGACATTGACCTCCTGAAAACCGCGGCAGACGCCGAAAAAGGGCTGGCCGCGCTCCACGCAGGCGCGCACCAGCGGCAGCACAATCGCATCGCGGCCCCGGTCAAAATCACCATGCGCGGGGGTGGGCGCCTCGCCATATTCCTCAGGGTGAACATTGGGGCGCCCGCCGGTCAGCAGGAAGCCGTCGCAGACTTCCAGCAGCTCGTTCACCGAAACATAGCGCGGATCGGCGGGAATCAGCAGCGGCAGGGCGCCTGCCACTTCGGAGACCGCCTGACTGTTCATCGTTCCGCCGGCATGGACGGAATACTGATCGTTGATCAGATGGCTGTTGCCGATAATCCCGACAACCGGGCGCTTGCGCGGCATGGCATTCCCCGATGGCTTCAGGCCTATGGGGAATACCTAGCCCGCCCGCCAGCGAAGGTGAAGGCCCCTCAGGCCTCGCCGGTCAATCCGGCGGCCGCCGCCCCGGCCAGCGCCGCCTCCGCATCATTGTCCGACGTGTCGCCGGTCACCCCCAGCGCGCCGATCACCACGCCCGATCCATCGCGCAGCAACACGCCGCCCGGCACCGGCACCACCTGCCCGCCGTAAACCCCGTTCACGGCGGCCATGAAATAGGCCTGCGCCTCGGCCCGCGCCATCTGCGCGCGCCCTGCCATGCCCAGCATCACCGCGCCATAAGCCTTGCCCTGCGCAATGGCGAACCGGCCCGGCGCCGCACCATCCTCGCGCTCGAACGCCAGCACATGGCCGCCGCCATCCAGCACCACCACCGACAGCGGCTTGAGCGCCATCTCGCGGCCCTTCGCGCGCGTCGCCTCAATCATCACACGGGCCTTTTCAAGTGTCAGCGCCATCCCTGTCTCCTTCATCTTGCCAAAAATACGCACGGGGGGTTCTCCAAGGGGGGCGCGTGCGCCTCCCTTGGACGCGGGAGCGCGAGGGGCGCGCAGCCCCTCGCATCCCCCTCACCCGGCCTGCGCCGCCTTCAGTTCCAGTCTGCGCGCATGCAACACCGGCTCGGTATAGCCCGAGGGCTGCACCCGCCCCCGGAACACCAGATCGCAGGCCGCCTGGAAGGCGATACCGTCAAAACCCGGCGCCATCGGCAGATAGGCCGGATCACCCGCATTCTGACGGTCCACCACCCCGGCCATCTTCTTCATCCCGGCCATGACCTGCGCCTCGCTCACCACACCGTGGTGCAGCCAGTTTGCCAGCGCCTGGCTGGAAATCCGGCAGGTGGCGCGGTCTTCCATCAATCCGACATCATTGATGTCCGGCACCTTCGAGCAGCCCACCCCCTGATCGACCCAGCGCACCACATAGCCCAGAATACCCTGCGCGTTATTCTCAATCTCGCGGGTCAGCTCCTCTCCGGTCCAGTTGCGGCCCTCGGCCACCGGAATGGTAAGCAGCGCTTCCAGCGTGCCCCGCGCGCCGCCTGCACGGATCTCGGCCTGACGGGCCAGCACATCAACCTTGTGGTAATGCGTGGCATGCAGCGTCGCGGCGGTGGGTGACGGCACCCAGGCGCAGTTCGCACCCGCCTTCGGGTGGCCGATCTTCTGCTCCAGCATATCGGCCATCAGATCCGGCATCGCCCACATGCCCTTGCCGATCTGCGCCCGGCCCTGCAGCCCGCAGGCCAGCCCGATATCCACATTGCGGTCCTCATAGGCCTTGATCCAGGCGGCGTTCTTCATCTCGCCCTTGGGCACCATCGGCCCGGCCTCCATCGCGGTGTGGATCTCATCGCCGGTGCGGTCCAGAAAGCCGGTATTGATGAAGGCCACGCGGTTTTTCGCCGCGCGGATGCATTCCTTAAGGTTGGCCGAAGTCCGGCGCTCTTCATCCATGATACCCAGCTTGACGGTATTCTGCGGCAGCCCCAGCGCGGCCTCGACGTGGGTGAAGATTTCGTCAGCAAAGGCTACTTCCTCAGGCCCATGCATCTTGGGCTTGACCACATAGACCGAGCCCGCAACCGAATTGCGCAGCCCCCCGGCCTTTTGCAGGTCATGCATCGCGCAAAGCGTGGTGACCATCGCATCCAGCAACCCCTCGCCCGCCTCAAGGCCATCGCGGTCCAGCACGGCGGGGTTGGTCATCAGGTGACCGACATTGCGCACCAGCATGAGCGCACGGCCCTTCAGTGTCAGCGTAGCACCATCGGCGGCAGTGAAGGTCATGTCCGGGTTCAGGCGGCGGGTAAGCGTACGCCCCCCCTTCTCCAGCGCTTCCTCAAGATCGCCTTTCATCAGCCCCAGCCAGTTGCCCCAGGCCAGCACCTTGTCCTCGGCATCGACGGCGGCGATGGAATCCTCGCAATCCATGATCGAGGACAGGGCCGATTCCAGCCGGATATCCGCCACATGCGCCGCGTCCGTTTTGCCGATGGCATGGGCAGCATTGATGTCGATGATGATATGCAGCCCGTTGTTGCGCAGCACGATGGCGGTGGGGGATTCGGGCGCACCCTGATAGCCGACAAACCGCGCCGGGTCTTTCAGCGCGGGGACCAGCGCGCCGTTTTCCACCCGGTAGCCTGTGCAATCGGCATGCACGCCGCGCGCCAGCGGTGCCATCTCATCCAGCAGCGCCTTGGCGCGGGCCACCACGCGCGCGCCGCGCGCCGTGTCAAAGGGGCCGGGCGGGGGCAAATCGCCCAGTGCATCGGTGCCGTAGAGCGCATCATAGAGGCTGCCCCAGCGCGCGTTCGCGGCATTGAGCGCGTAGCGGGCGTTCATCACCGGCACCACCAGCTGCGGGCCGGGCACGGTGGCAATCTCGGGGTCAACGCTGGCGGTTTCGATGGTGAAATCAGGGCCTTCAGGCACGAGATAGCCGATCTCGCGCAGGAAGGCCGTGTAGGCGGCGGCGTCATGTTTCTGGCCGCGTCGGGCGATATGCCAGTCATCGATCGCCCGCTGGAGCGCGGCGCGCTTTTCCAGCAGCGCGCGGTTTTTCGGACCCAGATCATGGATCAGCTTTGAGAGTGCCGCCCAGAAATCCCCTGCCCCGATTCCGCTGCCCGGCAGGGCGCGGTTCTCAACGAAATCCACCATCCTTGCGTCAACCTGCAACCCGTCCTTATTGATGCGCTCTGCCATTCTGTTCCTCCTCACCCGGCCCAAAGGGCCTGTTTGGGACAGGGTTAGGGAAAAAGTTTCCGATAGGCAACAGGATTGGTAAGCTTAATTTACCACGAAAGCCCGTTTCAGCGCCGGTATCCGCAGAATGCCTGCGGGAGTGGCGGCATCGCTCGGAACAATAGCGCACCTCAGCCCAGTCGCGCCGCCCCATGTGCAGCGCATCCACCTCATGTCAGAGGTCCAGTGCCATCTGTGCGCTGTCCGACCGGGGCTTTGAGCGCTGCATGGGCTTTCCCTTGCGGCTTGCATGTTTGCGCGCCACGCGGGCGGCCTCATCGGCGAAACCCGCCGCCCGGCGCCGCGCCCAGACCTTTTCACGCGCCTCACGCGCGGCAGCGACAGGGTCGATCACCGGCTCAGGATAGCGCGCGCGCAGCAGGTCACGCGCGGCGGGCCATTTCCACGGCTCATGCAGAAACGCATCGGGCACCGGCGCCAGTTCCGGCACCCAGCGGCGGATGAAACTGCCACTCGGGTCCTGATCCAGCCCCTGCTTCACCGGGTTATACAGGCGGATCGCGTTGATGCCGGTGGTGCCCGACTGCATCTGCATCTGGCTCCAGTGAATGCCCGGTTCATAATCGGTGAACTGGCGGGCGAGATACGGGCCGGTCGCGCGCCAGTCCAGCCACAGATGATAGGCGGCGACCGAGACAAGCATCGCCCGCATGCGGAAATTCAGCCAGCCGGTGGCATGCAGGTAGCGCATGCAGGCATCGACAAAGGGTAACCCCGTTTCACCGCGCTGCCATGCGGCAAGGTGGGCGGGGTCAGCCGCAGGGCGCAGGTCTTCCATCGCGGGGTGGAGCGCGCGATGCTCAAGCGCCGGTTCATCCTCAAGCTTCTGGATGAAATGATCGCGCCAGGCGATCCGCGCCTCAAAACTGCGCAGCGACGGGCCCCAGCCGGGCTGTCCGCGCCACAGAGGCCTGGCCGATTCGGTCGCCTGCGCCACCTCACGCGCCGACAGCGCGCCAAAGGCCAGATAGGGCGACAGCCGGGAACAGGCGCGTTCGGCACTTAGCGGCGAGGACATGGCGCTGCGATAGTTCTGCCCGCGCTGCTCAAGAAAGCTGTCTAGCAGCCGAAGCCCCTGCGCGCGCCCGCCCTTCTGGCGAAAGGTGCAGCGGTCATCGGGCAGCTTCAGCGACCGCGCACCCGGGATCGCGCCTGACCCCTCGGCCACGGGCGCCAGCGCGGGCGGCGTCAGCAGCGGCTGTGCCATGAAATCATTGCGCCGCGCCGCCCAGCCATCGCGCCCCGCCAGCCGCCGCACCACGCCCGATTGCGGCAGCTCCAGCCACTCAACCCCCTGCGCCCGCGCCCATGCCGCCACGCGCCGATCGCGCGCATAGGTCCAGCCATTGCCGGTTTCCTCATGCGAGAAGATGCGCGAAAACCCGGCCTTCGCCTGCAACCGCGCCAGCACCTCCACCGCGTCACCGACGCGAATCAGCAGCGGTTGGCCCAGCGCGGCCAGATCGCAGCGCAGATCAGCCAGACATTCGGCAACAAACTCCCACTGCCGCGCCGATGCATCGGGCTGCGCCCAAAGCTCCGGCTCGACGATATAGACCGGCAGCACCCGCCCGCGCGCAGCGGCGGCCGTCAGGGCCGGATGATCGGCCACGCGAAGATCGCGTTTGAACCAGACGAGCGACAGCATGCGATCCAGATATTGCAGCCCGCGGACAAGTCGAACCGGGCAGATGTTCACTGTTTATTCGCATCACCCCCACCCGGTCAACCACCTGTCCGCGCCGCGCGAAAGCCCACGATGCACCCGAAAAACATGCGTCAGACGCCATACTTTCGCCGCATGGCATGGGCAGATTAAGCATGTCTGGAGGGCCAGACATCCGATGGAGCAGATCATGAAACATATGCCTGAAGCGCTGAGCAAACTGGGTCAGACCGGGAAATTCCCGTTCAATCTGTTCGCCACACCCGAACCTGACCGCTTCACCGAGCGGCTGGAAGAGCTGCACAAATCAGTGCCGGACACCCTGCCCGAAAAGCGGTTCTTCAAACACTGACCGTCACGCCGGGCAAGCGCAGTGCGTGCAGCACATCGCGCAGCTCCTGCCGCGCGGCGACGTTTGACATGTTCAGCTGCTCGATCCCGATATCCTTAAGGTCCAGCAGAGTCAGCCCGCGCGGAAACAGCTCCCGGAAGATCACCCTTTCGCTGAAGCCCGGCGCCACGCGAAAGCCGATGCGCTTTGCAAGCTGCTCCAACGCCTCACCCACCTTGCGTTTGTTATGCATCTGCTGCGCCCCCAGCCGGTTGCGCAGCACAATCCAGTCGATGGGCTTCAGCCCCGCCTGCGCGCGCAACTGGCGCGCCTGCCACACCATCTCCGCATAGATCGACGGGCCCAGCACCTTGTTGGTGGCCGGATCAATCCGCGCCAGCAGGTCAAAATCAATGAAACTGTCGTTCAGCGGCGTGATCAGCGTATCCGCAAGAGAATGCGCCACCTGACTGAGGCGCGTGTGCGAGCCGGGGCAGTCGATGATGATGAAGTCGCATTCGGCATCCAGCCCGGCCATCGCGGCAGACAGGCGATGGTCGTTGATGTTTTCGCCGGGGTCCAGATTTTCCGGATCAATCTCGGGCAGTTCGCGGTATCGGGGTGAGGGCAGGTTCAGCCCCTCAAGCTGGCAATAGGCCAGCCGGTTTTCGATATAACGGCCAAAGCTGCGCTGGCGCAGGTCAAGGTCCAAGGCCCCCACCGTATGCCCCATCCGCGCCAGAGCGGTGGCGATATGCATCGCGGTGGTCGATTTGCCCGACCCGCCCTTTTCGTTTCCGGTGACAATAATATGCGCCATGCGTTCTGCGTTCCTCAAACCTTGCGGTTCTAGGGGGCTTAGTCAAACCTGTGTGAATGCGCAAGTAATCGCGCATCGCCGGGCGCAGAATGCAAAAGGGCGTGGCTTTTGCCACGCCCCCTGAAAAACTCTGTGCCGTGGATCAGAAGCCCAGGCCCGAGTATTTGTTCTTGAACTTCGACACACGGCCGCCGGTGTCCATCAGGCGGGTCGAGCCGCCGGTCCAGGCCGGATGCACCGAGGGGTCGATATCGAGGGCGAGCGTGTCGCCCTCGCTGCCCCAGGTCGAGCGCATCTGAACGATGGTGCCATCGACCAGTTTGACATTGATCGTGTGGTATTCGGGGTGAATTGCGTCTCTCATGGCTCTGTTCCTCAGCCTTCGCTGCCGCCAAGGGCGCGGTAGTTGGTCTTTTCGGCGATCCGGGCCGATTTGCCGCGACGATCACGCAGGTAATACAGCTTGGCGCGACGCACCTTGCCGCGACGCACCACCTCGATCGAATCGATGTTGGTCGAATAGAGCGGGAACATCCGCTCGACGCCTTCACCGAACGAGATCTTGCGCACCGTGAACGACGCGGCGATGCCCGCCCCGCCACGACGGCTGATGCAGACGCCTTCAAAGTTCTGCACGCGCGAGCGGGTGCCTTCGGTCACTTTATAGCCGACGCGAATGGTATCGCCCGGCTTGAAATCCGGAATTGCCTTGCCGAGCGCAGCAATCTGCTCGGCCTCAATCTGCGCGATCAGGTTCATCGCGGTTATCCTTTCAATGGCACGGGTGTTTCCCGTAACGTGTGATGCCCCCTCAGAGCTCTCGGTCTCTATCCGGGTCCCTACCATGCTGCGCACAGTAAGCCCGCCAGAGGTCAGGGCGGCGTTCCTTGGTCAGCCTTTCGGCTTCTGCCCTCCGCCAGTCGGCAATTTTCGCGTGATGCCCGGACAAGAGAACTTCCGGTATCGCGCGGCCTTCCCAGACGGGGGGTTTGGTATAGTGCGGGTGCTCCAGCAACCCTTCAGAGAATGATTCCTCTTCCGTGGATGCCTGATTCCCAAGCACACGCGGTATAAGCCTGACAGACGCATCAATCAAGGCCGTTGCTGCGATCTCGCCGCCGGTCAGAACGAAATCACCCAGCGAGACTTCTTCGATGCCGAAATGCTCGATCACCCGCTCATCCAGCCCCTCGAAACGGCCACAGATCAGGGTGATTCCGGCACAATCGGCAAAGCGCCGCGCCATCGCCTGATCCAACCGCCGCCCGCGCGGCGACAGATAGACCAGCGGCCAGCGTTCGCGCGGCCCGGTGCCCGCCTGCGCCACCGCCAGCGCGCGCGCCATGACATCGGCGCGCAGCACCATCCCCGCGCCGCCCCCGGCGGGCGTGTCATCGACATTGCGGTGGCGGCCCTCGCCAAAGGGGCGCAGGTCGATGGGCTCCAGCGCCCAAAGCCCTTCCTCCAGTGCCTTGCCGGTCAGCGAATGGCCCAGCACGCCCGGGAACGCTTCGGGGAATAGCGTGATCACGCGGGCGGTCCATGCCCCTTTCAGCGGCGCCATACCCGCCGTCAGATCACGCGGCTGCACTGAGGCGCGCGCCGACAGCCGCCCGTGCGAGCGGGGTCTGGGGGTGTCGTCGCTCATGGCCCTGCCCGTTCGCGCAGCCGGGATGGCCGCACCGGCACTGAGCAACGCCGGGGCCGGGTCATTCCAGCAACCCCTCCGGCGGGTCGGCGATGATCCGGCCCGAGGCCAGATCAACCGTCGGCACCGCCGCGCGGGTGAAGGGCAAAAGTACCCCGGGCGCGCCCTTGCGCTGGATCTCCAGCAGATCGCCCGCCCCGTGGTTCAGCACCGCAGCAACCTTGCCCAGCACCGTGCCGCCGGTATCCAGCACCTCCAGCCCGATCAGGTCGGCATGGTAATATTCATCATCGGGCAGCGAGGGCAACTTGTCGCGGTCGGTAAACAGCCTTGTGCCGCGCAGCGCCTCGGCCTCTTCGCGGGTGGAAATGCCGGTCAGGCGCGCTGACAGCCCGTTCGGGATGGTCCCGCGCAGGATCACCTCAAACTGGCGCGCGCCGTCCTCGGTGTAAAGCGGCGCATAGGCGGCAATCGCTTCGGCCTCGGCGCAGAAGCTTTTCAGCCGCACCTCGCCGCGCACCCCAAAGGCACCGGCAATGGCGCCAACGCAAACCCGGTCCTTGCCCATGCGACCCTCTTCATCTTGCCCGAAATACGCTCAGGGGGGTGAATTTGGCGAAGCCAAAGAG
>NZ_DAIRVN010000057.1:0-30968 GCF_036802785.1 Pararhodobacter sp.
CGCCCCCCCTCAATGGTCCAGTATCCCGACAATCCGGTCTGCCAATCGTTCGGGCATGGAGAAGAACGGCGAATGCGAGGCGGGAAGCGTGCTCAGATGCCCCGGCGCGAAATCACGCGCCATATGCGCCTGATATTCCGTGGGAATCACATTATCCTCGGTGCAGCGGATATAGTGCTTCTCAAGCGCCTCATAGGCGGGCGTCAGGGCCAGCGGCGTGGCCTGCGGCAAGATCGCCTGCGGCGTCAGATGGGCGCGTGCAAAGGCCACATCGGCATCCGCGCAATCCTGATAGAACAGCGGCTTGTGATACTCCGGCGCGAAGGAAAAGCTGATCCCGTCCGCGCCCATCCGGATCGCGGGCAACAGCGGCTGGCGCGGCCCGGCCTTGCGCAGATCCACCAGCGAGCGCCCCTCCTGCGGGACATAGGCACACAGAAAAATCAGCTTTTCCACCTGCTCGGGCGCTTCCAGCGCGGCGGCGGCGATGGCGTATCCGGCCATGGAATGGCCCAGAACCGGCACCGGCCCATCATGCATCGCGCGCGCGGCCGCGAGGATCGCCTGCGCATAACGCTCCAGCGTGACCTCGGCCAGCGGTGTGGTATCAGCGCCATGGCCCGGCAGGTCGATGGCGCGCGCATCGACCCCGCGCGCAGCGAGCGCCGGGATCACATCGCGCCAGCACCATGCCCCGTGGCAGGAGCCATGGATCAGCAGCAGGGGTGCTTTACCCATGCCCGCCCTCATTCGCCGAACCATTCCCGGAACCATGCCCCAGCGTGGTCAGAAAATCGGTCAGAAGCGCCGCATACACCTCGGGCTGATCAATGCAGGGCAGATGCCCCGAACCGCGGATCAGCTCAAAGCGGCTGCCGGGGATCAGATCAGCGGTTTCGCGCACCAGATCGGGCGGGGTGGAGCCATCTTCGCTGCCTGCGATCGCCATGGCGGGCAGCCGCAGGGTGGCGGTGGTGGCAAAGAAATCCGTCCCGGCGATCGCCGCCGAGCAGCCCGCATAACCCTGAACCGGGGTGCGTTCCAGCATATGCCGCCAGCCCCGCCCCTCGGTCGAATCGCGGAAAGCGGGCGGAAACCAGCGCTCCAGAATGGCATCGGCAAGCGCGGCGACACCGTGCTGTTCAACGGTGGCGATGCGGCTGTGCCACATCCCGGCGGTGCCGATCTTGGCCGCGGTGTTCGACAGAACCACCGCGCGGATCTGGTCCAGCCGCTTGACCGCCAGCCCCTGCGCCACCATGCCCCCAATCGACAGCCCCACCAGCACCGCGTCGCGCACCGCCAGATGGTCCAGCAACCGCTCCAGATCGCGCACCAGCGCGCCCATTGCATAGGGCGCGGCGGGTGCATCCGACAGGCCGTGCCCGCGCATGTCATAGCGGATGAGCTTCAGCTCCGGCGGCATGAGCGCCACCACCTTGTCCCAGAGCCGCAGGTCGGTGCCCAGCGAATTGGCGAAAACCACCGGCGCACCCTGAGGGTCGCCGTCAATGCGGTAATGCAGGCAGATATCGCCCAGATCAGCCATCAGCATGCTCACGCCCCCCCATGCATCATCATGTGCCTCATGTATCTGCGCCGCCCCGCCTGTGCGGGTCGGCGTCGGGCAGAAATAGCGGATCTGCGCGCAGGGGCAAGCCTTGGGGGTGCAGCCGTTCCCGCCGCCACGCGGCGTTTCTCCTTAATGGATTGCCTTTCACCGCCGGAATTGCCATCTCTGGGCCCCGGAGGTACTTCGATGAACACACCCACCACGCCTGCCCTGCCCGAGACGATGGATTTCCTCCTCAGCCGCCGCTCCCGGCCCGCCAAGATGCTGCGCGCACCGGCGCCGGATGCGGCCACGCTGACCCGGTTGCTGACTGCCGCCGCGCGCGTGCCCGATCACGGCAAGCTGGAGCCCTGGCGCTTCATCATCATCGAACCGGCGGCACTGGCGCGGCTGTCGGCCCTGATCACGGCGCGCGGTGAGGCACTTGGCATGGCACCCGAGGCCATCGAGAAAGCCGCCCAGAGCTTTCGCGACTCGCCGCTGGTGGTGGCCGTCGTCGCCTCCCCCAAACCCTCGGACAAGATCCCGGATTTCGAGCAGCTGCTTTCCGCCGGGGCTGTCTGCCTGAGCCTTGTGAATGCGGCGCTGGCGCAGGGCTTCGGCGCCTGCTGGCTGACCGGCTGGCCCGCCTTTGACCGCCCCTTCCTGAGCGAGGGGCTGGATCTGGCCGCGCAGGAACAGATTGCGGGCTTCGTGCATATCGGCAGTTGTACGATCACCCCGCCAGAGCGCCCGCGCCCGGATATCGCGGCCCTCATCACCCGGATCAGCGCATGATTCTGGGGGCATTCCGGCAGGCGCTGGCGCAGACCGGCGACCCGGTGTTCCGCAAGGTGATCTGGCTGGGGCTGGCACTGGCGCTGGCGCTGCTCTTTGCCATGTATGCGCTGATGCTGCTGGTGATCCAGATCTTCACGCCCGACACGCTGACCATCCCCATCGCGGGCGAGGTGCGCGGGCTGGGCACACTGCTTTCCTTCGGCTCGCTGGTGTTCATGCTGGTGCTGTCGATCTTCTTGATGGTGCCGGTGGCCTCGGCTTTCACCGGGCTCTTTCTGGATGACGTGGCCGATGCGGTGGAAGCGCGGCACTATCCGCAGCTGGCACTGGCGCCGCGCGCCTCGCTCTGGGTGACACTGACCGACAGCGCGCGCTATTTCGCGCTGCTGGTGGGGCTGAACCTGCTGGGGATTCTGGTGTTCGCGGTCTCTGGCGGGCTGGGGATTGTGGCGCTGTGGCTGCTGAACGGGTTTCTGCTGGCGCGCGAGTATTTCACCATGATAGCACTGCGCCGCCTGCCCCCGGCGGAAGCCTATGCCATGCGCAGCCGCCACGGGCTGAGGCTGTGGGTGGCGGGCGTGCTGATGGCGATACCGCTGAGCGTGCCGCTGCTCAACCTTTTCGTTCCGGTGCTGGGGGCGGCGACCTTCACCCATCTCTATCACCGGCTGCGCAACCAGCCGCGGTGACGGAAGAAAGGGGCTTTGCCCCTCTGGGCCTGCGGCCCATTCACCCCAGGATATTTTCAAACAGGTGAAAGGGGGCGGCGCGCCCCTTTTGCACTGGTCTCGTCACTGATCTCACCGGGGGCGGGCCTGAAGGGCGATCCGGCGCGGTATCAGCGCGTGTCCTGATAGGTCCACCGGAACAGGACATCGATGTCCTCCATCCCGACCGCCTCTGAAAGGACGATCGCCACGATTGACCCCCAGATGACCAGCGCCACGCCGGTTGTGATCAGCATCCGCTTGCGGATCTGCGCATCTGCGGGGGCGGATTGCGGGGTGCCGGGCACAACCACTCCGGCCTCACCCTGCGTTGTCAGGCGCAGCGGCAGGACGATGAAAAGGGTCAGGAACCAGATCACCGCAAACAGGACAAAGGCCGAGAAAAGGGTCATCAGATCTGCTCCAGTTCGACAAGGCAGCCGTTGAAATCCTTGGGATGCAGGAACAGCACCGGCTTGCCATGCGCCCCCGTCCTTGGCTCACCCGAGCCCAGCACCCGCGCCCCGGACGCTTTCAGCCGGTCGCGCGCATCGAGAATATCCTCGACCTCATAGCAGATATGGTGGATGCCGCCTGCCGGGTTCTTGTCCAGAAACCCCTTGATCGGGCTGTCATCGCCCAGCGGATACAAAAGCTCGATCTTGGTGTTCGGCAAGGTGATGAACACCACCGTCACCCCATGATCCGGCTCATCCTGCGGCGCGCCGACATCCGCCCCCAGCACCGTGCGGTACTGCGCGGCGGCGGCCTCCAGATCCGGGACCGCGATAGCGACATGGTTCAGACGACCGATCATGGCAAGCTCCCTGCTGCAGTGCCCTGCGGTGATACGGAACGCGCGCGGAAATGCAAGCGCAAGCGGCAGGATTTAACCGCCGGTTAGGGTTTCTCGCGCAGGCTTGATGTTCAGAAAGGAGGATTCGCCATGCCACCGACCGCCTGTTCCCTCACGACAACGGCGCCGCCTGCGGGCCTCCTGGCGGCGCAAACCATGCCCGTGCGCCCGCAGACCGTTCTGCTCGTCGAAGACAGCCGCTTCGCCGCCGAAGCCGTGCGCCTGATCTGCCGTCGCGCGGGGTTGCGCCTGCGCCGCGCCGATTGCCTGGCGTCGGCCCGGCAGCATCTGCGGGTCTATCGCCCCGATATCGCGCTGATTGATCTGGGACTGCCCGATGGATCAGGGCTGGACCTGATCGACGAACTGAACCGCCAGAAACCCCGGATTGACCGGATTGTCGCGCTGACCGGCGAGCCGGTGCTGGAACAGGCCGCGCGGCGCGCCGGGGCTGACGCCTTTCTGGAAAAGCCGATCAGCGTGACGCATCATCTTGCCCGGCTGCTGGGTGAGGCGCGCGATCTGGGCGAACCGCCAGAGGTGATCGACACGGCGCTGGGGCTTTCGCCGGGCACGACGGGCGCATGGCTGCCACCGATTCAACCCTCGCTGTTCGGCCAGTTCCGCACCCGCCCGTGGGAGCGCAATACCGGCGCGGACCCGCTGGCGCTGCGCGATGATCTGCTGCGCGCGCAGGACATGCTGGCCCATGACACCGAACCGGCGCAGATCGGCTATGCCGCACAATTCCTTGCCGGTATCGCCCGAAGTATGGATGATCAGCCGCTGCTGGCACTGGCAGAACGCGTCCGCCGCAGCGGCGAGACCGCCGCCCTGATCGCGCATCTGCGCCTGCGTGTCTCCACCGGGCCGCCACTGTGAGAGGCGGATGCCGCCCGGTGCCCCGGGCCGGGGCGTGCGGTCCTGGCGTTGAAAGCCCGCGGGTCTGGTGACTTCACTGCTGGCGATCGGCCAGCGCCCCGGCAGCCAGCGCCCCGACGGCCAGCGCCACGCCAGCCCCGGCCCGCCTCAGCCGAACTGAACCTTCCGGTGCCGCGTCTGGGCAAGCCAGGTCACCGCCGCCGCAATCAGAGTCCAGGCTGCAAGGGTGGCAAGGTATCTTTGCGGCAAGGTGCGCCCATCCAGCGCCGCCCAGGCCAGTTCCGCCATGGCCCGCGTGGGCGTCCAGACCGAAAGCGCATTGACCCCCTCGGGCAGCATCTGCGGCGGCATCCAGAGCCCGCCAAGATAGGCCAGCGGAAGGAAAATGAGATTGGCCAGCGGCACCGCCGCCCGGGCAGAGGCCAGCGACCCCAGCGCCGTGCCCATCAGCGTGGCAGGCAACGCCGCCAGCAAGACCACCGCAATCAGCCGCGCCCAGGCCATCGGCCCTGACAGAACCACGCCGCCCAGCATCCTGCCCAACACCAACACCAGAACCATGGCGAGCGCAGCGAACCCCAGCGCCATCAGCACCCGCGCCACCCATGGCGCCAATGCCGAGCCGGGCAGGCAGCGTTGCCACAGGGTGAACGGGTCCTCCCTGTCCTGCGCCACCGTAACACCGAACTGGTAAAAGCCGACCCCGACCACCGCATAAACCGCAAATGAGGCCATGGCATAGGCCGCCGCCGCGCCCTGCCCGGCCAGCCCGGCACCGAAAAACGCATAGAGCATCGCGGGAAACAGGATGGTCGGCACCCAGAACCCCGGCTGGCGGCCAAGCACCCGGAACACAAGAACAATTTCAGCAATCATTTGTTGACGGTTCATACCCGGTTCTCCTGCCCGATCCGGGCGATGATATCCTTCAACGCAAGCGGCTCGATGGTCAGATCGTCAAAGCGCAGCCCCTCGCCGACCATGCGCCGCAGGCTCGCGTCGCTGTCGTCGCTTTCCGCCTGCCAGCGCCCGCCCTCCTTGCGCGCCTGCAACCAGCCCGGCGGCGCAAGGCCTTCAGGCAGGGTGAAGGCCAGCCGCCGCGCCCGCATCCGTGCATGCAGATCGCCCAGCCGACCCTCCAGCACGGGCCGCCCCTGATCAATCATCAGGATCCGGTCGCAGACCGCCTCGATCTCATCCCAGTGGTGCGAGGTGAGGATCATCGCGCCGCCGCCCTCCACATAGGAACGCGCCACCACGCGGAATGCCTCTTGCGCGACGCTGTCCAGACCGGCGGTCGGCTCATCCAGAAACACCAGCCCCGGCTGCCCGACAAAGGCCAGCGCAAGGGCCACCCGCCGCACCTCACCGCCGGAAAAGCCGGTCATGCGGCGGTCAATGAGACGCTCCAGCCCGAAGGCCGTGATCACCCCATCGACTCCCGGCAGGCCCGCCCGGCGCGCGGCAGCATAGTGCAGCACCTCGCGCGGGGTCAGCTGATCGGGGAACCCGGCGGCCTGCGGTGTCACCCCCATCCGCGCCCGCGCCGCCGCGCTGCCCGCCGGGTGACCAAAGATCCGCACCCTGCCGCTGTCCGGGGGCCGCAGCCCCGTCAGAAGCGCCAGCGTGGTGGATTTCCCCGCGCCATTCGGACCCAGAAGCCCCAGCGCCTGACCGCGATCAAGGCCGAGCGAAACACCCTCCACGGCCCTGACCGGGCCAAATCTCTTCGCAAGCCCCGAGGCTTCGAGCGGCCGGTCCATCTTGACCCCTTTGCTTGTCCGACATGAAAAACGATGCAAAGAGGGGTAGAATGACCCGGCCCGGGCCAAAAGGAATGGTTTCGTGAACTGGCAGAAACTCCGCGTGAAACCTGAAGCATTCGCCTTGGCGCTTCGTGAAATGACACGGGCGCTGGCAGAGCCGCGACGCTGGGCAATGATCCTTGCCGTCGTGCTGCTGGTGGCCATCGCGGGCCCGTTCTACACGATGGAAAGGCTGGGGCTTGCCGGGCGCATTGCCTACTGGGCGGGGATCGGGGTCACATCCTGGCTGATGATGTGGGCGCTGGTGCGGCTGGCCTTTGCGCTGACCCCCGCGCACTGGCCGCCGGTTCTGACCGGGGCGCTTGCGGGGCTGGCGGGCGTTGTGCCGGTGATGGGGCTGGTGACGCTTGCCAATCTGGCCGCCGGCATGGGGTTGCCTGCGGGCGGGTTCTGGGGCCTGGCGCCCTATGTCGCGCCGCTTGTGACGGGCATTTCGGTGCTGGCCGTCGTGTTTCAGGGTGGCGCAGCGCGCGCAACCCCTCCGGGCACCGCCCAGCCCCCCGTGACACCGCCGCTCTTCGCCCGCCTGCCCGCGCGCCTTGGCCGCGAGATCGTGACGATTCAGGCGCAGGACCATTATATCGAGGTCACCACGCTGCGGGGCAGCGCCCTGATCCTGATGCGGATGGGGGATGCCGTGCAGGGCCTGCCCGCGCGCCACGGCCTGCAGGTGCACCGGTCGTGGTGGGCCGATCTGGCATATGCAGAACGGCTGGAGGTTACCGGCGCAGGGCGGATGGCGCTTGTGATGGTCACGGGCGGCGTGGTGCCCGTGCCGCGCGCACGTCAGGCGGCGTTGCGCAAGGCAATGGCCAGCGCCGCTCCCGCTGCCGGGAAGGCGTGAGCGCCCGGCACAGGAGGTGCTCCGGGACAGCCCGGCGGTGCACAACACCTGAAGAAAGGAAAGCGCATGGAGGTCTTCGTCGCCCTGCTCAGAGCCGTGAATGTCGGCGGCACCGGCAAACTACCCATGACTGAACTGCGCGCCCTGTGCACGGCGGCCGGCTTCGAAAACACCCGTACCTATATCCAGTCCGGCAATGTCGTCTTCCGGACCGGCCAGTCGCGTGAAGCCGCGCAGACAGCGCTCGAAACCCGGCTGCGCGAACATTGCGGCAAAGCGGTCGCCACCTTCCTGCGCGACGCAGCGAGCATGCAGGACGTGCTCGCCCGCAACCCTTTCCCCACGGCAGCGCCTGACCGGGTCGCTATCCTCTTCCTGAACGGCACGCCGCCGCCGGACCTGCTCCTGTCCGCCAAAGGCCGCAGGGACGAGCAAATCGAACCCGGGTTGCAGGAGGTTTTCATCCATTACCCGTCCGGGATGGGCCGCTCACGGCTCAGGCTCGCCGTGATGGATCATGGCACCGCGCGCAACCTGAATACCATCCGCAAACTCGCCGCGATGGCCGCCGAAGCGCGCTGATCATATCCCCCTGCAAACCCGCAATGCACCGACCACACAACGCGCCGCTTTCATCTTGCCCCAAATACGCACAGAACAGCGCAACCCCCACCACCGCCGGGGGCTGAAAAACACCCTCCCCACGGGGTTGCGCGCAAAGCGCGCGAACCCGGGCCGGTGCGGCGGGGGCCAGCGGCCTCCGCCGCACCGGCCAACCCCGTCACAGACCGGTCAGAACCCGCCACAGCAGACTGCCCCGCCGGACAAATTCCGACTGCCCCAGCGCGCCCGCCGCCACCCGTTCGGGTGCGCGCACCGCCTGCTGCAAAATCGCCTCGGCCCGCCAGGCGGCCAGCAGGGCAGGCCGCGCCGCGCGCGAAACCTCCCTGCGCCCGCGCCGTGCCTGTGCCAGCCGCTCAAGCCCCGCGCGCGCCAGCGCCGCCACCGCCTCTGTCCGGCCATCGGGCAGCGGCAAACGGCCCGCCGCCTCCAGCCCGGGCACGGCCATCAGGTAGTTTGCCAGCCCTTGCGCCGCGCCCAGATCACGCGCCACCGTCCCAGACCCGCCCCCCAGCATCCGCACCGAGGCAACCATCAGCCCCCCCGCGCTGGCCTCCAGATAGGCCCAGAGCGCGGCCTCGTCGGCGAAAGGTGCGCGCTCGATATCCGCCTCGCGCGCGTCGATCATCCCCAGCAGCACCTCGCGGGGCATCGCCTTTTCGACAATCAATGCGGCCAGCGGCCCGGCCACCTCATGCGCTGCGGGCGCCTCCGTCCCGGCCCCTTCGACGACATCGCGCCAGAACTGCAGCCGCATCCGCGCCAGCAGCGGCTCTCTCGTCACCCAGGGCGCGCGCGCCACTTCAAGGTTAAAGGCCTGCAGCACGAAAAGCCCCGCCCGCGCCAGGGGCGGGGCGGCCATCGTAGCCAGCCAGCGGTCCGGATCGCCGCGCTCGACCATCGCCACGCAGGCGTCGACCGAAGCCCGCTCCGACAGGGAAAAGCTGCGCCCCGTGCTCATCGCGGCGCGGCCACGATCAGGCGGTCGTCATAGCTGCCGCCCTGTCCCGGCCAAAGCGCGATCTCGTCGCGGAAGGCGGCGATCAGGGCCGGATCGCCGGAAAACTCCGCCAGCCGCGCCTCCCGTGGCTCATAATACTGCACCCGGCCCGCAGCGCCCAGCACACGCGCGCCCGGCCCGGTGCCTGCCAGTTCCAGCGCCCAGCGCAGGCTTTCCCCGTCGCCGGGTCCCGCGCGCTCAAGCGGCGCGAAAAGGGCGAAGATATCGCTCATGTCGCCGGTTCCACCCCGTCGCGGATCAGCTTCCACACCATCGCCTCGCGCAACGCCTCGAACGAGGCATCGACGATGTTGGGCGAGACGCCCACGGTTGACCACCGCCGCCCGGCGCTGTCCTCGCTGTCGATGATCACCCGCGTCACCGCCTCGGTCCCGCCCTGCGTGATACGGACCTTGAAATCGACCAGCTTCATATCGTCGATGACCGCCTGATACGGCCCCAGATCCTTGGCCAGCGCCTTGGACAGCGCGTTGACCGGCCCCCGGTCCGAGCCGGTCTCATCCATGCTCTCGGATACCGAGAGCATCTTCTGGCCGCCGATCTTGACCACCACCACCGCCTCCGACAGGCTGACCATCCGGTCATACTTGTTCTTGCGCCGCTCCACCGTCACCCGGTAGCGCTTCACTTCGAAATACTCGGGCAGCAGCCCCAGCCCCGCCCGCGCCAGCAGCTCGAACGAGGCCTGCGCGCCGTCATAGGCATAGCCCTGATCCTCGCGCTCCTTGACCAGCTCCAGAATGCGCCCCAGCCGCGGGTCGCCCGGCACCACCGCGATCCCGGCAGCCAGCATCCGCGCCCGCAGGTTCGATTGCCCGGCCTGATTGCTCATCGGGATGATGCGCTCATTGCCCACCCGCGCCGGGTCGATGTGCTCATAGGTGGCGGGGTCTTTCAGGATCGCGCTGGCATGCAGCCCGGCCTTGTGCGCGAATGCCGAGGCACCCACATAGGGCGCACTGCGCAAAGGCACGCGGTTCAGGATGTCGTCCAGCTGGCGCGAGACACGCACCAGCCCGCCCAGCGCCTCAGCGCTCACGCCAATCCGGTAGCGGCTGGCATAGGGCTCCTTCAGCAGCAGCGTCGGAATGAGCGTTGTGAGATTGGCATTGCCGCAGCGCTCCCCCAACCCGTTCAGCGTGCCCTGCACCTGCCGCGCCCCGGCATCCACCGCTGCAAGCGAGGCCGCCACGGCATTGCCGGTATCGTCATGACAATGGATGCCCAGCCTGTCGCCCGGCACCCCTGAAGCGATCACTTCCGCCGTGATCCGCCCCACCTCAGCGGGCAGGGTGCCGCCGTTGGTGTCGCACAGCACCACCCAGCGCGCACCCGCCTCCAGCGCGGCGCGAAGACAGGCCAGCGCGTAGCGGGGGTTGGCCCTGTAGCCGTCAAAGAAATGCTCGGCGTCATAAAGCGCTTCGCGCCCCAGCGCGACCAGATGCGCCACCGAGGCGCGGATGTTCTCAAGGTTCTCGTCCAGCGTGATGCCCAGCGCGGCAAAGACATGGAAATCATGCGCCTTGCCCACCAGACAGACCGCGCCGGTTCCGGCATTCACCACCGCCGCCAGAACATCATCGTTTTCGGCCGAGCGCCCGGCGCGCCGGGTCATGCCAAAGGCCGTCATGACGGCGCGGGTTGCGGGTGCGGTGGTGAAAAACTCGCTGTCCGTCGGGTTCGCGCCCGGCCAGCCGCCCTCGATATAATCCACCCCGAGCGCATCCAGCGCCCCGGCAATCGCCAGCTTGTCAGCGGTCGAGAACTGCACCCCCTGCGTCTGCTGCCCGTCGCGCAGGGTGGTGTCGTAGAGATACAGCCGCTCCATCACGCCCCTGCCCCTTCATCTTGCTGAAAATACGCCCGGGGGGAGCGGCCAGAGGCCGCCGGGGGGCAGGCAGCCCCCCGGCCCGCACCCCAAACCCGCGCATACGCCGGGTCAGTCGCCGGATCAGACGCAACCCTTGCAAACCCGCCCCGGAACCGGCTCATCCCAGCGCCTCCAGCTTTGCGGCATCAAAATCCGGCCCCGGCACCAGCTCCACCCCGGCCTTTGACATCCGCACTTCGACACCGGCGGCAACAAGCGCGGCTTTCAGCGCATCGACCGGCGCAAAATCCTTGCTCTGCATGGCATCCGCCCGCAGTGCGGCTAGGCGCGCGGCATGGCCGGACAGGTCGACACCCGGCCCGCTCAGCCATTCCCCCTGCGCATCCCCCAGCAGGCCCAGCAGACCCGCCGAGGCTTTCAGCCCCGCGCCATCCCCCGCTGCCGCAAGTTCATGCAGCGCGGTGATCGCACCGGCGGTATTGAGGTCATCGGCAAGCGCAGCAAGCACCGGCGCAGCCACCTCCCCCTGCCCGGCATTCTCGATCAGGGCGCGCCATTTGCGCAGAACTCTCTCTGCCTCGCGCGCCTTCTCTTCCGTCCAGTCCATGGGCTTGCGGTAATGGGTGGACAGCATCACAAAGCGCACCACCTCACCCGGGAAACCCTGCTCCAGCAGGTCCCGCACGGTAAAGAAATTGCCCAGTGACTTGGACATCTTCTTCCCCTCCACCTGCACCATCTCATTGTGCAGCCAGTAGCGCGCGAACCCGGCGTCCGGGTAAGCGCAGCAGCTCTGGGCGATCTCGTTCTCATGGTGGGGAAACTGCAGGTCCAGCCCGCCCCCGTGGATGTCAAACGCCGCTCCCAGCAGCTCATACGACATGGCCGAGCATTCGATATGCCAGCCGGGCCGCCCCCGCCCCCATGGGCTTTCCCACCCCGGCAGGGACGCATCCGACGGTTTCCACAACACAAAATCCAGCGCATCGCGCTTGTAGGGCGCCACTTCCACCCGCGCGCCCGCGATCATGTCATCGACCGAGCGCCCGGAAAGCCGCCCATAGGCCGGATACGAGCGCACATCGAACAACACATGCCCCGCCACCTCATAGGCATGGCCCTTGTCGATCAGCGCCGAAATCATGGCGATCATCGCGCCGATATACTCGGTCGCGCGGGGCTCATGGGTCGGGCGCAGGGCACCCAGCGCGTCCATATCCGCATGATACCATTCAATCGTCTCATCGGTGATGGCGCGGATATCGCGGCCCGTCTCGGCGGCGCGGGCGTTGATCTTGTCATCGACATCGGTGAAATTGCGCACATAGGTCACCTGGCCTTCGCCATAGACATGGCGCAGCAGACGGAACAGCACGTCAAACACCACCACCGGCCGGGCATTGCCCAGATGTGCGCGGTCATAGACCGTGGGGCCGCAGACATACATCCGCACATTGTCCGGGTCGAGCGGCACAAAGTCTTCCTTCGCCCGGTTAAACGAATTGTGCAGTCGGATGGTCACCATTCCTCAAGCCTCCATACGCCTGTGCAGCTTCCCTGCGCGGGTCCGGCGGCTTCGCTTTCCTGTGGAAATGAGGCGCCCCGCGCGACCGGATGGTCAGCGGGTAATGCAGCAAATGGCGGTGATGCGCGTCAGTCTCATGGGCAAGGGCGTAGCATGGCACGGGGGCGTGGCGCAACGGGGAAAAGGCGTGCTCACGGGGTGGGCGGCACGCCGCGCGCGCGTCCTTCGCGCCATGCCATGATCAGACCGCCCGACACCACGATCGCCCCGCCCGTCACACTCACCCAGTCCGGCCAGACATCAAAGAACACGATGTCAAACAGCGCGGCCCAGACCAGCACCAGATAGAAGAACGGCGCGACATAGCTGGCATCGACACGCGCCATCGCCAGCAGCAGCAGCACCTGCCCCGAAACCATCAGCACGCCCACACCCGCCAGCGCCACCCACTGGCCCATACCCCCGGGCATCTGAAAGAACGGAATGACCGCCAGCGAGGCAATCACCGCGCCCATGCAATTGTTGACCAGCAGAATCTGGCGCGGCGGCTCGCGGTTGGTCAGTTTCTTGATGAAAATCCCCTCAACCCCCATGGCCAGCGCCGCGCCCAGCGCCAGAAAGGCGGCGGGCTGGATGACGCCCGCGCCGGGGCGCAGCAGAACCAGCGCGCCCACCAGCGCCAGCGCCGCCGCCGACCAGCGCCACGGCCCCACCCGCTCTCCCAGAAAGGGGATGGCGAACAGCATGGTCGCCACGGGGCTGAGAAAGCTCAGCGCATTGGCATCGGTGAGCGGCATCTGCGCGGCGGCGGCAAACAGCAGCGCGCCGCCCACCCAGCCCAGCAATGTGCGCGCCAGATGCAGGCCCCATTGCGGCGGGCTGCTGACCGGCGCACCGGCATCGACCGTGCGGCGCGGCAAAAGACTGACCACAATGAGAACGGCCAGAAAACCAAATAGAAACCGCGCATGGCTGATCTGAAGCGCATGAAGCGGCGCGCCCGATGCCCCACCACCCAGCGCCTTGGCCAGAAGCGTTGTCCCGGCGAAAAAGCCGGTGGCAAGGCACATCGACAGCGCAGCAATGATGGCAGGAGGGGGCATGAACACATCCGATCGGCGCAGCCATGGCAAAACGCGCCCCAGCAACACCGGGACGCGCCCTTCATCTGTTCAGAAATATCCGGCCTTATGTATCAAACGCACCAATGGAGTGCGCAAAATGAAATCTTATCGATCAGCTTTCCCACGGAAGTTGGTGATTCTGTGGTTCGTAATCCTTCCACCCCCTGCTGCGCATGGTGCTACTTTGACCGAAGTATCCAAAGGGGTGTCTATGGCTGAAATTTCCTCGGGCCTCCCAATCGCGGAATTGCATTGCTCCTTCGGCCACGCGCGTCCCATCGACCTCAAAAACCTCGTTTCCGAAAACATCAGTGGCAAACACTGCGATGTTCCCCGGCCCGGCTTGGATTATACCCTCCTTATTTCGCACAACATCTGCTGGGAAAGACAGGTCGTGCGTATGATAAAGGCCGCTCGAAACAGTCCCGCCGGATTGGATATCTCCCATTCGAACGCTCCGGGAAAAGATTTCCACGGAATATACCCCCGTTTCTTGGCCAACGTCCCCCACGAAAGCAACTGGTCGGTTTACCCATACGCTTGCGACAGCATGAACGCCCTTCGCGGGGGACTGACCCGAGTTTGTCACGGTAAGGTCGAAGACTATGCCGTCTCGTTCATCTATGTAGGCTTTCGCCGCTTGGATGCTCAGATAGGTCCTTACCTGAGCCTCACCGATATCTCTGGTGGCTACAGCCATCCTCTGGGTTTCTCTCAACGTAGCCCAGATCAAGTACACAGATCCAAGGCCGAGCACCAAGCCTATCAAGCCGGTGTATCCCATGATCCGCGTAAACCTAGCCATAACCTCTTGGGCATCAAGGTCGCGCTCGGCGCGCTTACTGTCCTCGGCGGCTTCTATTTCTTGGCGAACGCAGTCACGCAAGAGCGCCGGGCTAAGGTCGGTCCCGCAGTTGCGCTCTATCCTATCTGCGGCCTGATCAGCATTGCTGCGGGAAGTCTCATCATAGCGTACTCTCTGCTCGGTTAGGGCCGCAGAGCCATCCCAAATTAGCAGTGCTGCGATAACTGCCAGCGCCAATCCAAAAACTACAAACGCAAGCGGTCCTCGCCAATAGCTGTCAGGCATTGCAACAGGAACGCCGCGCTGAACTTTCCTCTGGAAAGCTTGTTCGCGACATTCACTTCCTTCTCGTTGATTCCAATATCAGCCAGCCTTTCAACAAGTTGGGCGTAAGTCACGCCCTTTCTCTTAAGCTCGGCCTTCAGGATGTTCGCAGCCTTGGTTTCCCATTCAGTGTGGCTTGGCATGACGACCTCACGATAAGAAAATAACGTAAACAGTATATAAACCCTTGCATGCAGTATGTCTACATACTATATTCGATATGAAATCAACGGATATAGTATCATGGCCCAGCACTTCCTTCTTTCAGCAGCATCGCGCACCCTCAGCCTTCGGGCGATCTACAAAGGTGGCGAAGATGCCGCGTATGCGACGTTCTGCGAAATGCGCTGGCCGGAAACTGATGGCGAGGCAATCTGCCCCAAGTGCGGTTGCTGCGATGCTTACAAGATCACCACGCGCCGCAAGTTCAAGTGCAAGGCCTGTTCGCACCAGTTCAGCGTGACCAGCGGCACGATCTTCGCCAGCCGCAAGATGGACTTCGTTGATCTGCTGGCGGCGATCTGCATCATGGTCAACGCCGCCAAGGGCGTTTCCATGGTCCAGCTTTCGCGCGATCTGGACTGCCAGTACAAGACCGCCTTCGTTCTGGCGCACAAGCTGCGCGAAGCCATGGCGCAGGAAGTGCAGACCGGCGAAGTTCTGACGGGCCACGTCGAGATTGATGGCGCATACTTCGGCGGTCACATTCGCCCCGAGAACGTGAAGGCTGATCGCGTTGACCGTCGCCTGAAAGAGCACCAGACCGGCAAGCGCCGCGTTGTAATCGCTCTGCGTGAGCGCGTGGGACGCACCCTGCCTTTCGTCGCGATGGCCGAGGGCGAAGGCGTTGCACTGGCTAACGAGAACGTCTGCCGCATGGCCACCGTGTCAGCCGATGAAGCCAGCCACTGGGATGCGCTACATGCAGGCTGGGAAGTTGAGCGCGTGAACCACAGCGAACTCTACAGCGACCACGGCAAGCACACCAATATGGTGGAAAGCTTCTTCTCGCGCCTGCGCCGCATGGTTGCTGGTCAGCACCACCACGTCAGCCCGCAGTACCTGCACCAGTATGCCAACCACGCCGCGTGGCTGGAGGACAACCGCCGCTTTGACAACGGCGAGCTGGCGCACCGTCTGGTGGCGAACTCGATGGGTGCGCCCGTCAGCCGCAACTGGAAGGGCTACTGGCAGCGGGCGGCATAAAGAAAAGGGGGCCGAAGCCCCCTGATCCCTCATGCATGAGCGAATTTTTTCCCGGTGTTAATTTCGCTAATTCGACCGATGTTCACGTCGAAATCTGCGGCAATTCGGCTCTGCATATCCCCCTGCTTTAAGCGATCCTTGATGATTTTGGCATCTTGCTCGCTAAGCCTCCGGCTTGGCCGTCTGTTGTCGTTTCTCATAGGTCAACTCCATTTGAGTGGAGCCGCTACGGGGTTGACTGAGGGAGAGCAGAAGGATAGATTCCTTGTACAGAACTGCAATCCGAAGCGCCCCGTAACGGCGTTAGGTTTAGCCGCATCCTCGTGCAAAGAGGGTGCGGCTTCTGCAGTCTATCCCACTGTAAAACGATTCGCAACAGTTTGTGCCTCACAGGCCCTGAGGTGCCCGATTTTGTGCCACCCGTGGGTTTGGCTGGGTGGGTAGCCTAAGCGCTGTTTGGCGCTCTATGGCTCTCTCCGGCGCGTTTTGACAATGTTCTCAAATGTTCTCACGCAACCGCCAAGCCCGGCCCTCTTGCCGCACCATCCCCGCCCGCCGCATCTTCTGCAACGCTTGCGTTGTCCGCACATACGCCGCGCAGGGCGTCAGTTCCGGCCTCTTGCTGGCCACATAGGCGGCAAGGTCGCGCTGGCTGCTGTAGCCCTTCCTGATGCCATCCAAGATGATCAGGCGCATCAACCCCTTGCGCGCCGCGTCAGCCCGGTTGGCTGGCAACACCGCAGGCAAATCAACCCCGCGCAGCCGGCATAGCGCCTCGACATGCGCCAAGCCTTCGCCGTTCCCCCGGATGATCTGCTTTCGCAAGGCAAGCAGTGCGCCATCTATCGACTTGTCCAACATGCCGGAATCATAGCGAGACTAGCGCGAAAAAGATTCCGTTTTCTTGGTGCGTTTGATACATAAGGCCGGAAATATCCCGGGGGAGTCGCCCGAAGGGCGGCGGGGGCAGCGCCCCCAGCCCGGTCGCCCCCGGTCCGCCCGGTTGCCTCAGTCCGCCTGACTGGCCGGTTTGGCGTTGAGCAATGAATACCGCTCCTCGCCCAGCTTCTCAAAGAGGTCAAGCTGGGTTTCCAGAAAGTCGATATGCCCTTCCTCGTCGGCGATCAGATCGTCGAACAGTGCCCGCGTGACGTAATCGCCCGCGTCGTCGCAATAGCGCCGCGCCTCGATATAGAGGGTGCGCGCGTCATGCTCGCCCGCCAGATCGCATTCCAGCGTCTCTTTCAGGGTCTGGCCGATGCGCAGCGAATCAAGCTTCTGCAGGTTCGGATGGCCTTCCAGAAAGATGATCCGGGTGATCAGCTTGTCGGCGTGGTGCATCTCTTCGATCGATTCGGCGCGTGACTTGTCGGCCAGATGGCCAAAGCCCCAGTCTTCCTGCAAGCGGTAGTGCAGCCAGTACTGGCTGACGGCCGTAAGTTCCGAGCGAAGCGCTGCGTTGAGATACTCAATAACCTTGGGATCGCCCTTCATGTGGTGCCTTCCTTTTCGCGGTGCCGAAGATGGGAACGGTCTGACCGGGCAAACCGGCCCCCGATACGGGCAGACTGTCACAGCGACGCATCGTGTCAAGGAAAAGGGGCATACAACCACCGCAATCGGCTGATTTTCCCAGCGCCCGGTAGACCTTGCGCGGGGTGATCAGCGTGTCAGGGTCCGCAGCGCGCATCCAGTCGACGGCGGCGCGGATGTCGTGATCGGCGATGTTCATGCAGTGGCAGACAATCATGGCGGCAGAACCCGGCTGAACGTGGTTTGACAGGGTGCCGGTGGCGTCTGGCTGTCGGCACGTAGTACCTGACAGAAAGCATCGGATATGTAAAGTCACGAAGCGCGGCGCAGCCCGCCCCCTGCGCTGCGCCCTCACCACCCGAACAGAGCCCGATGATGGCGTGATCCCGATGGCACCGTCGGGATTGAGGTCTTGGCCTTCGCGCCGTCCGGTGTCAGAAACCTCATCAGGATACGTGCCATGGAATGTGAGTGTCTGACCTGACAAGGCCAGAGAATGCTTGACGCCGCCTCCCCCGGCACCGGCCCTCCACAAACCAGAGTCGGGAAATGACATGAATGCGCTGAAGACTGTTCTTGAGCAGATCCGGGATGAAATGATCCGCAACCGTGAGGCGGCCACCGCGCAAAGCAAGCTGGTGGAACAGCTGCTCGCCGAGGCCCGCGCCGAGAAACGCATTTTGCGGATGATCCTGGACAGCGCCACCGCTGGCATGGAGAACGACATCACCGCCACGCTGAGTCAGGTGCAACGCAGCATGGCCCAGACGCTGGATGCCGTTCATGAGGGGCGCCTGTCGCTGGCCCGCTTTGGCGACGGGGAATTCCTGCTCATGGTCAACGCAGATCACTCCATCCGCTTCCAGCGCAACGCGCCCGGATTACGCAGCGACCTGAGCAATGCCATGAACCCGGACTGGCTGGCGCCGGGCCGCGTCATGGTCGCGCTGCCGCCACCGTTCCGGGGCAATCTGCATTGGCTGGGGGTCTGGATCGGAACCTGGAAGCTTGTGAAAAGCCTGCTCGCCCCGGGGGCACAGTACGGAAACACCCTCATCTCGCGGCCGGCCTTCTTCCTGCAGGAAGGCGCCGCCGGTATCGCGCAATGGCGGCGGCTGTGGGAAGGTCGTGAGGTTCTGGTCGTCACCGGCCGGGGTTCGCGGTTTGAGCTGCTTCCGGCCCTGTTCGACGGGGCGGGGAAGGTCGATTTCCTCTACGCTTCGCCCGAGCATGCCTATGCTGACCGCGAAGAGATCATGAAAGGCGTCATCGCCCGTGCGACCCCCGACATGATCGTGCTGCTGTCGCTGGGTCCGACAGCAACCATTCTCGCGCACCGCATTGCGGCGGCAGGCATTCAGGCGCTGGATATCGGCCATATCAGCGCAAGCTACGCCCATGTCTATTCAAACGGGCTGCTGCCTGAGAAACTGCAGATATCAAGATAGACCGCCAGCCAACGCGCGCCCCTTCATCTTGCCCAAAATACGCTCGGGGGGTGAATTCGGCGCAGCCGAAGAGGGGGGCTTGAAAAGCCCCCCTGCCCGCTCAGGCCTCTTCATGCGGTCTGCGGACAAGCGACTGCACCACATAGACCAGAATGGCAAAGCCCACCGCGCCCGCAGCGGCAATGCCCAGCACCACCAGCCAGTCAACCGGCCCGCCCAGATCGGACAGGCGCGAATTGGTGATCTGCAGCATGAAGGCCACCGCCGACACCGCGCCGAAGGGCATCGCCAGCTGCGCCATGAGGAACTTGCGCATCGACACAGCCCGGTCGCGCACCAGCACATAGGCGTAAAGCGCAGTGATGACGGCGGCGACAGCCGCCAGCACCCAGAACAGTCCCCGGCCAAACATCTCCTCAAAGACGGCGATCAGGGTGGAAAAGCTCAGTTCTTCCATGGTGCTCTCTCCTCAGGCCAGGCCGCGCAGCATGGCGTTATAGGTGGCTTTCAATGCGACTTCCTTCATCAGCCAGGAAATCCACAGCTCTTCCAGCGGGGCGATCACGCCGGGGAACGAGGGCACGAGGTTGTCGTTATAATCGAACTCGATCAGCATCGCCCGGCCGATGCGGGTGATCATCGGGCAGGAGGTGTAGCCGTTGAACCGGCGCGTACCCTCGCGGCCCTGCAATTCGCTGACCAGATGGTCCTCGACCACCGGCTGGTGCCATTTCACGCTCGCCGCCGTCTTGCCCTTGGGCACGCCGCAGATATCGCCGATGCCGAAGACATTGGGATAGCGGGCATGGCGCAGGGTTTCGCGGTCAACCTCGATCCAGCCCTGATCGGTCCAGCGGTCGCCCCATGACAGGCCCGAATCACGCACCACCTGCGGCGCGCGCTGCGGCGGGATGACGTTGATGAAATCATAACCCGTCTCGACATCGCCCTCGGGCGTCGCATAGGTCGCCACCTTGCGCGTGGCATCGACGGCCTTCAGCACATGGTCATAGCGCGCCTCAATCCCGCGTTCACCAAAGATCTGGCGCAGGCGGTGGTGGACGATGGGCACGCTGAACAGCGCCGGATTATGGGCATTGTAGATGAACTGCGACCCCGAGCGGGTGCCCTTGCGGGTGGCGATATCCTCGGCCAGCATGGTGATCTTCAGTGGCGCGCCGGCGCATTTCATCTCGGTCGCCGGGCGGCCGAACAGGCCGACAC
Source organism: Pararhodobacter sp. (assembly GCF_036802785.1). Taxonomy (GTDB): domain Bacteria; phylum Pseudomonadota; class Alphaproteobacteria; order Rhodobacterales; family Rhodobacteraceae; genus Pararhodobacter. The sequence continues at coordinate 20,131 of NZ_DAIRVN010000057.1, forward strand.
CGCCCTGATCGGTGAAGCGGTCCAGCGCGCGCCAGCTCAGCTCGGCATGTTCCGGCCCGGCGTAATGGGCGCTGATGCCGTTTTCGCCCACCATATCCAGCGAGAAGCCCTCGATCGCCTCCCAGTCCAGCGACAGGCCGGTGGCGACGATGAGATAGTCATAGTCAAACCGCTGCCCGCCGGTGGTGGTGATGCGGTTGGCGTCGGGGTCGATCCCGGCGGCATATTCCTGCACCCAGTTCACGCCCGAGGGCAGCCATTGCCCGGTGGTGCTGACCGAATAATGCGCGGGCTTCAGACCTGCGGCGATCAGCGTGAATCCCGGCTGGTACCAATGCTGCTGGCGCCCGTCGATGACGGTGATCTGCGCGCCCTCAAGGCGCGTGGACAGGCGGTTGGCAATCGCCGCGCCGCCCGCGCCTGCACCCAGAATGACGATCCGCGCCGCGGTGCGCACCCGCTGCGCCTGCGCGCCGCTTCCGGCCGCCGCCAGCGCCGCCCCCCCCGCCGCGAGGGCCAGAAAACCACGCCTGCTGGCGCTCAGATTCCACGGCCTGGACATCTCTTCCCTCCACCAAATATGAATATATCTATATATCAGTTATCACATTCCACAATCAGAATGCAATAGCATACCAAGCGCCCCTGCCAGCGCGGCTTCCGAGGGGGCCGGGGTGCGTCACTGTCGGGGTTATCCCGGTTCTCGCCACCGCGATTTGATCCTGGTCAAGGCAGGAAGCGCCGAAAACATTTAGGTGATGTCCATCATTACGGAGTAGACCGATGCGATTGACCACACGAACCAACCTTGCCCTGCGGACATTGATGGTCTGTGCCGTCAACCCCGACCGCATCGTGCGCAAGGCCGAGGTCGCGGCGGCGATCAATGCCTCCGAGAACCATCTGGCGCAGGTCATCAATCAGCTTGGGCAACTCGGCTTCATCAAGACACTGCGCGGGCGCCACGGCGGTTTCATCCTCGCCCGCCCCGCCAATGAGATCAGTGTGGGCGATGTGTTCCGCACTTTTGAAGCCGATCTGCCGTTCATCGAATGCTTTTCGCCCGACAATACCTGCCCGCTCAAGGACCATTGCCGCATGTCCGCCCATCTGGCGCGGGCCGTCGATGCCTTTTACGCCTCGCTTGATCCCCTGATGCTGGCTGAGCTGGTGGAGTGCAACACCGGGCTGGATGCGCTGCTGTCGCTGCAATCGCCGCTGCGGATGAGCGAGGGTGTGCCCTGCGTGCGGGCGCGGCAGATGCGGGTGGCTGCGTCCGGCTGAGGCTCAGTATTCCAGCCGCAGACGGTCGCCCGTCATTTCGATGCGGGAAAAACGGCTGAGAAAGGTCATGCCCAGCAACGAGACATGCAGTTCCCCCTCGTTGACAAGGGCGCGGATGTTCGGATGCTGCCGGGCGCCGATATGCACCCCGTCCAGCGTTACCCGGGCGGTGCGCACCACACCATTGGCGGTGCGCGCCGTGCCCAGGTAGGCAAGATCGCTCTCCGTAAAACCCAGCGCCTCTGCATCAGCGCGGGTCAGCACGATATCGGTGGCGCCGGTATCGACGATGAAATGGATGGGCTGTGGTTCCATGCCTTCGCGCCCCGTCACCTCCAGCGTCAGGCGAAAGGCACCGTCGCGGCCGCGGCGCAGATCAATCGCGTCTTCGCCGGTCTGTTGCACCGTGATCGACGGCAGCATCACCGATTGCCACAGCCCCCAGCCCGCCATCACCCCGGTAAACAGAAGCCCCCACAGCAGCAACATGCGCACGAACTGCCCAAGTTGCTGGCGCATCGCCACCAGCGCATAGGAACCCAGCACCGTGCCCAGAAGGACCAGATAGACGATCTGCGCAATCTGGTCGCTGGACAGGCTGTCAATCATCGCAGCACCATGAGGGGAGCAAGGCAGGGCATGAGGTCAATCTAGGGACCGGGCGGGATTTGGCCAAGTCTGCCGCGCGCGCTTCACGCAAGCGTGCGCGGCTTTACGCCCAGCCCGAAGGGGTCCGGCGCAAAGGAACCCGTCAGGCAATTAATTGCCTGACGTTTCTTTCTCTGCCTTTTCAAGAACCTGCGCGGCTTTCATCCAGAGCGCTTCAGCCCGGTCGAGGGCTTCCATCACCTCGGCATATTTCCGGTTCCAGACCGCCAGATCGCCCTTGCGATCGTCTTCATACAGCTCGGTATCGGCCAGTTTCGTCGCCAGCTTGCTGCGCATTTCCTCAATCTTCTCAACGCGCTGCTCGCATTTCTTCAGGTCAGAGCGCAACGCGGCAAGCTCGTCGCGGCTGGCGCGCCGTTTCTCGGCCTTCGGCTTTTCCTCACGCGCAGGGGTATCGGGGGTCAGCAGGAAGCGGCGATAGGCCTCAAGATCTTCCTCATAGGGCGTCACCGTCCCGCCTGAGACGAGCCACAGCCGGTCTGCCACCAACCCCAGCAGGTGCATATCATGGCTCACCAGTACCACCGCGCCCGAATAGGCTGTCAGCGCCTCCACCAGCGCCTCGCGGCTTTCGATATCAAGGTGGTTGGTCGGTTCATCAAGGATCAGCAGATGCGGCGCGTCGATGGTGGCCAGCAACAGCGACAACCGCGCCTTCTGCCCGCCCGAAAGCCGCGAAACCGTGGTTTCGGCCTGATCGGCCATCAGCCCGAACCCCGCCAGCCGGGCGCGCAGCCGGGGCTGCCCCTCGGTTGGGCGCAGTCGCTGGATATGCTGAAGCGGCGTTTCCTCAAGATGCAGCTCATCCACCTGATGCTGCGCGAAATAGCCCACACGCAGCTTGGAAGAGCGCGTGATATCGCCCGCCATCAGCTCAAGTTTGCCCGCCAACAGCTTGGAAAGCGTGGACTTTCCCTCACCGTTGCGGCCCAGTAGGGCGATCCGGTCATCCTGATCAATACGGAGGTTCAGCTTGCGCAGCACCGCCGGGCCGCCATAGCCCACGGCACCGCTTTCAATGGCGATGATCGGCGGCGACAGCTCTTCGGGCACGGGAAAGCTGAACACATGCTTCGCGGCCTCGGCGGGCGCGGTGATGGGTTGCATCTTTTCCAGCATCTTGACGCGCGATTGCGCCTGCCGCGCCTTTGATGCCTTGGCCTTGAAACGGTCAACGAAGCTTTGCAGATGCGCGCGCCGCGCGTCCTGCTTGCGGGCCTCGGCCACCTGCACGGCGCGCTGCTCGGAACGGGTGCGGGCGAAAGTGTCATAGCCGCCCTGATAGAGGGTGAGCTTCTTGTCCTCCAGATGCAGGATCGCGCCCACCGCCCGGTTCAGAAGGCCCCGGTCATGGCTGATGATGATGACCGTATGCGGATATTTCGCCAGATAGCTTTCCAGCCAGAGCGCGCCTTCAAGGTCAAGATAGTTGGTCGGCTCATCGAGCAGCAGCAGGTCAGGCTGCGCGAACAGAACCCCCGCCAGCGCCACCCGCATCCGCCACCCGCCCGAGAAATCGGAGCAGGGCTGCAACATCTCCTCGGCGGTAAAGCCCAGCCCCTTGAGGATGGCCGATGCCCGCCCCTCGGCTGACCATGCGTCGATATCGGCAAGCCGGGCCTGAATTTCGGCAATGCGCGAGGGGTCTTGCGCGGTTTCCGATTCTGCCATCAGCGCGGCACGCTCAACATCGGCCGACAGCACGGTATCCAGCAGGCTGGTCGAGGACGAGGGCACCTCCTGCGCCACGCCGCCGATGCGGGCGCGCGACGGCAGCGAGATCGCACCACCCTCATTCACCAGCTCACCCCGGATCAGCCGGAAAAGCGTGGTCTTGCCCGATCCGTTCTGCCCGACAAGGCCAACCTTGTGGCCGGTGGGAATACGCGCCGCAGCGCCCACAAAAAGCGGGCGCCCGTCGATGGAGTAATTCAGATCATTGATGCTCAGCATGGCGCGGACTTGCCTGATGCCGGGGCAGGCGTCAAGGTGCCGCGCAAGGCCGCGCCGCTGATCAGGGGCACTTCCCGGCGCATTGATGCAAACCCTGAACAGAAATTGCCGCCCGCCCCTGCTTTTCAAAACCGGGCTGGCGTGATACGGGGCGGCGCAGACAGAAACCGGGGCATGGGTGCCCCATGCAGCAAGAGACACGTCATGGCCATTGAGCGCACGCTTTCAATCATCAAACCCGATGCGACCAACCGCAACCTGACCGGCAAGATCAACGCCAAGTTCGAGGATGCCGGGCTGCGCATCATCGCGCAAAAGCGCATTCACCTGTCGCTGGCGCAGGCAGAAAAGTTCTACGAAGTCCACGCTGAGCGCCCCTTCTATGGCGAGCTGTGCGAATTCATGGCGTCGGCTCCGGTTGTGGTGCAGGTTCTGGAAGGCGAAGGCGCCATTGCGAAGAACCGCGAAGTGATGGGCGCCACCAACCCGGCGCAGGCCGCTGAAGGCACCATCCGCAAGGATTTCGCGCTGTCGGTCGGTGAAAACTCGGTCCACGGGTCGGACGCGCCAGAAACCGCCGCGCAGGAGATCGCTTATTTCTTCTCGGGGCTTGAGCTGGTCGGCTGAGGCCCCTGCCCTGATACACTACCCTGATACCAGAACGGCGCGCGGGTTTCCGCGCGCCGTTTTCGTTCTTGGCGTGGCCTGCGGGCGGGTCTAGGTTGCCGCGATGCAGCCTGAACAGATCGACACATTCCTGGACCTGTGCGAAACCCGCAGCTTCAACCGCACGGCGGACCGGCTGTCGGTAACGCAATCGACCGTCTCGGGCCGGGTGGCGGCGCTGGAGCGGTTTCTGGGGGTGCGGCTGTTCCGCCGTTCGCGCGCCGGGACCGAGCTGACAACCGAGGGCCTGCGCTTTGAACCCCACGCCCGCGCCTTGCGCCACACCATCACCGAGGCCCGCGCCGCCGCCCGGGGGTCTGACGGGCAGGCGATGACCCTGCGGCTGGGGTTGCAGAACGATCTGGCGATGGGCGACCCGGCGCGCTGGGTCCGGATGATCCATGCGCTTCTGCCGCAGGCGGGCCTCTACATCGAGGCCGACTATTCGGCGCAGATGTGCCGGGATGTGCAGGGCGGGTTGCTGGACATGGCGCTTCTGTTCACGCCCCACCCCTCGCCCGATCTGCATTTCGAATCGCTGGGCGAGCTGTCTTACCGGATGGTTGCACCGCCCGGCCTTGGGCTTGAACGGCTGGAGGATGTCACGCCCGCGCGCTATGTGCTGGCCAATCTCTCGCCCGCTTTCCTGCGCAGCCATGAGGCGCTGCTGCCCGGGCTGGCAACCCCGCCGCTGGCCGCCGGGCAAGGCGCCATCGTGCAGGGGCTGATCGTGGCGATGCAGGTGGCCGGTTATCTGGAAGAGCGTGTGGTGGCGCGGATGGTGGCCGGGGGGCAGGTGGTCCGGGTGGCGGGCGCGCCGGTGCTGACCCAGCCGATTTATGCCGCGCTGCACTACCGCAACCGCCACCGCACCCTGTGGCGCAAACTTGTGCAGGCGCTGCGCCGCAACCCCGGAGCCCAGGAAGACCCATGAGCGAAATGATGCGCGATTACAGCTGGCTGGCCGAGGACATGCGCGCCTTCATCGACCAGACCAACGCGGCCTACCCGCCCGATGCCGCCGGTTTCACCGAGGCCGAGCAGCGGGTGTTCTATGACCGGATGTGCAAGCTGTTCGACCGCCCCCATCCGCCCGGCATGACCACCGAGGACCGTGCGATTGCCGGTGTGCCCTGCCGGATCTACACGCCCGCAACCGCCTTGCCGGGGATGACGGCGGTCTTTTTCCATGGCGGCGGCTTTGTGGTGGGCGGGCTGCACAGCCATGATGCGGTCTGCGCCGAGCTGAGCGCCGGGGCGGGGGTGCGGCTGATCGCGGTCGATTACCGGCTGGCGCCCGAACACCGCCACCCCGCCGCCTATGATGATGCGATGGCGGTTGTGGCCGCGCTGCCGGGGCCGAAGGTGCTCGTGGGCGACAGCGCGGGCGGCAATCTGGCGGCCTGCGTAGCAGCGAATCAGACGGGTATCGCCGGGCAGGTGCTGATCTATCCCGGGCTGGGCGGCAGGCCTGACCTGCCCAGCTATATCCGCCATGCGCAGGCGCCGATGCTGACGCTGGCCGATGTTCACTATTACACGGAGATCCGGTTCAGCAACGGCGCGGCGGGGCAGGATGACCCCACCGCCGCCCCGCTCCGCGCCAAGGGTTTCGCGCATCTGCCACCGACCGCGCTATTCGCTGCCGAATGTGACCCGCTCGCCTCGGACGCTGTTGAATACGCGGCAAGGCTGGCGGAAGCGGGTGTCGCGGTCTCGCTGACGGTAGAGCCGGGGATGGTGCATGGCTATCTGCGCGCCCGCCATATGGCCAGGGGCGCGCAGGAATCATTCGCGCGGATCACGCAGGCGCTGGCGGGTTTCGCCGCCAGCGCGCGCGAAGGTCAGTAGCGCACCACCGCTTCAAACACTTCCGGAACATCCGGCTGATCTTCGAACAGTTCAACCAGCTCAAAGCTGATCACCGCGCGGCGTCCGTCATCCGACAGGGTGCCGTTGGTCGAGACAATCTCGGCGCCCGAAACCGAGATCGAGATCGAGTGCCCTTCGACCATCGGGCGGAACATGGCGGCCATCTGCGGATCGGCGGTCATCTCATCCATATCCGAGGTCATGTCGCCCATCGGGAAGGTCACGCGCACCGTGCCGTCGCCCAGATCGGTGGCGGTGGGGCTGGGTGAGCCGTCTTCGTTTTCGGTGAACACCTCTGCAAAGGTGCCCTCCAGCAGCATGTTGCAGCGCGCCAGCGTGTCGGTCAGTTCCAGCGTTCCGCCCTCTTCGGCGGGGCAGAAATCGGCCTCGCCCCCCATCATGTCGAACATTTCGCGGCTGACCTCGATATGGCCGCTGAGGCGCGCCTGATCAGGGCCCAGAATGGCGGTGTCCATATCCATGTCGATGCAACCGGAAAGGGCGATCGCCAGACCGACAGCCGCAAATTTTGCAAAACGCATCCCAGACTCCTGTGTAAAATTCCCGGGCAGAGTAAACGCTGGCCCATGGGGGGGCCAGCGTTTTTTCGGCTGAAAGCAGGAGAATACGGCAGTCACGGGCGCCAACCGGCCCCGCCGCGCCCGGTCAGCTGGTGACCTGTTCGCGCAATATGGATACCGTCATCGAAATCATCAGATAGAGGCCTGCGAAAATCAGGAAGGCCAGCGCGGTGTTTTCAAAGCGGCGCGGATAGGTGGATTCGTCCGGCGCAACGGGGCTCACCCCCATCGACAGATAGCGCACCTGCCGGTTGGCCTCGATCCGCGCGGCTTCAAGCTGTTGCAGCGAGGTGGCCAGCATCAGCTGGCGCGTGGCGACATCGGCCTCGGCCATCACCATCTCGCGCTGAACCCGCGCGAGCGAGGCCCCGCCCGCCTCGCCCCGCGTCAGGCTGGAGCGCAGCGCCTGAATCTGCGTATCCAGCGCGCCGATGCGCCGTTCAACCTGCTGCACACGGGCGGCATTGGGGCGCGGGTTGGCAAGCAGGTCGGCAAGGCTGAGGCGTTCCTGATTGATCTGCCCTTCCAGCGTGGTGATCTGCTGGGTGAGCAACGTCACCTCCACCTCGCTGGACAGCACCTGATAGCTTTCCTGCAGTTCCAGCACCCGCATCTGCGTTTCCAGCATCTGCGCTTCGGCGCGCTCGAAACTGTCCAGCGCATCGCTCATCTGGTTGGCCCGCAGGCGCTGGGTCAGTTGGTCAACCTGTTCCTCGGCATACTGGATCAGGGCGCGTGAGAACCGCTCACTGGTTTCAGGCGTCGCCGCGATCACCTCCATCTTGATGATGCCCTCGGTCGGATCATAGCTGATCTGAACCATGCGCCGGTAAAGCCGGTAGGCGGCTTCGTCGGTGGTATCCATCGCCAGCCGCCGGATCGGGTCCATGCTCTCAGACTGGAAATGGGCTTTGAAGCCGTGGTCCGCGTCCAGCCTGCGCATCGCCTCGCGCGATTGCAGATAGCTTTGCACCGTCACCGAATCCTGCGACGTGGCCATGCCGGTGCCCGAGAACAGCCCCCCCAGCGCCCCGCCCGCACCGCCGGATGACTGCGCATCGGCCTGCTGGATGACGAATTCGGTATTGGTGGCGTAAAGCGGCGTGGCGATCACGAAGAAATACCACGCGGCCAGAAAAGTCGGCAGAAACACGAAGACCGACAGCCGCGCCCCCAGAAGCGCCAGACGGCGGCGGCGGCGGCGCACGATATCCTGCTGGATGCGCGCAATTTCGGCGCTGCGCTCGGCGGGCGCGGGAATGCCGGGCATGGCAGGCATGCCGGGCTGGCGAATGGTTTTTGGCAGGGCGGGAGCATCGACCGTGGCCAGTGCCCGCCCCGGAACCGCGCGGTTCTGAACAATGTCGATGAGGGTGGAATGCTCAAACGGATCGACGCCCTGACGGCGCAGCAGGCGCACCGCCTCCAGCCCCGAGGTGGCCTTGACGCCGTGCTTTTGCGCCACCCGCATGGCCATGCGCAACTGGCGCCCGGTCAGCTCTTCGGCGCGGATCGCCTCGATCTCGGCTTCGGCCTCGGCCTCTTCGTCCGTCCGGGTGACTGGCCTTTCTGCCGGCGTTTCCGGGGGTTGGACGGCGTTGTATTCGGGGTGGTCGCGTGTGCTGTCGCGGGGCGGTCGGGGCGTTGTCGCCACGCCCGTGGTGCGTGCGGGGGTGACGGGTGCGGCGGGCGCGGGGGTAGAGCTAGCGGGACCTTCGATTTTCCCGGCATCTGACGCCGGTGCGGGCTGCTGTCCCGCCACGCCCTGCCGCAGCTTGGCCATCGCCATCGCCGCCGCAGCGCTGCGTGCCGCAGCCGCGAGAGGGTTTTTTGTTGACAATTCAGCGGCTTCCGGGGAAATCTTAACTGCGGGGCTGGCGCCAGACTCAGCGACAGGCGCCCCGGCGCGGGCTGCCTCCCCGGTATCGGCGCGCGCAACGCCCTGACCCTCGGCCGCCTGCCCCTCAGCGCTCCGGCGCTCTGCCATCTGGCGGGCCGCATCCTCGGTCACGTTTCCGCTTGCAGCCGACCCGGCCTGCCCACGCTCACCACGCAGGGCGCCGCCCTGCCCCGCAACCGTGGCAGACGCAGCCGACAATGGCGCGCCGGTCGCATCCTCGCTCAGCCGCAGCCGGAACCGTCTAGCTCTGGGTTTCGTAGTCATAAAGGTATTTCGCTTCCTCGAGCGTATCGAACATGTGCAGCTTGCCGTCGCGCAGCACGCCGGCAGAACGGCAGTATTTTTCCAGCGTCTCGGCCTGATGCGAGACAATTACCACCGTCGCCCCCTCAAGCCGCTCTTTCAGGATCGCCCCGGCGCGGCGGTTAAAACTGACATCGGTCGTCGCCGGCATCCCTTCATCCACCAGATAAAGGTCAAATTCCAGCGCCAGCATCAGCGCGAAGGCAAAGCGCGAGCGCATCCCCTGACTGTAGGTGCCCACCGGCAGATCGAAATATTCGCCGATATCGCACAGCCAGCGACAAAAGGCCTCCACCTCATCGGGGTCAAGCGAATAGAGACGGGCGATGTAGCGCGCATTCTCGGTGGCGGTGTGTTTGGGCATGATCCCGCCCATGAACCCCAGCGGGAAAGAGACGCGGCAGGCGCGGGTGATCGCCCCGTCATCGGGCTTTTCCAGCCCCGCCATCATGTTGATCAGCGTTGTCTTGCCCGAGCCGTTGGGCGCCAGAATCCCCAGCGATTGCCCCAGTTCGATACGGAACGAGGCATCATGCAGAATCACCTTGTGCGACCTGCCCGTCCAGAAGGATTTGCTGACCCTGTCAAATTCGAGCATGTCTGCCTGCCTCGGCCCGATGCCTCCGGAGCATGACAGCCCGGGGTTAACGGTGTCTTTGTTGCGGCGCGATACGGGAAAATACCGCCGATGCGCACCGATCAGCGCATTATGCCGCAATCGGCCCCGGCCGGGTAGTGAAAACTGCGGGCGCGCCCTGCGACCGCTCCCCTTGGCGGCGCGGCGCTTTACATTTGCGCCAAGGCGGGGGAAAGGCGGTGGCATCTTCCGCAGACGGAGCAAGGCCCATGGGCGAGACCCCGCAAACCCCGCTTGAAACCGCACTGGCACGGATGCAGGCCGCCCCCAAGGATACGGCGCGGCGGCTGCAATTCCATGCCGAGCTGCTGGATACCGAGCTTTTCGTGCTGCTGGCCGATGAGGCCACCGGCCCCGCGCTTCGCCCCAAGGTGTTTGAATTTGAGGCCGGGCGCGCGGTGCTGGTGTTTGACAGCGAATCCCGGCTAGCCGATTTCGCCGGGGAGGTGGTGCCCTATGCGGCGCTGCCCGGGCGGGTGCTGGTGATGATGCTGGCGCAGGCGGGCGAAGCACTGTCGCTGCTGATCAGCCCCGACAGCGAACATGCCGAACTGCTGCCGCCCGAGGCGCTGGAATGGCTTGCGCGCACGCTGGGCGAGACCCGGACCAATGAAGCCATGGGCGTGCCCGAGGCGTTCATCCCCGTCGCGCTGCCCGAAAGCGTTCTGGACCTGCTGGTTCCCGCGCTGGAGCGGCGCCTGCGCCACACGCCGGGGCTTGAAGCGGTAGTGCTGGCCGGGGTGCGCTGGCGCGGCGGCGGCACGGGCCATGTGCTGGCGCTGGGAGGTGCGGCGGGGGGCATGGCGGAGGCTGCGCGCGCCCCGCTTGCGCATGCCGTGGCCGAGGCGCTGGAGCTGTCGGGGATTGAGGCCGGGGCGCTGGATGTCATCTTTCCCGATGCGGCGGCGATGGGGCGGCTGAAAGCCACCGGCCTGGCTCTTTCCCCCGCCCCCTGGGTGGACCCCACGCCGCC
>NZ_DAIRVN010000058.1:0-30486 GCF_036802785.1 Pararhodobacter sp.
CCCCACACCGGCCCCGACGCCCACGCCCACACCTGCTCCGGCACCCCAGCCCACCGGCCCCAGAACGGATGCGATTGCCGATGCGCTGGCTCAGGCCATGGCCGAAGAACCCGCGCCCGGCGGTGCCGATGCCGGGCCGTCGATCAGTCAGGCCGATATCGACGGGCTGCGCCTTGCGGTGGAGGAATGCTGGAATGTCGGCATCCTCTCGTCAGATGCGCTTCAGGTTGTGGTCACCATCGGTTTCGAGCTGTCGCGGGATTCACGCCCGGTGCCCGGGACGATCCGCCTTGTCGAGGCGCAGGGCGGCGGGCAGGCCGCGCAGATGACCGCGTTCGAGGCCGGTCGCCGCGCCATCGAGGAATGTGGTATGAATGGCTATGGATTACCGAGCGACCTTTATGACCAGTGGCGTATGGTCGAAATTACCTTCAACCCCGCAAGGATGAGCACACGATGACCGCCTTGACCACCAAGCACCCCCTCGCCCTGATCGTGGCCCTTGCCGCGTTTGTTCTGAGTGCGGCCACGGCGATGGCGCAAAGCACCTCGCCGCTGCGGATCGAGATTACCGAAGGCGTGATCGAACCCGTGCCCTTCGCCATTCCCGATTTCGTGCCCGAAAACGCGGCGGGGCAGCAATATGCCGCCTCGCTCGCGCGGGTCGTCGCTGCCAATCTTTCGGGCACCGGCCTGCTGCGCGAGATCCCCTCGTCGGCGCATGTCGGGCGTATCTCCAGCTTCGATTCCCCCGTGCAGTTCTCCGACTGGCGGGCGATCAATTCGCAGGCGCTGATCACCGGCGCGGTGCTGGTGAACGGGCCCAACATCACCGTCAAGTTCCGGCTGTTCGACGTGGTCTCGGGCCAGCAGCTGGGCGATGGGCTCCAGCTTGACGGGCGCACCGACAGCTGGCGGCGCATGGCGCACCGGGTGTCGGATGCGGTTTATACGCGGCTGACCGGCGAGAGCGGGTATTTCGACAGCCGGGTGGTATTCATCGCCGAATCCGGCTCACGCGAGAACCGGCGCAAGCAGGTGGCGATCATGGATCAGGACGGCGAGAACGTGCAGTTCATCACCGATGGTTCCGCGCTGGCCTTCGCGCCGCGTTTCTCGCCCACCGGCGACCGGCTTCTGTTCACCTCATATGAAAGCGGCTTCCCGCGGATTTATCTGATGGATGTCGCCACCCGTGCGCGGCAGATGATCGGCGATCAGCCGGGCACCATGACTTTCGCGCCGCGCTTCTCGCCGGACGGGCAGTCGGTGGTCTATTCGCTGTCGGTGGGCGGCTCGACCAATCTGTTCCTGCTCAATCTGGCCAGCGCGCAGCGTTTTCAGCTGACCAATACCGGCGCGATTGATACCGCACCCAGCTTCTCGCCCGACGGGCAGTCGGTGGTCTTTGAAAGCGACCGCGAGGGCACCTCGCAGCTTTACATCATGAACGTCTCCACTGGCGATACGCGCCGCATCAGCCACGGGCAGGGGCGCTATTCCACCCCCGTCTGGTCGCCGCGCGGCGATCTGATCGCCTTTACCAAGTCAAATGCCGGGCGCTTCCACATCGGCGTGATGCGCACCGATGGCTCGAACGAGCGGTTGCTGACATCGTCCTACCTCGATGAAGGCCCCACCTGGGCGCCCAACGGCCGGGTGATCATGTTCAGCCGCGAGCAGGCGGGCGGTGATTCGGGCCTTTTCTCGGTCGATATTTCGGGGCGCAACCTGCGCCGCGTGCCCACACCCGGCGCGGCCTCTGACCCCTCATGGTCGCCGCTGCTGCCGTGATCACACTCAGGCGAGCGGGTGAAGCGGCATCTTTTCGCCGATTCCCCGCGCGCCCCGCTTCTGATATGTTGCGCCGCAAAGCAGCGGCAAACGCCCTCACACCCTATGCACCCATACCCTATGCCCCCATCCCCTATGAAGGACAGTTTCATGAGATTCCTCACCACCATCATCCTGCTGACGGCGACGCTTGCGCTGGCCGCCTGTAACAACCCCCGCGGCGGCGCCGGTTCTGGCACCGATGTCATCGACCCCTGGGGGCCGGGCGGTGCCGGTGGCATCGGCTCGACGGCGCTGGGCGATCCGAATGACCCCACCTCGGTGGCCTATTTCAACCAGAGGATCGGTGACCGGGTGCATTTCGTTGTCGACCAGTCCAGCCTCTCGCCCGAAGGCATGGCCACTCTGCGCCAGCAGGCAACCTGGCTGAACCAGAACCCGCATTTCGCCATCCTGATCGAAGGCCATGCCGATGAGCGCGGTACGCGCGAATACAACGTCGCCCTGGGTGCGCGCCGGGCCAATGCGGTGCAGGAATACCTGATCCAGCAGGGCGTGGGCGCGTCACGGATCCGCAATGTCAGCTATGGCAAGGAGCGCCCGGTCGAGGCCTGTGCGATGCAGCGCTGCTGGGATCTGAACCGCCGCGCGGTGACGGTGGTGTCCCGCTGAGGGCTTCGCGCTTAGGGAAAACGGGGAAGGGGGGCTTTTTGCCCCCCTCGGCGCTGCGCGCCTCACCCCCCGCGCGTATTTACGGCAAGATGAATAAGGCGGGTCCGCGCAGGTCGCAGGCCCGCTTTCTGCCATGAGGGCGGCGCTGGAGACCTGTCTGGCGCAGCATCCCGGCCTGACGCGGCTGGGCGTTGCGGTGTCTGGCGGCGGGGATTCCGTAGCGCTGCTGGTCACGGCGGCGGAACTGCCCGGCGTGACGCTGGAGGCGGTGACCATCGATCACGGATTGCGCGCCGGATCGCGCGCCGAGGCCGGGCAGGTGGCGGCGCTTTGCGCGCGGCTGGGCGTAGAGCATCAGCGGCTGGACTGGGCGCGCGGCGAGGCGGCGGGCGGTAATCTGCAGCAGGCGGCACGGCGCGCGCGCCAGCAGATGATCGGCAACTGGGCGCGCGCACGAGGCCTTCAGGCGGTGCTGCTGGGCCATACACTGGACGATCAGGCGGAAACGGTGCTGATGCGGCTGGCGCGGGGTTCAGGCGTGGACGGCTTGTCAGCGATGGAAGCGGCGGTGGAGCAGGGTGGCCTGCTGTGGCTGCGCCCCTTTCTGGGCCTGCGCCGCGCGGACTTGCGTGACTTTCTGCGCGCGCGGGGCGTGGCATGGTGCGAAGACCCGTCGAACGAGGATACGCGGTTTCAGCGTGTCCGGGCGCGGCAGGCGCTGGCGCTGCTGGCGCCGCTGGGCATTGATGCCGCCGGGCTGACCGCCACCGCCGGGCGCCTGCGCCGAGCGCGCGCGGCGTTGGAGGGGCAGACCCGTGCCGCGCTGGCCGCGCTGGCTGTCGAGGACCGGGGCACGGTGCTGGTGTCGCAAGCCGCGCTGGCGCTGGAGCCCGAGATCCGCGACCGGCTCTTTGCACGGCTGGTGACGGGGCTGAGCGGGGCCGCGCATCCACCGCGGTTGGCCGGGTTGCAGCGCTGGATCGGCAGTGCGGAGGGGGGCGGCGGAAAGGGCGGCGCGTTCATGGGCTGCCTGCTGCGCCCCGAAGGCGACGGCCTGCGCCTTTTTCGGGAATACCGCGCGGTGGCCGCGACCGTCACTCCCGCTGACGCCGTCTGGGACGGGCGCTGGCGGGCCACGGCGCAGGCCGGGGGCGGCGCAACGGCAGGCGGGCAGGGCGAGATCCGCGCGCTGGGGCCCGAGGGCCTGCGCCAGTTGTCCGCGCAGGCGCGCGCGGGCCTGCACCCGCACTGGCGCGATTCGGGGCTGCCTGAAGCCGCGCTCAAAGCCATGCCGGGGCTGTGGCGCGAAGCGCGGCTGATCGCCGCGCCGCTTGCGCTTTGGCCCAATGGCTGGCACATCGCAGCCCGTCCTGTGACCCGCCTGTGACCGTTCTGTGACCGACCTTCCGCCGAGACCGGCATTATCGCATTGAATACGCCCCGCCCCGCCCCTATTTTAGACACAACCGGCCGCCTGCGGCCCCAAGACCGGGAGAGCCTTTGTGGGCAACGCTCGAAATTTCGCATTCTGGATCGTCCTGTTTTTCCTGATGATCGTTCTGTTCAGCCTGTTCAACAGCGGGCAGGGCACCAACAACGGCCGCACCATCGGGTATTCGGACTTTCTGCAACGGGTTGAGGCGGGTGATGTCAGCCGCGTTGTCATCGATGGCGAAAGCCTGAGGGTGACCGACCGTGCGGGCCAGAACTATACCACCATCCGCCCCGCCGGTGAAAACCCGACCGAGCGCCTTCTGGCCGAGAATGTCGCCATCGAGGCCCGCCCGCAGGAGCGTTCCGGCCTGATGTCGGCGCTGTCGGTCTGGCTGCCCTTCCTGCTGCTGATCGGTGTGTGGATCTTCTTCATGAACCGCATGCAGGGTGGCGGACGTGGCGGCGCGATGGGTTTTGGCAAATCCAAGGCCAAGCTGCTGACCGAAAAGCACGGCCGCGTCACCTTTGACGATGTCGCCGGCATCGACGAGGCCAAGGACGAGCTGGAAGAGATTGTCGAATTCCTGCGCAATCCGCAGAAATTCAGCCGTCTCGGCGGCAAGATCCCCAAAGGCGCGCTGCTGGTCGGTCCGCCGGGCACGGGTAAAACCCTGCTGGCGCGCGCCATTGCCGGTGAGGCCGGGGTGCCTTTCTTCACTATCTCGGGCTCCGATTTTGTCGAGATGTTCGTGGGGGTCGGTGCCAGCCGGGTGCGCGACATGTTCGAACAGGCCAAGAAGAACGCGCCCTGTATCCTCTTTATCGACGAGATCGACGCTGTCGGCCGTTCGCGTGGCGTGGGCTATGGCGGCGGCAATGATGAGCGCGAGCAGACGCTGAACCAGCTTCTGGTCGAAATGGACGGGTTCGAGGCCAATGAGGGCATCATCATCATCGCGGCCACCAACCGCCCCGATGTGCTTGACCCCGCGCTGATGCGCCCGGGCCGGTTTGACCGTCAGGTGCAGGTGCCCAACCCCGATATCAAGGGCCGCGAGAAGATTCTGGGCGTGCATGCCCGCAAGGTGCCGCTGGGCCCGAATGTGGACCTGCGCATCATCGCGCGCGGCACGCCGGGCTTTTCGGGTGCCGATCTGGCGAACCTTGTGAACGAGGCGGCGCTGACGGCAGCGCGCAAGAACCGCCGGTTTGTCACGATGGACGATTTCGAGAATGCCAAGGACAAGGTGATGATGGGGGCCGAGCGGCGCTCGATGGTCATGTCCGAGGAGGAAAAGAAACTCACCGCCTATCACGAGGCCGGGCATGCCGTTGTCGGCCTGCATGTGCCGCAGCATGACCCGATCCACAAGGCCACGATCATTCCGCGCGGCCGGGCGCTGGGGCTGGTGCTGTCGCTGCCTGAGCGCGACCAGCTCTCGGTGACCTACACCAAATACAAGTCCAAGATCGCCATGGCGATGGGCGGCAAGGTGGCCGAAGAGCTGACCTTCGGCAAGGAAAACGTCACCTCGGGTGCGGCCAGCGATATCCAGCAGATCAGCCGGATCGCACGGGCGATGGTCACGCAGTTCGGCTTTTCTGATCAGCTGGGCCATATCGACTATGCCAACGAGCAGCAAAGCTATCTGGGCGCCTATTCGGGGGGCACCACCGTTTCGCCCGATACCCAGAAGCAGATCGACGAAGAGGTGCGCAAGATCGTCGATGAGGGGTATCAGACCGCCAAGCGCATCCTGACCGAGCACAGCGGTGAGCTGGAGCGGCTGGCGCAGGGCCTGCTGGAATATGAAACCCTCACCGGGCCGGAAATCACCCGCGTCATGCGCGGCGAGCCGATCGGGCGCGACGAAGATGACGCGAACCCGCCCAGCGGCCTGCCCTCGGTCGCCTCGATCCCGAAAACCAAGCCGCGCAAGTCTCCGGGCGATGACAGCGGTATGGAGCCTGAGCCGAGTGCATGAGCGCAACGCCGCAAAATGACTGGAACCCCGGGGCCTATGACAGGTTCCGGGGTTTGCGTTTGCGCCCGGCGCTGGACTTGCTGGCGCAGGTGCCGGCGCTTCCGGCGGGCGATGTGGTCGATCTGGGTTGCGGCAGCGGGGCCGCCGGGCCCGTGCTGCGGGCGCGCTTCCCTGACCGACGGCTGATCGGGCTGGACAGCAGCCCGGCCATGCTGGCCGAGGCCCGGGGCGCGGGCTATGACCAGCTTGCCGAGGGCGATATCAATGGCTGGGTACCCGAACGCCCACCCGCGCTGATCTTCTCCAACGCGGCGCTGCACTGGCTGGGTGATCATGCGCGGCTGATGCCCGCGCTGGCCGGGCTTCTGGCGCCGGGTGGTGTGCTGGCGGTGCAGATGCCGGGTAACTTTCTCGCCCCCTCGCATGCGCTGTTGCGGGCGACAGCCGCGCGGCTGCACCCTGAACGCGTGGCGCAAAGCCCTTCTCTGCCCCCTGTTCTGGCAACTGACGACTATATGCGGTTGCTGCACCCCATGGGGGCGGTCACGGGCTGGGAGACCACCTATATCCAGCGCCTTGACCCCGTCGAAGGCGGCGGCCACCCGGTGCGCGCCTTCACCGAGAGCACCGCGATGCGCCCCTGGCTTGAGGGGCTGAGCGCCGCGCAGGCGCAGGCCTTTATTCAGGATTATGAGGGCGGGCTGGAGATGGCCTATCCGCGCGAAGCCGGGGGCTTTGTGCTGTTTCCCTTCCGCCGCGTCTTTTTCACCCTCAGGAGGGCGTGATGGCTGCACTGACCGATACGGGGCTGCGCGCGCAGATCCTCTGGCTGGGCCATGTCCCTGACCGCAACGCGGCGCTGGAGGCGACGGCGCAAAGCGCCATGGTGCTGCGCTTCACCGGGCCGGAGGGTGAGGCGCATGGCGGGCTGACGCGCCCGGCCTGCTCACGCGTGGCGGCGCTGTACCGGCGCAACACCGAAATCCGCAACACCCGCCAGCTTTCGGTGATGTCCGCCGAGGAACTGGCGCAGATCGCCGCCGATATGGGGCTGGACGCGCTGGACCCCGCACTTCTGGGGGCCTCGATGGTCCTCAGCGGGCTGCCTGACCTGACGCATCTGCCACCCTCATCGCGGCTGCTGGCCGACAGCGGCGCCGCGCTGGTGGTGGATATGGAAAACCGCCCCTGCACCTTGCCCGCCCGGCCCATCGAAAACCGCCACCCCGGCTTTGGCGCGCGCTTCAAGCGGGCGGCGAAGGGGCGGCGCGGCATCACCGCATGGGTGGAGGCCGAGGGGCGGGTAGCCACCGGCGACAGCCTGCGCCTGTTCATTCCTGACCAGCCCGCATGGGCCGGACCCGTTGCCAATACGATTCCGGCCAATCCGGTTCCTGCCGCCTGAAACAACCACTGAGGTTTCGCATGCGAAACCTCCCGCGCCGAAAAACGGCGCTGATCGGTCGCAAACGAATTTCCCGCCAGCATCTTCCCGCCGTATGCAGGGGGAGGTATGTCTGCGCGCGAACCAAGGGAGCATTTGATGGCCTTCAAGACCGATATAGAAATTGCCCGCGAGGCCACGAAGCAACCGATCCAGAAAATCGGCGACCGGCTGGGTATTCCGCAGGAACATCTGCTGCCCTATGGCCATGACAAGGCCAAGGTCGGGCAGGATTTCATCCGCTCGCTGGAAGGCCGCCCCGACGGCAAGCTTATTCTTGTCACCGCAATCAACCCGACGCCTGCGGGTGAAGGCAAGACCACCACTACGGTGGGGCTGGGCGACGGGCTGAACCGGATCGGCAAGAAGGCGGTGATCTGCATCCGCGAGGCCTCACTGGGGCCGAACTTCGGCATGAAGGGGGGCGCGGCCGGGGGCGGCTATGCGCAGGTTGTGCCGATGGAGGACATGAACCTGCATTTCACCGGCGATTTCCACGCCATTACCTCAGCCCACAACCTGCTTTCGGCGATGCTGGACAACCATATCTACTGGGGCAATGCGCTGGATATCGACGCGCGCCGCATCGTCTGGCGCCGGGTGATGGACATGAACGACCGCGCGCTGCGCGACATGGTTGTGGGGCTGGGCGGCGTGGCCAACGGCTTTTCGCGGCAGACGGGGTTTGACATCACCGTGGCCTCCGAGGTGATGGCGATCCTGTGTCTTGCGCGCGATCTGGACGATCTGCAGAAGCGGCTTGGCGATATCGTCGTGGCCTACCGGCGCGATAAAACCCCGGTCTATTGCCGCGATCTGAAGGCCGATGGCGCCATGACGGTGCTGCTGCGCGATGCGATGCAGCCCAATCTGGTGCAGACGCTTGAGAACAACCCGGCCTTCGTGCACGGCGGGCCGTTTGCCAATATCGCGCATGGCTGCAACTCGGTCATCGCCACGCGCACGGCGCTGAAACTGGGCGACTATGTGGTCACCGAGGCCGGTTTCGGGGCCGATCTGGGGGCCGAGAAGTTTTTCGACATCAAATGCCGCAAGGCGGGGCTGACACCGGCGGCGGCGGTGATTGTGGCGACGGTCCGGGCGATGAAGATGAACGGCGGCGTGGCCAAGGCCGATCTGGGGGCCGAGAATGTCGAGGCCGTGGAAAAGGGCTGCCCCAATCTGGGCCGCCATATCGCCAATGTGAAAAGCTTTGGCGTGCCGGTGGTGGTGGCGATCAACCATTTCCATTCAGACACCGACGCCGAGATTGCGGCGGTGCAGGCCTATGTAACTGAGCAGGGCGCCGAGGCGATTGTCTGCAAACACTGGGCGCAGGGCAGCGCCGGGATTGAGGCGCTGGCGCATAAGGTGGTGGAGATGGCGGAATCGGGCATGGCGCAATTCGCGCCCATTTACCCCGATGACATCGGCCTGTTCGAGAAGATCGAGATCATCGCCAAACGCATCTATCACGCCGATGAGGTGCTGGCGGACAAGGTGATCCGGGAACAGCTGAAAGCCTGGGAGGCGGCGGGCTATGGCGATTTTCCGATCTGCATGGCCAAGACGCAATACAGCTTTTCCACCGATCCCAACCTGCGTGGCGCGCCGACCGGCCATTCGGTGCCGGTGCGGGAGGTGCGCCTGTCGGCGGGGGCGGGGTTTGTGGTGGTGATCTGCGGCGAGATCATGACCATGCCGGGCCTGCCCCGCACCCCGGCGGCCGAAACCATCGGCATCAACGATGCCGGGCAGGTCGAAGGGCTGTTCTGAGGCCTCTGGGCAGCGGCGCGCGCCGGGCGGGGCATCGAACCCCGCCCGGCGCGTCGGTCCGACCCCTTGCGGGGACGGCCCGACCGGGGCAAGAGGGCAGCGTGGCGACACGACAGGCGATTTGCAGGAGAGCAACATGGCGGCAAGCATCATCGACGGCAAGGCATTCGCGGTACGGCTGCGCGGGCAGCTGGCAGAGCATGTGGCACAGCTGAAGCAGGAGCATGGGCTGGTGCCGGGGCTGGCCGTGGTTCTGGTGGGTGAAGACCCGGCGAGCCAGGTCTATGTCCGATCCAAGGGCAAGCAGACGGTCGAATGCGGCATGCGATCTTTCGAACATCGCCTGCCTGCCGAGGCTTCCGAGGCCGAGCTGCTGGCGATTGTGGAAAAGCTGAACGCCGATCCGGAAGTTCATGGCATTCTCGTGCAGTTACCGCTGCCTTCGCATATGAATGCCGATTTGGTGATCAGCGCGATCAACCCGGCCAAGGACGTTGACGGCTTTCACATTTCCAATGTCGGCCTGCTGGGCACCGGGCAAAAGGCGATGGTGCCCTGTACCCCGCTGGGCTGCCTTCTGATGCTGCGTGCCCATCACGGGAATCTGTCAGGGATGGAGGCGGTGGTGGTGGGCCGCTCGAACATCGTGGGCAAGCCGATGGCGCAGCTTCTGCTGGGCGACAGCTGCACGGTGACCATTGCCCACAGCCGCACCCGCGATCTGCCCGCGGTCTGCCGCCGCGCCGATATTCTGGTGGCTGCCGTCGGCCGGCCTGAGATGATCCCCGGCGACTGGGTGAAACCGGGTGCGACGGTGATTGATGTGGGCATCAACCGGATTGAGCGCGACGGCAAGACGGTGCTGGTGGGTGATGTGCATTTCGACAGCGCTGCAGCGGTCGCGGGGGCGATCACGCCGGTGCCGGGCGGGGTGGGGCCGATGACCATTGCCTGCCTGCTTGCCAATACGGTGACCGCCGCCTGCCGCGCGCAGGGCCTGCCGGAGCCGGAGGGGCTGAGCGCCTGAAAGAGGGGCTTACTGCACGATATCTTCGTCGCGCACGAACATATTGCCCCATGCGCGGTCAATCAGTTCCGGGCTCATGTGATAGGGTTTGCCCTCAAACTCGCAGATGGCGATCATCTGGTCGATCAGAAAGACCGGCTGATAGTTGGAATAGACATTGCCGATGATGGGGTATTTCACCTGCAACAGATGGTTCAGCGCCTCGGCGTTGAGCGGCATCTGCCGCTTGCGGGCGACAAGCGCGAAGATCTTGAGGAAATCGGCCTGACCGGGGCCGTCGATCTTGATCTTGTAGAAGATGCGGCGCAGGGCGGCCTGATCGAAAATCTTGTTGGGGTGGAAGTTGGTGGAAAAGATCACCAGCGTGTCAAACGGCACGATGATCTTTTCCCCTGATTGCAGCGACAGGATGTCATAATTCATCTCCAGCGGGACGATCCAGCGGTTGATGAGCGCCTGCGGCGGGGCCTCCTGGCGGCCAAGGTCATCGACGATGAACACGCCGCCCATGGATTTGAACTGCAGCGGCGCCTGATAGGTGCGCGCCACGGCGTTATATTTCAGCTCCAGCATGTCCAGCGTCAGCTCGCCCCCCGTCACCACGGTGGGCCGCTCACACAGAACATAGCGCTGATCATGGCGCAGGCCGCTCAGGCGCAACTGGCTGCCCGGTGCCTCAGGCAGTTTGGCACGGGTATGCACGATCGGATCATAGACCGAGATCACCTGACTGGAATGCACCACCGCCCGCGGCACATAGATCTGATCGCCAAGCGCATCGCGGATGCCGTTGGAAATAGAGGATTTTCCGTTGCCCGGCGGGCCGTAAAACAGGATCGAACGCCCCGATGTCACCGCCGGGCCCAGATCAGCCATCAGCCCCGGCGGCAGGATCAGATCGCCCATCGCCTGTTGCAGCCGGTCACGCGACATGCTGATCTTGCGGATGGACTGGCGGCGGACCTGCTTGGCATAGGCCTCCATCGGGACGGGCATGGCGCCGTAATATTCGGACTGCCCCAGCGCGCGTTGTGCCTGTGCGCGCCCGGCCTCGGTCAGTTGATAGCCCATTTCCGAGGTGGTCGCCCCGGCGTGCAGGGTGCCCATGGCCTCCAGCAGGCGCTCACTGCGGGCGGTGTCGATGAGTTGCTGAACCTGCGCGAAGGGCAGGCAGACCACCGCCGAGATTTCGGACACAAGGGTGATGGACATCCGCAGCATGGTTTTCAGCAGGATGTCGCGCATCAGGGTCATCGGCAGCCCGGTTTCGGCCAGGGACGCCGGGGGCGCGGGGGGCGGGATGCGCGGTTCAGGGTTTGGCCGGGTCATCGCAGGCTCCGCCGCACGGGGTCTCAATGGCCGTAAAGGGCCGCGAGACCGAGGTAAATGATCAGGGCAGGCCCCAGCGCGAGGCCCATCGGAAATTCGCGGCGCTGCCAGCTTTCCCAGTGCGGGGTTGCCGCGCGCACCGCCGGGATCAGCCGGAACAGCCGGTGCGCCACAAAACCGGCCAGCACCGCCGCACCCAGAAGCACCAGAAACAGGCGCAGATCGCCAAGCGCGACAAAAGGGGCCATCGCGGCGGCGAATTTGGCATCACCCGCGCCGAACCCGCCGGACAGGCTGAGCACGAAGCCCACCACCAGAACCACCGCGAAGTTCAGCCAGGACCAGCCCCAGACCGGCAGCGGCAGCACCAGCAGGCCGACCACCGCAAAAACGCCGGTCAGCGCCAGCACGGCCGTGTTGGGGATGCGCATGGCGCGCAGATCGCTCCAGACCACCCAGGCGGCCACGGGCGCGGCGAAGATCAGAAGCCAGAACGCGGCGGAGGCCGATTGCGCCATCATCATCCGCGCCCTATTGCAGCGCCCGAAGCGCCAGCACCGCCGCATCGAAATGCTGCGGATGGGTGGCGATGGCGTCTTGCAGCAGCCCGCGCCCGACCGCGACATCACCCTGCCGGATGGCGGCCAACGCCATCGTGTGCAGCAGCTCGGCGCGTTCCGTCTGGGTCATCTGTATCAGGGGCAGCTCATAGCGGCGCTGCGCGGCACGGGCCAGCACGAGGTTGTTCTTGGCGGTGAACATGCTGGAATCATGGCGCAACGCCTCGGTGAACAGCCGTTCGGCGCCGCGGTTGTCGCCCCGGGTCAGCTTGGAATATCCCCAGTTGTTGAGCACCCCGGCGGGGCGGGGGGTCAGATCGACGGCGATTTCATAGAAGCTGTCGGCGCGGTCCCATTGCTGGCGGGCATCGGCGACCATGGCCTCCAGCCGGTAGCGCTGGAAGGTCTCATGCGTAGGCGGCACGCGGTTGAGCGTGGCCTCGGCCTGCGACCATTCATTGGTGCGGATATAGGCATCGGCCAGTTCCACCTGATCATCCAGCACCGAATCCGGATGGGCGATGACCTGCTGCCAGACCGGTATCGCCTCCTCGGCCTGACCGGCACGCGCGAGCGAGCGCGCCAGCCCGCGGCGGAAGATCACGCGGTCGGGGTTATTCTCGGCGGCCTGGGTGAAATAGCTGACCGCCTCGCGCGGGTCGGCGGCGGAGAGCATCAGCTCGGCCATGTTCTCCTGATCAATGGCGGCGATTGAATCGATGGCGCGGGCGGTCTGCGCATGCCCGTTTTGCTCGCATCCTGCCAGAAACCCGGCGCACAGAAGGCACAGCGGTGCAACCCACAGCTTATGCATCATGTATCCTTCACTGCTCGCGCCTCAGAGTGTCGACAGCAGAAGAAAGCGCCCGTTTCCGCGTCGAACCAAAGCGAAATTATAGTTATTTTCGACAGTATAATCTGAATCTTCGAGATTTGCGATAGCGAGGCGAAGATTTTCACGGATTTCCCCGGACCGCCCGCTGTCCAGTGCGAAGGCGGTCTGGAACAGGTGCCGCGCCTCGCCCCAGCGCGCGCGTTCCGCCATCACCACGCCTAGATTGTTCAGCGCGGGCACAAAGGAAGGGTCGGTATCCAGCGCGCGGCGCAGCAGGCTTTCGGCCTGTCCCAGCCTGCCCAGCCGCAGATTGGCCGAGCCGATGGCCGACAGCACATCCACGCCCGGCCCCTGTTCGGCGGCGGCGCGGAAATAGGCCCTGAGCGCCAGATCATACTCGCCCGCCGCCATCAGCCGGTGGCCCACGGCCAGCCCGTCAACCGCCTCATGAACGGTGATGTTAGGGCCGGGCAGGCCGTCAGGAGTGAAGCCTTCGTCGCGCTGGCACGCGGCGAAGAGGCACAAAAGCCCCAGCGCCACGCCGGTCATTCGGATCATGGGCTGACATTCGTCGTGTTGAGCATTTCCATCACCCCATGCACCGAAGGCCCGATCAGAATGATCAGAAGCGGCGGCACGGTGAACAGCATAGTGCCCAGTGTCAGCTTCGTCGGCAAGACATTTGCCTTTTCTTCAGCCAGCATGACGCGCTTGTCGCGCATTTCAGCGGCATAGACGCGCAGGGCATCGGCGACCGAGGTGCCATAGGTTGCCGACTGGACGAGCACGGTCACGAACGAGCGGATATCGACATTGCCGCAGCGTTCGCCCATGTCCTTGAGCACCTCAAGCCGGTCCTTGCCTGCCTTGACCTCATGCGCGACGGTTTCGAATTCCTCGGCCAGCGCGGGATACCCTGCGCGCAGCTCACGCGCGATCCGGTTGATCGACTGGTCCAGCGATTGCCCGGCCTCGGTGCAGATCAGCAGCATGTCGAGCGCATCAGGAAAGCCGCGCGCGATCTGTTCCTGACGCTCTTCGCGGCGCTTGTTGACCCAGTAGATCGGCAGGTAATAACCAATCAGCGTGGGCAGCAGCACCGGCATGGCCAGCATGAGGGTGGAGCGTTCGGCATCGGCGGGTTGCAGCATGGTGAAGGCCAGCCCGAGCATCAACCCGCCCAGCCCCATGATGAACTTGGCCGCGTGAAAATCGCGCACGGCGTTGCGGCCATGATAGCCCGCCTGGATCATCTCCAGCTTTGCCGCCGATTTTTCTTCGTCGGTGCCGGGTTCAAGAAAGGATTTGTAGCGCTCAAGCCGCTTTTGCAGCGAATTGCTTTCCTCGCGCCGTGACAGCTTGCTGTTGCGTTCCTGCGGGATGTCGCGGGCCTGCCGGCGCAGCTTGTCCAGCGGATCGGCGGTTCCGGCGCGGCTGCCGGTGACGGCGAACAGCACCAGCGTCAGCCCCGCCGCGACCAGAAGCACCATCAGCCCCAGCGGCGAGGTCAGGCCCTGCAGGATGGTATCCATGAACATGGCGGCACTCCGTTCAGACCTGAATATTGACCATTTTACGCATGTAGAGAACGTTCAGCCCCAGAAAGGCGAAGACCACGATGGAGACCGGGATAAAAAGCGCGGTTTCCTTGACCTCATCATAGTAGTCGGGCTTGAGAAGGCTGATCATCAGCATCGCCGCGATGGGGAAGGCGGACAGGAAGGTGCCTGACCATTTCGCCTCGGCGGTGATGGCGCGGACCTTGCGGAACAGTTTGAAGCGCGCGCGCACCACCTTTGACAGCCCGTCCAGAATATCGGCCAGATTGCCGCCTGATTGCTGCTGGATCGTCACCGCGACGGCCAGAAAGCGCAGATCCTGCATATCGAGGCGCTCGGCAAAGCTCATCAGCGCCTCACCCATGTCGCGGCCATAGGCGGCCTCATCGGCGATCAGGCCCAGTTCGGTTCCCAGCGGATCGGGGATTTCCTTGGCGGTGGCCGCCAGCGCCTGCACGAAGGGATGGCCCACCCGCAGCCCGCGCACCAGCATGTCGATGGCGTCCGGCAGTTGCTCTTCGATAAGGTTGTAGCGTTTTTTCGCTTTGCCCGAGACCCAGAACCAGACCCCGCCAATGCCCATGACAAGCGCCACCCCCAGCCTGACCATCGGCGGCGCCTCGGTCACGAGGGTAAGCACAAGGAACACGACCAGCGACAAAAGGCCCATGATGGCCAGCAGCATGGGCGGCGAAAAGGCGATCTTGCCCTTGGTCGCCTTGTCGGCGAGCAGCGCATAGAAGGGGATGCCGCGGGTCTTGCTGTGCTGGTTGATCTCCTTGCGCAGCCGGTCGATGGCTTCGGCGCGGGTGGCGCTTTCATCCAGCATCTCAAGGCGGCGGTTCATGCGGCTGCCCAGCCGGATGGAGCGGCCAAAGGCCATCAGATAGAGCGCCTCGACCAGCAGCAGGATGCCGCCGAAGATCAGCAGATAGATGATGAGGGTGGGGGAAATGGTCATGGCTTACCGGGCGTCATAGACAGAGGCCGGCAACTCATAGCCCCAGCGCTTGAAACGGTCGGCGTAATGCGAGCGGATGCCGCAGCCGGTGAAATGGCCAAGGATCTTGCCGTTGGGTTCAAGCCCGGTGCGCTCAAAGCGGAACACCTCCTGCATGGTGATGATCTCACCTTCCATCCCGGTGATCTCGGTGATCGACACCATCCGGCGCGAGCCGTCCTGCAGGCGCGAGGCCTGCACGATCAGGTTGACGGCGCTGGCGATCTGGCTGCGCACGGCCTTGAGCGGCATCTCGATGCCCGCCATGGCCACCATGTTTTCAAGCCGCGAGATGCCGTCGCGGGCCGAGTTGGCGTGGATCGTGGTCATGGAGCCGTCATGGCCGGTGTTCATGGCCTGCAGCATGTCGATCACCTCTTCACCGCGGGTTTCGCCCACAATGATCCGGTCCGGGCGCATCCTGAGTGCGTTGCGCAGGCAATCGCGCTGGGTGACGGCGCCCTTGCCTTCGACATTGGGCGGGCGGCTTTCCATCCGGCCGACATGGACCTGCTGAAGCTGAAGTTCGGCGGTATCCTCGATGGTCAGGATACGCTCGGAATTGTCGATGAAGCCGGACAGCGCGTTGAGCGTGGTGGTCTTGCCCGAACCCGTCCCGCCCGAGACGATGACATTGAGGCGAGTGGCAACCGCCGCCTCAAGATACATTGCCATCTCTTCGGAAAAGGCACCGAAGCGCACCAGATCGTCGATGCCCAGCTTCTCCTTCTTGAACTTGCGGATCGACACGAGCGAACCATCCACCGCCACCGGCGGCACCATCGCGTTGAAGCGCGAGCCATCGGCGAGGCGGGCATCGACATAGGGGTTCGATTCGTCCACCCGGCGGCCCACGGCAGAGACGATCTTGTCGATGATGCGCAGCAGGTGGCGCTCATCCTTGAAGGTGATGTCGGTCAGTTGCAGCTTGCCATCCCGCTCAACGAAAACCCGCTGCGGGCCGTTGACCAGAATGTCGTTGACCGTGTCATCCTTGAGCAGCGGCTCCAGCGGGCCAAGGCCGCGCACCTCGTGGAACAGGTCCTGGTTCAGGGTCAGCCGCTCGTCGCTGGTCAGAACGAAATTGATCTCGCTCAGTGCCTCGGCGGTGATGGCGGCGATTTCGGCGCGCAGTTCAGCCTCAGAGGCACTGTCGAGCGCGGCAAGGTTGAGGTTATCCAGCAGGCGGCTGTGCATCTCGGACTTCAGCTCGATGATGCGCTGCTTGCGGCGGCGGTCGCGGTCAGCGGGCTGCGCGGCGGCGGGCACCACGGGTGGTTTGGCGATTGCGGCCGGACGGGGCTGCATGACCGGCTGGGCAGAGCCCGAAACCGGCGCCTCCACCGGCTGCGGCACGGCGCGCGAGGGCGGGGCCGGGGTTGCACCGGGCTGCTCTTTCTTGAAACGCGAGAACATGGTCAGATCCTTCAGGCCGCAGCCCGGGTGGCGTTACGCTGGCTTTCGACAAGGCTGTGCGCCAGTTTCCGGATTTCTTTCAGAAGCGGGTTCTTGGGCGCGATCTCAGCCAGCGGAAGGCCATGGTCATTGGCATGTGTCACCTGCGCGGTGCCGTCCGGCAGCGACACTTCAATCGTGATATCAAGGCTTTCGGCCATCCGCTTGGCGCGTGACTTGCCGGACAGATCGGTGAAGCGGGGCGCACGGTTGAGCACATAATGCAGCTTGGACAGCGGCAGTTCTTCGGCCTTGAGGGCGCGGATCAGCCGCAGCGCATTCTGCGCCGAGCGCATGTCCAGCTCCATCGTGGCGTAATAGATATCGGCATGCGTCAGCACTGTTTCCGTCCATTGCACGACAGTGCCGGGCATGTCGATCACCACGAAATCGAAATTCGCGCGCGCCATGTCGATCACGCGGGCGATGTCATCGGGGGTGATCAGGTCAAGCGGCAGCATGTCTGACGCGGCGGTCAGCACTTTCAGCTTGTCGTTGAAGGTCTGCAAGGTGCTGAAAAAGAAATCGCGGTCCATCATCGCGGTGTTCGACAACAGCTCGAACACCTTTTCAGTGCGTGCCAGATCCAGATAGGTGGAGACCGAGCCGGTCTGAAGATCAAGATCCAGAAGGCAGACGCGCGGCGCATCCGGCCCCTTCAGGCTGGCCAGTTCCCACGCCAGATTGACCGCCAGCGTGGTCGCCCCGGACCCGCCGGCAAGCGGATGCACGGCGATGACCGTGCCGCATCTGTCGCCCTGCTGTTCGGTTCTGGGGGTGTTGGCAGTGGCCGGGCCGGGGGACGGCTGGCTGAGTCGCCCGATGGTGTCGTGCAAGGCGCCTTCGGGCAGCGGATAGGGCACAAAATCGCTGGCACCCAGCCGCAAAAGCCGGTGCAGAGTGATCGGCCCCAGCTCTTCGGCGATGAGGATGACATGGATGTCTAGCGCGCGTGCGCGTTGAATCACCGCCTGAACCTGCGCCATATTGGGTTCATCATCATCATCCAGCGCGATGGCGATGAATTCAAGCGCGCGGGCTTCGGGCAGGTCAAGGTATTTGAGGGCATTGTGAAAGCCCAGATCGCCCCAGCTTTCACCCAGTTCGGTTTCCATATCCTCGATCAGCAGATCAAAGTTCTGCACATCGCGCGATACGGTGCAGGCACGGATGGGGACAGGGTTTTTCACGGCTGCTGCAATACTCGACATCATACAAATCCTTCCCGCTGCTGCCTTCTGGCAGGGCCTGAGGCGGCTCCCGACGCACCAGAGGGCACGTAACCCCGGACGCTTTCAGGGCTGAGAACAGACTCGCGGTTAATGTTGGCGATAATTTGGCTAAAAAAACGTAATTGTTTGGCTGTTGGCGACAGGCTTTTGCGTCACGATTGCCGTAAAACAAGCCGCCCGCGGCCTAATAAGGCGCGGGCGGGGCAAAAGGGGCTGCGGTTACAGATAGGGCACAGGCCGGACCCATGTGGCGCTTTCGACATATTCGCGGTGAATGATGCGGGCATACTGGCCGTTCAACACTGTCGGATGGCGCTGCATGAAGCCCGAAACCTCGGTCACGGTGCGCCGGTTCTGCCGCTCGCGGGCCTGAGTGAAGATCAGCGGCTGCGTATCGCCGTAAGAGACCAGCGCCTCCAGCCGGTTCCGGCTGATCCCGCTGTGCACCAGATAATCCACCACCGCGCGCGCCCGGCGCAGGCCCAACTGGTGGTTGTAGGCCGCGCTGCCCACCAGATCGGTATGGCCGAAAACCCGGAAGGTCACTTCGGGGAACTGCCGGATCCAGGTGGCCTGACGGCGCAGGACCGCCTGCGCCCCGGCATCAAGGGTGGCGCTGTCGAAGGCAAAATTCACCGTGGTCGTCACTTCGGCCGCGAAACGCTCGGCGAGGTTGATCACGAAGGGCATCTGCCCGGTCTGCACCAGCGTGTTATGGGCGGTGGGGTTGCCAAAGCCGCCCTCGTCAAGCTGCGCGCCCACCTCGCCCATGTTCTCGCATCCGACAAGCGCTGTGCAGCCCAGACCGAGAAGAAGAAACCGTCGTGAAATCAACATCGTCACACTCGCCTCAGTCCATCACATAACCATAACCGCCACGAAAATCCTGCCGCGCCACTTCCCCCGCGCCGCCGGAACGGCCCGTCAGGCGCCCGTGCAGGAACAGATCGGCCTCATTGGGCAGGCGCACCCGGTCAGTTGGCAGCATCAGCGCCTCTCCCCGGGTGGGGGAGACCAGATGCGCGGTCACGAAAATGACCAGCTCGCTCTGATCGCGCTGATACTCCGAGCTGCGGAACAACGCGCCGAGGATCGGAATATCCGCCAGCCACGGAACCTGCCGCGTGCTGCCGCGAAAATCATCCTGCAACAGCCCGGCAATGGCAAAGCTTTCGCCGTCGCGCAACTCGACTGTGGTCGAGGTCTGGCGGCGGCGCAGTGTGGGCACCGAAACGCCGCCCGTGGTGACGGTGGTAGAGGGGTCAAGGCTGCTGACCGATGCGTTCAGCATCAGGTTGATCACATCGCCATCCAGCACTCGGGGCGTGAAGGTCAGCTCCACGCCGAAGGGGCGGTATTCGACGGTGATGGTGCCGTTTTCACCCGATACCGGCACCGGAAACTCGCCGCCCGCCAGAAAATACGCCTCCTGCCCGGAGAGCGAGGTCAGGCTGGGTTCCGAGAGGGTGCGCGCCAGCCCATTCGATTCGAGCGCCTCAAGCAGCACCTGAAACTGCACCGCGCCGATGCCGAAGCTGAAACCAAGCTGGCCGAACGACGTGCCGCCGCCCGTGATGCTGCCCCCGGTGCGGACCGTGCCGTTGCCCACACCGATGCTGCGCCCGGCGCTCATGCTCGCGCCCAGTTCCTGCGCGACGCTGCGCTGCACTTCCGAAAAACGCACCCGCAGCATCACCTGATGCGTGCCACCGACGCTCATCAGGTTTGACACGCGGTCAGGCGCGTAGCGCTCGGCCAGTTGCATCGCCGCATCCAGCCGCGCGATCGACGAGACGGTGCCCGACAGAACAATCCCGTCATTGGCGGTGCGCACCTCGATCTGCTCATTGGGCAGGATCTGGCGCAGACGCTCGCGGAATTCGGCAACATCGGGGGCTACATGCACCTCGATATTGGCGATCAGCGCGCCGTTGGGGCCCAGAATGGTCAGCGTGGTGCGCCCCGGTGCCTTGCCCAGCACATAGATCGAACGGTCCGAGAGGGTGGAGATATCCGCGATACCCGGGTTGGCGATGGAGAGCTCCGCAAAGGACACATCGCTTTCGACAACCACCGCGCGGTTCATCGCCACCACGAGGGTTTCATTCACATTGCCGCGCATGATGCGCAGCGTATCAGCCGAAGCAGGGGAATACGCGGCGGGAACAAGGCCCAGACCAAGCATCGCCAGCGTCAGGCCTGACGCAACAAACTGTCTTACATTCATGTGATCCTGCCTCGCTGACCACGCACCAAAAAATCCGGAATCTGGCGCCCCGGTGTGGTAACAGAATGCTTGAATCGGCTTTTTATTGCAAGAATCAATTGTTTGAGGCGGTATGTTGAGAGTTCATCGCGGCCGGTGTGCCATGTCTGGTGGTTTCCATGCGCAAACGCCCCAGCATCTGGGGCGCGCGGTGTTGTATTTGT
Source organism: Pararhodobacter sp. (assembly GCF_036802785.1). Taxonomy (GTDB): domain Bacteria; phylum Pseudomonadota; class Alphaproteobacteria; order Rhodobacterales; family Rhodobacteraceae; genus Pararhodobacter. Next base: position 20,533 of record NZ_DAIRVN010000058.1, read on the forward strand.
GCACGTTCAGTTGGTGCAGGGGATTTCAATCATCACCACCTCAGAGCCGCGCCGGGTACGCACGGTGCAGCGCTCTGCCACCGTTTCGGCGCGTGGGGCTTCAACCCCAAGGATGTTGCGCCGGTCCACCTGAAAGATGCCCAGCGCGGTGGTGTCATCCAGCCCGACAACCGACAGCGACAGCCGCCCGGTGGACTGGCCCTGCGCCATGGTGGCCACCAGCTCTGGCGCGGCCTCGATGGTGATGCTGCGCGGGGTGCCGCTGAAGGTGCGGTCCTGATCGGCGTTTTCGTCCAGCGCGATGATGCGCACACCGCTGCTGAGCAGGCGTGTCACCTCACCCTGTTCGCCGCGCCCGGTCCAGTAGATATCCACAAGGTCCGAGGGTCGCAGCGCGCCCGAGATGCCGCTGTTGGAATCGACGCGGATGGTGAAGGCGCGCATGCCGTGCGACAGTTGTGCGGCGATTCCGGCGGGCTGGCCGGGGCGGCTGACCTTGATCTCCAGCACCGGCTCGTTCGCCTCCATCGCGCGCAGGGCGATGCGGGGGCGCGTGGCATCGGGCATCAGCGTGGCAAGGTCGCTGAACGCACCCTGCGGCAGGGCATGGCGCGGCCAGGCAACGGCGCGCACATCGGCTTCGCGGATCGGCTCGCCGTAGCGCAGGTTGCGCGCGGCGACGTAAATGTCGGTGGTTTCCATCTGCGGCTGACTGGCCTGCCGTGCGTTGACGGCGGCGATCGCATCCTGCGTCTGGCTCACATAGCTTTGCGCCATGAAGACGCCGAAACCCGCCAGCGCGAGGCCGATACCAAGAACTGCTAACTGCATACCGCGCATGGGCATTTCCTTTCTGCCGCTGGAATCTCCGTGCTGCCAGTGGCCGCCGGTGTTCCGCAATCATGTGACTCCGTAGCGTCCGGTTCTGAAACGCGGCTGAACAGCATGCGGCTCAGCGCGGGCTTCAGGCAGAGAAAAGACCGCATCAGGGATGCGGTCTTTTGGCGTATCCGGGCAGATCAGTTGGTGGGGATGGTGGCGGTTGTCGAAGACACAGCAACACCATTAGTGCTGACGGTAGCGGTGCCCACGCTGGTCGCCACGGCGGTGCCAAGCCCGCGCACTCCGCCCGAAACCGAGGCGACAACGGCAATGCCCAGACCCACGATGGCGGCGGTCAGCACGACCCAGTCGACGGTCACGGCACCGGATTCGTCGTTGTGGAAGCGCTTGATAAGGTTAAGGAATGTCATCTTGTTTTACTCCGGTTGAATGGTAATCATTGGTGCCGCGCGCAGCGTCCGGAAGGTTGGTTGGGTTGGAACCGTTACCGTGCTTGGCCATTCCTTTTCCTCAGAAACCGTGACCGGATCGGGGCAGAATTGGGCCAATTCAGGGCAAATATAGCGATTTTTTTTATCTCTATTTCGAAAAACCCGGCTTCAGCCCGGCAAAACAACAACTGTTTCGCAAACCGAAACAACGCCGCCCACGGCAGTGCCGGGTTTGAATTGCGATTCGTCGCCTCTTCTGCCACAAGGAAGTAATAAAAAAGTGTATCCGGGGCGATGCCGAGCAGCATCTCATCACGATCCCTCGTCCTCAGCGCGCTCCTGTCAGGGGCGGCGTGGGCATTTGGCGCGCCCGCCGGGGCCGATGATTTCACCTTTCGCCGGATCGCCGTGGCACCGCCCGGCACGGGGCCGCGCATCACCGTGCAGATCGACCCCGAGGAGCAGGCCCGCCGCCTTGCCCCGGTCGCCCCGCGCCCGGTGGTGCCCGCGCCGGGCCAGCCCGGACTGCCCGCCGACGTGGCAACGGCGCGGTTCGGCTGGTTCTGGACCCGGGTGCCCGCCGCGCGCGAGGCCGGTGAGGGGCGCTTTCTGCTGGCCATGCAATCGCTGCGCAACGCGCCGCAGGGGCAGGGGGTGCCGGAGCCGCGCATGCAGCACCTGCAACAGATCGCCGAAGCGCATGGCCCCGCGATTCTGCGCGCCACCGTCGGCACCGGGATATCACCGGCGCTGGCGCTGGCGGTGATCGCGGTGGAGTCCTCGGGCCGGGCGGAGGCGGTCAGCCGTGCCGGGGCACAGGGACTGATGCAACTGATCCCGGCCACCGCCAGCCGCTTCGGCGTGGCGAATTCTTTCGATCCGGTGGAAAATATCCGCGGCGGCGTGGCCTATCTGGACTGGCTGATGACCGAATTCGACCGCGATATCGTGCTGGCGCTGGCGGGTTATAATGCCGGTGAGGGGGCGGTGCGGCGCAACAACGGGGTGCCGCCCTTTGCCGAGACGCGCGATTATGTGCCACGGGTGCTGGCCGCCTGGAATGTGGCGCGGGGCCTGTGCACCACGCAGCCGGACCTGCCGACCGATGCCTGCGTCTTTGCCATATCGCAGCGCCGGGCGCAGAACGATGTGCCGCAGAGTGGTGGCTGACGGGTAAAGGGCGGCCCTAAAGCCAGGCGCTGCGCCCGGTTCCCACGGCGTCGACAAGGCTGGCATGGCCATCGCGCGCCAGCAGCGCATCCAGCCCGCGCGCGATCTCACCCACCAGCGCAAAGCCCTGATAGACCAGCGCGGAATAAAGCTGCACGGCCGATGCGCCCGCCAGAATCTTGGCATAGGCCGCCTCGGCGCTGTCGATCCCGCCCACGCCGATCAGCGGCAGCCGCCCCCCGGTCAGTTCGGAAAGCTGCGCCAGAACGCGGGTGGATTTCTCGAACAATGGCTTGCCTGACAGCCCGCCCGCCTGCCCCGCATGGGGGCTGGCGAGGCCGTCACGCGACAGGGTGGTGTTGGTGGCGATGATCCCGTCCAGCCCGGAGGCAAGCGCCACCTCGGCCAGCGCGGCGAGTTCATCAGACGAGAGGTCAGGCGCGATCTTCAGGAATACCGGAATCGGGCGCGGCAGCCCGGCGCGCGCCTCCATCACCCCGGCCAGAAGCGCGCGCAGCGCCGCCGGGCCCTGAAGGTCGCGCAGCTTCTCGGTATTGGGGGAGGAGACATTGACCGTGGCGAAATCGACATGCGCCCCGCAGCGCCGCAGCACCTGCGCGAAATCGCCCGCACGGTCCGTGCTGTCCTTGTTCGCACCCAGATTGAGGCCGATGATGCCCTCAGCCGGGCGTCTTGCCAGCCGTGCGGCGATCACCTCGGCGCCCTCGTTGTTGAAACCGAAGCGGTTGATCACCGCCCGGTCCTCAGCCAGCCGGAACAGACGCGGGCGCGGGTTACCGGGTTGCGGGCGCGGTGTGGCGGCCCCTGTCTCGATAAAGCCGAAACCGGCGCGGGTGAGGGCCGCCAAGGCGACCGCGTTCTTGTCGAACCCCGCCGCCAGCCCCACCGGATTGGGCAGGTCCAGCCCCGCCAGCCTTACCCGCTGGCGGGGGGTGGTGAAGGGGCCGGGAAGGGGGACAAGGCGCGCGCGCAGGGCCAGGAGCGCCAGCCCGTGGCCGGTTTCAGGGTCCAGCCGGTGCAACGCCGCAAGGCCCAGCCGCTCCAGCATCAGACAACCCCCTCGGGGAAGATATGCCCGGTCGCGCCCAAGGGCAGCGATTTGTCCCAGACGACATCTGCCAGCCGCAAGGGGCGGTAGAGATGCGGAAAAAGCTGCCCGCCGCGCGAGGGTTCCCAGCGCAGATCAGCGCCCAGCGTATCGGCATTGAGCGCCACCAGCACCAGATCGCTTTCGCCAATGAAATGGCGCGCGGCGGTTTCGGTCACCTGCGCGGCGGTGGACAGGTGGATATAGCCATCCGCCAGATCGACCGGCGCACCGGCAGTTTCACCCTGCTTGCGGAATTTGTCCCATTCGGACCGGCGGAAGATCTTAAAAATCAGCATGCGCTGCTCATGCCTCAACCGCTTTGTCCGGTCAATGGTTTTGGCGGCGTGAGGGGCGGGCAAGGGGGGCGCTGCCCCCCTCGCGCGTGCCGCGCTCACCCCCCGGCGTATTTCCGGCAAGATGACGCTGCCCCGCCGGGTTGCGCGGGGATTGAGGCTTTGACAGGCGCCGGGATCGCGCGCAATCTGGGCCGGTTCACAACCTTGACGGGGGTATTTTCCATGAGCAGCAGGGCCGCATTGCGCAGCTTGCTTGGATCGGTCGCATTTCTGGCGCTTGGTGCCGGGACGGGACTGGCTGGCACCACATTGCATATTCTTCACATCAACGATTTTCACAGCCGGATCGAGCCGATCAACCGCTTCGGTTCAACCTGCTCCGCCGCCGATGACGCCGAGGGCCAGTGTTTTGGCGGCGCGGCACGGCTTTACACGCTGATCAACCAGATGCGCGACGACCTCGGTGCCGGGGGCGACCCGGTGCTGGTGCTGGATGCGGGCGACGCCAGTCAGGGCTCGCTGTTTTACACCACCTATGGCGGGCAGGTTGAGGCCGATGTGCTGGAGCGGATCGGTTTTGATGCGATGGCGGTGGGCAACCATGAGTTTGACCTTGGCCCCGAGGGGCTGGCGGTGTTTCTCGATACGCTGAGCTTTCCCGTGATTTCGACCAATCTGGATGTCTCGGCCAGTAATCTGCTGGCCGGGCGGGTGCTGCCGCATGTGATTGTTGAGCGCGGCGGCCTGCGGGTGGGGCTGGTTTCGGCGCTGGCAACCGATACGCCCGAGATTGCGGCACCCGGGCCGACGGTTCAGTTTCTCGATGAGATTGAGACCCTGAGTGCCGCGGTGGCCGAACTGCAGGCCGAGGGCGCGGCGCCGATCATCGCGCTGACCCATGTGGGGTTTTCGCGCGATCTGGAGATTGCGGCGCAGGTGCCCGGCCTGGCGGCGGTGATCGGCGGGCACAGCCATACCTATCTGTCGGCCTCGGACCCGGCGCGGCAGGGGCCTTACCCCACCTGGGTTGACCGCGAAGACGGCACGATTGTGCCGGTGGTGCAGGCCGGGTCAAACGGGCGCTGGCTGGGGCATCTGGTGCTGGAACTGGACGCGGCGGGCAACCTGCTTCACGCCAGCGGCGATACGATATCGGTGGATGCCTCGGTCACGCCGGACCCGGAGATGCAGGAATGGATCGCCGGGCTGGCCGGACCGATTGAAGAGCTGAAATCGCGCGTGGTGGCCGAGGCTGCCGAGGGGATTGATGGCGACCGCACCACCTGCCGGGCGGGCGAATGCACGATGGGCAATCTGGTGACCGACGCGATGCTGGCGCGGGTGGCCGATCAGGGCATCTCGATCGCCATTCAGAACGGCGGCGGGCTGCGTGCCTCGATCGAGCCGGGGGAGGTGACGATGGGCGCGGTGCTGGCGGTGCTGCCGTTCCAGAACACGCTGGCGACCTTTCAGCTGAATGGTGCCGATATTCTGGCCGCGCTGGAGAACGGCGCGGGGCAGGTGGAACAGGGGGCCGGGCGCTTTGCGCAGGTATCGGGGCTGCGCTACGCCTTTGATCTGGCGCAGCCGCCGGGCAGCCGGGTGAGCGATGTGAGCGTGCAGGAAGACGGTGAATGGGTGCCGCTGGACCCTGAGAAGGTCTATGGCGTGGTGTCCAACGATTTCATGCGCAATGGCGGAGACGGCTACCGGATGTTCCGCGACCGGGCGGAGAATGCCTATGATTTCGGCCCCGATCTGGCGGATGTGCTGGCCGAGTATCTGGCGGAGAACAGCCCCTATCAGCCCGCTCTGGACGGGCGGATCGAGCAGCGCTGAGCGGGTTGTGGGGGCGCCGGGAGAGGGGCGGACCCCTCCCCCGGCGCCCCCACTGGTTTTACCCGCCTGCGGCGGGAGGGGGGCTGTCTGCCCCCCACGCGCGTGCCGCGCTCCCCCCGAGGATATTTCTGAACAGGTGAAAGGGTCAGGAGCCGGTCGCGCTGCGATACCAGTCACGGATCAGGGCGCGCTCGTCTTCCTCCATCCATGCGAGATTGGCGGGGGGCATGGCATGGCTGACGCCGGATTGCAGATAGATCGTGCGGGCGGCGCGGGCCACCTGCGCCTCGGTTTCCAGCACCACGCCTTTGGGTGCCCAGTTGAGGCCGGGCCAGAGCGGCTGGTCGGCGTGGCACATCGAGCAGCGGCCCATGACGATGCTGTGGACCGCATCAAACTGCGGGGCCTCGGCGAAGCGGGCGAAGGCGGGGGGCAGGGCGGAGAGGTCATTCTGGTTCTGGCGCATCGGTGCGATGGAAAGCCACATGATGGCGATGAAGATCAGCGCGGTGAGGGCCCATGTCCAGTGCGGATTGCCGCTGCGGGCGTGCTGGCTGTTGAACCAGTGGCGGATGGTGACCCCCATCAGGAATACCAGCGCGGCGATCAGCCAGTTGTATTCGCTCGCAAAAGCCAGCGGGTAGTGGTTGGACAGCATCAGGAAGATCACCGGCAACGTCAGGTAGTTGTTATGCGTCGAGCGTTGCTTGGCGATCTTGCCGTATTTTGGGTCCGGCTTACGCCCGGCGATCAGGTCGGCGACCACGATCTTCTGGTTGGGGATGATGATCGCAAACACATTGGCAGACATGATGGTGGCCGTGAACGCCCCCAGATGCAGCAGAGCCGCGCGGCCGGTGAAGACCTGCGTGTAGAACCAGCTGATCCCCACGAGAATGATATAGAGCGCGATCATCAGCCGCGTGTTGTCATCGCCGAAGCGCGACTTGCAGATCCGGTCATAGGCGAACCAGCCGACCACCAGCGAGCCTGTTGAAATGGCGATGGCCTGCCAGACCGCCAGATCCATCACATTGGGGTCGATCAGGTAGAATTCTGCGCCCAGGTAATAGATCACCGCCATCAGCGCGAAGCCCGAGAGCCATGTGGCGTAGCTTTCCCATTTGAACCATGTCAGGTGCTCGGGCATATGCGCGGGTGCCACCAGATACTTGCGGATGTGATAGAAGCCGCCGCCATGAACCTGCCATTCCTCGCCATGCGCGCCCTCCGGCAGGTCAGGCGCCTTGCGCAGCCCCAGATCGAGCGCGATGAAATAGAAGCTGGAGCCGATCCAGGCGATGGCGGTGATCACATGCAGCCAGCGCAGGGCGAATTCGGCCCAGGCGCCGAGGATGGCGAGTTCGAACATGCGCGTCTCTCTCCGATGGTTCGCGCGCAGGCTATACCCATGCGGGCCTTTCTGTTAATCCGTCAAATCGCTGAGGACTTTCAATCTGGGCCTGAAAATCACGCGGGGGCGGCATGTCTTATGTCAACAACCTGAAAATGTTCGTCCGTGTCTATGAATTGGGCAATATGTCGGCGGCGGCGCGGGATCAGCGGACCTCGCCTGCCGTGGCTTCGGGGCGGGTGTCGGAGATGGAGAAGCAGCTGGGTGTGCGGCTGTTCAACCGCACCACGCGCTCGCTGCAACCGACAGAGAACGGGCGCATCTTTTATGAGGGCGCGCTGAAGGTGCTTCAGGCGATCAGCGACGCGGAGGCTGCGGTGGCCGATGCCACGCAGAACCCGCGCGGCGTGCTGTTCGTGGGCGCGCCCTTGGGCGTGGGGCGGCGGTTCGTGGCGCCCAACCTGCCGGATTTCAAGGCGCTCTATCCGCAGATCGAACTGCGCCTGCGGCTGTCCGACCGTATTCTGGATGTCGCCGCCGAGGGGCTGGATGTGGCGCTGCATCTGGGCAGGCCCGAGGACAGCGGGCTGAAGATGCGTGTCATCGCCGAGGCACCCCGCATCATCTGTGCGGCGCCTGCCTATGTGGCGCGGCGCGGGATGCCGGTTGACGGTGCGGCGCTGGTGCGCGAGGGGCATGATTGCCTCAATCTGCGCTATCCCGGGGCGAAAGAATTTCAATGGACGCTGAGAACGCCCGCCGGGTTGCAGAAATTCGACATCTCCGGCCCCTTTGAATCGGACGACGGGGATGTGCTGACCCAATGGGCGCTGGACGGGCATGGCATTGTGCTCAAGCCGGTGTTCGAAGTGGCAGAGCATCTGCGCGCGGGCCGTCTGGTGCCGGTGGCGGAGAAATCCCCGCCCTTGCCCGTGTCGCTGAGCATCCTGACCCCTCACCGGCGGTTGCGCGACCCCAAGGTGCGGCTGTTTTCCGATTTCATCGCCGCGCGCTGCAAGGCCACGCTGGAGGGGCTGATGCGCGGCATGTGAGCGTCGTTTCAGGCGGGCGCAAGCAGGGCCTGTGCCAGTTGCGAACCCCAGGAGTGTGCCCTGTCCAGCACCTGCGCCCGGGCGGGCGCGGTCTGCCCGGCAAGTGCGCGATAGGCGGTCGGGCTGTCGATCAGCCGGGCGAGGGTGCTTTGCAGCGCTGCGGTGTCATCGGCAGGGAAGACCTCGCAGGCACCCGGCACCAGATCCTGCGCCGGAACGACCGAGCTGACAACCGAGGGCACGCCCGCCGCCGCCGCCTCGATCACCACCAGCGCCAGCCCCTCGTTGAAGCTGCTGCGCGTGGGGCAGATAAGAAGATCGGCGGCCTGCAGCGCTGCCAGCACCCCGTCAGCAGGCAGTTGACCGGCGAAGCGGATGCGCCTGGCATGGGGCGCCGCTGCAATGGCCTCCTGAAGCGCGGGCGCGGCGGTGCCGGTGCCTGCAAAGGTCAGTGTGATGTCCGGATGCTGCGTGGCGACGGCGGAAAAGGCCGCAAGCAGGTCAAACACGCCCTTGTCAGCCTCGATCCGGCCCAGAAACAACAGGTTATCCGCGCGCTGACGAGGGCGCTGGGCTGGCAGCCGCGCGGCGGGTATCTGGGGCATTTCCACAAACAGCGCTTCCGCCCTGCCGGTCAGCGCCGCCAGTTGCCGCGCGCATTCCGGCGAGGTGCAGACGGCGGCAGAGAGCCGCCGCATCCCGCGCCCGCTCAGCGCTTGTTTCAGCCGTGCTTTCGCCCCCGTCCCGCGCCGCCCCATCGGCCAGAAGGTGTTGTGCATGGTGATGATCAGCGCGCTTCCGCGGGGCAGGGCGCCATAGGCCCAGAACGGAAAATCGGTGCCCATCACCACCACATGCGGCCGGATGCGCCGCAGATGCGCCAACACCCGGCGGGCATAGCGGGCTTGTTCCAGATGCCAGCCCAGACCCTGCCGGGCCCTGTCGCGCGCGATCGGGGTGAGATGGAAGCCTGGGTGGTTGTGCGTGGGCAGGTGCGGTGGCTCGGTGATGATATGCGCTTCGGCGCCGATCCGGTCAGCGAGGGTGAAAAACTGTGTGGAATAGGCAATGATCGGCACGCGGGGGTCATGCGTGCCGGTCATCCAGTGATCAAAACTGCCCGCTGCATCGCCCGGCCCGGCGTGAAAGGCGATCCTGAACGGCTCATCCGGGGCAAGCCGGTAGCGCGCGGCAAGCCGCTGCGCGAAATCCGGCGCTGTCACGACAGATTGCGCGACGGTTTCGACCTGACCTGTGGAGGACATGCCCACCCCGCGCTGTTCACCTTGAGCGCCAAGGGTAGCGCGGGGTCAGGGGTTGCGCAACGCCCCGCAGGTGCTTCAGCTGCCGCGATAGGTGGAATAGCCGTAGGGCGACAGCAAAAGGGGCACATGGTAATGCGCCTCCGGGTCGCTCATGCCAAAGCGGATCGGCACCTGATCCAGAAACAGGGGCTCCGTTCCGGCCTGACCGGCGGTGCGCAGGTAGTCGCCCGCGTGAAACACCAGTTCAAATTGCCCCGTTGCAAAGTATTCCTTCGGCAGGATCGGCGAATCGGTGCGCCCGTCCGCGTTGGTGACCATCTCGGCCAGCAGCACCGGCGCGCCCCCGTCCAGCCGGGAAAGCGTGATGCGCAACCCCGCCGCCGGACAGCCGCGCGCGGTGTCCAGAACATGGGTTGTCAGATATCCGGCCATCCGCGCCTCCATCGGGTTGGCCGCCATTGTGCCTGACTGAGGGCAGAACGCCAGCCCGCCAGCGTGTGAAAAGTCTTTCAGCGAAAAATTGAAAAACAAGGGCTGTCAAATGGGATACCGTGACCGAGCCCGGCCCGCACAGGGCCGCCCCAACGACAGGC
>NZ_DAIRVN010000059.1:0-30477 GCF_036802785.1 Pararhodobacter sp.
TGCCCCCTCTGGGCCTGCGGCCCATTCACCCCCGCGTATTTCCGGCAAGATGAAACCGCACGTCGGGGCTTTGAGGGGGCTGAGGCGGCGGGACCGGAGCCGTGGGCAGTGACGGCGACAGCGATTTTGTGCAATCCGGGTTTCGGCGCGAAAAAACGCCCCGGTTCCCTGTGACAATCCCCGGCAACTGTTGTAACACGCGCCCAGCCCGCGCAATCAGGAGACCTTTCGCCATGGCTCAGCATCTCACCCCGATAGACCGCGCTAAATTTGCCGCCGCGCGGCGTGCGGTTGATTGTGTCGAGGACGGTATGAAACTGGGGCTGGGGACCGGCTCTACCGCTGCCTGGATGGTGCGCTGTCTGGGTGAGCGCGCGCGCGAGGAAAACCTGCGCCTGACCTGTGTGCCCACCTCGGCGCGTACCGCCGAACTGGCCCGCAGTCTTGGGCTGAAGGTGGTCAGCCTTGACGAGGCGGGCTGGCTGGACCTGACGGTGGACGGGGCGGACGAGTTTGACGGTGATCTGGCGCTGATCAAGGGTGGGGGCGGGGCGCTTTTGCTGGAAAAGATCGTGGCCACCGCCAGTGACCGGATGATCGTGATCAGCGATGCGTCAAAGGAGGTCAAGGCGCTGGGGGCCTTTCCGCTGCCTGTCGAGGTGATCCCTTTCGGCTGGAAGGCCAGCAAGCTGCTGATCGAGGAGTTGCTGGGCGGCATGGATGTCATGGGCACCGCCGCCACGCTGCGCATGAACGGCACGCAGCCTTTCACGACCGACGAGGGCAATTATCTGCTGGACCTGTCCCTTGGCCGGATCGGCAATCCGCGCCAGCTTTCGCTCGCGCTCAACCAGGTGCCGGGCGTGGTGGAGAACGGGCTTTTCATTGACATCTGCGATGCCGTCGTCGTCGGCTATGCCGACGGGCGGGTGGAGATGCGCGACCCGATCGCGGGGACAGTGGTGGAAGAGCGTATTGTCTTCGTTGAATCCGACAATATTTTCCGAGATCTCTGAGGGCGTGCAGGTGACATTCGACTACGATCTTTTCGTTATCGGCGGCGGTTCAGGCGGTGTGCGGGCGGCGCGGATCGCAGCGTCGGAGGGCGGCGCCCGGGTTGCCATGGCCGAGGAATACCGCATGGGCGGCACCTGCGTCATCCGTGGCTGCGTACCCAAGAAGCTGATGGTCTTTGCCGCCGGGCATGGCGCCACGCTTGAGGAGGCGCGCGCCTATGGCTGGCAGGTGGAGGCGACAGGCTTTGACTGGCGCGCCTTTCGCGCAAAGCTCGATGCCGAACTGACGCGGCTGGAGGGGGCCTATACGCGCAATGCCGAAAACGCCGGGGTGGAGATTTTCCACCAGCGCGCCACGCTGGCCGACCCGCATACGGTCTTGCTGGCCGATGGGCGCCGCCTGACCGCCCGCCATATCCTGATCGCCACCGGCGGCACACCGTTTGTGCCGCCCGAGTTTGACGGGCAGGGCGCGATGACCTCGAACGAGGTCTTTCTGATGGACGAACTGCCCGGCACCATGCTGATCATCGGCGGCGGTTTCATTGCCTGTGAATTCGCCTGCGTCCTGCAGGGGCTGGGCGTTGCGGTCACGCAGATGTATCGCGGCGCGCAGATACTGCGGGGCTTTGACGATGACCTGCGCCACACCGTTGCCGCCGAGATGGGCGCGCAGGGCGTGACGCTGGAGGTGGGCACCGATCTGGTCTCGCTGGAGCGGCTGCCCGATGGCCGCTATGCCGCCAGCGACACGAATGGCGGGCGGCGGGAATTCGACCGGGTGCTGTTCGCCACCGGCCGGGTGGCCAACACCGGTGGGCTGGGGCTGGAGGCTGCGGGTGTCGCGCTGCAAGAAAACGGCGCGGTCAAGGTTGACGGGTGGTCACAGACCAATATCCCCTCTATCTATGCCGTGGGCGATGTGACAGACCGCATTCAGCTGACGCCGGTGGCCATCCGCGAGGGCCACGCCTTTGCCGACACGGTTTTCGGTGGCAAGCCCACGCAGGCCGATCATGCGCTGGTCGCCAGTGCCGTCTTTACCCGGCCCGAGGCCGCGACGGTGGGCCTGACCGAGGAAGAGGCGCGCAGGGAAGGGCCCGTGAAGATCTTCATGACCAGCTTCCGCCCCATGCAGACGGCCTTTGCCGGGGGGACATCGAAGGTGATGATGAAGCTGGTTGTCTGCGCCGCCAGCGACCGTGTTCTGGGGTGCCATATCGTCGCACCCGGCGCGGCCGAGATGATCCAGTTTGCCGCTGTCGCGCTGAAGATGGGCGCGACAAAGGCCGATTTCGACCGGGTTGTCGCGGTGCATCCGACCATGGCCGAAGAGATCGTGTTGTTGCGCAAACCCGTGCGCGAAGGCTGAAAGCGCGTGTCTGGTTCCATCAAAAGGGTGCGACTTTGGCGCATTGGGGGCCGATTAGGCTTGAAACCCGGGGCGATGTAGCCAATTCAGAACGATGACAGTCAAAACTGACATAATAAAATCAAGGAGAGGCCATGTCTGGCAATAGTGGAGGGCCATGGGGCGGCGGTGGCGGAAACCGCGGCTCTGGTGATCGCGGTTCTGGTGGGAATGGTGGCGGCGGTGATCGCGGCCCCGGCAATCAGGGTCCGCAGATCCCGGAGATTGACGATCTGGTGAAAAAAGGCCAGCAGCAGCTGAAGGTGCTGATGGGCGGCCGCGGTGGCGGCACCGGCGGTGGCCGGGGTACGGGCGGGCCGGGGATCAGCGGGCGTGGTGTGGTCATCGGCCTCATCGGTCTGGTGGTGCTGTGGCTTTTCGCCTCGTTCTACACGGTCCGGCCGGAAGAGCGCTCGGTCGAGCTGCTGTTCGGGCAGGAATACCGCATCGGCCAGCCGGGCCTGAACTTCGCGCCCTGGCCCGTTGTGCGCGCTGAAATCGTGCAGGTGACAACCGAGCGGGTGACCGAGGTAGGTACCGGGCGTTCGGCGCTTGATACCGGCCTGATGCTGACCCGCGACGAAGCCGTGGTGGATATCGAATTCCAGGTTGTCTGGAACGTTGCCGACCCCGCGCGCTTCCTGTTCAATCTGGCCGACCCGTCGAACACGGTGCGGGCGGTGGCTGAATCGGCGATGCGTGACATTATCGCGCGCTCGGAACTGTCGCCGATCCTCAACCGTGACCGTGGTGCGATTGCTGCTGACCTGCGGCAAGCGGCGCAGGGTACGCTGGACAGCTACGAATCCGGGATGAACATCATCCGGGTCAACTTTGACAAGGCCGACCCTCCGGGCGAAGTGATCGACAGCTTCCGCGAAGTGCAGGCCGCCCGGCAGGAGCGTGACCGGCTTGAGCGTCAGGCAGATGCCTATGCCAACCGGGTTCTGGCTGCCGCGCGCGGTGAAGCCGCGCAGGTTCAGGAAGAGGCCGAAGGCTACCGCGCTCAGGCGATCAACGTCGCCCAGGGTGAGGCCAGCCGCTTCCTTGCGGTCTGGAACGAATATGTCAACGCGCCCGAAGTTACGCGGCGGCGGATGTATCTTGAAACGATGGAAGTTGTTCTGGGTGGCATGCACCTGACAATTCTTGACAATGTGACCGGCGAGAACGGTGGCACGGGCGTGTTGCCCTATCTGCCGCTTGACCAGTTGCGCGCACGGGGGACCAACTGATGAAAAAGCTGACGCTTCTTATCCCCGCCGTCGTGATCCTTGTGGCTATCGGCCTTTCGGCGCTGTTCATTGTCGATGAGCGCGAGAATGTGCTGGTGTTGCAGTTCGGACAAGTCAAACAGGTCCGTACCGAGCCCGGTCTGGGTGTGCGCATTCCCTTCATTCAGGAAGTTGTGCGCTACGACTCGCGCATCCTTGGCCTGCAGTCGCAGCCGCTTGAAGTCACCCCGCTGGATGACCGCCGGCTGGTGGTTGATGCCTTTGCGCGCTGGCGCATCGTTGACGTGGAACGGTTCCGGCAGGCTGTCGGCACCGAGGGCGTGCGCGCGGCACAGGTGCGTATCGAGCGCATCCTGAACGCGGCGATCCGCGAGATTCTGGGTTCGGTGCCCTCGGGTGCCGTTCTGTCCGAAGACCGGACCGGGCTGATGAACCTGATCCGCGATCTGGCGCGGCGTGAGGCTGTGACGCTGGGTGTCGATGTCGTTGACGTGCGGCTGACCCGCACCGATCTGCCGGACCAGAACCTTGCCGCCACCTATGCGCGGATGCGCGCAGAGCGTGAACGCGAGGCAGCCGACGAAATCGCACGCGGTAACGAGGCCGCGCAACGGGTGCGCGCGCTGGCAGACCGGACGGTGGTGGAGCTGGTCTCTTCGGCCCGCCGCGAATCCGAGATCATCCGCGGTGAGGCTGATGCCGAGCGCAACCGGATCTATGCCGAAGCTTTCGGGCAAGACCCCGAATTCTTCAGCTTCACCCGGTCGCTGACTTCCTATGAGCGGGCGCTGACCGGCGAGAACACCTCGATGGTGCTGAGCCCGGACAGCGAGTTCTTCCAGTTCCTGCGCTCGGACGGGATGAACCTTGAAGGGGTGCAGCCCGGTGCCGGGCAAACGCCTGCCGCCGCGCCCGAAGCGGCCCCTGCCGCAGAGGAAGCCCCCGCGACGGAGGACGCCCCTGCCATGGAGGCGACACCAGCGCCGGAACCTGCGCCGCAGGCCCCGGCAGCCACCGACTGACCTTCGACACATTGCGCGCCCGGCCTTCCGGGCGCGCTTTTTCTTGTGCGCTTTCCTGTCAGGGCCCGCCATGTCCGATATCCAGCTCCGCAATGCCGCAACCGGCCTGACGCTTGAAAAGGGCGAAAAGGTTCTGACCGAGCTGCGCCCGGACCGGGGCCGCTACTGGCGTGACCATGCGATTCTGGCGCTGCTGGGTATGGCCGGGGCAGGGATCGTGCTGTGGTTGCTGGGGTCTGATCATGTTGCCATCGGCTCCTTGGGGGCAGTGCTCGCGCTGGGTGTACGCGGGCTTTATCTGGCCTCGGAACAGCTGAAATCGGTCTGGGTGCTGACGGACCGGCGGCTGGTGCTGCCCGGCGGGCGCTCGGTGATGCTGCTGGAGGTCGAAACGGTCCGCAAGCTGATGGGCGATATGCAGATCATCACCCGCACCGGCGACAAGCACCTGCTCAAACATATCGCTGACCCGGATGCCATGCTGGCGCTGATCGGACAGGCCCGCGACCGGCGCGCCAAACGCACCCGCAGCTGAAGCCCGGCCTGCAGGGGCAGAGCGCCGGAAAATCCCGTCTTTCGGCTGTGGCGGGCTTGGCGTTGCGGGCGGGGACGGTTTTCGATACATGCGGGGCAACCCTACCGGCAGGACCCTTCCCATGACCGCCACCACAACCGCCCCAAAATCCGCCTCCAAATCCGGCCCACGCAAGCTTTTCATCAAGACCTATGGCTGTCAGATGAATGTCTATGACAGCGAGCGCATGGCCGAGGCCATGGGCGCCTCGGGTTATGTGACGACCGACCGGCCGGAAGAGGCCGACATGATCCTGCTCAACACCTGCCATATCCGCGAGAAGGCCGCCGAAAAGGTCTATTCCGAGCTGGGGCGGCTGAAGCCGCTCAAGGATGCCAACCCCGAGCTGAAGATCGGCATTGCCGGATGCGTCGCGCAGGCCGAAGGGGCCGAGATCATGCGCCGCGCGCCCGTGGTCGATCTGGTGGTGGGGCCGCAGACCTATCACCGGCTGCCTGCGATGGAAGCTGCGGTGCGTCAGGGCGCGCGCCCGGTCGATACCGACTTTCCCCAAGAGGACAAGTTCGATCATCTGCCGCGCGGTCCGCGTGGGGGCCCGCGTGCCCGCCGCGCCCCGGCGGCTTTCCTGACGGTGCAGGAAGGCTGCGACAAGTTCTGCGCCTTCTGCGTGGTGCCCTATACCCGGGGCACCGAGGTCAGCCGCCCCGCCGAACGCCTGCTGGCTGAGGCGCGCGATCTGGTTGAGCGCGGGGTGCGCGAGATCACCCTGCTGGGCCAGAATGTGAACGCCTATCACGGCGCCGGCCCTGACGGGGACTGGTCGCTGGCACGGCTGATCCGCGCGCTGGCCGGGATCGATGGTCTTGCGCGCCTGCGCTACACCACCTCGCATCCCAATGACATGAGCGAGGATCTGATCGCCGCCCATGGCGACGAGCCCAAGCTGATGCCCTATCTGCACCTGCCGGTGCAGTCCGGGTCTGACCGGATTCTGAAAGCCATGAACCGCAAGCACCGCGCCGAGGATTATCTGCGCCTGATCGCGCGTCTGCGCGCCGCGCGGCCTGATCTGCTTCTGTCGGGCGATTTCATTGTGGGCTTCCCCGGCGAGACCGAGGAAGATTTCAACGCGACGATGGATCTGGTGCGCGCGGTGGGCTACGGGCAGGCCTATTCCTTCAAATACTCCTCCCGCCCCGGCACGCCGGCGGCCGAACGCCCCGGCGTGGCTGACGAGGTGATGAATGAGCGCCTGCAACGCCTGCAGGCTCTGCTGGGCACGCAGCAGCGCGCGCATCAGGAAGCCATGGTGGGGCGCGAGGTGGGGGTTCTGTTCGAGAAGCCCGGGCGGATGGAAGGGCAGATGGTGGGCAAGTCAGACCATCTGCACGCGGTTCATGTCACCGACGCTCAGGCGCAGATCGGCACCGTTATGCGGGTCAGAATCACCCAGAGCGGCCCGAATTCTCTGGGCGGGATTCTGCTCTGAGCGGGTGAGCGGGGCGTGTCCCGGCCCGCTGCAGAGGTGCCTTTGACGAAACAATTGGAAGTGCGGGGCCGAATTGCGGTGCAATGGAGGGAATCACTCTTCCAATGCGTAACGGATTTGCTAATGTTTCCCAGTCGCTAGGGGCCATCGCCTGCCCGGTTTCCGTTTCTGCCACGGGACATGGGTGTACAGAAGGTCTGGCCCGCGCCTCTGGGGGAAAACAATTAAAAGGACGATGGCTGTGGTAAGATTTATTTCCAAAGCTGTTCGGATGCTTGCTGGTGCCGCTGCCACGGCGCTTCTGGTGGTCGCTCTGACCCCGACGGATGCATCTGCGCAGCGTCAACGCACGATTGTCGGCGAGCGCTACGTGCCGACCATCTGGATTGATCCGGACGGATGCGAGCACTGGGTGCTCGATAACGGGATCGAAGGGTATATGACCCCGAACCGTACACGCGACGGTCGCCCGGTCTGCCATCGCACCAATGCCTGCCTTGTCGAAAGCACGGATACGCTGTTCGCCACCGGCAGCCACCGGCTGCGCAGTGGTGCCGAAGAGCGGCTGGCGGGTTTCTTCCGCACCAACGGCTCCACGGCCTTTGTGGTCTATGGCCATACCGATCCGCGCGGCGGGTTCGAGTATAACATGCGTCTGTCGGAAAACCGCGCGCGCACCGTGGCCAATGTCGCCATCCGCAACGGCGGCAGCGTCTCGGCTGTGCGCGGCTTTGGTCCGATGCATCCGGTGGCCTCGAACAATTCCGCGGCCGGCATGGCCCAGAACCGCCGTGTTGAAATTCTGTGTGTCCGCTGAGACCGGGGGAAAAACAATGAAAACCATCAGAACCATCCTGCTTGGCGTGGCAGTGCTGTCGCTGGCCGCCTGTGCCGGGGGGCCGGAGGGCCGCTTTGTCGAGATCAACCCCGAGGACAACACCTCGGACCGGCATGCGGGCACGCCGAACCATCTGTCTCATGTGCGCGATGCCGGTATCTGGGTTGACCCGCATGGCTGCGATCACTGGATCATCGACGAGGGGGTAGAGGGCTTCATGTCTGCCCGGCTTGACCCCTATGGCAACCCGGTCTGCTCGGGCATCGCGCCGCCGACCATCGCCGTGGGCCGCTACCGCCGCGGCACCTGATCGCGCGCATCCGGCATGAGACCAGCGGCGGCCTTGACGGGCCGCCGCTTGGCATTTGGGGCAGGCCCGCCCAGATGTCGCATTTCTGCATCGGGTCTGCGCAAGATTTGGCGTATCTTGTTAAGCTTGTATGAAATGACCATATCGAAGCTTGCCAGCGGCCCACTCTGTTGGCAGCATGAACCCCGGGGCCCGGCAACGTGCCCCTGAACAGGCGACCTCTGGCTTAGGAGTCCTTATTGGGCATCAGCGCGCTGACACCCCCGCTCACCCCCGGCGATCCGCTGCAAACGCAACTCGAATTCGCTGATAATCGCATTCTTATAGATCTTTGCGGCGAATATGACCGCAACCTCGCGCGGCTGGAGCATGAGCTTGGCGTGCAGATCATCCGCCGCGGCAACCAGTTGTTCATCATGGGCGAAGCCGCGCTGCGCACCCGCGCCGCAGAGACGCTTGAGGCGCTGTATGCGCGTCTGGCCGAGGGCAGGCCGCTGGACGCAGGTGATATCGACGGCGCCATCCGCATGGGCGGTGACCCGCTGGCGGGCGAAAAGCAGCTGGAGATGTTCCGCACCGGCCAGATCGAAATCCGCACCCGCAAGAAGCATGTCATCCCACGCACCAAGGCGCAGCAGGATTACGCGCGCGCCTTGTTCGAGGATACGCTGAACTTCGGGATCGGCCCGGCAGGCACCGGCAAGACCTATATCGCGGTTGCCGCAGCCGTGAACATGTTTGCCGAAGGGCATGTGGACCGCATCATCCTGTCGCGCCCCGCCGTCGAGGCTGGCGAGCGGCTGGGCTTTCTGCCCGGTGACATGAAGGAAAAGATCGACCCCTACATGCAGCCGCTCTATGACGCGCTGAATGATTTTCTGCCCGGCAAGCAACTGGCCAAGCTGATGGAGGAACGCCGCATCGAGATTGCGCCGCTGGCCTTCATGCGCGGGCGGACGCTGGCCAATGCCTTTGTGGTGCTCGATGAGGCGCAGAATGCCACCGAGATGCAGATGAAGATGTTCCTGACCCGTCTGGGTGAGGGGTCACGCATGGTGATCACCGGCGACCGCAGTCAGGTGGACCTGCCACGCGGCATGACCAGCGGGCTGACGGCGGCGGAGCGCATTCTGGAAGGGGTGAAGGGGATCAGCTTTTCCTATTTCACCTCGGCCGATGTGGTGCGCCACCCGCTGGTTGCGCGGATCATTCAGGCCTATGAGCGTGACGAGCAGTCGTGACGCCCTCACATGCCGGTTGAGCTGAACACCGAAGAGCCGCGCTGGGGGGACCTTGCGCCGCTTGCCGGGCGTGCTGTGGCGGCGGCGCTGACCCATCTGGGCCATGATCCGATGCTTCATGAGGTGAGCGTTCTGGCCTGCGATGACGCCCGCATCCGCGCGCTGAACGCGCAGTTCCGCAGCAAGGACCGGGCAACCAATGTGCTGTCATGGCCCGCCTGGGATCTGAGCAGCGAGACGCCCGGCGCACTGCCCGAGCCGCCCGAACCCGGCACGCAGGCAGAGCCCGAGCCGCTGGGCGACATGGCGCTGGCCTATGAGACCTGCCAGCAGGAGGCCATTGCGCAGGGCAAGACGGCGGAGGATCATGTCACGCATCTGATCATCCATTCGGTGCTGCATCTGCTGGGCTATGACCACGAGCATGAGGAAGATGCGCAACTGATGGAAGAAACCGAGGCAGAGATACTTGCAACTCTGGGCATTGCTGACCCATATGCTACACTTGACGGCCCGCCTGACATGCAGGCAGGCCCCTCTGACAGTGATATCGGAAAGGACTGATGAACGATTCCCAATCCGGCTCTGAGGCGGCGCGAAGCGCGCCTGACGAGTCCGACCCTCCGTCCGACAGTAACGGCCAACGTGGCCTGATCGGTCGTCTGATCTACGCGCTGGCCTCGCCTGAATCGCACGCAGAGAAGGATCAGGCATTCAACGCCAGCATGCGGCAGGTTCTGCCCGGGCTGACCAACCTCCGGCGCCTGCGGGTCAATGATGTGGCCATCCCCAAGGCCGAGATCGTGGCCGTGCCGGTCGATATCGCCCGCGAGGACCTGATCACGGTGCTGCGCGACAGCGGCTTTTCCCGCATTCCGGTTTATAATGAGACGCTCGACAAGCCACTGGGCCTGTTGCTGCTCAAGGATCTGGTGTTGCGCCACGGCTTTGATGTGACGCAGGGCGAGATTGATCTGGCGCCGCTGCTGCGCCCCATCCTTTTTGTCCCCCCCTCGATGCCGCTGGTGGTGCTGCTGCAGAAAATGCAGACCGAGCGCACGCATATGGCGCTGGTGATCGACGAATACGGCGGGGTGGACGGGCTGGTGACCATCGAGGACCTGCTGGAGCAGGTTGTCGGCGAGATTGATGACGAACACGACACCGAGGATGAAGGGCTCTGGATTGAAGAAAAGCCTGGTGTCTGGCTGATTCAGGCGCGCGCCATGCTTGAGGATGTCGAAAAGCTGCTGGATCTGGACCTGACCGCCGGCGTGACCGACGAGGATGTCGATACCCTTGGCGGGCTGGTCTTTGTGCTGCTGGGCCGGGTGCCGGTGCGGGGCGAGATACTTCCCCATCCCGCCGGTGTGGAGATCGAGGTGCTGGAGGCTGATCCGCGCCGCGTGAAGCGGCTGCGGCTGCGGCTGGGCGATCCGTCCGGTCCGGAAGCCAGGGACTGACGGGTGACGGGGGCGCGGCGGCGATCGGCGATGTTCCTGCGTGCGCCGGTCCTTTGGGCCGCGTTGGCCGGGTTGGCCAGCGCGCTGGGTCAGGCCCCGTGGGGGCTCTGGCCCGTAACGCTGCTGGCAATCGCGGTGGTGATGCTGAGCGTCGCCCGCGCCCCCGGCCCGCGCAGTGGCTTCTGGCGCGGATGGGCGGCGGGGGCTGCCGGGTTCGGCCTTGCCATGGTCTGGATCATCGAGCCGTTTCTCATTGAACCCGAGCGCCACGCCTGGATGGCGCCTTTCGCGCTGATCCTCATGGCGGCGGGGCTGGCGCTGTTCTGGGGCGTCGCGGGGGCCTTTGCCGTCTGGGCGGCGCGCGCGCCTGTCGCGCGGCTGTGGCTGTTCGCGCTGGCGATGCTGGCGATGGAAGCATTGCGCGGCTATATCTTTACCGGCCTGCCATGGGCGCTTCTGGGCCATGTCTGGATTGACACGCCGGTCGCCCAGCTGGCCGCGTTTTCAGGCGCGCTGGGGCTGAGCGCGCTGGCGCTGGGCCTTTCAGCCGGGCTTGCCACGCTCGCACTGCGGGCACAGCGCGGGCAGACGCGGCGCGCGGGCTTTGTGGGCGTGGCGCTGGTGGCGGTTTTAGCCGTGGGCTGGGGCGGGGGGATGGCGCGGCTGAACGCGCCGCTGCCCGAAGACCGGCCCTTGCGGCTGCGCCTTGTCCAGCCCAACGCGCCGCAGGATATGAAATGGGAACGCCATTTCGCCGAGATGTTTTTCTATCGCCATCTGGATCTGACCGCTGCACCGGCCAGCGACGGGCGCGCGCCCGATCTGGTGATCTGGTCGGAAACCTCGGTGCCGTTCTTTCTGGACAACCCGATGGACGGGCTGCGCATGGCCGCCGAGGCCGCGGGCGACGCAACACTGATCCTGGGTATCCAGCGGCGCGAAACGGGGCCGGGCGACCGGATGCAGTACTTCAACAGCCTTGCCGTGCTGGATGAGACCGGCGCGCCAACGGCGGTTTACGACAAGCATCATCTGGTGCCCTTTGGCGAATATGTCCCGGTGCTGGGCCAGTTTGCCGACCGGCCCGGCATGGACTGGCTTTCAGGCTTCGCCGCGCAGGCGCTTCTGGGCTATGCCCCGGGGGCGGGGCCGCGCGTTCTGAATCTGGGCGCAGCCGGGCGGGTGCTGCCGCTGATCTGCTATGAGGCGATCTTTCCGCGCCATCTGCGCGGCACTCCGCGCCCGGACTGGATATTGCAGATCACCAATGACGCATGGTTCGGCGAATGGATCGGCCCGTTTCAGCATCTGGCGCAGGCGCGGCTGCGCGCCATCGAGCAGGGCCTGCCGCTGGTGCGCGCGGCCAATACCGGCGTGTCGGCGGTGATCGACGCGCGCGGGCAGGTGGTGCAGGCGCTGGGGCTCAACCAGATGGGAACTGTCGATTCCGACCTGCCGGGCGCGCTCGACTCCACGGTTTATTCACGTTTTGGCGACAGGCTGTGGCATCTGCTGCTGCTGGCCGGGGTCTTCGCGGCTCTGGTGCGACGTTTGCGTGAAAAACGATTGACGCGGGGCGCGCAGCGGGCTAGCCGCGTGTGATCTGTCACAACGGCTTCCTGACGTGGCAGTTAATTGCAATGGAGCGCTCTCAACATGACTCGGCAGAATTACATTTTCACCTCGGAATCCGTTTCCGAGGGGCATCCTGACAAGGTCTGCGACCGCATCTCCGATGCCGTTCTGGACTATCTTCTGGCCGAGGACCCCAGCGCGCGCGTCGCCTGCGAAACCTTTGCCACCACCGGGCTGGTGGTGATCGGCGGCGAAATCGGCCTGCCGGAACGCGACGGCCGCCCCGGCTCTGAACGGCTGAAGGATGTGATGGGCCGCATCGGCCAGATCGCGCGCGACTGCATCAAGGACATCGGCTATGAGCAGGACAAGTTTCACTGGAACACCTGCCATGTGCTGAACTTCCTGCATGAGCAGTCGGTCGATATCGCCCAGGGCGTGGAGCGCGAAGGGGCGGGCGATCAGGGGATCATGTTCGGCTATGCCGTCGACGAGACGCCCGCGCTGATGCCCGCGCCGATCCAGTATTCGCATGCGATCCTGCGGCGGCTGGCCGAGGCGCGCAAATCCGGCGAACTGCCGATGCTGGGGCCGGATGCCAAAAGCCAGTTGTCGATCCGCTATGCCGATGGCAAGCCGGTCGAGGTGATGCAGCTGGTGATCTCGCATCAGCATCTGGACGCCTCGCTGAGCAGCGCGGATGTGCAGGCCATCGTGCGGCCCTATGTCGAAGAGGTTATGCCTGAAGGCTGGGTGAACGGCGGCACGGAATGGCACGTCAACCCGACCGGCAAGTTCCTGATCGGCGGGCCGGACGGTGACGCCGGGCTGACCGGGCGCAAGATCATCGTCGATACCTATGGCGGTGCCGCACCGCATGGGGGCGGCGCCTTTTCGGGCAAGGACCCCAGCAAGGTGGACCGCTCTGCTGCCTATGCTGCGCGGTATCTGGCCAAGAACGTGGTGGCTGCCGGGATGGCGAAACGCTGCACGCTGCAGATTTCCTATGCGATCGGCGTGGCGCGGCCGCTGTCGATCTATGTGGATACCCATGGCACGGGCGTTGTGCCCGATGAGGTGATCGAGCGGGCAGTGGCAAAGGTGATGGACCTGACGCCGCGCGGCATCCGCGAACATCTTGGGCTGGACCGTCCGATCTATGCCCGCACCGCGGCTTATGGTCATTTCGGCCGCGCTCCTGAGGCCGATGGCGGGTTCAGCTGGGAACGGACCGACCTGGCCGATGCCCTGAAAAAGGCGGTCTGACACCGCATCAGGCCGGCGCGCGCAGCCTCGGGGGCATCGAACCCCCGAGGCGGCGTTGCCACGGACTGTCGGGACGGATGGTTTGCTGGTCCGAAGGTCAGCGGGTGCGCCGGGGGTTGCATGACGCCGCTGCAATCGCGTAACCCGCCGTCATTGCTGCCGAGACATGTTGGATGCCGATGACCAGACCTTCTTTCCCTCCCCCCGCCAAGCGCAATTTTTACGGCCGCGTGCATGGCAAGACGCTGCGCCCGAGCCAGAAGCAGTATCTGGCCGAAGATATGGAGGCGGTGCGGCTGCGCGGTGTCTCGCGCGCCGAAAACCCTTCGCGCGCCCCGCTGGACCTGTCGGTTCTGCCCGGCGACGGCCCGCTGTGGCTGGAGATCGGTTTTGGCGGCGGCGAGCATATGGTGCATATGGCGCAACGTTACCCGCAGGTGCGCCTGATCGGCTGCGAACCTTTCGTCAACGGAATCGCCATGGCACTGGGCCGTATGCGCGATGCCCCGGTGCCGAACCTGCGGCTGCATCCCGGTGATGCCCGCGATCTGTTCGATGTGCTGCCAGAGGGTTGTCTGGAGCGGGTTTTCCTGAATTACCCGGACCCATGGCCCAAGTCGCGCCACCACCGCCGCCGCTTTGTCACGCCCGAGCATCTGTTGCCGTTGGCGCGGTGTTGTGCACCGGGTGCGGAATTCCGGGTTGCGACCGACATTCCTGATTATGTGCGCCAGACGCTGGTGGAAGTGCCGCGCGCCGGTTTCGCGCTGGTGTCACAGGGGGCTGTCGCCTGGGAGGACTGGCTTTCCACGCGCTACGAGAAAAAGGCGCTACGCGAGGGCCGGGTGCCGCACTATCTGACCTTCAGGCGGAGCTGACAACGACAAGCCGCCGTGTTGCGGGGGGCGCGGTTTAAGGTCAGTTTGGCGGGAAAAGGAGGGTAGGGGCGTTCTTCGGGATTTTCTGGCCGAAATTGCCCCTTAATGCCCGAATGTTCTCTTTCTGAATCGCTGCTTCGCGATGATGCCGCCAGGCATCGCCTTGATTTAACAAAATAATTTTGGATTTTGTTGGAGCGGGTAGCGGGAATCGAACCCGCGCGTTCAGCTTGGGAAGCTGACAGGCTACCATTACATCATACCCGCCTGTGCGCGCGGGTCTAGCCGGGGCGCGGCGCAGCGTCAAGAGGCTGCGGGCCGCGCCCTGAGCGTAAACGCGCTGCGCTGAAACACTCAGAACGGAATTTCGTCATCCATGTCCGATGCGCCACCGAAACCGCCATCGGACGAACCGCCGCGCGCGCCACCGCCACCGCTGTAGCCACCGCCCTGGGAATCGCCGCCATAGCCGCCGCCGCCGCTGCCACCTCCGAAGTTGCCGCCACCTGCGCCACCACCACCGCCGCTGTCGCCGCCGCGCCCGTCAAGCAGCGTCAGGTTGCCGCTGAAGGGGCGCAGCACAACTTCGGTCGAATAGCGGTCGGCGCCGCTCTGATCCTGCCATTTGCGGGTTTCAAGCTGGCCCTCGATATAGACCTTGGAGCCCTTGCGCAGATACTGCTCGGCAATCCGGCCCAGCGGTTCCGAGAAGATGGCGACGGAATGCCATTCGGTCCGCTCACGTTTTTCACCCGAAGCCTTGTCGCGCCATGTCTCCGATGTGGCGATGCGCAGGTTGACGACTTTGCCACCGTTGGGAAAGCTGCGCACCTCAGGGTCGCGGCCAAGATTTCCGACGATGATGACCTTGTTGACTGACCCTGCCATGCGCTGCTTCCTTTTCCCGGTGTCGTTCCGAATCTGATTGCCCTCATGCCTACACCACGCGATCAGGGTTGAAAATTGGTTAAAGCGGGTGGCCGCCCATCGGGGCGGGTTCTGAAAGCCCGCAATTGCGGATGACTTGGCCTGCGCGCCATTCGGCGCTATAGTCCCGCCGTTGCACAATCCCGCCACTGCGCGGGGCGCGCAATACAGGCAGCGAAATTTGGGAAGGCTGAAGCATGATCCGGCAGGGCGGGGCAGTGGTGGCGCTGGTGGTTGCGGCGCTGGTCGCGGGCGCGGCGGATGCGAACGGGTTGCGGCTGGGTTCGGGCACCGCAGGCGGGCGCAATGACGTGATGCGCAACCAGACCCGGCTGATCGATTCCCGGCTTTCCTCGCAATATTCGGCCTCCACCCGGCATCTGCCGCCCTCGGCGCAGGCCGATGCGGCCATTCCGGTCTATCGCGGCACCTATCGTGGCCCCTATCTGGACCTCGCCCGCGCCGCCGCGCGCCGGCACAATGTGCCCGAAGAGCTGTTCTTGCGGCTGGTGCATCAGGAAAGCCGCTGGAACCCCACCGCGCTGTCGCATGCCGGGGCGCGCGGACTGGCGCAGCTTATGCCGGACACGGCCCTTTTGCTGGGCGTCAACCCCGATGACCCGCGCCAGAACCTTGAGGGGGGCGCGCGCTATCTGCGCATGATGTTCGAGCGGTTCGGCGACTGGCGGCTTGCGCTGGCGGCCTATAATGCCGGGCCGGAAGCGGTGCAGCGCCATAACGGCATCCCGCCTTACCGCGAGACCACCGATTATGTGCGCATCGTTCTTGGGGCTGGCTGAGTGGGGGAAGGGGGCTTGTCACGCCTCCTCCCGTCTGCGGCCATTCACCCCCGAGGATATTTTCAGACAGAAAATGAACTGAGCGCCGCTTTACAGGCGGGGCACGACCGGGCCATGGCCGGGTTTCTTGCGGAAGGCTGAGGGGGTCATTCCGGCGGTTTTCTGGAAGGCGCGGGTGAAATAGCCTGCCGAGTTATAGCCCAGAAGCTGTGCGATCTGGTTGATCGGCATGCGGGTTTCTGTCAGCAGGCGCCGGGCTTCGAACAGGATACGGTCTTCGAGCAGCATATGCGCGCTGCGCCCGCAGGTGGTGCGGCAGGCGCGCGTCAGATGGGTGGCCGTCACGCCCAGCACCCCGGCATATTCGCTGACCGACAGGTTGGAGCGGTAATCACGCTCAAGCAGCGCCGAGTAGCGCGCCGCCAGCCGCTGTGCGGCCAGTGGGCGGCCGGGCAGCACGTCTGTATTGTTCTCGCGCTCGATCTGGCGGTCGATCCAGACACTGAGCAGGCCCAGATGGTGGCGCGCGGCGCGCGGTGCGCTGGCGCGGGTGCTCTCGGCCTCGCGCTGGATGTTTTCAAGCGTCGAGACCAGCTCCTTTTGCGAGATCGGATCGCGCGGGCGCAGGAACTGCGGCGTGGCGGGCAGGTCCAGATCATGCTTGCGCCCGAAGAACACCGCCGTGCCCTGCACACGCGGCGCAATCTCGAACCCATGCATGACGCCGGGCGGGATGAAGATGGCATTATGCGGGCCGTAGCCGCGCGTGGTTCCGGCTACGGTGATCCGCCCCTGACCCTGCGTGAACCACAGCAACACCGGCTCGCGCAGCGAGCGCATCGCCTCCACCCGCCAGCGGCCACCGGCCGCAAGGCGGGCGATGGGTGTCAGGCGCAGGGCCGAGGGGGCGTCAGGGATGATTGTCATGGCAGACCTTCTGGCGGGTGATTATGGCCAGCGTAGGAAACCAAAGGGGGCAATCCCAAGACATTTCACCACTTTCGCGCCACAAAACCCGGCTTCGCACAGGTTCGTTGCAGAAAGGTGACTCGGGCTTTCAGGGCAGATCGAGCCTTTGCCACGCTTTCATCCGGCTGCGGAACCAGCTGCGCTGGCGCTTGGCATACTGGCGCGTGGCAAGTGTTGCGTCGGCCTCGGCCCTCTCCAACGATATGTGGCCCTGCAGATGCGCAATCAGTTCAGCCGCGCCGATGGCACGGGTCCAGAGCGGGGCTGAGGGGGTGCCTGCATCCGCTGGCCAGTGCGGCAGCGCGGCGCGGGCCTCCTCCAGCGCGCCGCCTTGCAGCATCGCCGCGAATCGGGCGGTGATTCGGGTGTTGAGCCATTCGCGCGCGGGCATCAGAACCAGCGCGGTGGTGGTGTTGAGGGGCAAAAGCGGCGGACCGGTATCCTCCTGCCAGTCGGCAAGGCCGCGCCCGGTGGCCATCAGCACCTCCCAGGCGCGTTGCAGCCGGGCGGGATTCTGCCGGTCGATGCGCGCGGCGGTCCGCGCGTCCAGCCCGGCGAGCAGCGCTTCGGGCCCGCTGTCACGCACAAGCGCATCGGCGCGCGCGCGGATTTCCGGCGGGGTGTGGGGGATGGTTGCCAGCCCCTCGGTCAGCGCCGACAGATACAGCCCGGTGCCGCCGACGATCACCGCATTGGGGTGGCGCGCCAGCAGGGGGGCCACTTCGCGCAGCCAGTGACCCACCGAATAGGCGGCGCCCTTGGGCACATGGCCGTAAAGGTGGTGGGGCGCCTGCGCCAGATCGGCCTGCGGCGGGCGTGCGGTCAGCACCGACCAGCTGTCATGAACCTGCAACGCATCGGCATTGATCACCACGCGGCCCTGCATCGTGGCAAGCTGAAGGGCGAGCGCAGACTTGCCGCTGGCGGTCGGCCCGGCGATGAGCACCGGGCGCGCAGGATCGGGCAGAGTGAGCGGCAGAGTGAGCATGATAGCGCCGGATCAGAGGGCAGGGACGAATTGACGTTGAACCCGGCCCCCGTTTGCGACATTTTGCGCGCGAATGAAACCACTCCCATTGGCTGCCCGTCTGCCCGACCTCTTGCGTGGTCGCCTGGACAGAGGCAGGGAAAGGCCCCGATGACTCATACCCCCCCCGCCTCGTATCACCGCGTCATGCTCAAGATATCCGGCGAGGCCCTGATGGGGGATCAGGGATACGGGCTGCATCCGCCCACCGTCCAGCGCATCGCGCAGGAGGTGAAGTCGGTGCATGAGATGGGTGTCGAGATCTGTATGGTGATCGGCGGGGGCAACATCTTTCGCGGACTGGCAGGCAGCGCGCAGGGGATGGAGCGCACCACCGCCGATTACATGGGCATGCTGGCAACCGTGATGAACGCGCTGGCCATGCAATCGGCGCTGGAAAGCCTGGGTGTGTTCACCCGCGTGATCAGCGCCATTCCGATGGACCAGGTCTGTGAGCCCTATATCCGCCGCCGCGCGGTACGCCATCTTGAGAAAAAGCGCGTCTGCATTTTTGCTGCGGGCACCGGCAACCCCTATTTCACCACCGATACCGCCGCCACGCTGCGCGCCAATGAAATGGCCTGCGAGGCGATCTTCAAGGGTACCAAGGTTGATGGGGTCTATGACAAGGACCCCAAGAAACACGCCGATGCCAAGCGCTATGATCTGGTCACCTATGACGAGGTCCTGCAGAAGAACCTTGGTGTCATGGATGCTTCGGCGATTGCGCTGGCGCGCGACAACAATCTGCCCATCATTGTGTTTTCGCTTGACGAACCGGGCGGTTTTCGCGGCATTCTGCGCGGTGAGGGGACTTATACGCGCGTGGAGGGCTAAGCCCGCGTACCGCATTGCGGTGGCAATCCGGCGAGGGCCGGTATAAAACCTGTTGATAGCCCGCGCTGCCCCGGTCCGGGCTGGCCACCGCCACGACAACCAAGACGAGAAGCACCACCATGTCCGACGAACCCGAAATCGACACCGACGATCTGCAGCGCCGGATGGAGGGCGCGCTGAATTCCCTGCGTACCGAGTTTTCCAGTCTGCGCACCGGCCGGGCCTCGGCGTCGATGCTGGAGCCGATCCAGGTGGAATCCTATGGTCAGATGACCCCGATCAATCAGGTCGGCACCGTCAACGTGCCCGAGCCGCGCATGGTCACCATCAATGTCTGGGACAAGGCGATGGTGAGCAAGGTTGAAAAAGCGATCCGCGAAAGCGGTCTGGGCATCAACCCGCAGCTCAACGGCACCATCATCATGCTGCCGATCCCTGAGCTGAACGAAGAGCGCCGCACCCAGCTGACCAAGGTTGCCGCCGGATATGCCGAACATGCGCGCGTGGCCATCCGCAACGTCCGCCGCGACGGGATGGACCAGCTGAAAAAGGCCAAGGCCGCCGGCATGAGCGAGGACGAGCACAAGATATGGTCCGAGGAAGTGCAGGAGCTGACCGACAAATACATCGCCCAGATCGACAAGTCGCTGGAGGCGAAGCAGGAAGAGATCATGCAGGTCTGATCGCGCGGCCCCTGATTCAAGGCCCTGTGCGTTCCCTGTAAACGGAGTTTCCATGTCGTCTACCACTTCAAGAACCCCCGAACATGTCGCTATCATCATGGATGGTAATGGACGTTGGGCAACGAAGAAGGGCTGGCCGCGGCTGGTAGGGCACCGCAAGGGGGCCGAGCGTGTCAAGGCCATCGTCCGCGTGGCCCCGGACCTTGGGGTGAAATGGCTGACGATCTATGCCTTTTCGACCGAAAACTGGAAGCGCTCGACCGAAGAGGTTATCGGGCTGATGGGCCTTTTCGGTCGCTATATCCAGCGCGAGGCCGAGAATATGTCGCGCGAAGGGGTGCGCATGCGCTTCATCGGCGACCGCTCGCGGCTGGACGTCAAGCTGCAGGACATGATGCGCTGGATCGAAGAGCGCACCAAGGACAACACCCATGTCAATCTCACCGTTGCGATCAACTACGGCGGGCGCAACGAGCTGACGCGCGCGGCGCGGGCGCTGGCGCGGCAGGCGGTTGAAACCGGGCTGGACCCGGACATGATCGACGATGAGGCCGTGTCGCGCGTGCTGGATACCTTTGATATCCCTGACCCTGATCTGGTGATCCGCACCTCGGGCGAGACGCGGGTTTCCAACTTTCTGCTCTGGCAGGCGGCTTATGCCGAGTATGAGTTCACGCCCGTCCTGTGGCCTGATTTCACGCCTGAGGTTTTTGCCGAAATCCTCGGCCGCTACGGCGCCCGTGACCGTCGCTTTGGTGGTGTAGGCACATGAGCGAGGGGCGCTTCGGCGACCTGAAGCTGCGGGTGCTTTCGGCGCTGGTGATGATCGTGGTGGGCTTTGGTGCGCTTTGGGCCGGGGGCCATGTGATGGCCGCGCTGGCGGTGGTTCTGAGCGGTCTGCTGGCGTGGGAGCTTTACGCCATGATGCTGCCCGAGGCCCCGCAGGGCCGGGCCGAAGCCTATGGCGTGGTTGCCGCCATCGTGGTGGCGGTGTTTTCCTATACCTGGGGCGGGCTGCTCTCGGTTGCCGGGCTGCTGCTGGCGGCGGGGCTTCTGGCCGTGCGCATCCCGCGCGATGCCGGTATCTTCGCGGCCTATATGGCGCTGATCCTGCTGGCCGGTCACGGGCTGATCGTGCTGCGGGGCGAATACGGGCTGGTATGGGTGCTGTGGCTGGTGCTGATCGTCATTGCCTCGGACGTGGCGGGTTATTTCGCCGGGCGGGTGATCGGTGGGCCGAAATTCTGGCCGCGCTACAGCCCCAAGAAGACATGGTCGGGCACGGTGGCGGGCTGGATGCTGGCGGCGGTGGTCGGCTATGTATTCATGGATATTCTGGGCGCGGGCCTCTGGCTGATTGCGGTGTCGGTGCTTTTGTCGCTGGCCGGGCAGATGGGGGACATTGCTGAAAGCGCGATCAAGCGGCGCTACGGGGTCAAGGACAGCTCCAACCTGATCCCGGGCCATGGCGGCGTGCTGGACCGTTTCGATGCAATGATCGCGGTGACCGCGCTGGCCCTTGTGCTGGCGCAGCTTGGCGTTTTGCGCGGGCTGACGGGGGTAGCAGGGTGATGCGCAGGGTTTCGGTATTCGGCGCGACCGGCTCGGTGGGTGAAAGCACGCTGGACCTGCTGGCGCGGCGGACGGATGTCAAAGTGGCGGTGCTGACCGGCGGGCGCAATGTGGCACGGCTGGCCGAACAGGCGCGCGCGCAGAAGGCGGAACTGGCGGTTACGGCCTTTGAAGAATGCTACCGGGACCTGAAAGAGGCGCTGGCGGGCAGCGGGATCGAGGTGGCGGGCGGCCCCGGCGCCGTGGTCGAAGCTGGTTACCGGCCCGCCGACTGGGTGATGTCGGCGATTGTCGGTGCCGCCGGGCTGGCGCCGGGCTTTGCCGCGCTGTCGCAGGGGCGCACGCTGGCGCTGGCCAACAAGGAATCGCTGGTTACCGCAGGCTCCCTTCTGATGGCCGAGGCGCGCACCCATGGCGCGACGATCCTGCCGGTGGACAGCGAGCATTCGGCAGTGTTTCAGGCGCTGGCGGGTGAGGAAATCGCCTCGGTCGAAAAGGTGATCCTGACCGCGTCAGGCGGCGGGCTGCGGGACTGGCCGCTTGACGCGTTGGCGCGTGCCACCGTGGCCGAGGCCGGGTCGCACCCAAACTGGTCGATGGGTCAGCGCATCACCATCGATTCCTCGAGCATGTTCAACAAGGCGATGGAAGTCATTGAAGCGCGGGAATTTTTCGGGCTCAGGCCTGAGCAGATCGAAGTGCTGATCCATCCACAGTCGCTGGTTCATGCGCTGGTCGGGTTCAACGACGGGGCGCTGATGGCGCATCTGGGTGCGCCCGACATGCGCCATGCCATCGGCTACGCGCTGAACTGGCCCAACCGCGCAGGCCTGCCGGTGGCGCGGCTGGATCTGGCGCAGGCGGGCCGGCTGGATTTTTCCGCCCCGGACACAAACCGATATCCCGCGCTGGATCTGGCGCGGCAGGTGATGGCCACGGGCGGGGCGGCGGGGGCGGTGTTCAACGCTGCCAAGGAAGTGGCGCTGGATCAGTTCATCGCGGGGCAGATCCGCTTCACGGAAATGGCTGCCGTTGTGGCCGACACACTGGAAACTTACGGCGCGCGTGCTGATATCGGCAGGGTGCCCGGATCGCTGGCCGATGTGCTGGAGATTGATGCCGAGGCGCGTGTGCTCGCCGGGCAGGCGGGTCAGCAGCGCCGCCGCGCCATTTCCGGCGCGGCCTGAGGAGCGAAAAATGGATTTCATGGGCCTTGTCCCCGATTTCGGGAACCTGTTCTTCACGCTGGGCGCCTTTGTCCTGGCGCTGTCGGTCATCGTTGCGGTGCACGAGTACGGGCATTACATCGTCGGGCGCTGGTCCGGCATTCATGCCGAGGTATTCTCCATCGGGTTCGGCCCGGTCCTGTTCAGCAAGGTGGACCGTCATGGCACCCGCTGGCAGGTGGCCGCGCTGCCCTTTGGCGGCTATGTCAAGTTTTACGGCGATGCGAATGCGGCTTCGGCCTCGGACAACGCGGCAGTGGCGCAGATGAACGCCGCCGACCGTCGCCGCTCGATGCCCGGCGCACCGCTCTGGGCGCGGGCGGCGACGGTCGCGGCGGGGCCGGTGTTCAATTTCATCTTTTCGATCCTGATCTTCGCGGCCTATGTGACGTTCAACGGCATCGCCGCCGACACGCCAAGGCTGGGCATGGTCCATCCGCTGCCCGCCCCGGCGCAGGAACTGCGCGAGGGCGATCTGATCACCGCCATCGAGGGGCAGCCCACGGCGCGGCTGGAAGATTTCTACCGTGTTGCGGGCGACATGCCCGGTGCGCCCAGTCTCTCCTATACGGTTGATCGCGCGGGCAACGTGCTTGAACTGCAAGGGCCGCATCCGATTCCGGCGCGCGCTGCGGGCATCACGCTGGGTTCGGCCGCGCGCGATGCGGGGATGCTGCCGGGCGATGTGATCCTGAGTGTCGATGACACGCCGGTCTGGTCGTTCAACGCCTTGCCCGCCATGGTCAATGCCGCCGAAGGGCAGGCGCTGGCGCTGCGTATCTGGCGCGCGGGCGAAGAATTGGAACTGACACTGGTGCCCCGCAGAACCGATCTGCCGCTGCCCGATGGCGGGTTTGAAACGCGCTGGCTGATCGGGTTGCAAAGCGGCGCCTTCTTTGAACACCCGACCCGCCAGCCCACGGCGACCGAGATCGTGCCCTTTGCCGCCGGTCAGACATGGAGCGTGATCACACGCAGCCTTTCGGGAATGTATCACATGGTTTCGGGCGCGATCAGCACCTGCAACCTGTCCGGCCCCATCGGCATTGCCACCACCTCAGGGGCCATGGCGGCTGACGGGATATCGTCTTTCATCTGGTTCATTGCCGTGCTGTCTACTGCGGTGGGTTTGCTGAACCTCTTTCCGATTCCCATCCTCGACGGCGGGCATCTGATGTTCCATGCCTGGGAAGCGGTCACCGGCAAGCCGCCGGGGGAGCGGGCGCTGAACCTGCTGATGACCATGGGCCTGATGCTGCTGGCCGCGCTGATGCTTTTCGCGCTGTTCAACGATCTGTTCTGCTGACGGCCGATTCGGAATATTCTGCACGTCATTGCCGCAAGGCGGTCACAATCATGCCTCAAAGCCCGGTCATCTGCCGAAAGTGTCGATAAACCGGAGGCTTGTTCATGCATCTTGTAACCCCCGCAATGCGCGGATTGCGCACGCTTTTCGAGTTGGGATCAGACCGGTTCTGGTTCGCCGCCGCCGTGATTCTGGGCCTGTTCCTGGCAAGCTGGGTGGGTAATCTCGCGGTCGGCAGCTTGATTGCGCCGCACTATGACGGGCTGGGTTTCTGAACGGCGCTGAGGCCGGTATTTCTACTCCGAAAACGTCAGATCGCGGCCGGGCATATGCTCCGGTCGCTTTGCCTTGCTGGCCCGACGCGGTGTTGCGGGGCGCAGATGCCTGGGGGAAGGGTGTACCCTGATTGCCCCATTTGCCGTAAAGCTGCGAATAAAGTGCGCATCGCTTTGACATTTCTCCTCCTTGCCGATACTCAGGGAAAAACGACAGCGGTAAAAAACGGGGCTAAGAAATGCGCGTCTTCTGGCTGAGCGATATTGCGCGCAACTTCGCGGGGGCTGCCAAGCCGCTGCATCGCGTTGTAGCAATTTTCCTTTTCATATCATTGGTTTCCATCGGTGCATCCGTGCCGGCAGAGGCGCAGACCTATCGGTTCAACGCTGTCAGCGTGCAGGGTAACCAGCAGATTGACGATGCCACGATCATCGGATTCGCAAGAATCGCCCGCAGCCGCAGCATGAGCGCGACCGAACTGAACGAAGCCTACCAGCGGGTTGCAGGTACCGGGTTCTTCCGCTCCGTCGATTTTTTGCCCAGCGGCGGGCAGCTTGTGATCCGGGTTGAGGAATATCCGATCCTGAACCGCGTCAATTTCGAGGGTAACCGCCGCGTCAACAATGATGCGCTTGCCCCCGTGGTCCGCTCGCGCTCCGGCACTGTCTATTCTCCCGCGCAGGCCGAGGCCGATGCGAACGCGATCGCCGAGGTTTATGCCGCGCAGGGCCGTCTGGCCGCACGTGTCACGCCCCGGCTGATTGAGCGGGCAGGCGGGCGCGTTGATCTTGCCTTCGAGATTGTCGAAGGCAGCATGGTTGAAATTCAGCGCATCAGTTTTGTCGGCAACCGTGACTTTTCCGAGCGCCGCCTGCGCAATGCAGTCGATATCGCACAGGCAGGTCGGCTGAGCACCTTCTTCCGCGTGGACAACTACAACGAGCAGCGTATCGCCCGTGACCGTCAGGTGCTCCAGGATTTCTATCTGTCGCGCGGCTATGCCGATGCGCAGGTTCTGTCGGCTGTCAGCGAACTGACGCGTGAGCGTGATGGTGCCTATGTCACCTTCACCATCCGCGAAGGCCAGCAGTACCGCTTTGGCGCTGCCAGCGTTCAGTCCGAGATCAGCGGGATCGATGCGGCGCCCTATTCGGCGGCGCTGACCCTGCGCCCGGGCGCGCTTTTCACACCCACCGCCATTGAGAACCAGATCCAGCAGCTTGAGCGTGTCGCCTATCAGATGGGTGAGCGTTTTGTGCGGGCCGAGCCGCGGCTGACGCGCAACGAGCGCGAAGGCACGATCAATGTGGTCTTCGCGCTGATCCGCGCTGACCGCGTGTTCATCGAGCGGATCGATATTCAGGGCAACACCACCACGGCGGACAACGTCATCCGGCGTGAGTTCAATGTGGCTGAGGGCGACCCGTTCAACCCGCGCGAAATCCGTGAAGCAGCGGCGCGTATCCGCGAGCTGGGGTATTTCTCGGATGTGCAGGTGACCCCGCAGCCCGGCGCGGCAGCCGATCAGGCGGTCGTCGATGTTCAGGTCGAGGAAACGACCACCGGCTCGCTGGGCTTCGGCCTCAGCTATGGGGCCAGCGACGGGATCGGCGGCAACCTGACCTATAGCGAGTCGAACTTCATGGGGCGCGGTCAGGCGATCACCGCGACGATCTCGACCGTCAGTTCGGCGCGCAGTTTTGAATTTTCGATCACCGAGCCCGCGCTGTTCGACCGCGATCTGGCGCTGGGTCTGCGCGCCGGCCTCAGCTCGACCACCGCGACCGATGCGGCGAATTTCTCAACCCGCGTGATGCAGGTGTCGCCCTCGCTGTCGTTCCCGGTCAGCGAGAACGGGCGGCTGTCGCTGCGCACCACACTGATGCGCGATTCGATCAGCGTTGCCGATGCACCTGCCCTGCCTGATCCCGATCCGATCTCGCCGCGTCTGCGCCGCGAAGCCGATCTGGGCCGGGTGATCACCTCATCGGTCGGCTATACCTACGGGATCGACACCCGCTATCGGGGCAATACCCCCGAAAGCGGCTTTGTGTTCCGCTTCGGGCAGGATCTTGCCGGGCTCGGCGGGGACCGGCGCTGGCTGCGCAGCACCGCGCTGATCGGATATGAGCAGCGTGTCCTCAACGGCGATGTCACCCTGCGTGCCGAGCTTGAGGGCGGGGCCGTCGTGCATCGCTCAGGCACCAGCCGGATCAGCGAGCGTTTTGCGTTGTCCAGCGATCAGATGCGCGGCTTCCGCCCCTTCGGTATTGGTCCGCGTGACGGGACAACCGATGACGGTCTGGGTGGTAACTACTTTGCCGTAGCCCGGTTCGAAGCGCAGTTCCCGCTGGGCCTGCCGCAGGAATACGGAATCTCCGGCGGTGCGTTTATTGATGTCGGCTCGCTCTGGGGCATCGACAATGTGGCGGCGGGCGAAACCATTATCGGCAACACGCGCAGCCTGCGCGCCACCGCCGGTCTGGCCCTGTTCTGGGACTCACCCATCGGCCCGCTGCGGTTCAACTTCACCACGCCGATCCGCCGCGAGGCTTATGACCGGGTGCAGCACTTCGACTTCACGATCGCCGCGCGGTTCTGATGCTTCGCCAACTGGGCGGAATGCTTCTGGCGGGGGCCCTTTGTCTGGCCCCCGCCATGTCAGTCAGCCAGACGGTTCCTTTCCGCATTCTTGACGAAGAACGGTTGTTGCGGGAGTCGCGGCTGGGCCAGCAGATACTGGCAGAGATCCGCGCCGCCGAGCAGGCACTGGAAGAAGAGAACCAGCGCATCTCAGACCAGCTTGCCCAGGAAGAACGCGACCTGACCGAGGCGCGCACCCGGCTTTCACCTGAAGAATTCCGCACCCGCGCCGATGCCTTTGACCTGCGGGTCGAGGAAATACGCGCTGAGCGCAATCAGCGCAGTGTCGAGCTGGCGCGCTTCTCAGATACCGAGGCGCAGCGCTTCTTCGATACGGTGCTTCCCGTTCTCACGGCGCTGATGGACGAGGAAGGGCTGGTGGCGGTACTCAAACCCGATGCACTGATACTTGGTACAGACTGGCTGGATATGACCGACAGCGCCATCCGGCGGCTGGACGCCGACCTGGCCCCGGCCACCCCATGATCCGCAATCCGCCTGCACGGCGCGCCGCAAAGGCGCGGCGGCTTGCCGTTGGCGGGCAGAATTGTTAGGGATCACGATCAGCAGATGTCCGGCGTCACGGTCGGGAATGTGATCAGACAGGAGTTTCGAGATGAACGATTCCGCCCCCGGCACGGATAGCGAAGCGGCGCCGGTCACCTCAGCCGATCTGTCGCTGATCCAGCGCTGCATCCCGCATCGCTATCCGTTTCTGCTGATCGACAAGGTGCGTGATATCAAACTGCGCAAATCGGCAGTCGGCGTGAAGAACGTGACCTTCAATGAACCCCATTTTCAGGGCCATTTTCCCGACACACCGATCATGCCCGGCGTCATGATCATCGAGGCAATGGCGCAGACCTCGTCGGTGCTGGTCAGTCTGTCGCTGGGCCTCGTGGACCGCAACCCGCTTGTCTATTTCATGGGCATCGACAAGGCGCGCTTCCGCCGCAAGGTGGTGCCGGGCGATGTGCTGGAGCTTGAGGTGACGGCGCTGCGCGGTTCAAGCCGTGTCTGGAAATTTGACGGTGTGGCCCGTGTCGGCGACGAGATTGCCGCCGAGGCCGAGTTCATGGCAATGATCGACATGACCGGCCGGGGCTGAGCATGTCCATTGACCCGACGGCGCAGATCCATCCCACCGCCATTATCGATGAGGGGGCGGTTATCGGCCCCGGGTGCCGTATCGGCCCCTATGCCTGCGTCGGTCCCGATGTGGTGCTGGGCGCCGGTGTCACGCTCAAGGCGCATGCCGTCGTCACCGGCTGGACCGAAATTGGTGCCGGGTCTGAGGTGTTTTCATTCGCCTGCGTCGGTGAAATCCCGCAGGATCTGAAATTCGCCGGTGAGCGCTCAAGGCTGATCATCGGCGCGCGCTGCCGCATCCGTGAGGGGGCCACGCTGAACACCGGCACAGAGGGTGGCGGCGGCGTTACCCGGGTGGGCGATGACTGCCTTTTCATGACCGGCGCCCATGTGGGCCATGACGCGCAGGTTGGCAGCCGGGTGATCATGGCCAATCAGGCCGCGGTGGCCGGTCATTGTGTGATCGGCGATGATGTCATTATCGGCGGTTTGTCCGGTGTGCACCAGTTCGTGCGTGTCGGGCGCGGGGCGATCATCGGCGCCGTGACCATGGTGACCAATGATGTCATGCCGCATGGTCTGGTGCAGGCCCCGCGCGGCGATCTGGAGGGGCTGAACCTTGTCGGCCTCAAACGCCGCGGGATCGAGCGCTCCGAGATCACCGCCCTGCGCGCCGCCTATCAGATGCTGGCGCAGGGAGAGGGCACTTTCCTTGACCGCGCCCGCCGTCTGGCCGAGGAATCCGACAGCCGCCATGTTCACGAGATTACGGATTTCATTCTGGCGGCTTCGGACCGCTCGTTCCTGATACCAAAATGAGCCGGGTTGCGATCATCGCCG
Organism: Pararhodobacter sp.; assembly: GCF_036802785.1. Classification (GTDB taxonomy): domain Bacteria; phylum Pseudomonadota; class Alphaproteobacteria; order Rhodobacterales; family Rhodobacteraceae; genus Pararhodobacter. Next base: position 28,475 of record NZ_DAIRVN010000059.1, read on the forward strand.
GGGCAGGGCGCCTGCCCGCTGAACTGGCCGCCGCGCTTGGGGGCAACCCGCTGATCTGCGCGCCCAAAGGGAGTGTGCCTGAGGGGCTGGCGGTGGATCTGGCCTTCCACATCGAGCGGCTGGCGCCCTTCCTGCGCCATCTGGTGGATGAAGGGGTGGAGGTAGTCTCTTTCGCCGGCCCCGTGCACCGCATGGCACTGGACCCGGCGCTGTTCGACCCCGAAACCGCCACCTTCGTGCCGCGCCTTCTGGCCGCGATGCAGGGAGGCGACGATGCGACCCTGCGCGTTGTGATCGCGCTATTTGAGGAATACGGGCTGAGCGTTCAGGGCCTTGCCACGCTGGCGCCCGCGCTCCTTGCCGCTGAGGGTGTGCTGGGCGCGCGCACACCCGGCAGCGCCGAAAGCACCGACAGCGCGCGCGGGGCCGAAATATTGCAGGCGCTGTCGCCCGTCGATGTGGGGCAGGGCTGCGTGGTCGCCGCGCGCCTCTGTCTGGCGGTTGAGGCGCTTTACGGCACCGATGCGATGCTGGCACAGCTCGCCTCCTGCCGTGATACCCGCGAACCGCGCAAGGGCGGGGTTTTCGTCAAACGCGCGAAGGCGGGGCAGGATCTGCGCGTCGATCTTCCCGCCATCGGCCCCGCCACCATCGAGGCTGCGCGCGCGGCGCGGCTGACGGGCATCTGCCTGCAGGCCGGGCAGGTGGTCATTCTGGACCGGGCCGAGACACTGGCGCGGGCCGATGCGGCGGGAATCGCCCTTTGGGCGGTGCCGTGAAGGCCTTCGTGATCGCCGGTGAGCCCTCGGGCGATAATCTGGGCGGTGCGCTGATGGCGGGCTTGCAGTCTCTCCGCCCCGATATCCGCTTCACCGGCATCGGTGGCCCGGCGATGGCCGCCTGTGGCCTGCAAAGCCGCTTCCCGATGGCCGAGCTGTCAATCATGGGGCTGGCCGAAGTGCTGCCGAAATACGCCCATCTCAAACGCCGTATCCGCGAGACGGCGGCGGCGATCAGCGCTGAGGCCCCCGATGTGGTGATCACTATCGACAGCCCCGATTTCTGCCTGCGGGTGCTGGCACAGGCCCGCACCGCCAATCCCGCCCTGCACACCGTGCATTATGTCGCCCCCTCGGTCTGGGCATGGCGGCCGGGGCGGGCGGTGAAAATGGCGCGTGTGGTCGATCATGTGCTGGCACTTCTGCCGTTTGAGCCCGCCTATATGCAGGCCGCCGGGATGAGCTGCGATTTCGTCGGCCATCCGGTCGTGGCTGAGCCTGTAGCCTCTCTGGCCGAGGCACAGGCCTTCCGCGCTGCCCATGCCATCGCCGGGGATGCGCCGCTGCTGCTGGTCCTTCCCGGTTCACGCCGGGGCGAGGTTGAGCGGCTGGCGCCGCGTTTCGGCGCCACCCTGCGCCGGGTGCTTGACGGGCGGCCGGGCGCGCGGGTTGTGGTTCCCAGCGTCGCCGCGCAGGCAGAGCGTGTGCGCGCCCTGATCGCGGACTGGCCCGGCGCGCCGGTGCTGCTTGATGCCGCAGCGACCAGCGCCGCCGAAAAGCGCGCGGCTTTCCGGGCGGCGGATGTGGCGCTGGCGGCTTCGGGGACCGTGTCGTTGGAACTGGCCGCCGCGCAGGTGCCGATGGTGATCGCCTATGATTTCAACCCGCTCACCCGGTTTCTGGTGAAACGGCTGGTGCGGCTGGAAACAGCGACGCTGGTCAATCTGGTTGCGCAAACGCGGGCAATTCCGGAATGCCTGATGAACGATTGCACTCCTGAGTGTATCGCCCCCAAACTCGCCCGGCTTCTGGATGATCCGCAGGCACAGGCCGCACAACGCGCGGCGATGGATCTGACGATGGACCGCCTTGGCCGCGGGCAGGAGGCGCCGGGCCTGCGCGCGGCGCGCTCGGTCCTGAACCGGCTGGCCAGCACCGCGCCCGCGCCCCTTCATCTTGCCGGAAATACGCCCGGGGGGTGAATTTGGCGCAGCCAAAGAGGGG
>NZ_DAIRVN010000060.1:0-30329 GCF_036802785.1 Pararhodobacter sp.
CACCGAAGGGCTGACCGGGCGGCGCTGCGAAGTGCGGGGGCCGGGCAGGGGGGCGTTGCCCCCCTCTGGGCCTGCGGCCCATTCACCCCCCAGGATATTTTCAAACAGATGAAAGGGCGGCGGCTTCCGTTTGACGGATGAAGGACGCCGCGCGCTCTGCGATCATCATCGTGGGAGCGTTGGTGTTGCCGCCGATCAGGCGTGGCATCACGCTGGCATCGACCACGCGCAGCCCCTCCAGCCCCTGCACCCTGAGCTGCGGATCGACCACTGCCAGCGGATCGCGGCCCATACGGCAGGTGCCGACCGGGTGGTAGATGGTATCGGCGCGGTTGCGGATATCGGCCTCAAGGGCGGCGTCGGAGCCGTTGTGCGGGTAAAGCCGCTTGCCGCGCCACGGGGCCAGCGCGGGGCTTTCCATGATCGCCTCCATCTGCCGCGCGCCTTTCATCATCAATGCCAGATCGCGCGGGTCTGACAGGTAGCCGGGGTCGATGCGCGGCGGGCTTGCGGGGTTGGCATCCATCAGGCCCACATGGCCGCGCGAGAACGGGCGCAGCACGCAGACATGGCAGGAATAGCCATTGGCGAGGTGGACCTTGCGCAGATGGTCATCGACGATGCCCACCACGAAATGCAGTTGCAGATCAGGCCGGACCAGCGACGGGTCAGATTTCAGGAACGCCGCCCCCTCGGCCATGGGTGAGGCGAAAAGCCCCTCGCCCGAGCGCCGCCAGTCCAGCCCGGCGCGGATCAGCCGCAGCACGCCCGCCGGATTCAGACCAATCACATCGTTTCGTTTCGAGTGACAGGAAAGGATGTAGTCCAGATGGTCCTGCAGGTTCTGCCCCACGCCCGGCAGCTCATGCGCCACGCTGATGCCATGCTCGCGCAGCGTATCGGCAGGACCGATGCCCGACAGCATCAGCAGTTTGGGTGAGCCATAGGCGCCGCCGGACACGATCACCTCGCGCCGGGCGCGGGCGTGATGGCGGCGGCCCCGGCGGTTGAAGACAAGCCCGGTGGCGCGTGTGCCGTCCAGCGTGATGCGTTCGGCGCGGGCGCGGGTGATCACTGTCAGGTTGGGCCGCGTCATGGCCGGGTGCAGCCATGCCGCAGCGGCCGAGCAGCGCTCGCCCTTGCGCGGCCCCTGATGAAACTGGGTGACCTGATAGAGGCCCGCCCCCTCCTGCTCAGGCCCGTTGAAATCGTCATTGCGCGGGATCTGCAGGCTTTCGCAGGCCTCGACAAAGGCACGGGTGATCGCGCGCGGCTGGCGCTGGTCGGCGACCTGAAGCGGGCCGTCGCTGCCGTGCCAGTCGCAGGCGCCGCGCGCATTGCCCTCAGTGGCACGGAAGAAGGGCAGGCAGGCGGCCCAGTTCCAGCCCTCGGCCCCGTCATTGGCCCAGTCGTCATAATCCGAGGGATGGCCGCGGATATAGAGCATGGCATTGATTGCCGACGAGCCCCCCAGCGCGCGCCCGCGCGGCTGGAACCCGCGCCGCCCGTTCAGCCCCGGTTGCGGCGTGGTGAACAGGGCCCAGTTGTTCACCCTGGGGCGGCCCGAGACCATTGCCGCCACCATCGCCGGGGCGCGGATGATGAAATCGCGCCCTGTTCCCCCGGCCTCGATCAGGCAGACGCTGATGGCGGGGTCCTCGGAGAGGCGCGCGGCCAGCACACACCCGGCCGAGCCACCACCCGCGATGACATAGTCGAATTCCATCGGCGCCCTCCCCCCCGTCGCCCGTGTCCTGTGACGATAGGGCGGGGGTGCGGTTCGGGCAACGGGTTTGTCAGCCGGGAAAGCCCGCAGCCAGACGGGTTTCGCCGGTGACCTTGCCGCGCCAGTTGGTCTGCGGCCCACCCAGCCGTTTCAGCGCCGCCGGATGGCCCGCATCCAGCACCCCGGCGCGCGCCAGCAGCGCCACGATCGCGGCCTCGGCCCCGCGCGTGCCGCCGTCGGCGATCTTCAGGGCGATACCGAGCTTCTGGCGGGGCAGGATGGCGACAAAGACGGCATCGGCGCCGGTCTTGATTGCCGCCGCACCGCGCATGGCGCGCATCAGCTCGGTACAGGCGCGCCCCTCACCCGCGACCATCTCCGGGTGCAGCATCATCGCGTCGCGCAGCCGGACCATCGCCTGCTGGCGCCGGTCGCCGCCCTCTGTGGCGCAGGCGAAAGCGGCCATGGCGCGGCCCAGCCCCGCCACCGTGCAGGCGAAATTGGGGGCAGAGCAGCCGTCGATCCCGTAGCCGGGACTGTCCTCGCCGGTGACCTCTTCAAAGGTGGCGCGCACGGCGCGCTGAACCGGGTGATCGGGCGCGACATATTCGGCATCACCCCCCAGATGGCGGTTCAGCATCACAAAGCCCGCATGCTTGCCTGAGCAGTTGTTGTGCAGCTGGCAGGCCGAATCACCCGTGCAGATCAGGCGGTTGCGCTCTTCGCGGTCAGCGGGTTCATGCGCGCCGCAGCGCAGACTGGCCTCGCCAAGGCCCATATCGGCCAGCCAGCGCTCCACAGCCTCGACATGGCCGCGCCCCCCCTGATGCGAGGCGCAGGCCAGCGCCAGCCGCTCGGTGGACAGGCCCGCGCCCGCGCCCGATTCCAGCAGCGGAAGCGCCTGGATCATCTTGCAGCTTGAGCGCGGATAGATCACCGCCCCCGGATTGCCCCAGGATTCGACCACCGCGCCCGAGGCGTCGCAGATCACCGCATGGCCGTGATGCAGGCTTTCCAACCGCTCGCCGCGCCAGATTTCCACCATCGGCACCAGCCCCTGACCGACATTCGCCACGGCCTTCTCCTTCACAGTTGCGCAATATTCTGCCAACGGGGGTTTCTAAGCGCCCCGGATTCGCGTTAAGAGACTACCCGGCAAGCCCTTGATGTGCCAGACCGTTGGCAGTGCGGCAGATTTGTGACAGCAGAGCTGTAATAAGTCAGGGGTGCAAAGAGTATTTTCGCTGGAGGCTGTAGGGCAGATGGCAGAATGGTTTAAGACGGGCGCGACCGCTCTGGCGATGGTTGCGCTTATGGCGGGTGGCGCGATAGCGCAGGAATCCACCAACCGCGTGGCGGTTGAAACGGCGTGGAGCGTCTTCGTTGACGGCAATCCGCGCGAATGCTGGGCGGTCTCGGCCCCCAGCGAGACGGTGAACACCCGCGGCGGGCAGGCGGTGACGGTGCAGCGCGGCGATATCCTGCTGTTCGCCACCTATCATCAGGGCGGCGGGGCAACGGCGGAAGTGTCGTTCACGGGGGGCTATCCCTTTGCCGAAGGCTCTACTGTCGAGCTGGTGATCGGGACGGACACGCTTCAGTTGTTCACCGATGGTCAATGGGCCTGGGCGGCCTCACCGGAGGACGACGCGCGCATTCTTGCATCGCTGCGCAGGGGCCAGAACGCGGTGCTGACCGCGCGCTCATCGCGCGGGACGACAACGCGCGATACCTTCTCGCTCTTCGGCATCACTGCCGCCACGGACGAGGCGCAGCGGCGCTGCAACGAATAAACCTCTGCCCCAAAGCTGAGCGGGGGCGCGAATTCAGGCCGCCGGGCTTCTCTGCCCGGCGGTTTTCGGTTATATCAGACCCTCGTTTCCCGGAGAGTGGCGCATGACATTGCAGACCCCCACCGCACCGATTACCCAGGATGTTCTCACCCTGCCGCGCAAGGCGGCCGAGGGTGGCAGGCGCAATCTTATCGGTCTGACCCGCGAGCAGCTGCGCGCGGCACTGATCGCCGCCGGCACGCCCGAGCGGCAGGCAAAGATGCGCGAAGGGCAGGTCTGGCAATGGCTCTATCACTGGGGCCTGCGCGATTTCAAAGGGATGACCAACCTCGCCAAGGATTACCGCGCGCTGCTGGAGGCGCATTTCACCATCGAACTGCCGGAAATCGTCAGCAAGCAGGTATCGGCTGACGGCACGCGGAAATACCTTTTGCGCATCAACGGCGGGCATGAGGTGGAGACGGTGTATATCCCCGAAGAGGGGCGCGGGACGCTGTGCATTTCCAGCCAGGTGGGCTGCACGCTGACCTGCTCGTTCTGCCATACTGGCACGCAGAAACTGGTGCGCAACCTGAACCCCGCCGAGATTGTTGGTCAGGTGATGATCGCGCGCGACGATCTGGGTGAATGGCCCGAACAGGGCGCGCCGAAGAACGAGACGCGGCTGATCTCGAATGTCGTGCTGATGGGGATGGGTGAGCCGCTCTATAATTTCGACAATGTGCGCGACGCGATGAAGGTGGTGATGGATAACGAGGGGCTGACCCTGTCACGCCGCCGCATCACCCTGTCGACCAGCGGCATCGTGCCCGAAATCGCCCGCACCGCCGAGGAAATCGGCTGCCTGCTGGCGGTCAGCTTCCATGCCACCACTGACGCGGTGCGCGACACCTTGGTGCCGGTGAACAAGAAATGGAACATCGCCACGCTGCTGGAGGCACTGCGCGAGTATCCGCGCCTGTCGAACAGTGAGCGGATTACCTTTGAATATGTGATGCTCAAGGGCGTCAATGACAGCGATGAGGATGCGCGGCGGCTGGTGCAGTTGATCAAGGGCATTCCCGCCAAGATCAACCTGATCCCGTTCAACGAATGGCCCGGCGCCCCCTATGAGCGCTCTGACTGGGCGCGGATCGAGGCCTTCGCGGATATCATCTTCAAGGCAGGCTATGCCTCTCCCATCCGCACCCCCCGCGGCGAAGATATCATGGCGGCCTGCGGGCAGCTTAAATCGGCCACCGAGCGTGAGCGCAAATCGCGCGCCCAGATCGCCGCGGAAGCGGGGGTCTGAGATGATCCCGGGGGTTCTGCTGCTTATCGTGATCGGCGCGGCGGCGGGCTATGTCGCCACAAGGCTGATGCGGGTGCCGGTGGATCTGCCCACGGCGATGGGAATCGGCGTTCTGGGGGCGATTGTCGGCGGTCTGGGGCTGCGTATGCTGCTGACGACCGGCGGCTGGATGGTCACCTTCGTGCTGGCGCTGCTGGGCTCGCTGGCGCTGATCTGGATCTGGCAGAAATTCACCACCCGTCGCTGAAGCGCCGGGGCCGCTCCCGCCCGTCTTCGCTTTCCGGCTGCGCCGAAACGCTCATCCCGTTTGGCCGGGCCGCGCGGCTGCGCCGCGCGGCAACAGGGGGCGTTGCCCCCTCTGGGCCTGCGGCCCATTCACCCCCAGGATATTTTCAGACAGGTGAAAATGAAGCACAGCGCTTTCTGTTTCATCTGTTCAAAAATATCCCGGGGGAGTCGCCCGAAGGGCGGCGGGGGCAGCGCCCCCTTCTGTCAGGGCCGCACGCATAACGCGCGGCCCTGTCTGATTCAGTCCAGGCCGCGGGCGGCGTTTTTCGGGGTCAACAGGCCTTTCTGGATCGTGAACACAATGGCCGCAACCGCGAGGCCCAGGATGTCTGATGTCCAGCCACCCGCGATCATGCCCAGTGCGCCGGCCAGCGTCAGCAGCCGCAGGGGCCGGTTGAGTGGTCCGAACAGCCAGCCCTGCACCGCCGAGGTCATCAGGTAGATGCCGAAGAGCGCCGTGACAAACACATGCAGAATATCCAGCCAGTGCCCCTGCATCAGCATCGGCGCCGAATAGAAGAACATGAAGGGCACCACAAAGGCCGCAAGCCCGATCTTGAAGCTTTCCACGGAGGTTTTCATCGGATCTGACTGCGCGATCGCCGCACCCGCATAGGCCGCAAGGGCAACCGGAGGGGTGATGGCCGACATCACAGCGTAATAGAAGATGAAAAAATGCGCCGTCAGGGGGTCAATTCCCATGCGGATCAGCCCCGGTGCGATCACTGCCGCCGCCACCGCATAGGCCGCTGTCGTGGGCATGCCCATGCCCAGAATGATCGACACCAGCATGGCGAAAAGCAGCGCCAGAAACTGGCTTTGACCGGCAAAGCCCAGCAGCAGCGAGGAGAAGCGCACACCGATCCCGGTCAGCGCGATCACGCCCACGATGATCCCGGCCGCCGCGCAGACGGCCACCAGTTGCAGCGACATGCGCGCGGCGATTTCCAGCGCATAGAGGATTTCCCTGACCAGCATCCGGTGCGGGGTCAGCCAGCTGACCACCGCCGCCGCGCCCATCGACAGCGTGCCCGCGCGGATCACCGAATAACCCATGAAGAGCGCGCCGATCAGGATGATGATCGGGATGAACAGGAAGGCGCGGCGGGCGAGGGCGCGGAATTCGGGCAGCTCGCTGCGCGGCAGCCCCTTCATGCCCTTCTTCAGCGCTTCCTTGTCGACCATGAAATAGACCGAGAGGAAATACAGCACCGCCGGGATGATCGCCGCGATGACGATATCGCGGTAGGGGATGCCGGTGATTTCGGCCATGATGAAGGCGCCTGCGCCCATGATCGGTGGCAGGATCTGCCCGCCTGACGAGGCCGCGGCCTCGACCGAGGCGGCGGTCTGGGGTTTGTAGCCCACCTTCTTCATCAACGGGATCGTCAGCGAGCCGGTGGAAACCACATTGCCCGCCGAGGTGCCGTTGATCATCCCCATCAGCCCCGAGGCAAAGACCGCCACCTTGGCCGGACCACCACGCGCGCCACCGGCGGCGGCAAAGGCGAAATTGACGAAATATTCTCCCACCCGGCTGGCCTGAAGGAAGGCGGCAAAGGTGATGAACAGGATGATATAGGTTGACGAGATCGCCGTGGTCGGCCCCAGAATGCCGTTATCGGTGTAGATGAACGAGAAGAAGCGCGCGGGCGCATAGCCGCGATGGTTCAGTACGCCGGGCAGCCAGGGCCCGACAAAGCCGTAGGCGAGGAACACCGCGACGATGATCACCAGCGCCAGACCGGCCAGCCGCCGCGTCAGCTCCAGAATCAGCACGATCCCGGCGATGGCGGCCCACATGTCATTGGGATGCGGAAAGACCTGGGCGCGGGTGCGCAGAAAATCGGCATGCAGAATGATATAGGCGCCGACGGTGATAGCCGCGATCGCCAGAAGTGTGTCGGCGGGCGACAGGCGGCCCTTGTCACGCGCCGGTGCCATCCATGAGGCAACCAGCGTGATCGCGGTACCGGCAAAGAGCGGATAGCCAAAGGTATTCAGGTGTTTGTTTGCGGGTGAGCCGGTGGTGATCAGATCACCGCCCGCCCACATCAGCAAAAGCTGCCCCGTAGCCAGCGCGATGGCCGCGCCACCGGCAACCAGAAGCGCTTTCTCCAGCAGTGAAAACGGGGTCTCGGCTGCGGTTCCGGGCAGGCTGCGCGCGCCAAACAGCATGAACCCAAGCGCAAGGCCGCCTGCGACATGGACCAGCCGGTAGCGCCATGGTTCGGTCAGATCGACCGAGGGAAGGCCCAGCAGATCGGTGATCTGGGTATGCACCCCGTTCATCGCACCCACATGGAAGGTGGTGTAGAGAATGCAGGCCACAGCGATGAACAGCCCCATTCCGCCGGTAAAGACCCGCTGGTTGGAGGTGATCACCTCGGCATCGACGGTCTGGGCAAGGGCCTCGGGGGTCATCCTGTCGGGGGCGGGGTGCCCGCTGGCAGGTCCGGTTTCAGGCGGGAGGTTTGCATCGCGTGCCGGGCCGGTCATGGGCACTCCTTCGTCACGGTTGGGCGTCACGGTTGGGCGAGGGGGGAGCCGGGGCGCAGCCATTGCAATGCTTGCGCCCCGGTCAATAGTTCAGGTCAATCGCTCAGGTGGTGATCAGCCCTTCAGCTCTTCGGGAAGCTCGACGCCGTTTTCCTCGAACCAGCGCACGGCACCCGGATGGAAGGGCAGGAAACCGTTGTTGAGCGCGTTCTCAGGCAGCGTTTCGCTTGCGGCAGAGTGGATCTGCATCATGCGGTCGTTGTTTTCCATCACCAGACGGGTGATTTCATAGGCCAGGCTTTCGGGCAGATCGGCATGGGTGATGGCGTAGTTCCACATCGCCACGGTCGTCTGGTCATAATCATGACCGGCATAGGTGCCCGCCTCGATGGTCAGCGGCGAAACTTCCGGGTGACCCTCGGTGATGGTGGCAAGCTCTTCTTCATTGAAGCCGAACATGCGCACATCGGCTTCGGCGGCAAGCTGGCTGAAGGCCGAGATCGGCACACCGGCGGCAAAGGCAAAGGCGTCAATCAGCCCGTCCTTGAGCTGGCTGGCGGCATCGGCGGCCCCGGCATAGGACACGGTCGCATTAACGCCCAGCGTTTCCATGAAGCGCGGCCAGTAGGTGCCTGGCGTACCGCCTGCTGGCCCTACGCTGACGCGGCGGCCCTGAAGGTCGCTGACCGATTCAATGCCCGAGCTGGCGAGGGTGATGACCTGAAACGGGGTTTGATACATCGGGAACAGGGCGCGGATATCGCTGTGCTCCAGCCCTGGGGCCAGTTCGGAAACGCCGGTCCATGCCTCATAGGCCGGGCCCATGGTGACAAGGCCGATGGCGTGATCGCCGGTCTGCACCAGCGTCACGTTCTGAACCGGGCCGCCGGTCACTTCGCCCGAAGCGTTGATGCCCAGTTCTTCACCCAGAAAGCTGGCAAGGCCGTTGCCATAGACGAAATAGGTGCCGCCCTGACTGGCGGTGCCGACGGTGAGCGAATTGGGCCAGCCTGCGCGGTCCTGTGCGGAAACGGCAGTAGCGGAGACGAGCGCGGCAGCAGCCAGCGCAGCAAAATTGGTCAGTCGCATGAAGTCCTCCCATGGACGTTGTGCGGTTACAGCATTGCCGGGCCGTGTCCTCGGACGGCCCGGTAGCGTGTGCCATGCATGGCCTGCATGGCGGGAAACGCAACCGCCACCGCGCAGATCGGGGCGGTTTGTGCCGTCGCAGGGCCGGGCGCATGGGTGGAAATCCACACATCACGCCCGCGTGTGGGTGGATTTCCGCCCAACCAGCGCTCAACTGTCGGAGTAATGCGCCTTGTCGATGCCGTGTTTGAGCATCTTTTCATAAAGCGTCTTGCGCGACAGCCCGAGCGATTCATAGACCGGCTTCAGGCTGCCGCCATTGGCGATCAGCGCGCGCACGATCTCGGCGCGCTCAAACCCCGCAACCCGGTCGGCCAGCTTGCCGCTGCCGGTGGCAGGGAGGGTATCGGTGGCCGGGGTGCCCGGGTCCGGCGCCGGGTCCAGCCCGATGCCAAGCGCAAAGCGGTCGGCGGCGTTGCGCAACTCGCGCACATTGCCGGGCCAGTCGCGCGCCATGATCTCACCCAGCAGGGCAGGCGGCGGGGTGACGGCCTCAACCCGGTGGCGCGCGGCGGCCTCGGACAGCAGGCGCGCAAACAGGATAGGAATATCCTCGCGCCGGGCGGTCAGGGGCGGGATGGCCAGATGCACCACGTTCAGCCGGTAGAACAGATCGGCCCTGAACCGGCCCCCCGCCACCTCATCTTCAAGCGATGTGCGCGAGGTGGCGATGAAGCGCAGATCCAGCGGGCGCGCCTCGTTCGAGCCGAGCGGCGTGATGGTCCGCTCCTGAATCACGCGCAACAGCTTGCCCTGCAACCCCATCGGCATCGAGCCGATGTCATCAAGCAGGATGGTGCCGCCGCGTGCATGTTCAAACTTGCCGTAGCGCGCGCGCAGCGCACCGGGGAAGGCCCCGGCCTCATGCCCGAACAGCTCGCTTTCGATCTGGGTTTCGGGCAGGGCGGCGCAGTCCAGCGTTATGAACGGCCGTTTGGCGCGCGCCGAGAGGTCATGCAGCGCGCGTGCCACCACCTCCTTGCCGGTGCCGGTCTCGCCGGTGATCAGCACATCGGTTTCCGACGGGCCGATGGTGCGCAGCCGCCGCCGCAGATCAATCATCGGGTTGGAGCGCCCGACCAGCCGCTGCTCCAGATCGTCAGACTGCCCGGCCGCCGCGCGCAATATCCGGTTTTCCAGCACGAGGCGGCGGTAATCCAGCGCGCGGGCCACGGTTTCAGCCAGTTGCGAGCCCGAGAACGGCTTTTCAACGAAATCATGCGCCCCCTCGCGCATCGAGCGCACGGCAAGCTGCACATCGCCGTGCCCGGTGATCAGGATCACCGGAATCTCGCGGTCGATACGATGGATCAGCCCCATCAGGCTGATCCCGTCCATCCGGGGCATACGGATATCGCTGATGACGATGCCCTGAAAACCAAAGCTGACCAGCGCCGCCACATCCTCTGGCTGATCAAGCGCAATCACCTCGAACCCGGCCAGTTCCAGCGCCTGCGCGGTGGAGGCGCGCAGGTCGGCATCGTCATCGACCAGAATCACCCGCCCGCTGCTCATGCGGCTTCCTGCTGGTCAGGCCGGGCCAGCGGCAGGGTCAGGGTAAAGACTGCGCCGCCGGCGGGAGCGTTGGTGGCGCTCAGGGTGCCGCCGAAATCATGCACGATATTGTAGGAAATCGACAAGCCCAGCCCCAGCCCCTTGCCCACGCCCTTGGTGGAAAAGAACGGGTCGAAAATACGCTCGACCAGCGCGGGGGCAATGCCCGGGCCGGTATCTGAAATGCGCAGCACCGCGCGCCCCTCGCTTTCGCGCGCTTCCAGACGGATCACGCGCCTTGGCTGGCCTTCCAGCGCGTCGATGGCGTTCGAGAGGATGTTCACCAGCACCTGCTGCAACCGCACCGGCCCGGCGCGCACATGGATCGGTGCCGCGCCAAGGTCGCACTCCAGCCGCACCGCATTGTCTTTCAGCCGCCAGTCCAGCAGTTCCACGGTCGCCGTCACCGCGTCATTGAGCGCCACGGCACTGAGCTTCGCATTCGGTTTGCGGGCAAAGTTGCGCAGATGTTTCGAGATCCGGCTCATCCGTTCGACAAGGCCCAGAATGCGACCGATATTGGCGCTGGCCTCGTCCACGCGGCCCCGTTCGATCAGAAGCTGGGCATTCTCGGCAAAGTTGCGCGCGGCCCCCAACGGCTGGTTGAATTCATGGCTCAGCGCGGCAGACATCTGCCCCAACGCAGCCAGCTTTCCCGCCTGCACCAGCTCATCCTGCGTGGCGCGCAGCTGGGCCTCGGTGGCGCGGCGCTCTGCCACTTCGGCTTCAAGCTGGCGGTTGACGGTGGCCAGTTCGTTGGTGCGCTCGCTCACCCGGCGTTCAAGCTGAGCCTGCGCAGCGTCCTGCAGCGCAAGGCGCTCGCGCAACTGGGTCCGGCGCTGGATGACGATGACCGCGCCCAGCCCCGCCAGCCCGGCCAGCAGCCCCGCCACCGCCACCAGCGTCAGCGCCTGAAGCTGCGCGCCGGAGGTGGAGACCAGCACATGTACTGTCCAGTCGGCATCGGGCATACTGACCGAGCGGATGATGTATTCCCCGCCCCCGTTCCCCTCCTCTTCAATCCGCCACAGACGGGCGTCACCGGGGCCGGTGTGGGTGGTCAGGGGCAGGGCATGGACCGGGGCATCGGCATAGCGGCGTGTGGCGTCGGTTCTTGCAAGGCGCTCGGGCGTCAGAGGCAGGGTGGCGGCAAAGGTCCAGTCCGGGTGCGAGGACATGAAGATGATGCCCTCGGGGTCGGTGACGATCACCTCGTAATTCGAGCCGCGCCAGCCCTGTTCGATCGTGTCCAGATCGACCTTGAACACCAGCACGCCCGCCACCGCCCCGTCCACCACAATCGGTGCGCCGAAGTAATAGCCCCGCACCAGCGATGTAGTGCCGAGCGCATAGAACCGCCCGGCACCATCGGTCAGGGCATCGCGGAAATAGGGGCGGAAGGCGAAATTGCCGCCGATAAACGAGATGTCAGTGTCGAAATTGCTGGCCGCCAGCGTGTTGCCGTCCAGCGCCATGACATAAATGTCCGAGGATTCGAGCAGGGCATCGGTGTCGCGCAGGTAGCGGTTGGCGGCATCAATGATATCGGGGTTTTCGGGGCTGCGCAGAAGGGCGTGGATGATGGCCTGCTGCGCGATCAGCGCGGGCAGCCGGTCAAAGCGGCGAAGCTGGCCGCGCAGGGCGGCGACGGCCAGATGCAGCGTGTTCTCGCCGCTCAGCGACAGCTCGCTCAAGGCCGCGTTGCGCGCACGCTCATAACCCCAGCTGCCGAGTGCAAAGGCAAGGAAGGCCACCATCGCCATCAGCGCCGCCCACAGCCGCAGCCTGCGCGCGGGCGGATCACTCAGAAGGCGGGCGGGTGCGGCGGTGTCCTGCATGGCCGTGCTATAGCACGGGCGCGGCAAAATCCAAGCAGGAGAGGGGGGAGGATGAAGGCCCGGGCAGTCCTCGATGGGCTGCCCGGCCACCCCTGCCGGTTTGCTCAACCCGTTTCCAGACGGGTTGAGCGCCGGATCACTCTGTCGGGCGGACCCGTGCGGCGGTCTTGTCGGCAAAGGCCGCCAGCCGCCCGCGCGCGGCGGGCTGCGTATTGACGATCCCGGCCACCACCGATTCGGCATAGGCCGCGTCAAAGGTGGACATGTTCTGCATATGGCTGATCGCCGAGCAGATGGCGAAATTGGTCAGAGGCGGGTTTTCGGCAGCGGCGCGCGCGATCGCGTAGGCCTTTGCCTCGGTATCCTCGACCAGATATTGCGCAAGGCCCAGCGTCACGGCCTCTTGCCCCTGATAGACGCGCCCGGTCAGGATCATGTCGATCATCCGCGCCTTGCCGACCAGATCGGCCACCCGGATCGTCGCGCCGCCGCCGGTGAACAGCCCGCGCTGCCCCTCGGGCAGGGCAAAATAGGTGCCCGCATCGGCCACCCGGATATGCGCAGCCGAGGCCAGCTCCAGCCCGCCGCCGACCACCGCGCCCTTGAGCGCGGCAATCACCGGCACGCCGCCGTATTCCATCTTGTTGAATGCCTCATGCCAGCGCAGGCAGATATGCATGAAATCCTCGGGCCTGCGGTCTTCGGAATGGTGTTCGACCAGATCAAGCCCGGAGCAGAAATGCGGCCCTTCGGCGCGCAGCACCGCCGCGCGGACGCCCGCGCGCGGCAGAAGCGAGAACACCGCGATCAGATCCTCGACCGTTGCCGCATTGAGCGCGTTGCGCTTTTCCGGTCGGTTGAGCGAGACGGTGGCAATGCCGTCCGCGTCCACGCTGACAGTGATATGGCTCAGCGACAGCTCTTCGATGCGTTTCATATGGGTGTGCCCCTCCTGCGATGGCGTTGTTTCTAGTGCCATCGCGGCGGGGTTGTCCATATCGGTGCGAGATCAGTTCGGGGTCCCGCGCGTGGAGGGGGCTTTCGCACTGGAAGCGCGGGGCGTTCCGGGGCAGACTGCGGACGAGTGTTCACCGGAGGCCGCATGCCGAATTTCACCCGCCTTGACCCCGCCCTTGCCGCGCCGCAAACCAGCGCCCCCGCGCCCGACCGCCTGATCGCGGGCGATCCGGTCTTTACCAGCTGGGATATCGAGGAACGCGACGGGCTTTACGCCGGGATCTGGCAATCGACCCCGGGCACATGGCGCGTGGCCTATGAGGAATGGGAATATTGCCGCATCCTGTCAGGCCATTCCATTCTGACCGAAGAGGGTGGCGAGGCGCATCACCTGCACGCCGGCGACAGCTTCCTGATCCGGCCCGGCTTTCGCGGCATCTGGCAGGTGGTGGAGACGACGCGCAAGGATTATGTGATCCGCAGCTGACGCGCCGGGAAGGGGGCTGCCTGCCCCCCTCGGCGCGGCGCGCCTCACCCCCCGGGCGTATTTCCGGCAAGATGAAGGGGCGTGCGGGCGCGCAGGCCCAAAGCGCGCCTGTGCACTTTTCCCTGCCGCGCAACCTGCTATGTAGCCCTGAACCCATTCTTGCCGAAGGCTGACCATGGCCGCGACATTCCGCCTGACCCTTGCCCAGCTCAACCCCGTTCTGGGTGCGATTGCCGCCAATACCGAGAAGGCCCATGCCGCATGGCTGGCCGGGAAAGAGGCGGGCGCCGATATGGTGGCACTGCCCGAGATGTTCCTGACCGGCTACCAGACGCAGGACCTGGTGATGAAACCGGCTTTTGTGCGCGACGCCATGGCGGCTGTTGACGCCCTTGCCGCGCGCTGTGCCGATGGCCCGGCGCTGGGTATCGGCGCGCCGCTGGCCGATGCCACCGGACTCTATAACGCCTGGCATGTGCTGCAGGGCGGCAAGGTGGTGGCGGTGATGCGCAAGCATCACCTGCCCAATGACACGGTTTTTGATGAAAAGCGCCTGTTCCGGCCCGGCGATATCTCCGGCCCCTACCGGATTGGCCCGCTGCGCATCGGCACGCCGATCTGCGAGGATGCCTGGCATGACGATGTGGCTGAGGCGCAGGCCGAATCCGGCGCGCAGATTCTGCTGGTGCCCAACGGCTCGCCCTATTCGCGGGGGCGGTTCGATACGCGCATGAACCATATGGTGGCGCGGGTTGTCGAGACGGGGCTGCCGCTGGTCTATCTGAACATGGTGGGCGGGCAGGATGATCAGGTCTTTGACGGCGCGAGTTTCGCGCTGAACCCCGGCGGCAGCATGGCGGCCCTTCTGCCCGGCTTCGAGGAAGCGCTGGCGCATCTCGATTTCGAGGAAACCGCGGACGGCTGGCGCGCACTTCCCGCCAGGCTTGCCCCTATGCCGGATGCATGGGAGCGTGATTATCACGCCATGGTCCTGGGCACGCGCGATTATCTGCACAAATCGGGGTTCAGCCGGGTGCTTCTGGGCCTCTCGGGCGGGGTGGATTCCGCGCTGGTGGCGGCGATTGCCGCTGATGCGCTGGGTCCTGAGAATGTGCATTGCATCATGTTGCCCTCGCGCTTCACCTCCGCCACCTCACTGGCGGATGCCGGGGCCGTGGCGCAGGCGCTGGGTTGCCCGCTCGACACTGTGCCGATCTCTGCCCCGCAAGAGGCCGTCACCGGCGCGCTGGCCCCGCTTTTCACCGGCCTGCCCGAAGACGTGACCGAAGAAAATATCCAGTCGCGCCTGCGGGGCCTGCTGCTGATGGCGATATCGAACAAGACCGGCGCCATGCTGCTGACCACCGGCAACAAATCCGAGGTCGCGGTGGGTTATGCCACGATCTATGGCGACATGAACGGCGGTTTCAACCCGATCAAGGATCTCTACAAGACCCGCGTTTTTGAAACCTGCCGCTGGCGCAACGCCAACCACCGCCCCTGGATGCAGGGCCCGGCGGGCACCGTCATCCCGCCGCAGGTGATTGACAAGCCGCCGACCGCCGAGCTGCGCGAGAACCAGCGCGACGACGACAGCCTGCCGCCCTATCCGGAGCTGGACGCGATCCTTGACGGGTTGGTGGAGCGTGACGCCTCGGTGGCCGATCTCGTGGCTGAGGGCCATGCGCGCGCGACGGTCAAGCGGGTGGAGCATCTGCTTTATATTTCCGAATGGAAGCGCTTTCAGTCCGCCCCTGGTGTGCGGCTGACGCAAAAGGCCTTCTGGCTGGACCGCCGCTACCCGATGGTGAACCGCTGGCGCGACGGGGGTTGAGGCCTTAACACCGGGCCTTAACACCGGGCTTTGCGAAGGTGGCGCGGCAGGCGGGCCAGCCCCGGCAAGCGACTCTGCCGCAACAGGTGGTGCCCGGCCTTCCCACGGGGCTTTTCTTGACGAATGCGAAACGCTACACTGCATCAAAATTCTGCTTCGCGGGGACGGTTCGTCACCCCGGGGCAGGCAGAAAAAGCCGGTGCGCTGACAGGGCGCGCGAAACCGGCAGCGAGGGCAGAATGGCAAGAGCAGTAAACAAGGGCATTTCCTTGCGTGCGGGACTGGTGCTGGCGCTGGCACCGGGAATGATGTTGGGCATGGTGCTGGGCGGTTGTACCCTGAGCGCGCCGAATGGTGGCACGGGTGCCAGCCGGGCGGGAACCGGGTTGGACATGGTGGCGCAGGGCCGCGCGGTTGAGCGCGATGTCGAGGTGCCAGAGGTTTTCAGCATGGAAGAGACCGGCCTCTGGGATGGCCGCCCTTCGCTGGGCGGTGTCTGGGTGGCGCATCCGGGGGCGGACAGCCCCGAGCGTGTGCTGATCCGCAACGCCCAGAGCGGCGAGAGCGTGATCGGCGCGCTGTTCCGGCGCGAGCGCGAGAACCCGGGCCCACGGTTCCAGATTTCTTCCGAGGCGGCGAATGCCCTCGGCATCCTGCCCGGCGCGCCCTCCACGATCAGTGTTGTGGCGCTGCGCCTTGAACAGATCGAGATGGAGCCTGCCCGTGCCACCGCGCAGGCGGAAACAGCCGCCCCCTCCGGCATCGCGGCCCATCCCGGCACGCCCGCCGGTCAGGTCGATATGATCACCATTGATACTGGCCAAGAGCCGCCGCGTCAGGGCTTTCTCGCCGGGCTTTTCGGCGGTGGCACCGACCGGCAGGCCCAGACAACGACGCAGACACAGGCCATTGCCCAAACTGCGCTGGCCCCGGCAGAGGGCACCCTTGCCGGGGTGCAGCAAACGGCCTTTGCCGCCGCGCAGGAGCCGCAGGCGCAGCCCGAACCGCGTGAGCAGCGCGGCCTGCTGGGCCTCTTCAGTCGCCGTCAGCCCGAGGCCGCGCCCGTCGTCGCTGCCTCTCCCGGTGCGGCATTGATCCCGCTTCCGGACGAACCCGCCGCAGCCGCCGCGCCCCCGCCTGCAACCGCCTCCGTCTCCGTGATCAGCACGCTGGAGCGGCCTTTCGTGCAGATCGGCATCTTCAGTGTCGAGAGCAACGCCACCAATGCCCGCAGCCAGATGCAGGCCGCCGGGCTGGGCGCCGAGATCCGGCGCGGGCGCGCGAATGACCGGGAATTCTGGCGTGTCGTCGTCGGCCCGGCAAGCGATGCGGCCGCGCGCGGACAGATGCTGGAACGCGTGCGCACCATGGGCTTTACCGATGCTTACGCAGTTGTGCGCTGAGCGGGTTTGAATTCCTGCCCCGTCTGGGGCAGATTGGCACCTGACACGGGCGGCGCATCGCGCGCCGCCCGCCTGATTGCAACGGAGCTGCCCCATGTCCCTGATCCGCCTTCGCGCGCTTGTTTCCGTCGCCGCCCTTGGGCTTTCCGTGCTCAGCGCACAGGCGCAGGTCGCCTATGAGGGGTTGGCGCCGAATGTGCTGGTGATGGACTATAACACCGGCCAGATTCTGGTGGACCAGAACGCCGATGTACCGCTGCCTCCGGCCTCGATGTCCAAACTGATGACGCTGAACATGCTGTTCGAGGCGATCGAGGATGGCAGGGTGCAGCTGGACACCACCTTTACTGTCTCGGAGCGTGCGCATGGAATGGGCGGCTCGCGGATGTTTCTGGAGACCCGCCACCGGCCCACGGCCGAAGACCTGATCCGTGGTATCGCGGTGCTGTCCGGCAATGACGCCACGGTGGCGGTGGCCGAAGGGCTGGCCGGCAGCGAGGAAGCCTTCGCCCGCCTTGCGACCGCACGCGCGCAGCAGTTGGGCATGGAGAATACCAACCTGATGAACGCCTCGGGCTGGCCGCACCCGGAACACCGGATGAGCCTGCGCGATCTGGCCATCCTCGCGCGACACATGCTGGAAGAGCATGGCGAATATTACCACTATCTCGCGGAGCGCGAGTTTACCTGGAACAACATTACCCAGCCCAACCGGGTGCCCCTGCTGGGGGCAGGGCTGGGACTGGACGGGCTCAAAACCGGACATACCAATGAGGCAGGCTATGCGCTGACCGGCTCTGCGGTACAGGGCGACCGGCGGGTGATCTTTGTCTTCTCCGGCCTCGACAGCGAACGCGCGCGGCTGGAAGAGGCCGAGCGCATCATCAACTGGTCCTTCCGGCAATTCGCCGAACACCGCGTGGTCAACGAAGGACAGGTGCTCGCCGAGGCCGCGGTCTGGATGGGCGCGGAAAACACCGTGCCGCTGACGGCGCCGCGCGATCATGACATTCTCGTGCCGGTCTTCACGGAAGACCAGATCACCGCGCGGGTGGTCTATGACGGGCCGGTGGCGGCGCCGATTGCCGAGGGGCAGGAACTGGCGCGGCTGATCGTCTCGGTCCCCGGGATGCCGGATTTCGAACTGCCGCTTGTGGCCGGGCGGGCCGTGGCCGAAGGGGGCTTCGTCCCGCGGATGCGCAGCGCCGCGATCGTTCTTGCAGGACATCTGGGCCTGATGATCCAGTGAAACAACGGGCTGGCGACGGCGCTTGTGGTGATTGCGGAAGGGGGGCTGTCTGCCCCCCACGCCCCCGCTGCGCGGCGGCTCCCCCCGAGGATATTTTTGAACAGATGAAGCAACGGATTGTTAACCTTGTGTGGCAATGATGCTCTGGCGGTACAGGCGGGGACGCCGATGACCGCAACAGGTGAAGCTTCCCTGTCCCGTTGGTTCGGGGCAGGGCGGCTCCGCCATGACTTCATCTGTTCAAAAATATCCTCGGGGGGTGAATGGGCCGCAGGCCCAGAGGGGGGCGGACGGCCCCCCTGCGACGCTGTCACAGCGCGGAGCAGCCAGGCATGAGCGCGCGGCAGGGTGTTTTCATCACTTTCGAGGGGATTGACGGATCGGGCAAGTCCACCCAGGCGCGGCTGCTGGCTGACAGTCTGGGTGCCGCGTTGACCCGTGAGCCGGGTGGCTCACCCGGCGCCGAGGAGATCCGCCGGCTTCTGGTGGAGGGCGATGCCGGGCGCTGGTCGCCCGAGACCGAGATACTGCTGTTCACAGCCGCGCGGCGCGATCATGTTGAAAAGACCATCCGGCCCGCGCTGGAGGCCGGTGCGGTGATCGTGTCGGACCGTTTCGCCGATTCGACCCGTGTGTATCAGGGCGCCGCGCGGGCGTCGCTTCGGGAGAAGGTGGACCTGCTGCACACCAGTATGATTGCTTTGGAGCCGGATCTGACTTTCGTGATCGACATGGACCCCGCCGAGGCGCTGCGCCGCGGGCTGGCGCGCGATCATGCCGAAGATCGTTTCGAATCGCTCGGGCTGGGGTTTCAGGAGACCCTGCGCGCCGGTTTTCTGGCGCTGGCCCGCGAGTTTCCTGCGCGGGTCTGCCTGATCGACGGCAACCGCCCCGTTGCCGCCGTTGCGGCCGGGGTGCTGGCGAAGGCCCGCGCCTTTCTGGAAGGCATGCCCAATGGCTAAAACCGCCACCACCGACCCCGCCACGCCGGAGCCGGACCGCGTTGACGGTGCGCCGCATCCGCGTGAGACCCTGCGCCTGTTCGGCCAGCAGGTCGCCGAGGCGGCGTTTCTGGAGGCGTTCACTTCTGGCCGGATGCATCACGGCTGGCTGATCACCGGCCCGCGCGGCGTCGGCAAGGCCACGCTTGCATGGCGCATCGCGCGTTTTCTGCTTGCCCGGCCACCTGACGCGGGCGGCATGTTTGGCGCCCCGCCCCCGCCCGCCGATCTGGAGATCGCACCCGATCATCCGGTCGCGCGCCGGGTACTGGCGTTGTCTGACCCCGGTCTCAAGCTGATCCGGCGCAGCATCAACGATCAGGGCCGGATGCGGCAGGTGATCGCCGTGGAGGATGTGCGCGCGCTGAATGATTTCTTCGGCATGAGCGCGACCGAGGGCGGGCGGCGCGTCGTCATCGTCGATGCCGCCGACGAGATGAACCCGAACGCGGCTAATGCCCTTCTGAAACTGCTGGAGGAGCCGCCTTCGGGCGCCGTTCTGCTTCTGATCGCGCATCAGCCCTCGCGCCTTTTGCCCACCATCCGCTCGCGTTGCCGCGAATTGCGGCTTGGCGCGCTGGGGGCCACGGATATGGCGGCGGCGCTTGCGCAGGCATTGGGGGAGGGGGAGGCCGGGGCCGATGGCACCGCACTGGCAGAGCTTTCAGGCGGCTCGGTCGGCGAGGCGATCCGCATTCTTGCCGAGGACGGGCTGGCGCTTTATGTCCAGCTTATGGCGCTGATGGCCGGGTTGCCCGCGATGGACCGGCCCCGCCTGCGCGCGTTGTCCGACAGTGTGGCCGGGCGCGGCAATGAGGCGCGGTTCGATCTGCTGGTGCGGCTGGTGGATATGGCAATGGCGCGCGTGGCGCGAGCGGGGGCCAGTGGCCGCCCGCTGCCCGAGGCCGCAAAGGGCGAGGCTGCGCTGATTGCCCGGCTGGCACCCGATGCGGCGGCGGCACGCGGCTGGGCGGAGCTTGCCGCCGATCTGGGCGCGCGGGCGCGGCAGGGGCGGGCGGTGAACCTTGACCCCGCCGCGCTGGTGCTCGATATGTTCCTGCGGATGGAAAACGCGGCCAGAACGCTGGCCAGATGAGGCCTGTGATGACGTCAGAGACGACCCCGCCGCAGATCGTGGACAGCCATACGCATCTGGATTTTCCGGATTTCGAGGGCGAGCTTGACGCCGTGATCACCCGCGCCCGCGACGCCGGGGTTACGCGGATGGTCTCCATCTGCACCCGTTTGCGCAAGCTGCCGGAGATCCGCGCCATTGCCGAGGCGCATGCAGGCGTCTTTTTCAGCACCGGCACCCATCCGATGAGCGTGGCGGATGAACCCATGGCGACGCTTGAGGAACTGCTGGCGCTGGCCGCGCATCCGAAATGCGTGGGCATCGGCGAATCGGGGCTGGATTACCACTACACAAGCGAGAGCGCCGCGCTGCAGCGCGAGTCGCTGGCCATTCATATCGAGGCTGCACGGCAATCCGGGCTGCCGCTGATCATCCATGCCCGTGATGCCGATGAGGATATGGCGCGCATCCTGACGCAGGCGCATGGCGAGGGTGCCTTCGGCTGCGTGATGCATTGCTATTCCTCGGGGCCGGAACTGGCGCAGGTGGCGCTGGATCTGGGGTTTTATCTGTCAGCCTCGGGGATTGCGGCCTTTCCGCGTTCAACGGCCCTGCGCGATATCTTTGCCGCAGCGCCCGTGGAGCGCATTCTGGTGGAGACCGATGCGCCCTATCTGGCCCCGCCGCCCTATCGCGGCAGGCGCAATGAGCCGGCCTATACCGCCCATACCGCCCGCGCCATCGCGCCCCTGTGGGGGCTGAGCTATGAGGATTTCGCGCGCCAGACCAGCGCCAATTTCGACCGGCTGTTTACCCGCGCTGCCACTTACCGGGCGGCTGCGTGATGGCCCGGCTGCGCGCGACAATCCTGGGCTGCGGCTCCTCCGGCGGGGTGCCGAGGCTGGGCGGCGAATGGGGCGAATGCGACCCTGCCAACCCGCGCAACCGGCGCAGGCGGTGCTCGCTTCTGCTGGAGCGGATCAGCGATGCAGGCGTCACGCGCGTGCTGATCGACACCTCGCCGGATATGCGCGAGCAGCTGCTGGATGCAGGCGTGGGGGCGCTGGATGCGGTGGTCTATACCCATAGCCATGCCGATCATGTGCATGGCATCGACGATCTGCGGATGATCGTTTTCAACACCCGCAAGCGGCTGGCGGTCTGGGCGGACGGCCCCACGCAGGAGGCGCTGATGTCGCGCTTCGGCTATGCCTTCATGCAGCCTGCGGGCTCACCCTATCCGCCGATACTGGATCTGTTCACGATCGAGGGGTCGTTCAGCATAGACGGCCCCGGCGGGCCGATCGCGCTGACGCCCTTTGCCGCCGATCACGGCTCGATGGATACGCTGGGCTTCCGGGTGGGGGATATGGCCTATCTGCCCGATGCGGTGCACATCCCGGAAGAAAGCTGGTCGGTTCTGGAAGGGCTGGAATGCTGGATTGTCGACGCCCTGCGCCGCCGCCCGCATCCGACCCACGCCCATCTGGACATGACACTGGGCTGGATCGCGCGCGCCCGCCCCCGGCACGCGGTGCTGACCAATATGCATGTCGATCTTGATTATGCGACCCTTGCGGCGGAGACGCCGGAGGATATCACCCCGGCCCATGACGGTATGGTGCTGGAGTTTGAGCTGTGAACGCCCCCGGGCGCGCGCCGGCCGACCCCATTGAGGGCTCGTCCGGCGCCGGGTGGCGTGTCGCCCCCCGAAGGCGGCGTTAGGCGATGCAGGCACTTGTCGATGTCATCCTGCCGGTCTTTCTGGTGGTCGCCTTCGGCTATGGCGTGACCTGGCGCGGCTGGATGTCCGAGGGCACGGTCGACGGCATGATGAAATTCTCGCAGAATTTCGCCATTCCCTGCCTGCTCTTTCTGGCCATCTCAAGGCTTGATCTGGGGCAGGAATTTGACTGGCGGCTGCTGGTGAGCTTCTACACCGGCGCGGTGACGGGTTTTGTGCTGGGCCTGCTGGGCGCGCGGTATCTGTTCGGGCGCGGCTGGGAGGATGCGATTGCGGTGGGGTTTGTCTGCCTCTTCTCGAACTCGCTGCTACTGGGCCTGCCGATCACCGAGCGCGCTTATGGCCCTGAAGCGCTGGCCGCGAATTTCGCCATCATCGCGTTGCATTCGCCGATCTGCTTTCTGATCGGCATCACCGCGATGGAGGCGGTGCGGGCCAAGGGGCAGGGGATTGGCGCAACGCTGGGGCGGGTGGCGCTGGGGATGGCGAGCAACCCGCTGGTCATCGGCATCTCGCTGGGGGCGGCGGCCAACCTGACCGGGCTGCCGCTGCCGGGTGCGGCCTGGCAGGCGCTGGAGCTGATCGCACGGGCGGGCCTTCCGGCGGCGCTGTTCGGGCTGGGCGGGGTGCTGTACCGCTACCGGCCTGAGGGTGATCTGCGCCTGATCGTCTATGCCTGCGCGGTGTCGCTGGTGGTTCATCCGGCGATTGTCTGGGGGATGGGGCGCGGGCTGGCGCTGAGCGAGGCGCAGTTCCGCTCGGCGGTGGTGACGGCGGCGATGGCGCCGGGGGTGAATGCCTATCTCTTTGCCAATATGTATGGCCGCGCCCGCCGGGTGGCGGCTTCCAGTGTGCTGATCGGCACGGTGGCCTGCGCCTTCTCGGCCTGGTTCTGGATGACGGCGCTGGGGTGATTTGGGGGGGTAGCCGGGGGTGTGAGTGGAGGCCGGGCAGGGGGCTTTGCGCCCCCTCGGCGCTGCGCGCCTCACCCCCGCAGGATATTTCTGAACAGGTGAATGGGGGCGGTCAGCCCCCTGCCGGACCGGGGGGCGGAGACGGGCGGGGTCTTTGCCGGAGCTGCCTCAGCCGCGCGCGGGAACCCGGGTGATGCGGGCGCCAAGGGCGTTCAGCCGCTCGTCGATACGCTCATAGCCGCGTTCGATCTGCTGGGCGTTGTTGATGATGCTGGTGCCCTCGGCGCACATCGCCGCGATCAGCATCGCCATACCGGCGCGGATATCGGGGCTTTCCAGCCGCGCGCCACGCAGTTTCGACGGCCCGGCAACGATGGCGCGATGCGGATCGCACAGAACGATGCGCGCGCCCATGGCGATCAGCTTGTCCACGAAGAACATCCGGCTCTCGAACATTTTCTCGAACATCAGCACCACGCCCTCGCATTGGGTGGCGGTGACGATGGCGATGGAGAGCGTGTCAGCCGGGAAGGCGGGCCAGGGTTGGTCTTCGATCTTGGGGATATGCCCGCCGAAATCGGGCTGGATTTTCAGCGATTGTTCGGCGGGAACGATCAGGTCGTCGCCCTCGATCCGGCAGGTGATGCCAAGACGCTCAAAATTCATCAGGGTTGAGCGCAGATGCTCGGTGCCGGCATTGCGGATGGTCAGCGCCGAGCGCGTGACCGCCGCCAGCCCGATCAGCGAGCCCACCTCGATATGATCGGGGCCGATGCGATGGGTGCAGCCGCCCAGCGGGCGCCCGCCGTGGATGGTCATGGTATTGGTGCCGACCCCGTCGATCTGCGCGCCCATCGCGGTCAGGAAGCGCGCCAGATCCTGCACATGCGGCTCGGACGCGCAGTTGCGCAGGATCGTGGTGCCCTTGGCGCAGACAGCAGCGCATAGGGCGTTTTCGGTGGCCGTGACCGAGGGTTCATCAAGAAAGACATCGGCACCGATCAGCGCAGGCGCGTGGAAATGGTAGGCGCTGTTCACCTCGATTGTCGCACCCAGTTGCTGGAGCGCGAGGAAATGGGTATCCACCCGCCGCCGCCCGATCACATCACCGCCCGGCGGCGGCAGGGTCACTTCGCCGCAGCGTGCCAGCATGGGCCCGGCCAGCAGGATCGAGGCGCGGATGCGCGCGCAGAGGTCAGGGTCAAGATCGGCCGGGCGCAGGTGGCGCGCGGTGATCTCCAGGGTGTTGCGGCCCAGCCAGTTGGCCTCGGCGCCGACCGACTGGATCAGTTCGACAAGGGCCTCGATATCGCGGATGCGGGGAACGTTATGCAGCTCGACACGCTGGTCGGTCAGCAGGGCGGCCGCGACGATGGGCAGGGCTGCATTCTTGTTTCCGCTCGGTTCGATCTCGCCCTGAAGCCGGTGTCCGCCTTCGACGATATACTGAACCCGCTCTGTCGGTTGCGCCTGTGCCATGCTTGCTCCGGTGTGTTGACTTTCTGGCCTGACTACCAAATCCCGGCGCGCGGCGGAACCGCTAATGCGGCAGCGCCGGCAAGGAGCCGCCCGTGAGGGCCGCGCCCCTTGCGCGCACGGGGCCCGCTCAGATCACAGTCGTCGGGTCATCGTAGCCCTGTGGCATGATCAGGTTGTGGCGCCCCAGATTGTGCACATCCCGCTCGCCGCACAAGGCCATGCTCACATCAAGCTCGCGGTGGATGACCTCCAGCGCGCGGGTTACCCCCGCTTCGCCCATCGCGCCCAGCCCGTAGATGTAGGCGCGCCCGATATAGGTGCCGCGCGCACCCAGCGACAGGGCCTTGAGCACGTCCTGGCCTGAGCGGATGCCGCTGTCCAGATGCACTTCCACCTTGTCGCCCACCGCCTCCATGATCGAGGGCAGCATGCGGATCGCGCTCATCGCGCCGTCCAGCTGTCGCCCGCCATGGTTTGACACCACGATGGCATCGGCCCCTACGCGCAGCGCCATTTTCGCATCCTCGGCGTCAAGGATACCTTTCAGGATCAGCTTGCCGCCCCACAGGTCGCGCAGCTTTTCGACCTTTCCCCAGTCCAGCTGCGGGTCGAACTGCTCGGCCGTCCAGCTGGCCAGCGAGGAGGTGTCGCCAACCCCCGTCGCATGGCCGACGATATTGCCGAAGAACCGCCGCTTCGTGCCCAGCATGCCCATTCCCCAGCGCCATTTTGTCGCGAGGTTGATCATGGTGGGCAGTGTCAGCTTGGGTGGGGCGGAAAGGCCGTTCTTCAGATCCTTGTGGCGCTGGCCTAGGATCTGCAGATCCAGCGTCAGCACCAGCGCCGAGCAGCCAGCGGCCTTGGCGCGCCCGATGATACGGCGCACGAAATCCTCATCCTTCATCACATAGAGCTGGAACCAGAAGGGCTTGGTGGTATGCGCTGCCACATCTTCGATCGAACAGATCGACATGGTGGAAAGGGTGAAGGGCACGCCAAAGCGCTCGGCGGCGCGCGCCGCCAGAATTTCGCCATCGGCATGCTGCATGCCGGTCAGACCCACCGGCGCCAGCGCGACCGGCATCGCCACCTCTTCGCCGATCATCGTCGAGCGGGTGGAGCGGTTGGTCATATCCACCGCCACCCGCTGGCGCATGCGCAGCTTGCTGAAATCAGTGGTGTTTTCGCGGAAGGTCTGCTCGGTCCAGCTACCGGATTCGGCGTAATCGTAGAACATGCGCGGGGCGCGCCGGGCGTAAATGCGGCGCAGGTCTTCGATACAGGTAATCACGGGCATGGCATTCCTCCGGCGATTGGTAAGGTTTCCTTACCAGACGCCCTGATTGCGGGCAAGCGCACCCCTTCCACGCGATCGCTGCGGAACGGATAGGGCGCGCGAACGTTGTCTATCCACGAAACCGGCCCCCGTGCAACTGCCTGCGATGCAACTGCCCGGACGACGGTAACTGGAAAGGATACGCTTATGAATGTCAAAACCCTCTTTTGCGGCGCTGTCGCGGCAAGCCTTCTGGCGACCACGGCGATGGCTCAGACGACCGCCACTGCCAGCGCCGACCTGAACCTGCGCGCAGGTCCGGGCCCGATGCATGATATCCTCGGCGTGATCGGGGCGGGCGAAAGTGTCGATGTCACGGGCTGTCTGGATACCGACAGCTGGTGCGAGGTCACGCTGGACGGCACCCAGGGCTGGGCCTATGGCGCCTATCTGGAAACCGAGATTGAATCCGAGCCGGTTGCCCTGACCGCCCCTGAGGCCCGTACGGTTGTTACTGTGGTGGAGCATCGCGGTGACAGCGAGGCCAATGTCGTTGCCGGCGGCACCGTCGGGGCCGTTGTCGGCGCGCTTGTGGCGGGGCCCTTTGGCGCCGCAGTCGGTGCCGTGGCCGGGATGAGCGCGGGCGGTTTTGCCACACCGACCGAGACGACCGTGACCTATGTGCGCGAAAATCCGGTGCAGCCTGTCTATCTTGATGGTGAGGTAGTCGTCGGTTCAGGCCTGCCCGAAGGTGTGATCCTGCAGCCGGTGCCGGAAAGCGAATACCATTACGCCTATGTCAACGGCGTGCCGGTGATCGTTGACCCCACCGAGCGCCGGGTGGTGCATATCGTCCGCTGACGCTTTCTGCCGGGGTTTGCTCCGGCTGGTTCGGTCAACACGTTGGTGGCCCGGTTCCTGTGAGCCGGGCCATTGCCATGCCGGCATTGCCTTCAGGCGCCTTTCCAGCGGTCCAGCAGCCAGTACCACTGGTCAGGATTGGCCAGAATGCGCGCCGAGAGGGAATCATTGAACGCCAGCGTCATGCTGTGGCTGTCGGTATGGGCAATCGCCTCTTCGAACACCACATCGAACCGGCTGCCATCCCCGGTGCGGATGCCGTAGGCGGGGACCATCGGCAGCCCGTATTTCAGCGCAAGCTGCGCCGCCGAGACCGAGGTCAGCGCCGGGTGCCCCAGAAAGGGCAGCCGCTCGCCGCCGGTGTATTTCTCATCCAGAAGGATCGCGATGAAGCCGCCGCTGCGCAGATGACGCACCAGCGCCTTGGTGCCGATCGCCCCGGTTTCCAGAATCGGCTTGCCGCCCGCCTCGATCCCGGCGAGCAGGCGGCGCTGATAATGGCGGTTGGACTGCGGGCGGTAGACCGCGCCGGTTTCCATGCCGCGCGCCTTCAGCACCGCGCGCACGGCCTCCCACTGGCCGAAATGGCCCGAGACGATGATCGCGCCCTTTCCCGCCGCCTTGGCGGCCTCCAGCGCCGCAAGGCCGGGGCCAGAAACCGTGAACTTGTCCTGCTGGGCCTGAAATTCGGCGCAATGATAGATCTCGAACAGGGTCTGGCCCATCTGGCGGCCCATGTTGCCGCTCAGCCTTGCCCGGTCGGTGCGCGACATATCGGGAAAGACGCGCCGCACCTCACGTGTAAATTTGCGCCGGGCAAGGGGAAACCAGCGCATCACCAGC
Source organism: Pararhodobacter sp. (assembly GCF_036802785.1). GTDB lineage: Bacteria > Pseudomonadota > Alphaproteobacteria > Rhodobacterales > Rhodobacteraceae > Pararhodobacter. The sequence goes on from NZ_DAIRVN010000060.1 coordinate 27,262, forward strand.
CCGACGGCGGTGCCCAGATTGCGTGAGCGCGCCTCGAAGCTGCGCCACCGGGTAACGGTCAGCGCAGAAAGCAGGGGCAAGTATCTGACATGATGCCAGGAAGATCTGAGCCGACGCGAAAGCATGGATATCATATGGGCCGTCGCAACCGTTTTCCAAGTTCAGATCAGGCCCGGAACCGACATTAACTCCCGCTCCGGCCGTGGCGGTTCCTCCACCATCGCCGACGCAATACAGCATCCGGGCAGGGGAGGAAGCCCCAAAACGCCGCCCCGGCACGGTGGCAGCAACCCCTCGCGGTCAGGGGTTATTACGGGGGCGCAGCCGGTGGGCGATGCCGAAGGCCAGCCTGGAGGCAATCAGGCTCAGGACAAAAGCAATCGGAAAGGCGATCAGAAACTGTTTCGGCCAGGCCGAAAGCCACATCAGGCTCGGCCCCATGGCAATCAGCGACATGATGCCGGACATCGTCGCGGCCATCATCAGGGTGATGAGAAGCTGCGCAAGCAGCAGGGTTTTCTTGTCGGTCATCGTGCTCTCTCAGGCGGGGGTGCTTGAGTGAACGGAAAACCCGCGCACGTCACAGCACCAGCCACATTCAGGGTTGGTGCCGTGGGTTCGCACCGTGGCCATGAGCCGCAGCACGACTGGATCGCGCAGGGATGCGCGGGCCGGAATAACCTGACCGGCCTGAAATCTTCTCGACAGAGCGGTGGGTATTGCCGATCTTGCGGTTTGTCAAGAAAGCCCGCACGGCCGGAACGCGGGTGGCTGAGGAGCGCAGCTCATCCCCGGTGCGCGCCGTCCGCCAGCCCGGCCACAAAGGCCAGAACCTCTGCCACCGGCTTGCCCGCCGCAATCTGGCTGACAATGGCCGAACCCACAACACAGCCATCGGCCACCCCGGCGATTGCCTGTGCGGTTTCGGGGGTTGAAATGCCGAAGCCCACGATCACCGGCAGATCAGTCGCCGCCTTGATCCGCGCCACCTCTGGCGCCACATCGCCCGCCTGCGCCGCCGCCGCCCCGGTGATCCCGGTGATCGAGACGTAATACACAAAGCCCGAGGTGTTTTTCAGCACCACCGGCAGGCGCTTGTCGTCGGTCGTGGGCGTGGCCAGCCGGATGAAGTTCAGCCCCGCCGCCTGCGCGGGAAGGCACAGCTCGTCATCCTCTTCGGGCGGCAGATCGACAACAATCAACCCGTCCACCCCGGCCGCCCCGGCATCAAGCAGAAACCGCTCGACGCCCCGGTTATAGATCGGATTGTAATAGCCCATCAGCACGATCGGCGTGGTGTCATCGTCTGCACGGAAGCGGCGCACCATCTCCAGCGTGCGCTCCAGCGTCATGCCGCCAGCGAGCGCGCGCTGCCCGGCCAACTGGATGGTGGGGCCGTCCGCCATCGGGTCGGTAAAGGGCACACCCAGCTCGATGATATCGACACCCGCGCCCGGCAGGCCCTGCATGACGGCCAGCGACGTCTCAAAATCCGGGTCGCCGCCCATGATATACGAGACAAAGGCCTTGCGGCGCTCGGTGCGGAGGCGGGCAAAGGTGGCGTCGATTCTGGTCATGCTGCATTCCCTGTCTGTCGCCAGCGGTTTGCACGGCGCGGGCGGAAAAATCAATGATGCTTTGCCCGCAGCCGGCACTCACGCCATCCGGGCGCGCCACCACGCTTGATCCTGCCCGCGCCAACGCCTAGAAGCGGCCAGCCAAGGTCCGGAGGGTGCGATGGGTTTCAAGATGGGTATCGTGGGTTTGCCGAATGTCGGCAAGTCGACGCTCTTCAATGCGCTGACGCGCACCGCCGCCGCGCAGGCGGCCAATTTCCCGTTCTGCACCATCGAGCCCAATGTGGGCGAGGTGGCGGTGCCCGATGCGCGGCTGGACAAGCTGGCGCAGATCGCGGGGTCCAAGGCGATCATTCCGACGCGGATCACCTTCGTGGATATCGCCGGTCTGGTGCGCGGCGCGTCAAAGGGCGAGGGGCTGGGCAACCAGTTTCTGGCCAATATCCGCGAGGTTGACGCCATCGCCCATGTGCTGCGCTGCTTTGAGGATGGCGACATCACCCATGTCGAGGGCCGGATCGATCCGATCGCGGATGCCGAGACCATTGAAACCGAGCTGATGATCTCTGATCTGGAATCGGTGGAACGGCGGCTGGCCAATCTGGCGCGCAAGATCAAGGGCGGCGACAAGGAGGCGGTGCAGCAGGACCGCCTGTTGCGGCTGGCGCAGACCGCGCTCAATGACGGCAAACCGGCGCGCACCGTGCCCATTGACGCCGATGATCGCCGCAGCTGGGATCTGTTGCAGCTTCTGACCGCCAAGCCGGTGCTGTTCGTGTGCAATGTCGAAGAGGCATCGGCGGCCGGCGGCAACAGCCAGTCAGCCCGGGTGGCAGAGATGGCGGCGGCGCAGGGCGCGGCGCATGTGGTGATTTCGGCGCGGATCGAGGAAGAACTTGCGCAGCTGGCTCCCGACGAGTCCGAGATGTTTCTGAGCGAGATGGGGCTGGATGAACCCGGCCTCGACCGGCTGATCCGCGCGGGCTATGAACTTCTGGGCCTGCAGACCTATTTCACCGTCGGCCCCAAAGAGGCCCGCGCCTGGACCATCGCGCAAGGCACTCTGGCACCGCAGGCCGCAGGCGTGATCCATGGCGATTTCGAGCGCGGTTTCATCCGCGCCGAAACGGTCGCCTATGATGATTATGTGGCCTGCAACGGCGAAGCCCGTGCGCGTGAGGCGGGCAAGCTGCGGGTCGAAGGCAAAACCTATCTGGTCAAGGACGGCGACGTTCTGCACTTCCTGTTCAACGCCTGACAGATTCGCGCGGGGAAGGAAGAAGGGGGGCGTTGCCCCCCTCTTGGCCTGCGGCCAATTCTCCGGCCTCGCCACGGGCTCGGCGTTCGCGGCTGGGGCCTTCCACTGGAAGGCCCCCGAGACGCCGCTCACCCCCCAACGTATTTCCGGCAAGATGAAGGGAGGTGGCAGGCCTCCTCTTCATCTGTTCACAAATATCCCGGGGGGAGGCGCGGAACGCGCCGTGGGGGGCA